>DASWYC010000001.1:0-29570 GCA_036405175.1 Minisyncoccota bacterium
GTATATTTACCATGAAATAATAGAGGATATTGAAAATGACATAAAATTGCAAGAACATCTTCAAGAAATCAACGCTGGGTTAGAGATGATTAATGAGCAGATAACTTTATATAAACAGGAAGGAAAAGAAGTTAAGGGGTATAGAGTATTAAAGAGTTTGTTTTTTTATTTGACATGGAGAATATTAGAGCAACAATAAAAATCGCAAAACATTATCTTACGATTTATTATAAAACACTCTAATCAATTACCGAACTAAAAATACTTGGCGTAAAAATTAAAAGAAAATGATATCTTCCAAAGGGTTTATGTAAAAAATAAGCAGGATCCTCTTTCTGCTCTGCTATTTATCTCTTTATCTCACTAAAGCAACTATATTAAGAAATTTCTTTTCTAACTGGCAACTAAAATAAAAAAGTCACAAAATAAAATCCTGCGACTTTCCAATTATTGTGTATTTAAATAATAAAGACAAAAGTAAAAAGGAATTGGATGATTAACAAAAAAAATTATTAAGCGGTCTATTTGTTTTGTTGAGATTAAATGAAAGTCTGCCAATTTTAAGATAAATCAATTAATTTAAATCGTTAATTATAGTCAATAAAATAGCATCCAAATCATTTTGAGATGCGAATAAAACTAACAGCACTTATGCTAATAGCATCTTTGCAATTTAGCGAAATTAGCATAAAAAGACCTTATGATAAAAATTACATTTGTAGTGATTCGTGAACTTAATGTTTTTTTAAACATACCAAATTTCGGAGTGGCTCATGTTTTTGTAATAAATTCTGATACTTTTAGAATTTAGTTTTCCCTTTAAAAACTATTGAGCAGAGAATAGGCCAGAAAAAAACTACCCCTATTACCATCAAAAAAACAGTTAGCAATATGCTTTTCTGAATAGTATAATTTTGCATGTTAGGTGGGTCAAGCAAATAAATCCACGTGCAAACAAGAGAGAAAAGAAACCCAACTGAGAAGTAAATAGCAAAAATTAATTCCATTCCAATATTTGGTTAATAAGGTTGTCTGGGTGCACTAATCTTACGAAAAAAGTATTAGGTATTATTAATAACAAAAGAATAAATAATAACAATTGAATTGCAAAAAAATAAACTATTATGATTAAAAGCAAATTCTTTTTCAGAAGTCACTAAAATCATCATATAAAAACTACTTTTTGTCATTTACAAATAAAGAAGTATGAATTGTACTGTAATACTCTTACAGGCTAAATCCCACTCTTGCATAACAAATCCTTTTACAGAAATTCGGAAAATATTTATGAAACGGTCTATCGTTACCGTTAGGAAAGTTTTCGATTAGAATATAAAAAGCAAGAATAAAAATAAAAGTAGAATTAACTATATTTATACATAATCTCAGAGTACAATTACTACTCCTACAATGAGTAATTATAACTGTACTAATGCAATTATTAATTACAAATTTTAAATTGTTTCTACAACTTATGAAAATAGAGAGAATTGTTCGTCTAATAATTGGAACTATTTTTTATGTTTTATTAGCGCTTACGCTAATCATTATTTCTCCAGTTATTTTTCCTCTAATTACTAGTAAGGCCATAAAATTTCTTGAACCTATATTCATTAGTTTAAAACAGAAATCACTCAATAGAAAAGGTATGGACTTGGATTTTGAATTGAATCCTAAATCAAAAGGCATATTTCATTGAATTTATTAGAGGAATTGTAGTTTATATTTTTGAACTATAATTTTGCATAAAAAGCCCGTTATTGACGGGCTTTTACTTATTTTCAATTTCGTCTCTTCAGTTGTCAGAACTTATGCTTTAAAACTTCTAACTATATAGAAATTAACCAAGATTGAAGCAAAAAATAATATCACCTAATATATATTTTACTGAGAAAAGAAAAGTAACTGAAAACAAATTTTTGGCATGATATTTACCTTACGTATATTACGCTAATTGGTCTTAGTAACATATTGTAAGCATGACAAAGATACCCCTAAGTTTAGGGGTATCTTTGTTTAAAATGGTTCATCTTCCCTATTATCTCTGTGTGCTTCAAAAGCCTATACAGAAGTTTGTGGAGATGATTGTATCTGTTGCTGTAACGTTCCTGAATCTTATTTCTTCGCATTCAATAGTATTCACAAATACATTTGGCTTAGGAGTCATTTGTTTTTTCAGACTAGAAAGAAGCCAGCTTAAATCTACTCTCTATATAAACCCTTATTACTTTTTTCAGGGGTTCGGCCAACTTCACACTATCAAACTGCATTTCACCAAAAAAACAGGGAGTCCTTCCTGTTTCTCTTAGCCATCTGGTTTATTTCGGCAAAGTAAATTGATGTACGGTCTCCCAACCGCTTCAAAGATCACACGTAATATTTGTTCTTATTTGGCATCTCCCTTTGATATAATTATTGTAACTGCGGATATAAACTGCTCAATGATTCTATAATTGTTTTTTTAGTTTTTGGCTGTCCTTCTTCACAAATAATATGCAGTACTTCCGAATAGTAGGTACAAACTGGGAGGTTGTGTTTTTTAAAGTAGCTCGTAATTGGGTCCAGAAGGTTTTCAATGTGGCTGGTAGAGTGGTTTTAATAAGGTAGTAATAATGCTACGTCAATAATGATAAAGAATTTGGTTCATTTTTGAAGACGTTTAAGTATGCGGTCATTCTTTTCAGTGTTAAAAACTCCTTTGTGTGTGGTCAAATAACACAATATCAAGGAGCTTAGCTGTTTCGTTGATTTTTGTGGTAATGACAACATCATTCCTGCTCGGATGTAGCTCATCCAATGGACGATTATGGGCAACAATGATGGCATTAGCATGGAAACGCCAACTTTGTTGAGGATAAGAGCATTAGCATCAATCCAGTGAGATGGGTATATTTATAGAATTCATTATATCAGAAATTATGGGTGGAGTGGTTTTGCACAAAGCCTAATACATACTCTTTAAATGCAGGATTTGTTAAAAGAGGCAGAATATCAAGTAAGGCTGCATGTGGGTATTCAAGTAGTGTTAAAATTGAAAACCGAAGCATATATTCAAACATGCCCCACGATTCAGCCCAAATCTTCTTAAAAGTTGCAATCAACCCTGATATAACAAGTGCATAAAAATATGGTAATATGGATTAAAGTGGATTTAATCCTATTAGATATTCTGCAACAATTGAATTAAAATATACCACATCTTCCATTCGGTATCGGGGGATACAAGCTAATAGTTTTTCTATCAAATTTCCATGAGGGTCAATAATACCGATTCTCTTTCCTTGCTCTATATCTATTCTTACTATGTTAATAACAAGGTAGATTTCCCTACCCCTGTTTTTCCAAGTACATAGATATGCCCGAAGCGGTCTGAATCTTTAATGAAAAAGGGTTGGTGAGTATCCCTGTAATTAGTAATTCCTATCGGAGTTCGGTCAAACATAATCATCATTCTACTAATTCAAACGTCCTCTGAAAGTGAGGGTATTTAGTTCTTTGTACAAATTACCCTTGCTTACGGGAAAAGCTAAAGTTTTGTAAACTTTTCAAAAGCTAATGAGATAAGATTATGGCAGATAAGACACTCTATATTCAAAAGTTTAAGCAATTATATCGTGAAATTTATAATGTCACTCTCTCTGAAGAATTAGCTATTGAATACTTTGAGCAAATCCTAACTTTATTTACTATGGTTTATAAGCCATTGCCGGAAATTGACAGCAATTAATTTATATGTATAAAGTATATATAAAATTCTATGAACCATGATTATCAATTTTTCATCTATTGTCGTAAAAGTTCGGAGGATTCTCATCGACAGATTGCCTCAATTAATGACCAAATAGATTCTCTACAAAAAATCGTGAAGCGTGAGAACCTCAAAATAGTTGATGAAATTTATATTGAAGAAAGGAGTGCAAAAGACCCAGGAAGACCCATATTCAATGAAATGATTCAAAAAATTCAAAAAGGTAAAGCAAATGCACTTTTTTGTTGGGACATTGACCGACTTTCTCGTAATCCTATTGATAATGGACAGTTGCAGTGGATGCTCCAAAAAGGGGTAATTAAGGTGATTAAAACTCCAAACAGGTCATATTATCCTGAGGATGCAGGTTTGCTCATGAGTATTGAGGGTGGAAGAGCTACCGATTATGTCTTGAGGCTTGCTAAGAATATCAAGCGCGGATTGGATAGCCGTGCTATCAAAGGATGGAAACCGTGCTTGGCACCGATTGGATATATTAATGTAGGTTCTGAAAAAGGTAATAAGACCATAATTCCTGACCCACAACGATTTGGCATTATCCGTAAAATGTGGGATATGCTTTTAACGGGAAGTTATTCTATGAATACGATTCAGAAAATTGCTGCCGAGGATTTTGGTTTACGAACTAGACGAGGAAGAAAAATTGGTGGTAAAGTAATTAGCAGGACTCATTTATATGAAATCTTCGGAGATACATTTTATTATGGATATTATTATTGGAAAGATTCTGATTCCGATGAGAATAAATTGGTCAAAGGTAATCACGAACCGATGATTACAGAACAAGAATTTTGGCATGCACAAACAATTCTTGGTCGTAAAGGAAAACCACAACCTAAGTTCCGAGAATTTTCATATACTGGTTTAATGAGATGCGGAGAATGTGACTCTTGTATTACAGCCGAGGAAAAACATCAGGTAATTTGTTCAAATTGTAAATGCAAGTTCTCAAATATAACTCAAACACACTGCCCTAAATGTTCAACAGATATAATGGATATGGTTAATCCAAAAATACTTCATTATATCTATTATCACTGTACTAAGAAAAAGAATCAAAAATGTGTACAAAAAAGTATAAAACTAGAGGAACTTGAACAACAGATTATTGCGATATTAGATAAAGTTATTATTGATGAAAGGATAATCGCATTGTTTAAAGATTATTCCCGAATAACTTTGGAAAAGAATGTTGATGAGGAAAATATAATAAAAAGTTCACTTCAAATAGCCCTTGAAAATTGCTTAAAACGATTGTCAAATTTAAAAAGAGAGTATGTTTCAGAGTTTAATACAAATCACGAATTATATACACAGGCTGAATATATTGAACAAAAACAAAATATATTGACAGAAAAAGAAAATCTTGAACAAAAAATACGACAAACAGAAGGAAGTATAGAAAACTCTCTAAAAATGACTGAAAAGTTTTTTCGCCTATGCTACTATGCGAAGTCTCATTTCCTAAATGGAGATAAAAAAGTTAGAAGGACTATTTTTGGCATATTAGGCTCGAACCTAAAATTAATTGATAAAAAACTAGACCTAAAAAGGATTTATCCCTATTTAATGATTGAGGATACCAAGAAGAAAGAACTAGCCAATTTAGCTACGCTCGAACAAGAAAATAACCTTATGGTAAATGAACCAAATGTTGTTTATGGCTTAAATATTCCACTTTGGTGGAGATGGAGGGAATCGAACCCTCGTGCATAATGTGGTATCACGCAGATCTACATACTTAGATTACGTTTTGTTGTTTCAAATGAGCGTTTGTGGGTAATCTCACCTACTCACCCTATCTCAAAGATTTTCGAGCAGTGCTTTTGAGAATTTACACTACCTTAGTCTCGTGATTTACGCACTAACTATTACGAAACCTTATAGCTAGCACGGATTCGCAATTAGGCGAATGCAAATGCACCACGGTAAGGTGATGCTACTTTGTCGTTTGCACGTACAAATTGAGTTTAGCGAGTGTTCCCTCGATATGCATGCATGACCCAGAATCACTATGGCTTCCCGATCATCCCCAATATGTATTTGGTAATACGTTCTTATTGTATCATGGTGTCATAGTTTGACAAGTCTTACTTTCTTCAGTGAAACTTCATCTTTTAACTTTCCCCTGATCATCAGTTGAATTGTGAAGCCGAAGTGCTATGCTTAAGAAAATTGCTCTTTTCAATCACCTTATAAATCCTTTGTTCCATGATTCAAAAAGTAAAACTGTCGCGATTTATTTTCGGTTGCATACTTATCCTGATTATCACATCCGGTCTTTACATACATGCAAAGAACGAAGTCTGGCAAAAAGTTTTATATTTCACAGCGATAGCTATGTGCTCCATCGTCTTGCTGGGATTAAAACACTATATACTGACAACATATAAAGAAGGCAACGGATGGGGCTGTGCTCTTGTGGTAGGTCTTGCTTGTGCTTTAACCTACTTTTGCATCAGTTATTTTTATGTTACTTATCCAATAAAAGTGTCCCTATGGGCTACTTTCATTTGGAATCTTACATGCCTGGTCATAGCAACTCCTGGGTTTAGAACTGCATCTCGCAAGGGACTCTTTGATTTTGAAATTTAGAATCTACGATTTAAACATTTAAACACCTTTCGCACATAACGAGAGGTGTTTATTAACTCTTTACCTGATACGGAATCTCCAAAAATCCTAGCGAGTCTGTTTTAATAACCTCCTCAGGAACATAGAAAACAAATCCCCCGTCAACAACCATAAAGTTCAAATTCTTGAGTGCATTTCTACTAAAGAATAGTTCTTGTTTTTGTCCAAAGCTACTTTCTTGTTGGGCAATCTCGTACATATCGTTGCGCTCATCAAAAATAATTGTCACAGCATCAATCAGTTGAGTTCGTAAATCATCATAGAATTCCTGTTTCTCACCTACCAGCTCTGCCAAAGAAACAAGCTTCTTTTTTTGGACATCATAGGTGTAGGTTTGAGCATCCTCAATACGGCGCTCGCCCGGCAAATGTGCGCTCAAGCGCAGAGAAACACTTATCACGTCCTCATTGATCAAACCATCCTTATACCCAATATTAATAGAGTATGGAGTTTGGACACGCTCGGCACCCTGATACAAAAAATCTTTACGAGCATCCCATACATGCTCTCGTAAAAATACTTCTACTCCATCGCGAATAATCTCGTTGAGAGGGCCAAATGATGCTTCTGGGGCAGAAAATTGCGGGTATACCACCAAATATTCTATTCCCTGACGTGTACGATGTTTGGTGATTATTTGTTCGGTAATAGCTCCATGCTGAATTTCTTTAATGGTGATTGAATTACGACGAGACAACAACACAAAACTTCCAAGTAAAAGAAGGAGGCTTCCCAATAAAAGCAGTGAAATCACAAATGCGCGAGTATCAAAAACATGCCCCTGAATTTTTTCAAGATTTTTCTTCAGTACCCGTTTTGAGGTCTTTTTGGTGAGATCATACCCTTGCGCAATTGAAGTGCGTAATGATTTTCTTTCACGAGATATTTTGCTTGTCTCCTCCATGTCTCTTTAAGTATACCGTGGTAAATTCTTGTTGATTCGGTTTCTGTTGATTATCTTTTCTTCGAAATATATTTGCTATCTTTTATAAAAAACCTGAGCGGCATATCTTGCGCTGTTGAGATTCCAATGCGCGTTGTTATCTCAACCTCATGGTCAATACTTGTAATTGGTTCAGCAAGTATTAATACGCTATTAGGATCAACAAGATCTATTCCATCTAATACACGTGTAATTTGAAATGCTCGTCCAACTTTACCTGGGCCATTTGCAATCTTTTCAAGATCTTCAGTACCCGCAAGTGCTTTCATGTATTCAATTCCTTCGCATGGCTCAACTGCACGGATCAAAACTGATCCAGCGCTTCCACTTTCACCAACCACAACATCAAGCAAATTATACTGTCGCATACTATGAACATATGCATGACCACCATCTTTATATAAACTCCTTGTACGGAGAGTCTCTCCTTTAAAGCTATGTGCTGCACTATCCCCTGTTGCTAAATATGCTTCAACTTCAACAATCTTTCCAACAAAAATGTGTTCGTCAGTCTTTCGTACTAACAACTTTCCAAGCAGGTCATATGCAACCGCAGCTGGATCTCTCATAAAAAATGATCGAGGAAGAAGCTTGTATCCTTTCATATGACTAGTCTATCTGAGTGTATAAAAAATACCACCTTGCGGTGGTATTTTTATTCCATTTAGTTATTGCTGAATTTCAGTAGAAGTTTCAACATGCGCGTCAGCCTGAGCCTCTGAGCGAGTTTCAAATTGATCAACCACTGCTTCAACAACACGCGCACGTGAGGTTGCTGATGCATTCATATTTGCATTAGCCTGAATGGTGGCGTTGTTTTGGAGTTCTGCTTCAAGCTCTGAAGCAGAGTAATCCTTACCAGTTACCAGGAAGCTCCACCATGCTGGACGAGCTTTTACCTCAACCGTATTATCGGCATTAGTAGTAACATTGGTGCGAGTGCGTACGTTTACCGGAATAATTCCAAGGAAACGTCCTCGTTGCTTATATACAACACTTACAGTTGAATCACCATCATTATTTGTAGTGTAGTCAACGTTTGCAACATTGCTATCGCGTGCTTCAAGGGTGTTGGTAAAACTTTCAAAATCTGCATCAGTTGTTACCTGAGCTGAGCTCATCACATTAGCTGATGAAGTGGTATTCATGGTTCCATCTGTATTAGTAGATGATTGACCATTTTGATTATTAGCATTGGTTGTACTATTAACGTTTCCGTTAACATTTACACCGTTTTCATCAACCCCTACATCCACACTGGTGTTAAGTTTTCCATTTACGCTGGTGTTGAGGGTTTTATTAATAGTATTAGTTAAGTTTGTTTTTGAACTTCCATCTACCGAGGTACTACTTTGTGCATGTGATGCAAGCGGTACCGCAAGGAGAATTGCAAGAGCAAAAAATACATGAGTATAAGTTCGAATTAATTTCATAAAATCTATAAGTTATATTCTGATAATTAAAGATACTCTTCGACTTTACGTTTATATATGATTCATTACAGAATCTTATTATTTATTGCTTTATATAAGGTGGTCTAAATTTAGGGTAACACAAAACCCACTATGCGAGAAGTGGATTACGTGTTCTAATTTTCACTCAATCTTCATAAAGAATCGTGAGTATTCTCTAAGTTTGATTAAATATATACTTTTCTAAAATCTCTTCTATAAGGAACTTTTGTTTCACATTTCTATATTCTTCATAGGTCTTTCCTTCACATCCTATCTTCATGCTATTGTAACGAGTGAGCAGTTCTGGATTTTTGATAAGCACATCTCGAACACCGTAATAACATATATCTTTTTCAGAACCAATCATCGTTACAACTATATCAATTAAAAACTCTCCGTTATTATGAAATATTGCAAGCGTTTCAGTCCACAAATTAGGATGCTTTGGCGTGAAGTGTTTGGATAAGATTTCAATAACATCCTCAAACTGATCCAGAGTTACACGAATCTGAACATCAATATCAAACTTTCCAATAGCTCCGGGGACTGCACGGCTTCCCACATGCTGAATATCTACCTGTGGCAAAATTTTCTCAAGCTGAGCTTTTTGTTCTTCGAATATCACAACTGCCTTCTCGAAGATTTCTTCGGAAGGCAGAAAGTGAACGATCTCATTATTATCCATCGCCTTGATTATACACCAAGCTTAGATATTTTCTAGATTCTAGTGACTTGCAATATATGCACGAGTAGCTGGTCCGTAGTTTCCGGTTGCAGGACTAATTCCTACAGACTTTTGGAATTCAGCAAGAGCTTTCTTGGTGAGTGGTCCAAAGTTTCCGGTTGCACCTGCTTCAGCCAAAGCCTCAGCAGCTACTCCAACATTTTTGTTAATGAGATATTCTTGAATTGCTACCACAGCAGATCCCTTAGCACCAACTGAAATGTTAGTTTTTGGCATTACTGAATTAGTAACAATTTTTCCAACAGTTGCGGTAATAGTTGGAGTTACACCTGTCCAAACAACTGCCTGTCGAGAGCCAGTTGATGAACTCCCAGATGTTTGATTACCTCCTGAAACAACATTAACTGGCAAGATTGCGGTTCCATATGTAAAGGCAGTTCCAGCAGGGTTTGCAGTACAGGTAACTTTGGTATCATCTTCGGTACATCCAACACCAGTAATAGCTCCCATGGCAGTGTTCAATGATTCAACAACAGCCTGAACGGTTGAACCTGTTCCATAGTATGTTGTTCCATTAATTGTTGCTCCCATACGATAATCAGCAAGAGTACCTGCAGGGGTAAATGTTACCACCTGTGCTTTTGCACCATAGTTGGCATCAGCAATAGCAACTGAACCGTTTCCGGCAGTTCCGGCCCCTGATTTAGTATAGGTAACAACGTCGCCAACTGAACCAACGGTATATGCACCAACCCCATAATTAGTACCTCCAGTATAGGTTGCGCCGGCAATAGTAGTAGCAACCTGGGTTGCAGTCTGAACAGCAGTTCCAAGGTTGATCACAACACCATCAATGGTTACCGAGTGATCAGCTGCATTAGCAACAAGACCCGCAGGGATAGTGATTGCTGCCGTTGCGGCAATAGCATTAGTTCCACCAGTGAGTGCGGTCAAAAGAAATGCTGCGTTAGCAACAGCCTCGGTCCAGTAGTTAGCATTTACTGCAATATTTCCTGATGCTCCGGCAGTATCATTGGTTAGGGTAAGTGTTCCATCAAGATTATCTGTTGCAGTTACAGTAAGTGCCGTAGTAACAGTATTGATTGCAGAGCTAATAGTAGTAGCAACCTGTGCAGCGGTAGTTGCCCCACTGATATTAATTTCAACTCCACCAGCTACCCCGTTTGCAGCCTGACAAGCAGCAGCAGTTCCAGAGTCATCTGAAAGAGCGTTTGACTTATCAAAATAGAAACATACTGAAGTAGCAGCTACTCCGGTGTGTGAAATAATAAAGTAATCGTTATTTACAATATTTGCCTGCGTTGTTGCAGTAAGTGTTGCGGTTGCAGCAACTGCAGCAGCTCCACCAGCAAACGTAATTGCAGGGATGCTAGATGAAGACGTATTAGCAGTTGTTTCACTTGCAGTAATCGTTGGCTCTGCAGCCTGAGCGGTCATTGCAAAACTTAATGCTAATAACGTAGTCATTAATCCGAGTGTCAAAGTTTTTTTCATAGTTACAAATCTTCTCATTAATTAATACTTAATAAAATGTGCTAATCGAAAGTTAGTTACCTCTTAAGTATAGTTCAACCTTACGATTATCTTCACATTTAATCTAAGAGTGTGGATAATTCAAAGAATCTTATTAAGAATGTTTATTGTTTTTTCCTTGCGATACTTATTAAATAGTATCTATTCGTGTTGCTGGACTAGGATTCGAACCTAGATAGGCGGTACCAGAAACCGCAGTCCTACCATTAGACGATCCAGCAAGGTGTAGCTAGTGTATCAAAAAATACCCAGAAATCAAAAATCACCCTTCCGGGTGATTCTTTTATTTATCAAGATATTTTTGAGTTGCTACGTATGCAGATGTGATTCCAATCACGAGGGCTACCCCTAGCAAGATTCCAACAAATTGAAATACGTTTGAAGTAAAGTACTGACTCACATTGAATCCTCCAAAATAGGTGTTAAGCCTGGTGGCATACGCCGTAGTCAGGATTCCCATTATGACAACAGCAACCACCGTAGAACTGAGTGCAATAATAACTCCTTCAACCATAAATGGTCCGCGTATAATGTAGTTCTCTGCTCCCACCAAACGCATGATTCCAATCTCATCACGTGATGAATAAATTCCAAGGCGGATCGTGGTAAATGAAATCACAGCAGACAAAAGGGTGAATACAATAATTCCAACAAGCCCAATGGTCTTAAGTGAGTTTGAAAGACGAATCAAGTTATCGATAATACTTTTATTGTCGTTAAAGTTGATGTATTCAACATATCCATCAGCACCACTTTGTTCGAGAGATGTATCATTGCTTAAATACGCAACAAGTGTTCCATAGTCAGAAGGACTATCTGCTTTAACGGTAATTGATGGACCAAGTGGGTTTCCATTAAGCTCTTTCAAGCTCTGCATGATTAATTCATCGTCGGCATGAAGCTCTTTAAATTGAGCCAATGCGTCTGCAGCAGTAGTCACCTTAACCTCTGCAACACCCTCAACAGCTTCAAGCTGAGAAGCCAAGCTTGTCACCACATCCTGCGGAGTTGATGGCAACATGTATACTGATACATCAACCTTTGATTCAATGGTGCTCGATACAAAAGAAAGGCATGCACTCATAATGAGTGACGCTGCAATAATAACGAGCGTAATACTCATTACTACTACTGATGAAACAGACACGAGGCCGTTTCGCACTAACCCAATCATTCCGTATTTAAAAATTTTATCAAAAGAAAGTCCACCTTCTTTGCCTTGCTTGCTCTTTTTCATATTATTTCTTCTTATCGCTAATAATTACACCATTGTTAAATTCGATCACGCGTCCTTTTGCCTTTTCAATCACCGGCAAGTCATGCGTTGCCATAATCACGGTTGTTCCTAGTGAATTAATCTTACGGAGAATTTCTACCACTTCATCAGTTGCGCGAGGATCAAGATTTCCGGTTGGCTCATCAGCAAGAATTAAATCGGGACGATTAATAAGCGCACGAGCGATTGAAACGCGCTGCTGTTCTCCTCCGGAAAGCTCATGAGGAAAACGATGCTCCTTTCCTTTTAAATTTACAAGTTCAAAAATATAAGGAACATCTACCGCAATTTCATCAGCAGATTTTCCTGAAGCCTCCATAGCAAATGCAATATTCTCAAATGACGTCATCTTCTTGAGAAGTTTAAAGTCTTGAAACACTACTCCAATCTTGCGACGATGGCGCGGTAAGTGACTCTTAGAGATTTTTGAAACATTAGTTCCATCAAAATGAACAGCTCCCTCTGATGGCTGCTCTTCTCCAAGAATCAACTTCATAAAGGTTGTTTTTCCTGAACCTGAATGACCGATCAATGTAACAAACTCACCCTTTGCAATAGAAACGGTGACGTTATCAAGTGAAGCTTCGGTATTTTTTTTAAATGTTTTTGAGACGCGATCAAAGTGAATCATACGAAAGATCAAAAGTTACTCGATTATTATACCATACTATATAGTTTGTGTAGATAGTGTGAGGAGGTCTTTATACTCCTTAACTTCAAGCGCAAGATTCTCAGGAATATCTGCAATTACTTGATTACAGTATGATTCAAAGAGGTCAATGAATTCTGGAATCTTGTAGTGTTGCTTGGTATTAATATTCTTATTTTCTAAAAACTTTTTGTAGGTCGTTCCCCGAATTCCAAAATCAGAGAACGGTTCAATGAACACCATTTCAAATGCTTGCTCAAACTTTTCTTGCGATTCTTCATACCATTTTGCAAGTGCGTTCAATACACCGATTGTTGCACCCACCAGATGCTTAAGCTGAGCAAATTCATCGAGCGTTTTTGGCAAATCAAGAAATACTGGCATGTATGCACTTTGTCCATAAATCTTTTTTTCTTTTTGGATAGCAAGCAAAATACGTTCGGTCATAATTTGTGTTTGTTCAATCGTGCGTGCAAGTGTTGACGTGCGCGATTCATGAGCATATTCTTGCTCAAACAATTCATGTCGAGAACGACCAAAGAGCCCCGGCTTATGTTCGTTAACATGCTGTTCAACGGTATGGATTTCTTCTTTAAGCTCCATGAGAAGTTTTTTATACTGAGCAACGATTGGCATGATCTCCATCACGTTTACCAATTGGGGGGTTTTCTGAGTGGGCATAAGCGAAGCATGAGCATAGGATTCTCGCATGAGCTTAAGCGTGCTTGAACGGAGAAAACGCTCCACATCTTTGCGGTAAAAAATAATCATGTCGATTTTGCGAAGGCTGTCTTCGGTGAGTGTAGTGATCATACAATTACTTATTCTCAAACGAGAGATACTGCTCCGCCACATGGAGTATGTCGGTGAAGAATCCCACCTTCTTGTTGAGCTCAGCTTCAATATGCTCTGCCTTCTGTTTGCGATCAAGGATTTCAACTTTATTTTTGAGCATATCTTTAAGCTTCTCCTCTTGCTCTGTAGGTATAGAATCTCCTAGCTTATTTTTTGCATCTTCAATAAAACTAAGAATTTGTTTTTGGGTATCCAGTGCTGCATTACCAATAGCATCCCCAATTGCAAGAATAAAGTCATTGGCTCTATCATAGATATCATCACTTATGCTTGTATATTCACTTTTGATTCTTCCAACTTTTTTTGATTTAAATCCATCCATTTCAGCAGTCAGAGTAGCAATCTTTGCCTCCAACTCCTTAAGGTGTGCGGCTTGATCCTTAAGGGAATTCTCCAACTCTTGTATTGTGTCGTTTGTTATACGAAGAATTTCTGTTCGAGCTGTACTTACCACTTGAGCTTCGAGCTGCACTTTGCTTGCTTGCTCATCCTTCAACAAAGATTCTATAAGCTCATGCTTTGCTTGAGCTTCTTGAAGTTCTTTTTGTAAACCATCTCTCTTTTCTCGATGTTCATCTATTTTAAGATCAAATGATTTATCATTTTCAATATCAGGCTTTTTAATAAAGGTAAAGCCTAGTTCTGTTTCAAGCTCGACAGTATACGCCTGAATATACTCAGACATATTTTCTAGATGACTTTTAATAAGGTTGGCGTCGCTATTAATAGTAGTAGAGACTTCTTGAAGATAGTTAATAAACGCCTTTTGATCTTCAAAATCTGATTTCTTTTTAAGCGGCTCATATTCATGAATCGTTGGAAATACTTTTTCTTGATTGCTCCGCTCACCCATAAGAGAACTTACAATTTCTGACATCTTAATTACCTCTTTTGGAATCTTTTTCTTGCTTTCGATAAATTCAAAAAACCCTTCAGTAGTATGTGGCACTCCTTCCATTTCCAAGTACTCTGAAATCTCAGCTAGTTGAATAGTATCGAGTTCACTCAAAAATTTCTTTAGGTTTTCTTTTTGATTAAGAATAACTTCTTGGCGCTTTTTTTCAATCTCATTATATGGATGATTTTCAAGCTCTTTTTTTCTTTCAAGAATTGTATTTAGATCAGTCTGAAGTTCATGAGCTCCCTCAAAGGTATACGCCGTCTTTTCTGGTGATGGAATCTTTTTCTCAATATTCTTAATATCCTCAAAAGTACCTAGCACTTCTTCTTGTGGCTGAATATATACTACTCGCTCTTTTTCCTCTGATTCATTCCGAGGCATTTCAACAGCCTCAACCTCAAGTATTTCGGGTTTTTGTTTTTGCTCTTGCACAGGCGTTTCAATATCCACAAAAGGAATCTCTGTTCCAATAGTATTTATTTTCTCATTGCCCATCTTCTCCATTAGAGTAAGTATAGCATTTCTTAGAGAGTTTGAGCCTGGCGCACCGAGTCAATAATTTCATCTAATTCGCCATCTTTGAGAATTTTATCAATGTTCCGCTCTTCAAAATTACTGCGAGTATCTTTAATAAGCTGATACGGATGCAACACGTAATTACGCATCTGATTCCCCCAATCATTTGAAAGTGTTTTTGAAACAAGATACATGTCTTTCTGTTCCTTCTCAGCCTTGTCATGCAAAAAGGCAATCTTTCCTTCCAAGATCTGAAGTGCTTTTTTTCTGTTAGCATCCTGAAGACGCTCGGTACTTGCCACAACACTAATCCCGGTTGGCTTATGAGTTATACGCACTGCGGTTTCCCGCTTATTAACATTTTGTCCACCAGGGCCACCGGCACGCGTAAATTCAATCTCAAGATCACTCGCTGGCAACATGAATGCTGATTCTTCAATCACCGGAGAAACTTCAACCATAGCAAATGATGTTTGACGTTTTCCTTGAGCATTAAATGGCGAGATTCTCACAAGGCGGTGCACCCCTGCTTCATACTTGAGTGTTCCGTAAACTTCTTTACCAGAAACTTCAAAGGTGACGTTTCGGTAGCCGCCCATCGTATTTTCATAATCATCCAACAAAGTCATGCTCCAGTTTTTGTTGTTTATATATTTTTGATACATCTCAAACAACATACGCACAAAATCTTCCGAGTCATCACCTCCGGCACCGGCAAGAATGGTAATCAGGGCTCCGCCGTTATCATATTTTTCTTTCCCCTCAACAATTGATTGCAGCTCTTTCATTTCCTTAATCATTGCCTGAGCCTTTTGCGGGTCCTGCCAAAAATCCGCCTGTGTCATGGCGGTTTCAATTTCATTTAGACGTAGCTGAGCTTCTTCTTTGGTCATGGGATTACTATATCACAGAGTTGACATTACTTATAAATTACGTATTATCTATATTAATTCAATCATTACTCAATTAAATAACAAATTGATGAGAAAAGTATTTTGCCTCCTTTTCATTTTTGGACCCGCTCTTTCTTTGTACGGTCAAAAGTTTCAACTATACAACGGTATGAATAAGGTCGATAGCGTAAAGTTTTACATGGAAGTTGAAGAAGTTATTAAGACTTCTGATGTAACTCATGTACGATTATGTATGTCAGGTATGAATAATATTGAAGCGCTCGTAGAGGCTTTTCAATACAGAGACTCTACAGTCACGTATCTTGACGGTATTCGCAGCGGGATCACATTCCCTATTTCAAGGTTCTACAATCTAAAACTTGGGATTAAAGAGCGAGTGAATTACATGGTGGGCACACAACAGGTCAATCATATCTTCGAAAAGCTCTCCGAAAAGAACGGAATAACCATCATCAGAGATACTTTTACTATTTATGATTCATTAAAACTTACGGCAACCATGATAAGTATTATCAAATTTAAAGGAGATTATAACTTCCCTGAAAGCACTGAAGTTATAAAATTAAATGGATGTAACGAAATCCTATTTAATACAACTCTTACAAAGAAATAAAACGTTTTAAAGAGATTTCATTAAAACACCTAAGCAGCTGCAAAGGTGTTTTACTTTTTCACACAATACCAAACTCCGTATCGTCGTTTAAACTTCTTCCCTCCTACCGTTTGGTACCCGTATGATTTTTCTGAATATGCAATTTCAAAAAATTCACTTAATAAATTTGTAATCGTATCAAATGTTTGTACACGCTCAAGATGCTGTAATGTTGGATGAATATACGCATCTTCAAAAGGACTTTTTTTAAGAAGTTCTTTTGCATTATCATCACCGTCTAAAATTAATTGACGAGAAAAGAGCACACCACCATGCTTCATGGTACGCGCAACTTCTTTGAAAAAATTAAAAATATTTTCTGAAGTAATTGATGGCGAACAGGTAACATCAAGCGCTACTGATGCCACCGCATTGTTGAGTGGAATTTTTTTAGCCACATTCCATACTTCAAATTCACAAGAAATATCTTCATGCAATTTTTGCTCACGTTGTGCTTCTTTAATTGCAGCAGGAGAAATATCATATCCAAATCCATACATTCCAAAATTACGCGACGCGTACATTGCGTGGCGTCCATTGCCGCACCCAAGGTCAACAACAATTCCTTCAAGCACATCTGATTTATTCTTTTTGAGATACTTGAAAAAATCCTTTACATCTTGAATAGGTTCAAACGATTGAGTTAAAAACGAAGACGCTTTGTATTCTGCATCCCATCCGGATGCTTTTTCTATACCCCTAATCACTTTCTGATTGTTCATGAGCCGTTAATCGGGCTTGAACCGATGACCTCTCCCATACCAAGGGAGTGCTCTACCAACTGAGCTATAACGGCAAATAAAATGTGAGAGAAAGAAGCAGCGCAATCCCCAAACATATGAATTCTGGATGAGGGCGCTGCCCTTCTCTCACGGCTCTACTATAGCAAATTATTGAGGATTTTCCAAGCTATGAGCGGGCCTGGCAAAGTGTAATATTGCCTTCATGAGGTCGTCATACATAGTGTGTACTCTGCACACCCTCACAACTAATTAATGTGCGTGCCCTCTTTATAAAAACACCCTTAAAGGTGTTTTTATGTTTTATTCTTGAATACCTCTATAATATGTTTTCTCTTCACCGTTTCTCTGAAATTTCACGCTAAATGAAACATGTCCAGTTTGTGGATCAACTTCTGGATTAATGGATTTTACTTTAGTAGGACCATTAGGTGCATGGACACGAGCATCATATACTTGAGAAATATGCTGTCCTATACCATTTTCACTGCCCGTTGAGCATGACGCAAGAACAATTTCTGGATTTTCCACAAAATAGTCTTTAATCCTGACCACCCCCTCACTAAAATCTTTTCTCATACTTACATCTCTACGAGACCCTGCGGTAAAACCTTCCGCATAACCATGAGCACCCAAGATAACGTACGACAACTTATTCTGACTTCCATATGTCATATTTGCTCTTGCTAACGATTTAATAAGTTCATACTTTGAATCAAATTCCATGATACGCATTCCAACACCTTTCGCCTTAAGCTGCTGATATGTAGATAAAAGAACGTCATCATACATATCAAATGCACGATTATGATCACGGTTTGTGTACAACACAAGTCCATACGGTATATGTTCTAGTCGAGCATCAAATTGTTCAATAAGAATTTCCGCAGGATATCTTCTAAATTCACGTATATTAAATTCATCATGTAATACTTTTGTAATACCTGGACGCTCAGATTCAATTTTTTCCATAGCTTCAAGATTCATCCAAAGATTTTGCTCCGACGACTGCCAAGTGGCAAAGGGTGACAGATCCCATGCATCAAAAAAATCATCAATTGATAATTGATACTTCTCCTGAAAATATTGATCAAGCTCTTTAGCTGCTACTTTTGAAATATAGCCTGACATTGAATGGCAAGCGTCATCTAAAGCAGGCCAATCTTCATTAATTACACTTTCTTTGATTTTCTGATTAATACATTCATTCATTTCATCACTAAAACTTTTATGCTCACATGCAACATCTACTAAGTAGTTTAGATTGGAAAATTCAGACAAAGGAAGCAAGGTAGCTCGCCTGGTAACTAATTGTGCAATTTGATCATGAACTTCTCCGCGAATACTTTCTGGATTCAAGTGCGCAATACTATTTAGTGTTTCAAATAAAATTGGATTATCTTCAATCTCATCAGTACCGTGTTCCAAGATGGCGTCTCGTATCCCTTCGATTACGGCACTCCCGCACTGTATTGAAAACTCCCTCGATCCTTCATCTAGATATACAGATTCTCGGATGATATGATCAAAAAAACTACAAAGACTGCAAATAACTTCCTCTCGAGATATCTTCTTGGACATTGCTGTCTTAATATTTTGCAAATCACAACTTTTCTTTGCACGCTCCTCTTCAAGCTTAAGATCAAGAGGATCCAATTCATTTTGTTGAATATTTTTCTTTCTATAATGAGCATCTTTCATGTTGCGTAATGGCTGCTCGATTGTAGTCTTTAGTACTTCATATATTTTTTCGCGTAGTTCTTCTTGTAATTTTGCATGATCCGACTCATTTCCATCACTATGTCCTTCAACAATATTTTGCAACATCCCAGCGCGATATTGTTCTTCAATTTTCTCAAGAGTATCTCCATCTTTGGCCACCAAATTAGGCACACTAAACGCGCGTCTTTCCATGAATATAATTATATCATCTGATTTTTTCCTGGAGCCAATGGCGAGGATCGAACTCGCGACCTTAGCGTTACGAATGCTATGCTCTACCAACTGAGCTACATTGGCGTATAGCTATAGTATCATTTTGGGTTTGAGATGCAAAATGAGGCCGGCGCTGTGCGCCGGCCTCATTTATTAGCTATTTCAATTCAAATTCTGCTTTAACCGTTACAGAAATTTCTTTCTCTTTAGTGGTGGTGTCATAGGCTCCATAATCACTAATCTCTTGTGAGTTTGGCGCAAGAACCTGAACCACTCCACTTGATGCTTTCTTCAAGCTTCCAATACGGTCTCCCGTCCCGCGCGCAATTTCTCGTGCACGATCACGTGCATCTTCGGTTGCATTCTTCAACAATTCTTTGCGAAGATCTGCTAGTTGAGAGTATGAGTATTCAACACCGTATGATTGGAAAAATACTCCTTTTGAAACAAGCGATGCAAGATTATTAGCAACGTTATCAATCTTGGTAAGATCTTTGGTATTAATTTGAACCGTGCGGCGAATCTCAAATTGACGAGGACGCTGTGCCCCTGTTGGTGAATAGTCATAGTATTCAGAAATTTGAGCAGCAGATAATGTGTATTCTTTATCAGTAATTCCTTGAGAAGTTAAATACGCAATCAAAGTTTTTGCGTTGGCGTCGCTCTGTGCATATCCTTTTTGAATATCTGACTGATACACGCGCTCAATCAAATCTCCGCGGAGCTTTCCAATATCAGACATCACGGTCTTTTTTGCAGAACCGGTTGAGGTAAGTGTATTACCACCATCGCGAAGTGCTTTAAGTCCGCCAGCGATAAAGAATGATGCGATAATAAATCCAAGACCAAGCACCAGTGCCGGCGCAACAGAAGGACGATCAAAGAATGAAGATGATGACATAGAAAAACTTACTTACAATTATGGGGTAAGTATATCCTATTTTTAGGGAACAATAAAAGCCTCAATGATGAGGCCCTATTAAATACATCGTTTAATAATACCCTATTTCTTTTTAATCACATCCAGCGAAACAGAATATCCGATAGTAATGTTTGCCATTACTTTTACATCCTGAGAAATTACTGACAGTAGATTAACCTTTCCCCCTAAATAGAACCCTTTATAGCCAAAGGAGGCATCATACACCGCGCCCCATCCATTTGAGTTATCGCTATAGCTTATTCCATATAAGCCACCAGAGCTTGTAAGGTCAAACTTCTTCCAACGATAAACATCATTAATACTAAAGCTTAGGTAGTGACCTCGAACTCCATACTCTTTTTCAAGAGCATGCGTAAACCAGTAGTCAAGTATTATAAGCGCATTTTTATGGTGCATTGAATACTTGAGTTGATACGTGGGATACCTAATTGACTGGTGGACAACTTTTTTAGGAGCATCTGTAAGAGACAATGGCTGATAAAAACCAGACCAGTCAAAACCCAGAGTAATAATTGAATTCTTCTTTATGGGCTGATTATACCTGACCCAAAGGTCAGAAAACCACCCCTTTCCTGCATCGCTCCCTTTTAGACTATATGAATAGTCAAATTGGAATTCGAATCTTTGATAAGTAAAATTCGAGAAAATAGCACCCGCTGGTCCATCTAAGCTGAAAGCTGGAATTGGTGCGATTCCTTTACTGGAGGCAAAAGCATTCATAGTCAATATGCCAGCTACTTTTGTTGTATCTTTTTGAGCCATCACTTGGGTCTCAGCAAAAGAAAACATGAGAATTACAACTATTAATTTTTTCATTTATTCTGTCTGTTTTTGGTGATTTGATAAACAAGATTAGCTTTAAATTACATCATACCCATCACTTTGTCAATCTATATGAGCTACAAAAAAGCACCACCTTCCGGTCGTGCTTTTTCCCAACTATTAAGCAAATTATTGCTTAGCTGCTGATGTTTGTGTAGAAGTTTGTTGCTGTCCGGTTGCCTTCTCGTCTTGATTTACGATGAGTGGACCTGCATTAACAATCTGATTGGTTGACGGACGATAAATAATCGCCTTAGCTACTGATGGATAAATCACAAGAACATCATCATTAGCTGCATCTTTATAAAATTGTTGTTCAGCACGCAATTTCTCAACATCAATGATCTTTGCAACGATTGGTTGTTCTTCTGCAGGAAGTCCAATCCAAATCTTGTTAACTGCCTTAACATACTTCTGAACTTCTTTCTCAGAAAGTTGTCCAGCCTGATCACCTTGAGCAGCCGCATCTGAAGGCTGACCAGTCTCGGTTTGAGTCTGTGTCGTTTCAGTTGTCGTTGGTGCTGTCTTTCCCCCGATTACTCCTTTCATTTTCAAGGCTACACCAATGAGAATGATAACGAGGAGTACGAGAATTATTTTTACTCCTTTTGACATAGTTTAAATTAATAAGTCATTACGTAATGACACGTGACTCGTGTCCGTATTAGTATACTATATTCATCACCCCTTCCTCTTGCCGAGTTGGTGAAAATAGCTTCAATGTATTACTTTATTGAACGTGTTGCACGGTATTTATCTCGAAGTGCGAGATAGAGCTCAACATTCATAATCATACAAATCGCCATTGCAGGCAACACTCCAACGATAAAACACAAACAACCGATAAACATAATAAGCATCATCATAAAGAAGTTGGTCCAGACAAACCACACTTCTCCTTTACTAATTTTCCAGCTCTCTCTAAATGCAGCGCGAATAGTGTGACCTTCTAAGATAGATGGAATCACAAATGCAAGACGAGCAACCATAATTACTGCAGGGAAAAGCAAAACTCCAAGAATAATAAATTTAATAATATCTCCAATGATTCCCGCTCCAACAAACATTGTTGGCGCAAGTACAATCAAGGCTACTACGAAGATTCCAAATAATATCATGTGCACGAGCCCTTTTACCAAAAATGCACCGAGTACTTTTACAACCTTCTTTGGGGTTAATCGTTGTACTGAACCTAAAACACTAAGCGGACGATGTTCAAGAATACGAAGTGTATAAATAATGATTGCAGAGATAGCGGTGTAGTTGGCAATGAGTCCAATTAAAAAGACCAAAAATCCAAACCAAAACTGAAATCCTCCTTCACCAACCGGCAAACTCGTTGCGTATTTTAAAAGGAACGTAATAAGCGCAAAAGCAGTATAAATTACCCAATTGCGCTTAAATACGTTCCAGCTTTTTGAAAAGATCGTGGTAAGAGTAAGTATGCTCATGAGGACACTATACCACAAAGCTCTTTAATTTTGTTGAATACTATGAACTACTTGTTCGTGTTGCTTGTGGTTCTTAAGACGAATGTACATCATTCCTCGCATAATGGCGATAACCCCCATTGCAGGGATGATTCCTACGATAAGACAAAGAACTCCAAGAATAGCAACTCCTAAACCATTAACAAGGACACTCCAAACAAATGTTCTTTGATCTTTAGTAACAGCCCAACTTTCCTTGAATGAAGCTCTGATACCCTTACCTTCTACAATATATGATGTAACCAATACGATGCGAGGGAAAATAAAGAGGAATGGAATCACAAAAAGAAGGATTGAAGCTAGTGTGATAATACCAACCATAATTCCTCCTACGATCATGCGCCAAAAGATTGACCATTTGATAGCCTTAATTGAACCAGCAATAGTTGGATGCTTGTGATCCGCAACATCAATAGAGAACTTCATCAATGCAGAATTTACAATGATGCTTGCTACTGTGAATACAATTGATAGTAGAAATGAAATGATTACAGAGTCTGCACTCATAAGACCGTTAATGACACCTAGCAAAAGATTAATTCCAACAAAACCAAGAAATGGCTTCCAGAATTTTTTGTAAAGCGCCCAGCTTTCTTTGAGAACAGGTTGTACCTTGAGTGTGCTCATATAAAATGTTGATTATTGTATACGCGCAGGATACCATGAAATCTTTATGATGTCACTTATGAAAAGGCCACCCCTTCGGGGCGGCCTTTTCTCTTAAACACCAATTAGTACACAAAGAGTTCCTTATCAGCCCCTTTGTCTACAATCTTACGCATTGTTTCAACAGTAAGAACTGGATGCTTTCCAATTGAGGTTTCTTCTGAAAGCATGGTTGCATCGGTTCCAAGACGTACTGCAAAGTATGCATCTGAAACTTCTGCGCGAGTTGGCCGCTCATTCTCCTGCATTGAAAGAAGAACTTGAGTTGCAGTAATAACAAACTTATTACGTGCACGACATTCCTTAATCATCATAAGCTGCGCTTCTGGCACATCTTCAAATGGAATTTCTACTCCAAGATCTCCACGTGCAATCATGATTCCGTCAGCTACTTCAAGAATTTCTGGAACGAGTGGCAATGCATCAAGGGTTTCAATCTTTGCAATGATTTTAATTGATTGCTTTCCTGCAGCATCAAGCACTTGGCGTACTGATTCAACATGTCCGCGGTTGCGAACAAATGATACCGCCATCATATCTACATTGTTTTCAATTCCCCATTGAATATCAGTGCGGTCTTTTTCAGTAAATGCATCAATAGTGAGCTTTGCTCCAGGAACGTTAATTCCACGACGTGATTTTACGGTTCCACCGATGATAATTTTACAAGTGATTTTTGTTCCATCGATTGCAAGGATTTCAAGCTTTTGCTTTCCATCGTTAATAAGAATGAATTCTCCTACTTCAACTTCTTCTGAAAGTTTTTCATAGTTCACCGCAAGATGCTTTTCATCTCCAAGGAAAGTTCCTGGTTCAATAATGATTTGCTCTCCCGCAACAAGGGTAATGCTTTCTACTCCTTCTTTAAGATTTCCGGTACGGATTTTTGGTCCTCCAAGATCTTGAAGTACGAGTACTGACTTTCCAGTATCTTGTGCTGCTTGGCGAAGGTTTACGAGCTTTCCAGTGTGTTCAGCAAAATCCCCATGAGAGAAGTTAAAGCGACCAATAGTCATTCCTGCGTTAAGCATGTCACCCAATACTGACACAGAGTCAGATGCAGGACCAAGGGTACATACGATGTCGATGTTTCGTTTCATAGTGGTGACATATTAGCACATATTGGGTGAAAAATAAACGTGTTTTTAAATCATCACCTTGAGACAGCGGATCAAGTCCTCTTCTCGGCGAATTTGGGACATTTCATATAAAGATTTAGTCATGTAATAATGTCCCAAATTCGCCTCCGAAACTGTCTCAAGGTGATGATTTAGGGTTATTTTTTATTCAAAACAAAATGCGTCGAGTTTCCACTCGACGCATATTACCCAAACACACAGTTATTTAGTCTCAGCAAAACCATCTATTCAACCCTAAAAACCTAAATATCAATTTGATAGTTTTATTATATCCTGAACTTCATGAAGTGCAAGTTCTTGTAAAATAAAAAGAGTGGCCCCAAAGAAGCCGACCCTTTCCCATACAAAATTATGAAAAAGCTATTACTTTTCCTAAGTATACACCCATTCTAGATATCCACAACTACATCAAATTCACCACAATCTCAACTTGGGTTTTCTTACTTAAATTTGCTTTCCCGTCTGCCTTTAAAATAAGCGTAGCTCGAGGATTATCATCTACTTTGGTATATGGGAGTGTTGCTTTAAATCGCACAAGACTATTTGGAGTAATTTCACTTTGTGCATAGGCAGGTACTTCTGCAAGAAGTTCCCCATTTGCACCAATGAGTGTTGCGGTAAATTGCCCGTCCTTAAACCACTCACTCGGAGCCGATCCACTTGCAACAAGTGGTGACTTAGAAATTTTCTGACCTTGCAATGGACGCGCCACCAAGATTTCATTACCAAGCTGTGAGCGCAATGTATATACTTGCTGCTCCTCTTCTTCTGGTAATTGCTCTTTTGTGGTTGATACTTGTGATCGTGGTGCAGTATTTTTAGCAGTTGTTCTTGTTGATGTTGAATTTGAGGTTGTCGTGCTTGAACCTGCTGAAGTTGGTAGTCCAGGTAATGACTCAGTATGCTGCTCTGTTTCTGTATTACTTGGACCAAGCGTCTTGCGTGCCATGGCGATACCTCCAACAACAAGCACAAGAATGATCAGAAAAATGAAGAGTTTTCCCATATGCAATCAGTATACGCTCATCGCGATAAATCACCAACTACTTTTCCTTTGAATTACTCTGTAGAGCGCCTTGTTTTTTCATATACTGAAGTGTAAATAAACTCACTAAAATTCCAATCAAAACAATTCCAGCGTATATCATTAATGCTTCAAGAAGTGAGAACGGAATTGTTTTTTGTGTTCCTAACACATACGCAATTACCCATGATGCAATTGAGATCGAACCTGCAGCAAATGCTAATGTATGAAGAAACTTTTTCTCAGGATTATACTTTTGAAAATTAAGCGCGCGCATGCGTGGTGAAATATAATTATGCAAAAAGAGTCCGTTAATACTAAGCACTAATACCACTGCAACTTTTGTTAGGAATTTAGTACTGGTGCCGTATAGTTCAGGATTACTTAAAAAAAGAAGAAGTCCGGTAATATACAAAGCGCTCAAGGTAATAATAAACATATTACTAAGAAGCGATGCAATTTTATTTTCGCTCTGTGAAATCTTAAAATCCTTCAAGAAATAGAAAAACAACAAATCTAACACCACTGCCGATCCAACACCAACTGCTCCAACAAGTGCATGGAGAATCACAATAATGGTATGATGTTGCTGTAAAAAACTCGTAAACATGAAGTTAGTATACCACCTCTTGCTTTATTTCTGCTGGCTTAAAGTGATACATAAATCCGTCACGCGAGCCCACAC
This sequence comes from Minisyncoccota bacterium, assembly GCA_036405175.1. Taxonomy (GTDB): domain Bacteria; phylum Patescibacteriota; class Minisyncoccia; order Phycocordibacterales; family UBA1006; genus DASWYC01. The sequence continues at coordinate 26,247 of DASWYC010000001.1, forward strand.
TAATGGTACCTTCATAGAGTGCTGGGGTTGATTCAACACATCCGCCCGCAGTACCAACTTTTTTCTCCCACAACAATTTTGGCTCAACGGGATTTTCTTTAAGAGAATACCCGCGGAGAGCGCCTTTATTACATAGCCCTATAACTAAAGTATCATTTACAATACTTGGTGAAGACCATTCATGTACACCAATTTTCATACGCTTCATTACCTTCCCATCAGCAGTATTAATAATGAGCAGGTGTCCCGGATTAGTAACCGCATAGATATATCCTTTATAGTGTGCTGGTGTAGACCAGAGCCCACCACCAATTCCTGTTTCAATATCTTTTGGAACAGCAACTCCCCATTCACGTGGATCACCAATTTTATTGGGATTGAGTTTTATGATTTGACCAACCTCTTTTGATCGCTTATTCAAACGTTCTGCTTCTGCAACGGCATACAAATTTCCTTGTCCGTCAGTAGTAAGAGTTGCATCAATGTCATCACCTGCCCAATAGTCAAATACAATTGGTGCAATCCCTTCTTCAACTTTTGAAATATCAAAACCAACGATGCGTCCCCCAGAATTTGCAACATAGACACGATCACCAATCATAAGTGGCGAACTCTCGATACTTAAATTCTTATCCGTCTTTTTAATGAGATCATCATTAAAGAGTGCTTCTGAAAATACAATCTCTGGTTTTATGGTTGCAACACCGTTTGTATCATACGCACGATTAAGCTTCACTGCATAAAACCACCCATTTTCTCCCCCCTCATATAATATGTCGTCTTTAATAATTGGATTCCCATCCCAATCATCATTCCAAATCCCTTTGCGAGAGTTTGCGTTGAGCTTCCACAATAGTTGCGTCTTTCCTTCTTGCTGAAGTGACACAATACGCAAGTTATTATCACGTGAACCAAAATAAATAAACGGATATCCATCAGGATCCATGGTGATTGATCCTTTAATAATATCTCCCGTCTTAAATACTGGACGAGTATCCTTACCGGTTGCTGCATCAACAAAGTGCACATTACGATCATATGCACCAAAAATAATTTCACGCACGCCGTTTGGATTATCCCAAACAACAGGCTGACCCGTCCATCCCGTTCCGCACCAAACCTTTGTTACACCCAGTGCACTTGATGAAGCGCACATTGCTTTTGATGGATACTTCCACGCCTGCTGTGGAATGCGTTCATAATTTCCTGAACCATAATTATTACGCTCTGGTGTACCACGGAACATAAGGAGTCCTCTGGTTTTAGGTTGTTCCGGCTGCATTGGACCTTCTTGAAGACCAGAAACAACTTGAGCAAGGATAGTATCTCCTTGCATTGATTTTGGCTGAATCATTAAAATTCCGCCCACCATAATTACAAGGGCAGCAATTGAGCCTAAAATCTTCTTCAATATCATTGCTACAGTATACAAAAAAAGTATGAACTTCCTAGCAAATTTCATCAATATGAGTACGTTCAATATATTCAGCAATCCATGGTGTTTGTGTATAGTTTTTTAAAAGCTGCGTGAGTGATCGAATATATGTTCCACTTGCTACGTGAAGTATAAGGGTAACGCGACGCCATGTAAGGTTATGTGGAATATTTGAATAGGTTTGGAGAATTTCTTGTTGACGAAAATCTCCATTAACTTTTTGAATACGTTCTTGCCATTCTTTGATCACAGTTTCGCTTGAAATAAGTTCTTCGCCTTCATATATAAGTGAATTAACACTCATTACTCTTTGAGGAACTTCAACGAATGAGTTTTCACGAGTATGTTGCCATAGTGGTTTCCCATCTACGTTTTTTGATGAATAATTTGGGTATGGAAGTATGTGGTTTCCAAGCAGAATTGTTTTGATGACATCTTCACCAAATTGAATAACTGAAGATGATGTAGTTTTTACAATTAGTCCGAGCGGGTCAAGTGTATCTGTTTCAACTCCTTCTAAAAAAGAAACCTTATATGTTTTTGACAGACCTGTGTATTTTTCTTTTTCAAATCGTTCATCGCCCACCAAAATAATACAAGCGCCCGATGCAAGCGGGTCAAGTCGTCCTGCAAACGTCATGGACTCATCTGCAAACTTAGGATACTCAACTTGTGCACGATCAAGCAGCCCTCCCATCGTTTCCCCCTCATTTTTATGAATCACAATCATTGATGAGTTATATCACAAAACAAAAAAGCCTCAATCATGCGAGGCCTTTTCTTAATCTTAAAACTTTCTACTTTTTCTTTCCACCCTCATACTTTTCCCTCTTGAGAGCAATAGCATAGAAAGTACTTTCGGAATCTTCTACTGCGGATAGCTCATCTGCACTCCAAAGCTCCAAGTAAGCCTTTCTGTCTCTAATTCGACACACAACGGTACGAGGTTCTCCGTCGATAGTAAACATGTTATCTGCGTGACGAGTTGTTATGAAGCACTCGTGCGAAAGTGCAGATTGTGCACAAAATGCAGCTGCTACAACTAACATTCTCAGAACATTCAGATCCTCATGTTCAGCCGAAGGGATCTCGTTACCAGCTTCCAAGTAAAAGCTTTTATCATTTTTCCTGGGCCCAAATTGGCTGACCTTTATCCAGAGATTCTTTCTAAGAATCTCATACTCTTTAGAGTCTTGTGAATACTTTTCAACAATTAAATAGAGTCTAACACCCTCTGTGCCCATGTCGGCATCTTTAGTTACAGTCAGCATTGTCTGTTATCAATTTATTGGTTATGAAAAATTAATTTATCTTATTATACACCACTATTATAGATTTGTCAATATTACTTCTTCCCCGCGCACGTATTCTTATTCCAAAGCCCTCGCCCAGCAGCTTCTGCTTCTTTTTGGAGCTGCTTCCATTGATCTTTAAATTTATACGTGCCTTCATAGGTATACTCGTACGCATAGCCTTCTTTGATCATATACTCATTCAGCAAGAGGTTATCCGATTCTCGGTACACATATCTGAGCAACCTTCCATATTTATCTCGATCTTCTTTATCCGGGTCAGATTCCAATAGAACATACCCACCTTTTAATAACTCCTTCATTTCTTTTGAGGCTTCTCGTCCAAAACATTGCACCGGCCTGCGAGGATCAACCGATTCCGGCGTATTGATTCCCAAAAATCTAATAGCTTCTTTTTTACCATCAATCTCAACATCAATAGTATCTCCATCAACTACACGCGTAACTTTATATCCTTTGTGCTGGCTTTCTTCTGTGCTGCCAATTAATGACGGAATAAATCCACCCGCTTGCGAATTATCATTAGTGGTAAGTACGGTGATGATTGAACTTGCAATCACCAAGCATACTATGAAG
>DASWYC010000002.1:0-667975 GCA_036405175.1 Minisyncoccota bacterium
ATTTAGCGATTTTCCTCTCCGATAGTTTGGCTTGAAAGGAATTTTTGTTCAAAAGTTTATGAATAATTTATCAAAAATACTGCTATTGGCTGTCTTGCTAATAAATTTTGACATTATTGCTAATGCTCAAGTAAAAAATGCTTCTTTTGGAGTAAATGGGAACAATATATTTATTTATGGACGAAATAGACTATTTAGATATGGGCTTGCTACTGTATTAGATAATAAAATTGGCAATTTAAATGACGGTAATAAAAATATAAAACAGGTTCTACTTAATTCAAATATTACGGTTAATCCTTATCCAATTACAGTTTTCCCAAACAATTCAACAACATTATCACTCGCAAGTGTGATTAATACTTATGGGAAAGGTACAGTTAGCGGTAGTACTGTAGTAAATGTTTTATCTGATTGCAAATTACCAAGTGCCAAACTTTTAGGTTCTCAGAATATAATATCAGGGCAGTCTGCCGAACTTGTTGTTGAGTTTACGGGAAAATCACCCTGGTCATTTGTATTAAATGGACAATCCTTTAATAATATACAAACCAATCCTTATAAAATAAATGTAAGCCCTTCAATAACAACCAATTATAGTGTTACAGATCTGAATAACCTTTGTGGATTTGGTAATTCATCAAATACAGTTCAAGTAACTGTTTTGTCTGCTATAACCTGCGATATAACAGAACCCAATAACACTATTCAAGATGCCTATTTCTTAGGCAATGACAGGAAATATACTTTTGGAAATACAAATACTTATACTTTGGATTTATGTATTGATAATAACAACGACGAGGATTGGTTTCAGTGGAATAGTAATGGGAAAATGTACTTTATTAGGGTCAGCTTATATTCTGCAGGTTCAAATGGCTACTATAAGTTAATAGTAACGGTTAATTACAACGCAGTTACTATCACTACTGCACCAATAGAAGGTAAACAATTATTTGATTCATACATTGAGTTATTTGATTCTGATGGCACAACATTATTAACTTACGATAATGAAAGTGGAGATGAGTTTTATTCTTCATTTACAGGCGCTTTCTCTAGAATCTCAAATTCATGTGTTGAAACAATGAATGTTGCTTCACCTCTTAACGATATTACTAATGGAATACAAATAAAAAAAGCCAACAATACGCTTGTAGCGTCAAATAAAATAAAGCCAGAATCAAGTGTCCAATATAGCGCTGGTAACAGCCTATTATTTACCGAAGGTTTTGTGGTGGACAAAGGCTCTACCTTTGAAACAGCTATTCATACTTGTGCAAACCAATTCCCAACCAATGGGATAATTTTTGAACACGCAACAAATAATAATTCCTATAATATTTCGCCACTATTTCCTGAGCCGCTTACGGGAAATGATGGAATAATGGTAACTGATAGTAGAAAGTATTTAGACCAAAGTCCTACTTTCTATTATAAGGGGCGTTCTGGTCTTAATTCTTCCATCGAAGCCATCAACATTACAACTTATACACTTTCAGTTTGGGTAAAAACTAATTATAACCAAGTGTTAGAAGGCAAACAGTATGCAATTGCACAATGCAGAGGGGCTACTCCTGGTGTTGGTAAGAGTATAACTATGGGATACAATACCGAAAACGGCACCTGGTTTATTGGCGCAGAAAGGGATGGCACTTTAAATGGTATAGAATATCCGTTTATAAACCATAATGAATGGATGCATATAGTTGGGGTATGGAATGGAGTAAGTGGCAGTGCCATAACACCCGAACAATTTAGCTTGTATATTAATGGTAAAAAAATACAGAGTACAGATAAAATACAAATAGGCCCGGCACTTATAGCACCTATTAGTGGTAACGGATCAATTAAAATTGGTTACCACGAAGCATGGAATACGTGCTTTGAAGGAGGCATAGACGACTTGAGAATTTATAACCGTGTATTATCAGTAGCAGAGATTCAAAACATTTACTTCTATGAAAATTAAAATATATTTCCTTTTTACTTTGCTTGGTCTGGCTCAATATATTTATGCCCAAGCTCAACTTGCTTATTTAAATCAGATATATTAAAATTTTGATTCAGAACAATCCGGGTTTTAATTGCCTCAATTTCACTCAGGGATAAAAGTTTTAAGATTTTAGTAATTATTTCAGCTAAACAACTACCTTATAATAAAAATAGCTTGACATTTTCTTATAAATTTTGATAAGTTTACTTATTGTCATTAATTCTGCACACCATATACAAACATGGTTTAAGTATCTTTAATAACAATTATAGCTTAATAAACTTCTACAAGATGAAATTTTATATAAAAAAAATTGGAAAAATTGCGCTTTTTAGTATTTTATTTTATATATCCTACCCATCCAAAATATTTCCTCAATCCCCGCCAGATATTTTTGATTTAGGCGTAAACTTCGGCCTTTCCGAGGGGTTTTCTTCTAAAAGCTTAGAGTCTGGATTCGTAAGATTAAGTATAAATCGAGCTCAACATCATTTCAAATCCGCACAATTCTTCTCAGAGGCTGATATAAATTTTAAATTTCTATTAAAACCTGAGAATCTAACATTTGTGAATATCGAAAAAACAAGAATAGAGATTGAGCAAAAACTCAATAAATCACCAAAATATCTTCAATTATTTGACTTAGGAGTAAACCTTGGACAATACGAAGCATTTGCTCACATTCTAAGAACGAAAGGATTAAGTGAAAATGATATTAACTATCTAAATAAAACTGTTACAAATAAGGCTATTTCTCATGCAAAGAATTACGGTGACTTTAAAAATTTAAATGAACTTTTTGGCATTCTTAATACCGATAATGTCAGAAATAAGGTAGATGAGATAGCATTAATGAAGGATAATTTAGAAAGAAAATCATTAGCTCTTAGATTATCTCTTAAGGAACAATTAAATAAAAAAACCGGCTTTAGAGCTGGTGTATGTAAAATAAATCTTAGATGCGATAAAGGTGAAGGACTGGTTGGATATGAACACCCTGACTCTATAAAGAGATATGCTTTGCATAATTCTGGTGACTTATCTGTCACAGCGTTAGTTGTTGAGAATAATAATACAAAAGTAGCAATTGTAAGCATTGATGCGTTATTAATCTATGACAAAAATACACAAAGAATTAAGGCAAAAGTAGGTAATCTAATAGGTTTAAGAAATATAATTATTATTGCTTCCCACACTCATTCTGGCCCAGAATTTTCTGCAGATGATAATAATCTTACAATTCCTCAATTAGTTAGGGAAGAGCAGATAGTTTCCGCAATCGTAATAGCAGCAGGAAGTTTAAAAGAAGCTGAAATCGGTGTAGGATGGGGAAATATAAATCAAGGATATAGCCGAGTTGAAAGATTTAAGAATAGTACATCAAAAACTAAATATGTACAGATTTGCGGAAATAATATTTATAGTAATTTAATAAAGAATGCATATTTAAAACAACATCCTTTGGATTTAATTGATAATTCGATAGGAATTATAAAAATTCAAGATAGATTTAATAAAAGCTCCATAGCTTCTTTGATAAATTACGCAATGCACCCTGTCGTATTTAGTAAAAAAAATAAAGTTCTTTCAGCAGATTATGTTGGTATATTAAGAAAATCTATAGAAAAAAGTACTAATGCTCCATGTCTCTTTTTGCAAGGAGCTGCTGGTGATATTGTACCGTGGTGTTCAACTAAAAAATATTCTGAGGCAAAACCTGCAGCACGAGAACTTGGGGTAAGTATCTCTAAGGAAGTACTAAAGGTATCGAATAAGATAAGCACATTTTACAATAATCCTATGGTCACATTTAATTCAACATTGATTCCAATTAAACATTACGATGGGTCTGACCGTATGCCAGATGTTGGAAATATTGCAGAGATAAATACTTTGTCATTTGGTAAAGACATAGCTTTGTCTACATTTCCTGGTGAAATGTTTGTAGAGCATGGTTTAAACATAAAAAAGAAAAGTGAATTTAAAAATACATTTGTAATTGGATATACGAACCATGCAATTGGGTATATCCCTACAAAAAAATACTTTAATACTGGCGGTTATGGAACTAGGCCAACTGAATGTTATACAGCAATAGGGACAGGAGAAACCCTTGTTGAAACAGCTTTATATATGTTAAATAAGCAGAAAAATATCCAAAATAATTTTTAATCTTACCATTTTTTGACTTTAAAAAATAAATTTAGACTATTTTATTTCACGATTTCATCAATACATTTCTTCCTCATATTTAGTGCTATTTAAATTATAAAGTAAAACAGAGGTTATTTCTAATTACTTTTAGTCTATCACGCAATTCATAAACGAATTTTATTAGTAGTCAGTGGATTAATAGGAGAAATTAATTTGTTTTTTCTGCTAATATCAACCTCCTCACTTAAATCTGGAATGATAAACATATCTTTATTCTCATCTATCCAAGTTCGAATGGCGTCAAAGGTGCTCCACATCAAGAGGGTTTGCAGTAGCAAACTCTTCAAATAACCTTATGGCACTTGGTATTTCAGTGGTTCGATAACCCTGATTTATCTCATAAGGTATTTTTTGGTCAAAAACAAAATAAAAGAGTTGTTGCTTTTCAAGAGTACTCGAATTTTCCCATGCAATATATGGGGTTTTTAAAAATGTCTTCGCTTTTGTAAGGGCGGTTCGATAAGGAACATCCAGGTCTACTTTCTGCACACTTTCTTCCTTAATCTTTTTCAATTCTTTAACGCTCTCTTCTATTTGTTGCTCATACGCACCTCTAACTTCATCAGAGATTGTTTTAAATGCAATATCAGTAAGACCTCGTATCTTCTCCTCCAATCTCTCTTTCTCTACTTCTTTGTTAGCATGTTGTTTTTTAATATTGGAAGATTCTTCACCCCAAACACGGTCAAAAACAGTTAGTAATAGTTTGTCGACTTCATCCTTTAAAATATTCTTCTTAAGAACGGTAGCAAACCCGTCCTCAATATCTTTTTTCTTTATTGATTTTCTATAGCAGACACAACTAGTGTTTTGGCAAAAATAATAAGCATAGTGCCCCTTACGTCCCTTTGACCATGCGGCGGTCAAATGCATATTGCACGAGCCGCAGACTGTAATGCCGCGCATGGGAAAATCATCAGAGATATCGACTCTGATTTGTTTACCAATTTCAGATTTTCCAAGACGTTTCTGTATAAGTTGGAATGTGTTTGAAGAAATAATACCTTCATGTTTACCTGGACGCCTCTCAACTTCCCAAGGAAGATACTCAACGTCACCGACATAAAAAGGGTCTTTTAGAATTGCGGCAAACTTATCAATATAACGAGCAGGTTTTTGTTTTTTCCAAAAACCATGTTCTACCAAAAAAGCACAGGCGTCGACTTTGCGAACAAAGATACCAGTTGCAAAACCTTCTAACGCTTCTTTTAGAACAATACCCTGAATAGGGTCTGGAATTGCATATTTGCCATGCATAGGGCTTTTTACTATGAGATAGCCCTTCTTACCTCCAAATGGCCAATAACCGGCTTCCAGACGTGCTCTTTGCTTCTGTATAACCTGTCTACTATTTTGATGTCTCTCGAGTTCAGATTGAGCGGCCATAATAATTTCAGCAAATTTACCCTCGGGACTTTCATCAAAATTATAGTTAAGGCATCTCAACAACACATTTCGTGCCTTAAAAGCGGCACGTAGTTTTAAATGGAACTCTACATCTCGAGCAAAGCGTTTTAAGTCATCAAATACAACAACAAATTCTTTGTGAGGATGAGCGTCAATATAAGCAATAAGTTCACGCATTGCAGGACGTCTCATAAAATCTCCCCCTCCTGTAAAACTGTCTTGAAATGTTTTCTTATGTGGAACACCAATTACGTTTAGGTCAGAAATACAACGACCCTCCTGGCTCTGTAATCCAGACCCTTCCATTTCTTGTCTTTTGCTAGAAACACGAGCATATACTAGGCCTTCTCGGTTTTCATAGATACTACTCGTTAAATTTATTTTTTTATGACTTATGTCATTTATCATATTCTCGTAATTCCGTTTTAATCATATTTCGACAGAATGCTTCAAGATACTCAATACGCTTTATGATTAGTTCTTTCGGACTAGAATAATCATTTAAAATCTTTCTGTACTCATCTACAGAAACTACAGGTTCTTTCCTTTTTTGCTCGACCAATGGGACCATATCCCAATGGTAAAGTTAGACCTATATACCTCTACAATTCCTCTCACATTAAAAACAGATGAAATGAAATCCTTTATTTACTTGAGTCGAAATAGAATTATTAACAGTCACAGACCTTTATTTTTGAAGAGGTATACCTCCTTGCTCACTTAAGGTTTACGTTGGTCACTCGATAGCCAGAAACATTGTCACTTTCAAACAATACGCTTCTAGGCAGTTCCCATTTCTTAACGACGATATTTCTGATTTCGTCCACAACCTTGCGAACTCTCGGGACCGGCATATCCAGTTTTTCCGAAATCTCTTTTGTGGCAACATACTCCTTTTCTTTTGCCAGAAAATAAAGTAGTTGGTAACGGTCACTATCCTTTTCAAGTTGATGCTTTTTATCCACGCCCTCGGGATAAAAGAAGCCATCGCTATCAAGAATGAAATTGCGAGCACTCATCTCTCGTTCAAGTTTCCTCGCAATCTCATTTCTGTATTCCTTAAACTTCGAATTGTCAGCAACGTAGAACCAAACCATTACTTCGTGCACAGTTCCGTCCGTAACAGTTGTAATGCCAGAAGGACTTTGGCGAAACTCAATCTTTATATTTTCTTTACTTTCTTCTCTGATTTGGTCAAAAGAAAACTGTACGAGTTCGCTGTTCTGCAAGAGAGCGTGGAAGTTTGAGAGTTGCCCAGAGCCAAGTGTAAACGCTTCAACATCGGGGTTTTGCTCAATTTGTTCCTTAAGAAAATCTAAAATCTTCTTAATCCGTTCTAAGGGTTTGTGGGACGCATTCATAACCCTATTTTAACCCATTCGGCACTACACCTTAAGTTTGGCTTTGGCGGCGTATATGGCGTCCTTAAACGCCTCCTTGTTGTGCCGTATGACTGGGTAGCACAACCTCTCTCCGCTAGTCGTAGTGACCCATACATTCGATGAGTAATAACCACCGACCTCAACAGAAGCGACCTTTTCTATCGGTACTGATTTCTCACCTTCGAAGAAGGATTTTTTGTAAATGATTCTGTCTGGAAAAACTGCAATCCTCATTCCAAGAATCTTGAAGTGGCGGTCAAATAATGGCTCGCTCATATCGTTTTATTTCTTTGATAAAACGGTCCGATACGACCTTCCCTTAAATATGCAAAAAGGGACACCCGGAGCCGGCGTCCCACAGGCTTGAATGCACAAGGCACCAATTGTGGCGGTCGGGTGCCCCTTTCAGCCCGCAATTGGGGCTTCGAAAAAGAAGCACAAGACCTTGTACATTGAAAATAAACCTATGGGACGCCCGCTAATTATAACAGATTTTCTTTAAGTAGACCCACACCCCTAAATTGGCATTTGAGAAGGCAATTTGCCTTAAAATAAGGGTTTTCCTATTAGGTAAATGCCAATTGCCAATTTATATTCCTGATACGACTTCAACAGGAACGGATACATGGGTTTCAACCTCAATCATATTCTGAATCTCTTCGTGCAAATCTACACCCTCGACTTCTTTTATGTCTTCGATAGTTAGAATTACAGAGTATTTTTGCTTGTAGTCAGCAGGGACCATCAACTCATCTTTGTTTTCGCAGATAATTTTCAATTCCCAGAAACGACCTGTGTGTTCTTTGGTGTTTTTATCAATAGGCGGATAGTGCTGAACATTAGATTTTGTATGTGCACCACCGTAAGTATCTTTGGTGTTTCTACCTGCAATATTGGCATTATCACAACGAACCAATTGGGCTGAAATAATGAGAGGATTATAAATCCTGTGATTTTTTGTATTTACAACAGGGTTATAAACTAGCGTCTTTCTTATTCTTAATCTCTTATGAGAATCACCTGCAATTGAAGCAGGTATAGGAAACCTCACAGTCTTTTGTTTGCAATCTTTTTCTCCACCAACAACTATCTCGTCTTCAATAATTATTGTTGAACTATGGTTTGTTGAGTGCAGAGTTCTTTCTAATTGAGGTATCCCAAAACCAATCATTCGTTCTCTAATCTTCTTGCTAGCAATGCCTTGTCCGACATCCCTATTCGCAAAGTGTATTATTAAACCCTTGAGTGAATTTGTAGTTAAGTCTGGATATTGATTATGCAAAACCGATAAGTCATGTGCTACCAGAGGTGCGGCAAAACTAGTACCACCCATTGAGGTCAAAGTATCATTGTCCTGATGAGCCATAAGTGGCCCGTTGTCTTCACAGGTGAAATCTGTTTTGTAGTTAGAATCATAATTAACAAGGTCTGGCTTTATGAAAGGAAATTTATCTAGATTGCCTCTCGTGTGAGCAACGGGGCTATTTATTTTTGCCATCGAATCAGCAGTTTCAGCAAAAGCAATTGAGCCAACAGAAATATTGTTAATGCTATCTGCAGGAGGTAATATTCGAGCAAATTTTTCAGTGAAGTAATGCGGATAGCCCTTTTGTAAACATTTTGTTACCAAATCCCTAGGCCAATTTTTGAATAAGTTGCCCGCAGATACAACAAACAAGCAATTATATTTATTGGCCAAGTCGTCGAGTAGAATTGTTAACTTATCGACTCCCTTAACTCTCGTGTAAGCAAGATGATAAGTGTTAATCGAAAGATTTATAATTAACACTTTGTATATCAAAGAATACTTTTTAACCGCATCTTCAATAATTGACTCGAGATTAAGAAAATTATTTTGACTCACCTTAATCGCAATAACTCTGTTGTCTTGCTGTAGAGTGCCGTTTGCAACTAAATTTCGTCCATTTATGACCAAACTAGCAACAGCAGTTCCGTGTCCCGGTTCAGAACCATCGTTATTAAGAACATCATCGAGAGCACCTTTCAATGCAAAATGATTTTGATTTACGTCAGTATCAAAAACGATTGCAGGAGTTAGGGTAGAAGGTGGATTTATAACGCTGATATTCTGGGATTGCTTTTTAAAAGAAGACAACTCGACAATATAACTTGGACTCTTTTCTATCTTGGTTATTCCTTCAAGTTCATTTACGGTTTCTTCAATCTCATTAAAATTTGCGTGTACGCGACAAAAATGTAAGGCGTCTCTGTTTATCTTGGAAACAAATCGTTCGCCATACTTTTCAGAAACAATAGTAAGTTTTCGAGCCACATCTTCTGTTGTGCCCACAAAAGAAATATCAACAAAATGTTCAGTGTCACTAGAACTTCTCATTTCTCCCAATAGTTCTGGTTCAATGATTTCTTCTAGTTCGAGAGGTTTTATCTCTCGTATGTAATCAAAGTTTGTTTTCCCTTTATCTTTGTCCGATTCTTTGTAAGTAACAATATCTCGTTGTAGACGCTCAAATTGGGAATGTGTTTGCCCGTCCAGTTTTTTATTGCTTATTCTTCCGTAAACAATCTCGTTTTCTTTTCTATCTTGCTTTACTTTATAAACTTCAATACCGTACTTTTTAATAAAGTCCGGTTTACGTGAACCAATAAAAGTAATTTTAAATTCGTTATTACCTTTATCATCAGTCACCAATAATTGTCCTTGTCTGTCTTCATAGAATTTTTTTATCCGGTTAACATTTCGTACGAGTAACGTCTTATGTCTTTCACGGTTAAAAGTCGGCTTGGGTTGTATATTTCTCTTGGGGCCGGGCGTATATTTACCTTCTCGGGAAATTAGTTGTCCTGGCAAATTAAGATGTTTGTAGAGTTTTTTAGGCATAAATTATTTCTTCCTCGGGGAATACTTTGGATAAGTATTGCGATGAATACCAAGAACAGACGCAATAACAACCTTCGGATAACCCATACTCTCAACCTCCTTTAGGAGTTTCGTAAGCAGTTTTTCATTTTTGCTTTTGATATTTTTAAGGCTTGATAGATAGCCATCAAACAAAAGAATCTCAAGAAAATCCTTATAAGTAATTTCTTTCCTGTCACCGAGAATCATTTCCATTTTTGCTTTCTCAATTACACCTTTGATTTCATCAACCGTGTCTAAGTTCAGCAGATTAAATACGCTGAAAATAAAGTCCCACTCTTTCTTGGAAAGTTTCGTTTCAATACTCTTATCGTGCTCAATGAGGTAACCCAAGAAATCTTTTTTGTCAGAGTCACTTAAAGCACCGACCTCTATTTTAAATGGGAAACGTCTAAGTATTGCAGAGTCAATTGTATCTATGAGATTTGTGGCAACGATAACGATTTTATTGCTTGCAGAAAAATCCAAGGTTTGAATAATGGAGTTTACAATTCTTTTTAGTTCTCCAACATCGTTGTTGTCGGCTCTTGTTTTTGCAAAAGCATCAAACTCGTCAATAAAGATAACTTCTCGTCCTGGTGTGTGGAAAATATCGGCTATGTTTTTCATTGTCTCTCCAAGACGAGAAGACATGACATCAGTCACCTTTACGTATCGTGTAGGCAATTTCAGTTGCTCTGCAATATAAAAGCCAAGTGTTGTCTTTCCTGTACCAGGAGGACCGTAGAGTAGGATTCGATTTAGTTTTTGGTCGTCCTGTAATTTTTCTATCCTTCTGTAATATTCAAGAATCCTATCAAGTCTTTTTTTGAGAGACGATGGAAGCCAAATCTTTTTTACATCAACGTGGTAAGACTGCTTCATCGCACTCGCACTTTGAACGTGTCGAGTGCCTATAGGGGACCCTTCAATCTCGGCCAGGAGTTTCATCAAGGAGTTATAGACCTCATGGCGATTATTATTTATTTCACTAACAGCAATCTTTTGAAGTAGGTCGAAAAGTTCCTGCCTTTCACCAATCAAACCAAGTCGGGCTATTTCAATTAAATTTTTGTTTGATTTAGAAAGCATATAGTCGAGAGTACATCTGCACATTTTTATTATACACGATTAAAAATGTGCAGACTAGTCCTTATGTTGTGAATATCCCAGAGTTTCTATAAGTTCAATACCCCCATGGTGGAGTACCTGAATTGCTACTTTATGGAGAAACAAGGGTTTCTTGTAGGTTTTTACTAGTTTGATGAAAATACCAAAAGCGAGAAAGATAACTTTTTAGGCGGTTCGATAAAACCCGACATCTGTCCACCAAAGTTGTTATTTCTAACAAATTTCAGATACCTATCATTTCAGTCTTTTAAGGAAATAAATTACTATAAGTCGATAATTAAGGAAGTTTGTTAAACATCTTAATTTTGATAAAATCTTTCTAAGGATATAATTGTTGTGAAAAAGTAGGGTTATCTTTTAACTCAATTAAAAATCCTTATTTATATGCCTACGTTATTAGAATATTACAACAACGATTTTAAAGACCTCAGTATTGACTCAGATATTTCAATGGATTTGAGTAAATCAGATGAAAATGGGCATATTGTCCCAATAGGACAGTTGATAATTAAAATGCGAGTTAAAAGTGAAATGAATAGCTCAAGTCTAATTTTTACTTTTTATATTCCTGAAACTACCTTAACGACTAGGATGATACTCTCTCTACTTGATAATCTTGATGCATATAAAAAACAAATAAAAGAGGTTGAAGTTATTGGCGGTTTTTTGAATGATATTGATGTTGGAGTTCATAATAGTACATTTTCAAGTCGCGTGTTTTTCTATGTAGAAACCCCACCATTAAAAGAAGAGATTTCACAGCTTGAAGTTTACTGTAAAGATAAAAATATTTATTTAACTATTAGAAGTTTAGATTATGTCAAAACACGTATGAGAAATGAGACACCTTTAGCATTTATCTCGCATGATTCTAGAAATAAGGAATTAATAGCAAGACCGTTAGCAAATGGCTTAAATTCAAGATTATGTACGGTTTGGTATGATGAATACTCTTTAAAGGTTGGAATGAGTTTAAGAGAATCGATTGAAGATGGAATAAAAAAGGCAAAAAAGTGTATTTTGGTTCTCACCAAAGAGTTCCTTGAAAATCCAGGCTGGACCAGAAAAGAATTCAATTCAATTTTCACCAGGGAGATGATATTTAACGAAAGAGTTGTAATTCCCATATGGTTCAATGTAAAAAAAGAGGAGGTATATGAATATTCACCATCACTGGCTGATACTGTTGCCTTAATTTGGCCAAATCCTAGTAATCTGACAGATGATGAATACAAAGTAGAAGTAGAGAAGCTTATAAGTAAAATCCATACAGCCGTTACTGCTGAAAATAGTAAAGATTCTTAGGAGAGATTATTTATTCGCTATTACTAGGTTCGGCAAAGGTTTACACACCGCCATCAACAGAGTATGTATCTGCTCAAAATACTCAATTGCCAACTGTTCAGTAAGCTCAACATCATAGAGTTCTTTATACAACACTTTAAATTTTTCAATATAGAGTGTTTTGTTTGCAAGTGAAGACATATATTAGGAATATCACATATTCATACATTAAACAATTGAGAAGCTTAAAGAGAAGGGTATATATCTTCCGATCTAACATTATATATTTTAGAAAGCGTCATGAGATTTATGGCACTTGGCATACCTTTACCTCGCTCCCATTCAGATAATCTATCAACACATTTCTTCCCGATAATTTCTGCTACTTGTTTTAGTGTGAGTCCTTTATTCTTTCTAATTTCTTTTAGTCTGTTAGGGTATTTCATAATCAAAGTTTAAATAGTTGTTAGTGGATTAATAAGAGAGGGTAATTTGCTTAATCAGCTATCATTAACCTCCTTATTCAAATCGGGAATGATAAATGTATCTTTATTCTCATCTATCCATGTTCGTATGGCATCAAAGGTGCTCCACAAAATTGCTATTTCAGCAAATTATCCTCTCTTGAATTTTCTGGGAGAAAGATAATTGACAAAAAGAGCTATAAAACTAGAATGAAGAATAGTATGGAGGACTTGATTAAAGAGGAACAAGAAATGGCTTTGAATGCTGAAAAGGAATACGGTGAATATTTTGTTCATGCAAAAAGTATGGTCACTCTTTTTAATAATCTTGTCACCCAAATGAATATTCCTACCAGATTTATGTTTCTTGCATTTTTTTCTCAAATACGAAAGCATCTAGTATTAGCCTTGTTATCTACGGTTCGCCTTCATCACGTTCAAGCTGGAATGAATTTACGACAAGTATTAGAAGCAAGTGGGTGGGCTGCCTATGCTTTAGCTCATGAGAATGAGGCATTATTCTGGAGAAAAAATTCCGAAAATAGAGCTGAGGTTCCTAAGTCCTTAAAGGAAGCAAAAAATACATGGCTAGAAAATAACTATAAAGATGAATCCGATAAAATCAGAATATTGAAGGAATTAATAAATGAATCCATTGCACACGCAAATATAGTTTACGCATTTCAGACGTTTGAGCTTGCTGATGACGAAAATGGTTCAGGCTATAATATGCCATATTTTGATATAGGAGATCATTCTTGGGTCAAAATGAACCTTCTAACCGTAGCAAATTTCACAATGAGTATTATTGGACTATTTATAAAAGTAAACCAAAAATACAATGTCTATAAATCTCCTGCTGACTTAAATCAGCAATATCAAGAGCTCATTGAAGAGCATGAAAATCTTCGTACCAAGATTCAGCAAGATGAGCGCTTTCGGCAAACAGCCTAGCATATTTCACTCTTCTTTACATGTCGACCCATTTAAATCTGGAATAATAAAAGTATCTTTATTCTCATCTATCCATGTTCGTATGGCATCAAAGGTGCTCCACATAGTAAATTATTTAATATTTTCTTCAATCGCTTGAGTTGCGATTTTTTCTAGTATTTCTGGAATGTCAAATAAATCTTCCGGCACCAGCCAGTAGTTCATAGAAACCACTTTCCCATCTTTCTTTTCATAACTAAACTTTTCTGATCCGTACTCTTGAAGCTCATCAATAACTGCTGAGTTTTTTGTTTTAAGATAGAAATTATTTCCAATGATTGCAGCAAAGGGAATACCATCAGCATAAATTGCCCAACCACTCATCATGGGTTTTGAAGAAATATTTCCGAGGGATCCTAAAATATCAAAAACAATAAAGTCGTGAAAGTCGAGTGACTTTTTCATATTACTTATAAAATTTTTTAATCCACCAACTTTTAATAAAGGGTAGTGATAAATTTGAAAGATAGTATCCAAGAGTTGGGATAATGGCTCCAAGCAGTACATTTTCCCCGCCAATAATCCAAAGTGCAAATGCGGCAATGAGATAGGTAATAACAAGAATTGTAATAAGTTTAATGCGACTTGTTTCCCATGCTTTATCTGACTGCACACGATGGTTGCGCTCTTTAATATTCTCAATTTCTTGTTCAAGTTGGCGGATTCGTTCTTCCATAATTATATTGGTATAATACACCTGAGTTTGGTAGTGCTGCAATTGACTAAGCCCCACTTTATCTATGGATTTTCATCTTATTATAATTTCAGTTATTGAAGGACTTACGGAATTTCTTCCGATTTCTTCAACGGGGCATTTGATCATCGCAGGACACTTAATGCAAGTTGATCTTGCTGATCCGTATATTAAATTCTATTTGCTATTTATTCAGCTGGGTGCATTGCTTGCTGGGGTTGTGCTGTTTTCAAAAAGAATTCTCACTGACAAAAAAACATTCATAAATGTTCTCGTAAGTTTTATTCCAACGGCTATTCTGGGATTTGTACTCTATAAGTTATTTAAGCATTTATTAGAAGGGAATATGATCTTGCTCGCCAGCATGTTGATTCTTGGTGGAGTGATATTTATGTATTTGGAGCAAGTGTTTATGAAAAAACATGCACTCAAAAGCGGGGAGTTTGGTAAAGAAGATATTTCAATTAAAGATGCTGTAGTGATTGGAGTTGCTCAAGCTGCTGCTATGGTTCCTGGTGTATCGCGTTCTGGTGCTACTATTATTGCTGGAATTTTACGTGGTATTAAAAAAGCAAGCATTATTGAATACACATTTTTGCTAGCACTTCCCACACTCGGCGCTGCGGTACTCTATGATATCTACAAATCAAAAGATGTATTTGCGCAGATTGGATCGTATCAAGATCTGATCATGGGATTTACCGTTGCGTTTGTTGTTGGGGTTGCTACCTTAAGAATACTTAAAAAGTATTTGCCAAAGATTTCTCTCACTCATTTTGGATGGTATCGTATTGCCTTGGGAATTATTGTTATTCTGATCTTCGTTATATAATTTAGGGGTATGCTCATCAAATCAATTTATGTGTACTTAATTTCTGCTGTGACACTTATTATGTCAGTAGTGGGAGGGATTAATTTTGTATCAAATGCACTTTCATTGGCAACATTTACCGGGTATGTAGAGACGTATGAGGATTTTGTACGTAATCGCTGTACTAACTATGGCGATCCGCTTGCAATCACAACATCACCTATCGCTGTTGATGCAGTGGGAAGAATCAAAGCAACTTCAATCGCAACACCAGCAGCCCCTACATGCAATGTGCAGGAAGCCATTGTTGATCCTGTTTGGAAGGAGCGGTATCAAACATATGTGGATGATATGAAGGCATCAGACAAGCGCCAAAAGCTTGATCGCATGCTTAAAGCTATTCCTTTGATTTTGATTCCATTGCCAGTATTTTTCTTGTTCCAAAAGAAACGTAAGGATTTATAAGGTGTATTTGAGATAGAGAAGAACGAGCGACGCAGTCGCTCGTTCTTCATTTTATGTCAACCGTTGACGCAACCTTTCAATTTGTCTGTACTTGATCATACCTCATAAGGAAGTGGGGATAAGTTAAGAGGCTTGATAAAAATTTTATGTGATAGGTGGGTACAATAACAATACAAGAAGCAACTTCTTGTAGAATTTTAGAACTTTAGTGCAATCGTTTGATATTTAAAGTTTTGATTTTACAAGAGACCACCTCAATGTGTGAGCTTTTTAAACGACCCTTATTAATTAATATTATTTACCTGTTGTATGGATATTCTCGTAACAAAACGTGACGGTACTCAAGAGCCGTTTGATGCCTCAAGGATTAACAAGTCGATCGAAGATGCCTGTGCCGGGCTTCCAGATGCTATTTCAATGGTGGTACAGATTGGATCAGAAACTAGCCTGATGCTGTATAGTGGTATTACTACCGAAGAGCTCGATTTTGCAACTGTGAATGCTGCTCTTCAGAATATTCAAGATGATCCTAATTATGATCATGTAGCAACGAGGCTTTTGGCAAAGACAGTGTATAAACGCGTTGTTGGAACCTACGACTCGTCAGAAGAGTTAACAACCAAGCACCAGAAACATTTCCCAGCCTACATTAAAGATTATGTTGCGCACAATATTTTGGATGCACGCATGATTGAAAAGTTTGATCTTGAGAAACTCAGTAAGGCACTTGATATTGCTCGAGATGAGTTGTTTGGCTATGCAGGTATTTCTACGCTGCTTAATCGCTATGCGCTTAAGAATCAGGAGCAAAAGCCAATTGAAACTCCTCAGTATTTCTTTATGCGTATTGCTATGGGGTTGTCATATAACGAAGAAGATCCAACACATGCGGCTATTGGTTTTTATGAACGCATGTCTCAGCATGAATATTTTGCAGGAGGGTCAACAAATATTGGTGCTGGTACCACACGTCCTGCGCTTTCAAACTGTTTCTTGATTCAGGTTGAAGATGATATCGAGCACATTGCAAAGTCAGTATCTGATGTAATTAAAATTTCTAAAGCAACAGGAGGTCTTGGAGTTTCAGTAACTAAGTTGCGTGCAACCGGCTCAATTCTTTCATCAAACAACACTGCTTCAAGCGGGCCAACACCATTTGCAAAAATCATGGATGTTGCTATTAGGGCAATTCAGCGTGGAGGAAAAAAGAAAGGAGCACTTTGTTTCTATATGGAAAACTGGCACCTTGATTTTCCTGAGTTCTTGATGTGGAAGCATAATGCAGGAGATGATCACTTGCGTATGCGCACCGCAGATACTGCTGTATTCCTTTCTGATGAGTTTATGAAACGCGTTCAGAATGGTGAAGACTGGTATATGTTTGACCCAAAAGAAACACCTGACTTAGTTGAGCTGTACGGAGCAGCATTCAGTAAACGCTACGCTGAATATATTAAAGAAGCAGAGGCAGGCAAGCTTAAAATGGTAAAGAAGGTGAAAGCAGAAGATCAATGGCGTCAGATTTTGGTAATGCTTGAATCAGCATCACATCCGTGGCTTACCTGGAAAGATGCAATCAATGTTCGTGCACTTAACAACAATACGGGGACTATTCACATGTCTAACTTGTGTACTGAGATTTGTTTGCCACAGGATCGCAACAATATTGCGGTATGTAACTTGGCATCAATCAACTTATTGCGTCATCTTGAAAACGGAGCAATAAATTACACGCAACTTGAAGCAACTGTACGTGCAGGCGTTCGCCACTTGGATAACTTGATTGATATTAATATTCTTCCTATCGAAGAAGCGATTCGTTCTGATGCAGAAAATCGTGCGATTGGGCTAGGAGTAATGGGAATGTCCGAAGTAATTGAACTCCTCAAATATCCCTATGATTCTGAAGAGTCATATGATTTGGTTGATAAGCTCTTTGAATTTATTAGCTACACCGCAATTGATGAAAGTGCTAATTTGGCGCAAGCTCGTGGATCATATAAACACTTTGCTGGATCAGGATGGTCAAAGGGGATGGTTCCATTTGATACCATTGCAAAGGTTGAAGAAGATCGCGGAGAAAAACTCACCGTTTCAAAGGTTAGTCATGCAGAAGAATTGGGAATTAATTGGGACACGCTTCGTGAGAAGGTAAAGAAGGGAATGCGCAATGCAACGCTGATGGCTGTTGCACCAAATGCAAATATTGGACTCTTGGGTGATACCACGCCAGGAATTGATCCTCGCTTTGCACAAGTATTTTCACGTAATAAGATTTCTGGAAAGTATTTGGATATTAATCACAACCTCGTACATGATTTGAAAGAGCTTGGTTTGTGGGAGAAAACACGCGGAGAGATTCTCAAGTCTCAAGGAGATATTTCAGACATTGCACTTATTCCTGAGCATCTTAAAAAGATTTATACCTCTGCATTTACCGTGTCACCATACGCATTTATTGAAATTGCAGCACGCGCGCAAAAGTGGGTTGATCAAGCATTGTCACGAAATATTTACCTGGAGACTCGCAATATTGAGGACATTATGAATGTTTACAAGACAGCGTGGGAGAAAGGACTCAAGACAACCTATTATCTTCATATGAAGCCACGCCATACCGCTGAGCAAAGTACGGTGACGGTGAATAAAGCTGCGGATATTGGCAAACGAGGATTTGGAGCATTGGCTGCAGCTGCTGCACCAGTGATGGCAACCGCAACGATTACCGTTGATAGTGATGAAGGAGTTGTTGTTGCTACTACTACCGCCGCTGCACCAGCTGCTAACCCAGTCGCTGTAGCGTCAGCAGAACCATTCATGTGTCCGATTGATCCTGCAGAGCGTGCGCTTTGTGATGCATGTCAGTAAGCATATGAATCAGACTATTACTCCGGGATTTTATTATCACTATAAGCATAAAGAAGAAGAGGGTGTAGAGCATTATGCTTATGAAGTTGTTGGATTTGGGTTGCACACCGAGATAGATAATGAAAGCGACGCAAAAATAGCAATCTATCGTCCGTTGTATGAATCCGCGAATGTGTATGAGATGGGTAAGATGTATTATCTCCGTCCATATAGCATGTTTGCTGACGAAGTTACAAAAGATGGAGTCACCAGGTTGCGATTCGAAAGAATTACTAATCCAGAACTTATTAGCCACCTTGAATCAGTCAGAAATCGAATGTATCAATAATTAATTTTTTTAACGTATATGTCACTCATTGGAAAAGCTTCACCAGAAAATTACAATCTTCATCCGTCTCAGTATCCATGGGCTCGCAAGCTCTATGATCAGGCAATCGCTAACACATGGTTTCCACACGAGATTGCACTCAAAGAAGATCTTCAAGATTTTGAAACCATGACCGAAGATGAAAAGCAAGCCGTTTCATTTATTATGGCATTCTTTAATCCTGCGGAACTTATTGTAAATAGGGTGTTGGCGCTTGGTGTATACCCATATTTAACCTCATCAGAATGTCATTTATATTTGGCAAAGCAGATGTGGGAAGAGGCAAATCACTGTGTTGCGTTTGAGTATTTGCTTGAGACCATGCCATTTGATCGTTCAACGATTTATTCACTTCATACAGAAAATCCTGCCATGAAGGCAAAAGAAGATTTTGTGAATAAATATATGAAGCGCATGACCGAAGAGAATTATGATGTGACGACCGTGCAAGGGAAGAAAGATTTTGTGAAAAATCTTATTGCATACAACGTGGTGATGGAAGGAATTTGGTTCTATAGCGGATTCATGGTGATGTTGTCATTCCGTCAGCGTAATAAGTTGCGTAACTTTGGTTCAATGATTAACTGGGTATTGCGCGATGAAAGTTTGCACCTTAAGTTTGGTATGAACTTGGTACTAAATATTCTTGAAGAGAACCCAGACATTCTTACTCAAGAATTTGCTAACGAGATTAAGCAAATTATTCTTGAAGGAGTTGCGCTTGAAAATGATTACAACAAAGAGCTCTTTCCACGAGGCATCTTGGGACTCAATGCCGAATATGTAAACCAGTATGTTCAATACATTGCTGATCGTCGTTTGGAAGAGTTGGGACTTGAAGCTCATTACAATGTAACTAATCCTGCTAAGTGGATGAGTACGGCAACGGATGTGTATGAATTGGTGAACTTCTTTGAGTCACAAAATACCAACTACGAGGTAAATTCACGTGCTCACTAATAACAGGGATGTTGCTTACCTGATATAAAATGAGCAACTAAGACAAGCCCGCACTTCGTGCGGGCTTGTCCAATTTTAGGTATACTAAGAATATGTTTGATGCGGCTATTATTTCGTGGATTCAGTCATTTGAAAGTCCTATCCTTACTGATTTTTTCCTCCAGATCACAAAGTTTGGCGATATTCACGTGATCGTTGTGGTGGGTATTGCTGTGGCTATTCTACTCTATCTTAAGAAAAGATATTTCTACGCTCATGGACTTCTTATTTCATTGTGTGTAGGCGGCATACTAACGTATAGTATTAAAAACTTAGTGGAACGAGGCAGGCCTTTATATGGCTTAATTATAGAAAGCGGCTATTCATTCCCAAGCGGCCACACACTTATGGCAACTGCTCTTATCGGATTCATCATATATATCGTTTACAAATATCCCGATTCAAAAGTTTTCAAAATTACCGCGATTGTACTACTCATACTACTACTCATAAGCATTGCGGTTAGTCGCATTTATCTAGGTGTTCATTATCCAACAGATGTTCTTGCAGGATTCTTACTCGGCATCATTTCAGTTCTGATTACACTCTTATTTAAACGCTATAATGTGCTTCACCGGAAGTTCATGAAAAACCTCTACACTAAATAACGTATGAAAGTATTACTTGTTGAAGACAATGAAAAGTTGTCGAGCACGCTCAAACACGCACTATTACAAGAAGGGTATGCCGTTGATTGCTTGTTTGATGGTGATGATGCGTATCGTCGCATTACGGTAAGTAAAAATGACTATGATGTGGTGATTCTTGATCGCATGTTGCCGTCAATGGAAGGAGTAGAAGTATGCCGCCGTTGGCGTGATGAAGGAATTACTGTTCCCGTAATTATGCTTACCGCACTTGATGGAACTGAAGAAAAAGTGACCGGACTTACCGCCGGCGCAGATGATTATCTTGCAAAGCCATTTTCATTTGAAGAGTTGCTGGCGCGTATTCGTGCCGTGCTTCGCCGTCCACCACAGATGGTGAACACCGTGCTTGAGGTTGATGGAGTTCTCCTTGACGCCACATCGCGAACCGTGACGCATCATGGAGAAAATGTCACCCTTACGCTTAAGGAGTTTATGGTGCTAGAATATCTTATGAGAAACGCAAGCAAAGTAGTTACGCGTGACGCGCTCTATGATCATGCCTGGGACTTTGCTGACTCAAGTTTTAGTAATACCGTAGATGTTCATATTAAGAATCTACGCAAGAAACTACATGATGAAGGAATCCTTATTCAAACAATTCGTGGCGTTGGTTACAAAATGGGTGCGTGATGAATTTGTCATCGCGTGGACTAAGCTCATTGCCATCTATATTCTTACCTCGGGATTCTTCTTGAGTATCTTGAGCTATGTCATCTATATTGCAATCAGAGGAAATCTTATCTCGGTAATCGGTGGACTCTATAATCCATTTACTGAAGAGCTTATTTTAAATCAGGCACTGAGTGCGCTTAAAGAGCGCATTCTGTTGGCTGATTTTTTTGTGATGATTATTGTAGTAGTGGTTGCTATTTTTATTACCGCTCGCACCTTAAATCCGATTCGTCGTAACATGCAAAAACAAAAACGTTTTATTGCTGATGCTTCTCATGAACTCCGCACGCCGCTCGCTATTTTAAAACTTGATATTGAAGTATTATTGCGTGAAAAGAAATTCAATGAAGAACAAACACGAGATTCTCTTAAAAGTTTAGTAGGGGAAGTTGATTCAATTATTAATCTTACTAACTCACTTCTTTCATTATCACGTACAAAACTGCATGCAGATCGCGAACAAATAAAAGCTGAGCAACTTCTTAAATCAGTTGTTGATAATTTTCAGACACTTGCACACGAGAAAGGACTCATGCTTACCTTTACTTCAACGGCACCGCAAGCCACCATTCGTGCACATCGTGCTGATCTTGAACGTATCTATACCAATGTATTAAAAAATGCCTATCAATATACACCAGCCGGAGGAATGATTACGGTAGATCTTTCAAAAAAAGGTAATTCAATTATCGTAACTATTCAAGACACCGGCATTGGTATTCATGCTGATAATCTTGAAAGAGTATTTGAGCCATTTTATCAAGAAAAAACTTCTCGAACAGGAGAAGGTTCAGGACTTGGATTATCACTCGTTAAAAAACTTCTTGAAGAATATCATGGAACAATTGAACTTGAGAGTGAACAGGGGAAAGGAACCAAGGTTACTATCACACTCTAGTATTCATAGAGAGTTCACAATGGGACGATATAATTGAGAGGTACTTTTGAAGAGGGTACACACATTACTGTTTTTAATTTAACTTGATATGAAAAAAACACTTGCGAAATCAGGACTACTCGCAGTTGTATTGTTGGGATCATCAGTATTTATGGTACACGCCGCATCTGCTGATACCACTACAACCGTACCAACGGATACCAGGAGGCCAATGCCTCTCATCGGTGCTGATCTGCTCGGTCAGAACCATGATGCTGTAATGAGGTTTTTGGGAATGTACATGGGCAAAGTAACGGCAGTGTCGGGGACTACCCTGACAATAACCGATAAAGATGCTACGACGATCACTGTCCAAGCTGCTAATGCTGCTGTGATGAGAAACGGTGTAGAAACCCCACTCTCATCAGTTGCTGTAAATGATGCACTCATGATACGCGGAACCATGTCAGGTTCGACGATCACTGCAGAGAAAATCGTTGCAATGTCTATGTCAGACAAAAAAGAGAAAGTAATGACAACGGTGAAAAAAATTATGAAGGAAGGTCTTAAAGACATGAAACAAGGTATGAAAGACCGACGCGATGAAGCCAGGCCTCCTAAGCCTGCTGCGCCAACCTCATAGTGAAAGGAAATCATAAGAACCACATCGACGGAACTAACTACAGATAGATCTTTACACAAGATTATAATCATAAAAACGCTCACAGTAGCGTTTTTATGATATTTCTGGTAGAGATTGACAAAACGATGAAAATAGTATATACTGGTAGTACTTTTAGGCTACGTTTCTATTTGAAAGCGGTTATCTAGAAGTTGGATGGTATCGAATACCTATCCACATTAATGAGTAGATTTTTTAGCCATTTTGGTGGCAAACGACATTATGTCAGTTAAACTTTATGTTGGAGGTCTTGCATGGGCAACCAACGATCAATCATTAGAAGCAGCTTTTGCACAAGCAGGAAACGTACTCTCAGCTCGTGTAGTTATGGAACGCGATCGTCCAGATCGTAGCCGTGGATTTGGATTCGTAGAATTTGAATCACAAGAAGAAGCAGATCGCGCAATCTCAATGCTCGACGGAAAGGAACTCGATGGACGCACCATTCAGGTGAACGTTGCTAAGGAACCTTCAGAGCGTCCTGCACGCACCGGAGGATTCGGTGGTGGAAACCGTGGCGGTTCACGTGGTGGATTCGGCGGAGGTTCACGCGGAGGATTTGGCGGCGGAAGCCGTGGAGGTTTTGGAGGAGGATCACGCGGTGGTTCATTCGGTGGAAACCGTGGTGGATTCGGCGGAGGTTCAAACTACTAATCTCAACCAACTTCTATTAAAAAATACCCGAAAGGGTATTTTTTGTTGTTTCAATTTGAAGAGGAATATTTTTAGGAATATACTAATTACATGACTAAAGAAGAAATCATTGCACGGTATCCAGACATTGAAATTAATGAAAGTGGTGGACCAGATTCTTTTAACCCAGATGCTCCTATTGTTGAACGTGATCCGATTGCGGTAATTATTAAGCATCCTACAGAAGAGTTGTTCTTAATCGCACAATGGAAAAAGGGCGGTTGGAATGGATGGCTGACTGGTGGTATTGAAGAGGGTGATACGCTTGAGCAAACCGTTCACAAAGAAATTCACGAAGAAGCTGGATACAAAAATGTTGGAGAGATTAAAGAGCTTGATTGTGTGTCTCATGGATTATTCTTTCATCCTGTTAAGAATGTAAATAGATTGGCACATTATCATGCTGTGTTTGCTCAGCTGAAGGATCTAGAACAAGATGAAGTTTCAGAAGAAGAAAAAGCGATTGCAGAGTTTGTGTGGATTCAAAAAGATGAGGTAAATACTACTTTGAGTGCAGACAATATGAGAAAGTTGTGGAATTATTATTTAGAAAATAATTAAAGCTCCGCATAATGGAGCTTTAATAAAATACCAAGTGGGTTATTCTGAAAAACTACTAAGTATATTTGTAATCGTATTGCCAAGAAAAGCCTTAGTTTTTTGCGGGCAACAATATCGATACCAAGCTTTTATGGACTTTTCTCTTGATGAATTTTGATGAATACGTACATCATAAGAAATAGAAAATACCTTCTGTTTATTACGATCAATATTTTCACCCTGCATGAATGCTACGTCTTTATCGTAATGAGTTTTAATAAAATGTTTTCGTTTTTTACGTAAGAAAACTTGAATAGATGAGCGTGTTTCTTGTGTTATGAAAATCCGTATACATAGGATAATCTCTTGGGTTGTGTCTTTTGTTTCAAAAAGTACCAGCATGGTGGGGCCGAATGTATCTTCTGAGAAACTTGCAATCTTAAAAACAAATGATGCTTTTAGGACATTAAGTCTTTTTTGTGAGTCTTCTACGAAAGAAAACCGCTCAAGAAGCTTTGTAGATACTTCTTCGAAATCCGAATAATATTTTATCTCGAGCTTATTCAGATAATTGCTCCCCAGTATGAAGAAGCTATTTAGATTTTTTGAGTTTTTCATTATTAAAAGGATTTATTTACTTGCATGAATACCATAAAAATGCTACTATTGTCAAACTATGGAAATTCGCAACATCGCAATCATTGCCCACGTGGACCATGGAAAAACCACTCTTACTGACGCGCTCTTGAAGCAGTGCGGTGTTGTTGAGGAAGGCGTTTCAATGGACTCAAACCAGATTGAAAAAGAGCGAGGTATTACTATTTACTCAAAAAACACCTCACTCATGTACAAGGGTACAAAAATTAATATTGTAGACACTCCAGGTCACGCCGACTTTGGTGGAGAAGTTGAGCGTGTGCTTCGTGCAATCGATACCGTTCTTTTGATTGTGGATGCGCAGGAAGGACCGATGCCGCAAACTCGTTTTGTGCTTCGTAAATCTCTTGAGCTTGGACTTAAGCCTATTTTGGTAATTAACAAAATTGATAAGCCTGCGGCAAATCCTCAGAAAGCTCATGATGATGTATATATTCTTATGATGGAACTTGGAGCTACCGATGAACAGCTCGACTTCACTACTGTGTACGCAATTGGACGTGAAGGTGTTGCAAAGCGTAATCTTTCTGATGAATCAAAAGATTTGAATCCATTGCTTGATGTGATTCTTGAAAAAGTTCCTGTTTCATCAACTCGTATTGATGGAGACTTTGTTGCGCAGGTATTTAATCTTGGATACGACAACTTCCTTGGACGTCTTGGAGTTACTCGTGTATATGAAGGCTCAGTAAAACTCACTGATACTATTACCGTAAAGTCTGGAGACACTTCAACTAAAGGAAAGGCAACTAAACTCTTTACCTTCAATGGAACAGAACGTGTTGAAGTTGAAGAAGTTTCTGCAGGAGACATTGTGCTTGTTGCAGGATTCCCAGAAATTTCTATTGGAGACACCTTTGTGCTTAATCCTGAAACTCCAGCAATGAAAGCAATCTCTATTGATGAGCCAACCATTTCGGTTCGTCTCTTGGTGAACGATTCACCACTTTCTGGAAAAGATGGAAAGTTTGTGACTACTCGTCAGATTAAAGAGCGTCTTGAAAAAGAACTTCAGATTAACGTTGGGCTCAAAGTTGATTTTGATGGAGGAGATTCATATACCGTATATGGACGTGGAGAATTGCACATTGCGGTGCTTCTTGAAAACATGCGTCGTGAAGGATTTGAAATTCAGGTGTCTCAACCGGAAGCAATCATTAAGGAAGTTGACGGCGTGAAAGTTGAGCCATGGGAAGAATTGGTAATTGATACACCGGATGAATATTCTGGAACCGTGATTGATAAAATTGGTCGCCGTAAGGGACTTATGCAGTCACTTAATGTTGATAAAGGAATTGCACGCATTGTATTTGAAATTCCTACCCGTGGACTCATGGGATACCGCGGACAGTTTGTTGTGGATACCAAAGGTCAGGGAATTCTTTCTTCACGGTTTATTGCCTTTAAGGAATTTGCGGGAGAAATTAAGAAGAAGGAAACCGGTGCAATGATTTCTATGGAAAATGGAAAAGCCTTGGCGTACGCACTCTGGAACTTGCAGGATCGTGGAACTCTATACATTGGTCCGCAGGCAGAAGTATATGAAGGGATGGTGATTGGAAACACTGTTAAAGGGGAAGAAATGACGGTGAATCCAACCAAAGGAAAGAATCAATCAAATGTTCGTTCATCTGGAAACGATGAGGCAATTGTATTGAAGCCGTTTGTTGAAGTTACGATTGAGCGTGGACTTGAACTTATGTCTGACGATGAATACTTGGAAATTACTCCAAAGATTGTGCGTTTGCGTAAACAGATTTTGAATGAATCAATCCGCAATCGAGCAGCAAAAAGTAAGGAATAAAATTGATTTCTTTATAAAAACCCTGGATATCCAGGGTTTTTATAAAGAAGAAATCAGTAACAAGAAGAGTGGTATAATCATGAAGTACATATGAATTTTGAGAGTTCATTTAAGCCAAAAGAAGAGGCTATTACCCCTGAGATTGAGCAAGGTATTCAGATAACACCAGAAAACCAAGTACTTTCTTCTGAATTTAAAGTTGATCAACAAGAGGTAGTTTCTTTACCAAAGATTCTAAAACTACTACGCACCTCAAGGCTAGGGATTGATAGTAAAAGGTTTATTGACATTCTCAACAAACAATTTTTTCGTAACGGATTTCTCTATGATCAAGAAAAAAATGAAGCACTGAGAATAAATGGTGATCTTCTTAATGATTTTGATTATCAGGGAGTAACGCTGAATCAAGAGAACGATAAAGAACTGGTCGATATATATAATCAAATATCTATTGAAATAGATAAAAATTATACAAATGATTTAAAAAACCTAGAAGGGATTTCAAAGTTTACAAAGACTTGTTTGCTAAACAATCGAGTCGTGGATTCTTTGCCCGCAAAGTTTTTCAACATTCTCAACAAACAATTTTTTCGTAACGGATTTCTCTATGATCAAGAAAAAAATGAAGCACTGAGAATAAATGGTGATCTTCTTAATGATTTTGATTATCAGGGGATGATTGTATCCCCTCAGCAAGAAGGTGAGATTACTCCACTTATAGATAATCAGAAAAAAATAAACGCCGAAAGAGAGGATGGGAAATTAAATTACCAGTCACTTAGAAAGTTTAAACAAATTTACATCAGCAAGCTTCTTAAACAGGAAACCTCTAACCTGAAATTTTTCAACATTCTCAACAAACAATTTTTTCGTAACGGATTTCTCTATGATCAAGAAAAAAATGAAGCACTGAGAATAAATGGTGATCTTCTTAATGATTTTGATTATCAGGGAGCCTTTGTAAAAGACCAGCAACTCAGAACATTATATGAGAAATTCTTGAACCTCTATCAAGAAAGCCTACCTGAAGGAATGCGCGAAGCAATGCTTGCCTATATAAATACTCCTGAAGATCTGTTTATGGGAAGGATGGAACAGCTCATGGATGAGGAAAATAGCATGGATAAATTCCAGGAAATTCAAGATACGCTTGTAGAGATACAAAATGTAGAAAGAAGAATCAACTTCAAAAAAGAATTCTTTGATGTTTTTATATCAGATCCAGAGTCAGCTGCTGTTGATGAATTATTAACTACTTTTGAGCAGAAAGATAATGAAGATATTGAGTTTATACGTGATCTTGCACAACTTGTAGAAAAGAAGCGCTATCTAGAAAAGCTAAAAAGAGCCTTAGACACCGCAAAGAGTCAGTTCGCTGGGCTCAGGGCTCCGTATGTCCGAGATAATTTTGACAAGACATATACTTCTTTTGACGGTCTTATTTCTGGAAATAGTCGTGAAATTCAAATAGCAATTCCTTTCCTTGAAACAATTGCAGAGTTTGAAGTTGCTTCTTTTGAAAAAACTCTCTGGGATTTAATTAAGCAGCAGGATATTTTTTCTGAATTTGAAGATGAGATTCGTCAACAGCTTGCCCTCTATCCTGATCGGCAAAGTATTGGTAGTGTCAGCTTTATTGATTCATTTGAGAAGTTTAAGGAGGAAATTGAAGAGTATTTGCTATATGTTAAATATATTAAGCGCATTAAAAAAGCTGTTGATATTAGACAATTGTTTACTATAAATTCTGCAGAGGAAGTTCTTAAAAGCATAGAAGAATTACCTCGAGAATCAGAAGAAGATTTAATTGTAGCTAAGCAGCTGATTGAGTTTTACAAAAATTATGCAGCAAAAAATAGTGTTGAAGATTTTGATAAATATTTTGGCGCAGATATTGAATTACGACTTGATAAAAAATTTGAAAGCAAATTTATCAATCCAGAGCGTGGAAGAAATAGAGATGCCATGCAGTACTTGCGAGAAAATCTTAAGGCTACACTGTTCCCATTGATTGAATTTTATAAGCAAGAAAATGATCCAGAAATTCAAAAGGTTGTTGAATCTGTTTTGGGAGATACTACCGAGAAACGACGCTATGAGCAGCGACTCATTCACATTGCAAGTCAGCGACAACTTTCTGATCGTGAGCTTTCATATCTTCAATCAGTAGAGCTACTCTCATTGTTTAATCCGTTTGTTGTAACAACCCTTTTGGCTGATTTTGGTGTAACTCAGGAGTTCCTTAAACACCACTTTACGCAACAATCAGAAAAAACTCTTCAAGAACTTGATGAGAATCCATACGTGCCAATGGTGGTTATTGGTACTGGACCAAGTGGTGTAACTGCAATGGGAGAAATCACAAGAAATAATCCTCTGCTTGCTCAACAAACATTGGTAGTTGATGATGGTCTTGTGCCGGGTGGTCCATTTGC
Source organism: Minisyncoccota bacterium (assembly GCA_036405175.1). Classification (GTDB taxonomy): domain Bacteria; phylum Patescibacteriota; class Minisyncoccia; order Phycocordibacterales; family UBA1006; genus DASWYC01. Next base: position 28,964 of record DASWYC010000002.1, read on the forward strand.
AATACCGGAAGGGCCGGCCTGGGAACTTAACAGTGCTAATCGTAGAGGATTGGGAGGATATATTTTGCCAGATAGTGTGCCTGTGAAAAAAGAAAAAGCATCTGTGCGTGGATATGGTAGCCCATTTAGATATTATCCTGGAGAGCGTAATGAGGGTGAAACGGTACGTGCAGGAAGTATTAATACAGCGGTAGATTACTTGCCGGTGCCAGATGATCTTTCAAATGCACGCTATCCAACCAATGAAGAATTGCAAGCCGTACTTGCAACACAAACGGCATTGCTGACTAAAAAACTTGCTTTATCTACGAAAGTTCTTCGTGTTGAACCGAATGAAGACCATAGTCAGCAGGGTACTAAAAAAGTTACTTTGGAAATTAGAAACGGTGATCAATCGTACACAAAAACTATTTTCACTGATGCAATGATTGTTTCTACGGGGCTTGGAGAGGCAAACTTGGGAATTAATCTTCCTGGCTCAAAACTCGAGAAGGTTTTGGAAATACAAAAAGGAGTAGAAGGATTTCCTCGTGTTACCACAACACTAGAGGCATTTAATAAACTTGCATCTCGTACTCAAGAGCCGTTGTCTCCGGGAGAGACCATTGTAATTTATGGAGATGGAAACTCTGCTGATACGATGATTGAGTTTATTGGAAATATTTTTAACTCAACAAATCCTCGTGTTCGTGAGACTACAAAGATCTATGTAATTTCTAAGGGGCAATTTAGTACGCGTCCCCGCTACTCATTGATTGGAGATATTAAGGCGCGTAATGGCCGAGGGAATTTGGTTGAAATTATTCAGGGGCGTGTTGGCGATGTTGGTTTTAGTGATCAAAATGATCCTGAAAGCCCTCTTGCGCTCTATGATGCCCAAGGCAATGAAATCACTGACAATAATGGAAAAGTTATTCGCGCAAATAGTGTTATTGCTGCAACCGGGTTTAAGCCAGAGCTTACTCAAGTTTTTGAAGAGTTGATTGATGATGGTGATAATTTAAATGCCAAGAATAAAACAGGGACCACTCCTTTGGTGCTTCCAACAAATAATGATGTTGCTGTTGCTGAAACACTTACCAATGATCCAACAATCTTGTTTGTAGGAACTGCATCAAATCCTGCATTTAATCTAGAAAAATATGCTCAATTGCCCCAAGAAGCACGTGAAGCATTGTTGCGTAATGGTGCAGAAAATGCAGTTGCTATTGGATTTAGAGCTCCCGATACACAGGCTGCGCTCAATATTTGGCTTAATAAACAGGAAATTACTCTTAATCCAGTTGAGCCTGAAGTAAAAAAGAAGATTGTTTTGTCTGAGGATGACTTAGTAAATGGACCCCATAAATTGGGTATTATACAAGAAGAAGTTTCTATCCCTAATAATGTGCGACGATTTGAATTAATTATAGCCCCAGTTATTGCCTATAATTTGGGAAATGCAATAGAGATTTTTGATACAGAAGGAAAAGGCATAACGCAGGACTTTGAATTTACGATTGTCCAGGGTGAAGATGGAATGCTCTCTTTGGAATATCCAGAAGGTCAGAAGCCTATTAATCAAGAACTCTATAGATCAGTTATTGATGCTGTTTCTGACGATACAGTTCTAACGTATGTAGGCATGGTTCTTAAGAGAAAAAGAGTACGGTCTGGGCGACTTAAGAATTTAATGTTTAATATTAGTTTTAAGAATGGTAAGTGTAATCCAGGAGGCTTCTTTGTGGAATAAAATACCATGCAACTGAAAAGTTGCATGGTATTTTACGTGATAGGATTTATCGATGCCAGCGAGATCCTCCAACGGCAACAATTGCTCGTTCAATAACATTTTTTACATATTCAGGATCGTTCACCATTTTGAAATCAAATTCACGCGTAGTTCCTGAAGACTGAATATTGATGTCTCCATATTTAAGAATGGTTGCTAGGAATCCTCGGGTATCAATAACAAGATCTTGAATATCATCTAAACGTATAACCGCAATGTTTCTCGAGAACAAACCACGCTGTTCAATATCAATGACACGTTCCGTCGTAATCACCCACGTATCAAGTACTCTATCTGTCCATGCAACAAAAAAGAAATTCCAGATTACCATTGCAAATGCAATAGCACTGCCCCATAAATATCGGAGAGAATCTTCGCTCAAATATGAATTTGAGAAATTGGTAATATAGAGTGCAATTAAAAACGGAATACCTCCAAGAATTGCTGCACGTAATGCATCAAGGAAAATTGCAAGCCAGTGCACGCGAGCAATATAGATAATTTTTTCATTCGGGTTAAGCTGAATCATATAAATGGTGAGAATTGATTAAGAAGCGCAACAATACCAAGCGCAAGTCCGAACAAATAAATAAGTACGCCAAAAGTAAGCTCTTTGCTGATGCTAAAGCTAAACCAGTGATACAACAGTGCTGCGGCGCAGATAGCGGAAATGGCCAACACCATGCCTAAAATAATAACTGCCATAGGGATAGTATAGCGCATTAGTCTTTTAAGAGAATACCCACGCACATCATCTTGAAATAGCCTGTTTTTGCGAGGAGATTCTGGGCAGCACGCATGGTTGAACCGGAGGTGATAATATCATCAAGGATAATAAGGTGAGAAGTTTGAGGTGGAAGGGTGCTGCCAAGCTTAAACTGCTTAAGCGATGCTTGTTCCCGCTCAGCTTTTGTTGAAAGACTATGATGCGTTTTGGTGCCGACATTTAAGAGCGTTTTTGGATAGACGTTTACACGATACCTATACCTGGCAAGAAGATAAGCAAATTCATGTGCAATTAATAACGTCTGATCGTGTCCAAACTCTTGAACATTCTTTTTGGTGCGAGGAAGTGGAATAACGGCAATTTGTTCGGATTTTAGATTTTGTAAGAGAGGTTTTAACCGTAGGACTAATAATATTGCACATAGCTTTGCAATAGCATGAGAAGGAAATCGCTTAATCAACAACATGTAGGAGCGGATCAGTTTTTGGGAATATGAACAGCATGCATAAAATCCATCAACTGATACAAAGTTATTTTGTACTATCTTGGTGGCACATGAGTTGCAAATTTGTGATCCATAAACTCGGCATACCTTACAATATGTTGGATACCAAACTGCAAGTACCGTTCGTATCATCCTCATAATACTTCTCATCATGATATACTTTGTACATGATTCCGCTCTTAGATACTATTAAAAAATCACTAGGTTCTTTGTTGCCACAAGAGCGTCCTTCAAAGGTGCTGGGTATTGATATCGGGACTTCATCGCTTAAGATTGTTGAGCTTACCAATGCATTTGGAAAACTTTCACTTTCAACCTATGGAGAGGTGGTGCTTGGTCCATACGACAGCAAGGAAGCATGGGAAGTGGTTACCCCTACTTCAGATATGATTGATAAAGCACTCGGTGATATTATGCGCGAGGCTCAAGCAACAGCACCCGTTGCTGGGATTGGAATTTCATCAGTTTCATCATTTATTTTTATCCTTAACCTTCCGAATGTTCCTGAAGAAATGCTTGGACCTGCTGTGGTGAACGAAGTGCGTAAATTCTTACCAATTGATCCATCACAAATTTCACTTGATTGGTATGAGTTGCCAAAGCTTTCTTTTCAAAATGTAGATACCAAAGAGGTACTCGTTGCAGCTATTAAAAACGACATTCTTTCAACGATGAAAGTGGGAATTCCTTCAACACTTTTCACGCAATCGTTCTATGAGATTGAGACTTTTTCAATCTTACGCTCTGCCTATAAGCGTGAACTTTCAACTACGGCACTCATTGACTGCGGAGCATCAGCAACACGTGTGGCCTGTACGCAGTTTGGTATTTTACGCACCATTCAAACTATTAAACGCGGAGGATATCAGCTTACGGAAGCACTCCGTGTTGAACTTGGTAATGTAAATTTTAAGGATGCTGAAATTCATAAAAAGAAAAATGCTAGTCCGGCAAATTCTCAAGCGGTAAAAACCTATTGTGATGCACTTATTAGTGAAATCATGGGAGTTATTAATAAATATGAACAGACTGAAAAATCAACGGTGTCGCGCATTATTCTTTCTGGTGGAGCATCACGCCTGCAAGGGTTTAAAGAAATGATTGAAGCAAAGTCAAAAAAGGAAGTGGTTTTTATAAATCCATTCGAAAAAGTTGAAACACCGTCAATGCTTCATGATCCGTTGTATCAAAGCGGTCCAGAATTTGGGCAAGCTGCTGGTTTGGCACTCAAACTTTTTTCATAAAAGAGTGGATATCACTAAACGTATCAAACATGTACGGTATACTTATATTTGATAGCTATGCCTGAGAATTTTCAAACTTCGTTCATCCCAAAAACACCATTTGCACCATTGCCTGACCGCGTGGTGGTTGATGATATTCATCGAGGTCCAGGATTCTTAGGAATTCTTGCATATTTTTTGTTGTTTATTTCTGTCGCAGTATCGGGAGGAATTTTGTGGTATCGCACCTCAATTTCTCAGGCAATTGACCGTGATCTTCTGTTGCTTGAAAAAGCAGAAACAACACTTGACCAAACTTTGCTTCAAGAGGTTCGTAATTTAGATAATCGCATTGCAATTTCTCAGCGTATTATGGATCGTCACTACTCGGTGGCGTATGTACTTGATATGCTCGGAAAAGAAACCACGCCGTCCGTTCAATTTGAATCATTCCGCTTTGGACAAGAGGAAGGAAATTATGTGATGCAACTTGATGGATTTGCAAAGAACTATACGGCAATTGCGGAACAGTCACGTTCATTTTCTGAAACGGCATACTTTAAAGATCACTTGTTCTCAGGAATTGCACTTGATGATATGAAGGAGCAAGTACGATTCAAGCTTGAGATTGTTGTTCCTCTTGCTGAGATTTCATTTAAAAAAGTTATTGGTGAACGTGCACCAATGGTAGTACCTGCTACTCCAATAATCACACCAACTGAGCCAATGTTGCCAGTTGTTGATGGTCCGGTTCCTCCTGCAAATCAAACACAGACTGGTATTGATCAGATTCGTGAGATTTTTGAAGGGAATAGTGGAGTGAGCACTACGCCGGTTGGTCCAACTGCTCCAATGTCGACCCCGACCACTACCGTTCCTCAGAATTAATATATGTCAAAAAGCATCATCTCAATCTTAGTTATGGCACTCTCGGTTGGAATCTTCATACTTGTGGGAAAGCCTGCGTATGATGAAATTGCACTTCTTAAAGAACAGAAGACGGTAATTTCTGCTGCAGGAGAAACTGCAAAAAGTCTTCAGGCATCATGGGGTGATTTGGTGAATCGATACAATGCAGTATCGGATACTGATAAGGAGCGTCTTGAACTCATGACACCAAGCTTTGTTGATAATGTAAAACTCATGATTGAAATTGAAGAGCTTGCAAAGAAGCATAAGCTCAGCCTTAAGGACATTGATATTGATAAAGATAAGGAGACTCAATCAGGATCAGTTCAGGATGTGAGCAATGCAGAAAAATCTATTGGTATTAAGTTTAAAGTAACAGGTAAGTATCAAGATTTCCTAGGATTCTTAGCCGAGCTCGAATATAGTTTGCGCGTGGTGGATGTTAAATCACTTTCATTCCGTCCAGAGCGTGGTACGGTTAAAGATCTTAAGAAACCGATTGATTACTACAGCTACGATGTCGAAGTAACTACCTATTGGCTCCCTCAATAATTGTATGAATAAGAACCTTCTCGTAATCCTCATCATTGCACTCTTTGGCGGCGCTATCTACTTTGTTCAGCGTTCAGGGGTAATTAATCTCGGTGAACTTTCTGCTGAAGACAGTAACACGCTTATCCAAGAAATTCAGGATCGCTCATCAGCAATTTCATTAATGCTTTCAAGTGTTCAGGCAATTAAAATGGATACAACTTTTTTGCAAAGTCCTGAATTCCAGGCACTTATCCCGCTCAATGCTGTAATTTTGTTACCAAGCAATCTTGGGCGTGAAAATCCATTCTTGGAAATGGCAGGTTCTGCCAAAACTACTACAACTACTACCAAAACTAACTAAGAGGCAGTGATATACTGATACTATGTCGTTTCTTGAGTATTTGTTACAACAAGGAGTTATCACTCAGGAGGAAAGTATTGAAATCCTGCGCAAAAAAGAAGAAGAAAATGCATCTGTTGTTGTTGAGGTGTATAAGCTCGGCAAGGAAAAAGATGTTATTGAGTCATTCATAGAAAAATTTTATGGTTTACCCCATGGTGTGGTAAATGAAGAAGAGGTATCGCCGGATATTATGCAGCTCATTCCGGAGGAAGCTGCTCGTCATTATTATATGGTGCCGCTTCGTCGCAAGGTAAATGGTGTGATGGAGATTGGAATTGTTGATCCAGAAAACGCGGTTGCAAAAAACGTGCTGGATTTTATTTTTAGCCAATCAGGTACAGCATATGTGGTGTCGTTTATTTCATTAACAGAATTCAATGAACTTGTTGATCGCTATGGCTCAATCCATGATGCTGTTTCAAGTGTTGAAGATGTTGTAGATGAGGATCAGGTTTCCGGGACTCTTGCAGATGATGAAAACGCCGCTGAGTCACTTGAAGAAATTGTTTCTCGTTCAGAAAAAGCAAAGCCAGAAGAGAAGGATGAAAAGATTACTGAATCTGCTCCAATTACTAAAATGGTGGCGTCTATTTTGTTGAAAGCAATCGATGATCGTGCGTCAGATATTCATATTGAACGTAGTCGCAATAATACTAAAGTTCGTTATCGTATTGATGGTACGCTTGAAACGGCATTGACTCTTCCTAAAACGGTGCATGGTGCAATTATTGCGCGTATTAAAATTATCACCAAGTTGAAGCTTGATGAAAAACGCAAACCACAAGACGGACGTTTTCCTGCAAAGATTAAGGGGCGCACCGTTGATTTTCGTGTTTCAACCATGCCAACATTCTACGGAGAAAAAGCCGTGATTCGTATTCTTGACCCAGAAACAGGAATTAAAACGCTTGATGATACCGGAATGACACCTGAACACCTCGAAACAATTCGCAAAGCACTTAAGCGTCCTTATGGAATTATTCTTATCTGTGGACCAACCGGATCTGGAAAGTCTACCACCTTGTATGGAATGTTGTCTGAAGTTGATCGTGATGGATCAAACGTGGTATCCCTTGAAGATCCAGTTGAATATTCTATTGATGGCGTAAGCCAGTCACAGGTGCATCCAGAAATTGGATATACGTTTGCTAATGGACTCCGCTCAATTCTTCGTCAGGATCCTGATGTGATCATGGTGGGAGAAATTCGTGATGCAGAAACCGCACAGCTTGCTATTCAGGCGGCACTTACCGGACACATGGTGCTTTCAACACTTCACACCAATAGTTCTCTTGGAGTGGTTCCTCGTTTGATCGATATGGGAATTGATCCATATTTGATTGCACCAACTCTTACGCTTGCAATTGCGCAGCGTTTGGTGCGCCGTATTGCACCAGAAGCAGGTGAAGCGATTCCAGAATCAGAGAGCTATCGTTCAATGATTACTAAACAATTTGATGATCTCCCTGCTGAATATAAATCAAAACTTGATCTTACTAAAATGCCGTACGAAGCTCATCCAACGCCAACGGCACCAATGGGAACCAAGGGGCGTATTGCGGTATATGAAATGTTTGAAATTGATAAAGATATTGAACACATCATCTTGCAGCGTCCAAGTGAAATGGATATGTATAAAGCTGCACGCGCAAAGGGAATGCTGACCATGAAAGAGGATGCACTGATTAAATCGATGCAAGGGTTGTTGCCAATGGAAGATGTGAATACGCTCTAGTCCTAAATTGAAAAAATGGTGGTATATTTACATAATATGGTATTTGTGGTATAAAATATACATCTAAAACGTTAAAAACTTAAACCCAGTCATTATAATAATGAAAAAACAAAATCAGATCTTGGAAAATCTTCTGGTGTACTGGAGTACATACCAGAAACATGTCGAGGTCTTTGCGGATGCATGGAAATTGCAATTCTCGCAAAGGTTTATTCCTGGCACGTACGTTAACGACATAGGTAGACAGATGAGGCCAGCATCCCTAAAACCAGAAGCTTTTGAGTATCGGCTTGTAAATGGCAGCACTAAAGGTGTCAGGGAATTTCTCCCTATCGACTTGGCTGCATGTACGGAAGCCAACTTGGCTCAGGTAATTCGTGATGGACAGTCACAGATCTGGATACCGAGGATGTTGGACAGCTTTAGCAGAGGTGATAGAAATGTTTTTAAATTTGAGGAAAAGTCGCTTTCGGGCAACTTTGACTTAGACTTTCTTTCAAATTCTTTCCTGTTTAAATTTGTTGATGGAAAAAAGTCGACAGGTTTTATTATAGAAGTGGAAGGCCTGAAAGAAGTAGAAACTATTTTAGTTGAAGTAAGTTCGTCAAAAATGGTTTTTGTTATGCCGATTGCAAATAAGCTTTTAGCGAATGTTTCTGACTATAAAGAATATGGAAAAGTATTGGATAGTCTTATTAAAGCTAAAGAGGAGAAGCGTAACAAAACCTATGAAACGAGTAAAGAGTCAGAGCTTTTAGAAACAATAAAAGAAAAGTTCGGCAGCCTTCGTTTTGATTGTGCTGGATTTGATATTATTGATTTCACAGAAGGTGAAGTTTCTCTTAAAAATACTGAAGGTAAGAGAATGGCCTATAGTTTAAAAAGTAAAATTAATCTTTCAGATGTAGTAAAAGAGTCTTACATTCTACCTTTACTAAATGCTCTTGGTTGTATTGTAAAAAGCTTTGACAATGCAACAAGAAGATATACTCATTCGGATGTCTTTGATAGCATTAAAAGGGAAGAAGTTCCTAAAAAAGGAGAGACGTATAGTACTATTCTGGAAGAGAAGCTTAAGTGGTTTGAATCGCCTAAAAGTTCAATGTTTAAAGTGAAGATTGAAAAAGGTCTTGTTAAGCCTATTCAGCTCAAGAAAAGACCAATATTAAAGAATGAGAAGGTTCACAAGACTACTCTTGTTCAAAAGAAAACTTTCAGGACTCTGGGCATTGAAACGTTTGTAAGAGAGTATCATATTATTGCTTTATTTGAAAAGTACTTTATTAAGATGGTAGAGCTTGCTAAAAAGAAAAACTTTAAAACAGATCATCTTTATAAAAAGTTTATAAGTTTTGATAATAGTAAGCACTTGGCAGTAGATGAAAAGTCTCTCTATTACATTCTTAAAGACTTATCTAAGGACTATCTTCAGAAGCTCGATGATTTTGTTAATGAGTTTAGTCCACTCATTAGTAACTCCATAGCACTGCATACTATTACGCAGTTCTATAAGACTGGCAGGAACCTTCTGTACTTAACAAAAGAGATACAATCTGACTTTCTCCAGGAAGAGAATGTGGCCTTAATATCCTTAGGCTCACTATCTTCAATGGCGGTACAGTTGGAATCTCCTCTGGTCGTGTCGCAGAAAGAAGAGGATAAAGGGAATCTTGCGTCAATGAAGATGCTCTCACCTGATGCGCTTTTGGAAAGCTTGCCTGCAGAGAAGAGACATCCTATTCGTGAGATTTTATATCTTAAGCAGGATGGATATCTGTACTTTTGCGGACTACCAGAAAACGCAGCCATCTGCCAAGATGAAAAGTTCTCGTACTATCTCAACAAATTTAACAACCTGCTGAGGGATATCAAGGAAAGACCAAATGTTGTAACAAAACGCCTTAGAAAGTTCGGGGGTTCATATCAAGCTGCCATGAAGAAAGGCGGGCGTTTTGCGACAGCTCAGGACAGGGATTATCTAAGCAAGAGAATGCAAGACGGCGAATTTATGGTTGACTCAGCGTTCACTGACCTGGTAAACGAGTTACCTTATAAAGAGAAGGGGTTGCTATTGATGGGTAAAGTGAGATTAAGCGATTACTTTGTGGGTACTAATGAGTTTCTTGATGGTGTAAGTTGGGACGAGTTTCGGTCAGGTGCCAGTGAGCATCATAAGAATATTCTTAAGATAATTTATTGCTATGCCAATATCTCAAGAGTACTCAAAGAGATTGATCATGATGCATTCTTGGATTCTTTTGAGCGTCATGAATTAGGTAGCAAGGCACCCGAGTCAGATATAAGGAAAGGTGGCTCTTCTGGTGTGACAACAAATAGCCCTGCTGAAATATACACCTGGAATCAAGTTCCTTTCAAGGGTGTGATTCAGCTTTCTGAAGTTCAAGTCAAAACAAGGAAAAGGGTATCTACAAATCAGGAGGAGGATAGAAAAGAGTATGCTGTGTATGTGGGAAATAAATGTTGCCACTCACGCAGAGCTCATACAAGAAGGATTTTTAAGCAAACTCAGGAAGGTAGAGTAGCTTATAAAGTGGTTAACATTAAATCTACTACGGTAAATGCTCATTTACCGCTAGGTGGCATTGGAAAGAAAATCAAATAGACTTTTTTTTAAGAGAGCTCTCATTGAGAGCTTTTTTATTTGTCCTGTGTACATTGTCATTAAATATTGCTTATGTTGGGGTATAATAGATCTATGGATGAGACTATCAAACAACTCCTTGATCGGTTGATGCATATTGTGGGTGACCAGGGTGCATCGGATCTTCACCTTATGGAGGGACGCCTTCCTATTGTTCGCTATAAGCGTGAACTTATTCCACTTACTACTGAACAGCCATTAACTCGTGAAGTAATGCAAGCATTTTTGATGGAAATGATTGGAGAAGAAAAACTTCAGCAACTTACTAAACAGCGTATTGAAGCTGACTTCTCATATCACTATCACGATACATTGCGTCTTCGTGGAAATTCATTTTTATCATCAGGAAAAATTGGGATCGCGCTTCGTGCAATTCCAAAAGTAAAAACTATTGAAGATCTTAATCTTCCTGCAATTTTGAAAGACTTTACCAAGAAAGAGCAAGGATTCTTTTTGGTGGTGGGGCCAACCGGACATGGAAAATCAACCACGCTTGCAGCGATGATTGATCTTATTAACTCAACATCAAAAAAGCACATTGTTACGATTGAAAACCCGGTGGAATTTATCTTTGAAGATAAAATGTCTATTGTTGATCAGCGTGAACTTGATGTTGATACTAATTCATTTCCACGTGCGCTTCGTGCGGCATTCCGTGAAGATATTGATGTAGTGTTGATTGGAGAAATGCGTGACCCAGATACGATTTCTATTGCGGTGACTGCTGCGGAAACAGGACACTTGGTATTTTCAACACTTCACACCAACGATGCAATTCAAAGTATCGATCGTATTGTGGACTCATTCCCTGGAGCAGAGCAGCAGCAGATTCGTAATCAGCTTGCAGAATCACTTATTGGAATTTTCTCAATCCGTCTCATTCCTTCACAAAAAGGAGTGCTCATGCCAGCATATGAGCTCTTGATTGCCAACGATGCAGTCGCTAACCTTATTCGTGAAAATCGCACACATGAAATTGTTACCGTTATTGAAACATCACGTGACGCAGGAATGATCACCTTGAACGGATCATTGCTTGAGTTAGTGCGTAATGGTGACATTACGGTTGAAGATGCAATCCACTATTCACCAGATCCGCTCACGTTGCGACGTCTTTTGTAGTATATGTTGTATAAGTATAAAGCTTTTGAACAAAATGGAACCGAGCGTAAAGGTGAGATTGAAGCCGGTAGTATTGATATCGCAATCTCAAATCTTCAGCGTAAGAATTTGATTGTGGTGACACTTGATCCTGTGGCAACATCACGTAAAGGCGCAAATATTTTGCCATTCCTTGATCATGTTCCGCTTAAAGACGTGGTGATCATGTCGCGTCAGTTGGCGATTTTGTTCCAAGCACAGATCTCCGCAGCAAAGGCATTTGAATTGGTTTCAACTAACGTAACCAATCCGTATTTGCGTAATGCGCTTGAAGCGGTAACTGCAGAAATTCAAGGAGGAGGAGGATTAGCATTGGCAATGAAGAAGTATCCAAAAATCTTCTCGGATTTTTATGTGAACATGGTTGCCGCGGGAGAAGAATCAGGAAAACTCACCGATGTATTGCTCTTCTTGGCGGATTATCTTGAGCGTCAGCAACAGCTTGAATCAAAGACTAAGAATGCATTGGTATACCCGGCATTCGTTATTGTTACGTTCTTGGGAGTTATTGGACTCATGGTTACGGTGGTAATTCCAAAGTTGGGAGCCGTAATTTTGGATAGTGGTGCTGAGCCTCCGGTGTATACCAGGATTGTGTTGTCTGCAAGTAATTTTATCCGTGAATACTGGTTCTTGTTCGCAGTGCTTTTTGTAGGAGGAATTTTAATGCTCTTCTATTTCTTGAATTCAAAGAAATATCGCTATCAAGTTGATGAGCTTAAACTTGGTTTGCCAGCATTTGGTGATCTCTTTAAGAAATTGTATTTGTCGCGTATTTCAGAAAACGTATATACGATGTTGATGGCAGGAATCCCGGTGGTTCGTACGCTTGAAATTACTGCTAACTTGGTAGGCAATGAAGTGTATAAACGTATTCTTGAGCATGCAATTGAAGGAATTAAAGGAGGACAGATGATTTCTCAAGCAATTGAGCCATACAAAGAAATCCCAAAGTTGCTTTCATCGATGATTCGTGTGGGAGAAGAAACAGGACAGTTGGCAACCATTTTGAAAACACTTGGAGAATTTTATCGTCAGGAAGTGTACCGTGCGGTAGATACCTTGATTGGATTGATTGAACCAGCAATGATCGTAGGTCTTGGACTTATGGTTGGATTATTGCTTACGTCCGTGCTTATTCCGATGTATAACCTTGTTTCAACATTTGCGGGATAACATATTAACAGCCAAAAAGTTCAAGATAGGAGTACATGCTCCTATCTTGAACTTTTTAAAAAGAAGAGTATGATGTATTTAGTACTCATTATTTGAAAAATTATGTGAACTGTTTATAAGGGTGAACGATACGAGATCTGAAAGGGTTGGGGTGTCAGCTCCGCTCCGATTCCTTTCTCTCTCGTTTTTGCCTGACAGTCGCTAAAGATATGTTGTGTGGATTTAGTAACGGAAAGGCTGGAATCATCTGTGATTCCAGTCCTTTTTTATTAATATTGCTACTCAAAATAAGAAATGATATATTCTCCGTAGGACTCCTTGGTGGCGCGGACCGTTTAAGGATTAGAGGGGGATTTCGCACAAACTCTAAGACCCAATTTCAACATACGCAAAAACAGGGTTGATTCCGGCTGGTAATAGATGATATTACCAGTCTTTTTATTGCCAAAATCCAGAATCTTTGATATAGTTATCCCACTCGACTCCCGTCGAGCCTTATACTAAGATGCGAAAAGTAGACAACAAAATTCGTATCAATGAGTCGATACGTGCAGATCAAGTGCGCGTCATCCACCACGAAAAGGGAAACCTTGGCGTTATGAACACCGAGGATGCCCTCAAAATGGCAATGGATGAAGGATGCGATCTTATTGAGGTAACCGCAGAAGCAAATCCACCCGTGGTAAAAATCATGGATTATGGAAAGTACCAATATGAGGTTAAGAAAAAACTCAAAGAGATTAAATCACGCGCCGCACATACGACCGAAGTTAAAAGTATCCAGGTTAAAACCGGTACCGGAGAAGGAGATTTGATGACTAAAGCCAAGCGCGCTATGGAGTGGTTGGAAGAAGGTCATCGAATTAAAATCGAACTCTACCTAGTTGGTCGATCAAAGTTTATCGAGAAAGATTTTCTTCAATCACGCCTTGAACGTTTTCTTGAATATATTGAGACACCGTTTAAGATCGTGGAAGATTTTCGAGCTTCTCCAAAAGGTATCGACGTTTTAATCGAAAGGTCAAAGAAATAAATTCTTTATTACTTATATGAGTAGTGCAAAGACCAATAAATCATTCACCAAGCGACTCAAGATTACCGCAACCGGTAAATTGAAAGCGAGAAAGCCGGGGTTTAACCACTTCAATTCTCGCCAAACACGTCGCGAACAATTAGAAGGTAAAGTCTCTCAAGATTTTCGCATGACGAATAAGGAGAGAGCGCGGTTCCTCCCGCACAACTAGAGGAATTAAAGTGAGGCTATGACACGTGTAAAACGCGGAGTTATCTCCAACAAACGAAGAAAGAGCGTTCTTAAAATGGCAAAAGGTTTCCGCAACGGACGAAAGTCTAAGGAACGTCTTGCCAAAGAACAGCTTGCTCACTCGTACAACAGTGCATTCCGTGATCGTCGCGATAAGAAAAACAATTTCCGACGTCTCTGGACCATTAAAATCAATGCCGAAGTTCGCAAGTATGATCTCTCGTACTCACGCTTCATCGACATGCTCAAGAAGAAGAACATCGTTATCGATCGTAAGATTCTTGCAGAACTTGCGCAGAATACTCCAGAAGTATTTGCAAAAGTTGTTGAAATGGCAAAAGCATAATTTAAAACCCACAGCAATGTGGGTTTTATTATGCGTCAGAAGTCTCTAAATTTTTTACGCTATTTTTTTCAAGAAACTTAATTACTTTTTTAAAGTTTTTAGACGAAGCATACTCATTATATCTTCCTGAAGAAAATTGAAACTTTTCAGAAAATATAATTTCACTGTTCTTTCCAAATAGCTTAATATGGTAGAGATATTCTACGGTTCTATTATATGAATCTGTTTGAACGCTAAATTTAGAAAGCTCCTTAAAACTAAAAGAAACAACATTTTTAATTTTGAAACTTCTTTTCCAGAATAAGTATTTAAATCGAATGTGCTCTTCGTCTATAAGAATTGCATAAAATTTTACATTAAAATATACCAATAAAGTTGTAAGCCCAGTTAAAAAATAAAGAGAGAATTCTTGAACAGATTGCCAGTTAACGTAGTTCGTATCTTTAATTTTAATAAACATTAAAAGAACTCCCAAGCATATAATAAACCAGATATTGGGTGTAAGGAGCTTGCAGGCAACAATCTTAAATTTCTCCCTTCTTATTCCAGTTATTAATTCTTCACAAAAAGAAATTAGATTTTTCATAATTGGATTTTAGCATAAACTTTACGAGTTCTCATTTTCCATAAAGTCGTAGACAACTTGAGCAAGCTTTTTAAGGGGAAATCTTTTATGAGGATTTAAGCTTTTGGTTACGGTAAATACAGAAATTGCATAATGAGAATTCTTGCCGGTAATTACTGCGGCATCATTCATCCAGCAGATATATGCCCAACCTTTGGTAAAAATACTTTTAACCAAACTAGTAAACTTTTTTGTATAAAGATTTGTCTCTAGGTAGCCGCCTTTTCTATAAATTGAGTAATCGGGAAGTGAAAGTCCTCCACGGCCGGTACGGCTCCAGCGTTCCATGTATGATTTAAGATGTTGTGATACAAATGGGGAAATAAGTTGGTCAGTCTCAACTAAATACATAAATTCTGTTACATGGCGAGCGCAAGTTTTTGTGGTCTCGCTAAACTGATATTTTTTATCTTCTTTAATACGATCAAGAAACTTTCTCGTGACTTCACTGCCATGCCAATTGTTTGCGTGAATAACATTGGTGATAATATTTTCTCGTCCAACAAGATCAATCAGTTGATTTGATGCTGTATTGTCACTGCGGGTAATCATAAGGTCAATAAGATAATCAATCGTAACTTCTTCACCAGCATTCAAAAGCTTCCGAGTATCGCCGGGAAAAATTCGAGCATCTTTATCTACATCATTAGGTGCTTTGATAATTACTTTTTGGTAAAATGAAAAGTTTCCGATTTCAATTTGTCGTAACATTTCTGCGCCAATAAAAACCTTATACACGGAAGCCGGATATATAAAGTGACCAAGATTGTATCCAAAAATTTCTGGTGCCGCATTTTTAAGATCAATAATTCCAATTCCCATTTCGTAATCAGTAAAACCATGTTGTTTCAAGATTTCAACAAGTTGAGCACTCTTTGTGTGATTTTCAGGGATCATAGATTATTGTTTCAAGACATTTTCTTTGCCGTACTCCATTACTGCAGCATCAATGCCAAGATGGAATTTAATACGCTGCGCCAAAAAGTTACATGATGATGGTTCGCCAAGAATAGTGAAAACCTTTTTTGGTTTTTTGGGAAGATGTTCAATAAATGAAACAAGTCCGTTCACATCACGGTGACCAGAATATCCGGTTACGGTGTCAAACTGAGCATTCACATGCACGGTCTTATCTTGAAGCTCAACAACTTTTACACCATCTTGCAACCGTCGTCCCAGTGTTCCCGGTGCTTGATAGCCAACAAATACCACTGTTACATCTTTTTGCTTCAGCATGGTTTGATAGAGCGATAAGATTCTTCCACCATGAGACATTCCTGATCCTGCCAAAATAATGCGGGGACCTTTTTGTTTTTTTAATGCTTCAGACTCATCTGCGGTTTGAATAACTTTAAGACCAGGGAAATTAAAAATATCATCGTGTTTAAGTTCGTTTTGAGAATCTTGATTAAGGTATTCTGGATAGCTTTCATAAATAGCGGTAACTTTTTGCCCAAGCGGCGTATCAAAAAATACGGGTACTCTATGGATCTGTTCTTCTTCAATAAGGTGATCAAGCGTATAGAGAATTTCCTGTGAGCGCTCTAAAGAAAATACTGGAATCAAGACGGTGTGACCATGGGTAAGTGGTCCTGTAATAGCACGTTTGAGTTGTTCTTCGCGAGAACCTGAAGCTTCGTGTTCGCGTGAACCGTACACGCATTCGGTAAATACAAAATCTGCACCAACTTCTTCGGTGTCTTTTAGCAATTGTGTTGGTGAATTTCCCATGTCTCCGGTATAAAGCGTCTTCACTCCTTCTGATTCAACCAAAGTAAGTGCTGACCCCAAAATGTGTCCCGCATCAAAATAGGTGAGGGTAGTTTGCTCAATAGTAAACGGTTGGTGATATTCGTGCGTAGTCCACAACGACATCACCGTCTCAACCGTTGAAATAGGAAGCTTATCTTCTGGATTATTTTGATTATGAATCTTAAGTTGATCAATCAGCATGATCTCGGTGAGATCTTTAGTTGGTGGCGTTGAATGGATTGGGCCGCGATATCCTTGATCAATTAAAAAGAGGAGGGCGCCAATATGGTCAAGGTGAGCGTGAGAAATTGAAACGGCAGTGATTTCATTAATATTGAACGTGAATTTACCGTTGTCTTTTTCTCGAAAATTTCCCTGAAACATCCCGCAGTCTAAAAGAATAGAAGTATTGTTATGTTTATAGATAAAACGAGCACCAGTAACGGTGTCTGCGCCACCGTGAGAGGTCATTGAGATCATAGAATTAGTATATCACTGGCAAATTTGAGTCATGCCGGTCTGTATTGACAACCCTACCGCTTTGCTTGCGAAATAACGGTTTTGGCATATACTAAACGCATATGAAGACATATTCATTTCGTTCAATAATCGCTGCTGTGGTGGTGATTGCGGGCATGGTAGGCTTTGCATCATCTGCTCAGGCGGCAACCTATACCAGTACATCAAGTTATTGCCGTATGGGAAGTGCAACGCTACGCGTTGGTTCACGCGGAAACTCTGTATCAAAATTACAGGAAATTTTGAGTAATTACTTTGATGAAGATATTTCGCAAGATGGCGTATTTGGTCGTATGACTCGCCAATATGTGAGAGACTTTCAATCAAGTGAAGGTTTGTATGCTGATGGCGTAGTTGGATCACAAACTCGTGCTGCATTAACTGATTGGTGTGAACAAGATATTGATGGTGATAATAACAATAATGGAAACGGGAATAATAACGGACAATATCCCACCAGTCGTACCGGATCATTCGGACAAAGTATTACGCTTTACCGAGGTGATTCAGTAAAGTTTACCGACGGAATGGTTCTTGATGTTGTATCAATCGATGACTCACGCTGTTCTGGAAATAATCAATGTTTCTGGCAGGGTGATCTTGCAGCAACTGTTCGATTGTATGGCGGAAGTAGCGGAACTTCACGAGAAGTACGTTTGAGTACCTATAGCGGAAGCAGTCAAACGATTGATGGCTATACCATTAAATTGTATGGCGCATCATCTAAGAGTATTCAGGTTGTGGTAACAAGTTCATACAATAATGTATCAAACACCGTAGAAGTTGGACGAGAATTCTCACTCTACCGCGGACAAAGCGCAACCATTCAGGGGCGTTCAATCACATTGACCCTTGAAGGCACCTACGGAAATCTTTGTGAAGCACAAAATAACGGTAATTACTGTACTATGCAGTATCAGCCAGTTGCTAAAGTGAATATTAATCAGGCCAACACTAATCGCTATGGTGTTACCTTGACTACGGACCGTGATGAAAATGTTGATAATCTTTATTTGCGTCTTATTTCAATTGAGAATCCTTCAGGGCAGCAAAGTGCGCGTTTTATCTTGAAGTATTCTAATGACTACTACAATACTGGTAGTGTTAACTACGATACCGTAAGCGGAATTACTAACAATTCAGCAACGCTTAGTGCTTCATTCTTGAGTAGCTATTACAGCCAAACAGGATACTTTGAATATGGAACAAGTTCAAATAATCTTTACCAAAAGACCAGTACTACCAGTTTGTCTCAAGGACGCATGAATAAAACATTGTATGATTTGACTTCAAACACTACCTACTATTACCGAGCAGTGATTATTGAATATCCAAATGGATCAAATACTCCTAATTATAAATATGGAGATGTGAGAAGTTTTACTACTTCAAATAACTACAATAACAATGGATATACAACGTTGACTACCAACTCTGCAACGAATGTAACCTATAATTCTGCAACATTGAGTGGATATATTGATGGTGTTTCAAATTACAATAATGGAACTGTGTACTTTGAATACGGAACCAATTCAAATGATCTCTATCAAAAGACATCATCAAATAGTGTTTCAAACTCATCAGTTACCCAGAGTGTTTATAGTCTTCAACCAAATACAACTTATTACTATCGCATCGTGGTAGACACATTGGTGTACGGTGGGGATGGTGCACGCTTTAAGTACGGAGATATTCGTAGCTTTACCACCAGCTACTCATATTAAATTTGAGGGCCCAGCAAAAAATCCGCTTTTGGCGGATTTTTTGCTGGGCCCGTTTGACAAGTTTCAATTATGGTACACTACAAGTATTATGAAACCGCACAAGCTCTTTGCAGCAAGTATTTCATTTATTTTAGCATTAACATTATTTATTAGTTTTAATAGTTCAGCGTCGGCACAAACAGCTTCATCGTCAGATCTTAGCTGTGCACCATTTTCAACACGTCTTCAGCGAGGTTCTCGCGGATCATACGTAGTATGGCTCCAGCAAGTGCTTGGGCGCTATCTTGGCACCAGCGTTGATGCCGATGGAGTATTTGGTCGCGGAACACTTAAATATGTAAGCGACTTCCAATCAGGCGAAGGGCTTACCGCTGACGGTGTTGTGGGAACACAAACTCGTGCAGCACTCTTTAACTGGTGTAATCAAAATCAAACAGGTGGCATTAAATCACCAAACGCTTTGTATCCAGCTTACGACTCACAATTCACCATGCGTCCTGGACAACGGGCAACGTTCCCAGATAATATGACCATTCATCTTGCTCGTATTATTGACTCTCGTTGTAATTATGCAAGCGGAGTTGAATGCGTGTGGGCAGGAGAAATTTCTGCAACCATGAGTGTTTCAGGAGGAGTATTTGGTAATAGTGTTCAGCAGGTTCAATTGGGAACCAGCACACGTAATTCAACCACCATCTCAGGATACACATTTACTCTTATGAATGGTGAAGCAAATCAGATCACTCTCGTAGTTTCAAGTAAAAATCCTGGAACGACTCGACAAACCGTAAATGTGGGAGATACATTTACTCTTAAAAAGAATGAAACCGTAAATGTTAGAAACCAAGCAATTGAGCTAACCCTTGATAGTATATATAACAGTGGGTGTTCAAGAGCATCTACTAGTGTTCCATGTACTACCGTATATATTGAAACAGCAAAAGTTAATGCAGTACTGGGAGGTGACGTTTCAATTCCTGTACCAGCCCTTATTGTTGGACAAGAAAAAACTTTATATGGTGATTTATCAATTAAATTCTTAGGATCAAGTAACAGTAATACATCTGGACGCTTTGTTATAACGAATAAACAAACGGGAACAACCCCTGTAGTTACAAGCAGTTACGTTGATAGCCTTGCAACCAATACCGCTCGATTGAACATGTACGTTGATCTTGGTAAATACTCATCATCTTCTACAACAGCTCACTTTACGTACTTTGCATCAGGGCGTGACTACATTGAGGTAAGTCCAAATGCGACCTATTCAAATGGAACATATAGTTATGTTCTTACCAACCTCAACTCATCAACCACCTACTCATATACTCCAGTAGTTGTATATAGAGATTCTTCAGGAGCTGAACGACGCGTAGAAGGAACCAGCAAGAGCTTTACTACGGAAGCTGCTAACGGTGGACCAGGAGTACGTACCGACTCGGGTACCAATGTTACTGCAACCACGGCAACCTTGAATGGATATGTAGTAAGTACTTCTCCTTCAGAGGTTATGTTCTTCCAATATGGAACATCGGACACTAACTTCAACAACTCAACACCACAAAAAACAGCTGCTACCGGAGACTTCACGGCTAACCTTACTGGCCTTACTCCAAATACCACCTATTACTTCCGAGGTGTAGTTATTACCTCAAATGGTGCATATCGCTACGGATCAAACTCAACATTTAAAACTGATAGCAGCATAAAAGGATTAGATCCTATTGCTCAGACTAACGCTGCAACAGCAATTACTCAAACAGGAGCAACTCTTAACGGAAATGCATCAGGGGTAGTTGAAGAAAATGCTGCGTGTACCAACAGTATTCCTCCTAGCTGTACGAGCACCAGCAATATGAAGATGCACTTCCAATACGGAACTTCAAGTGCTAATCTCAACGCGTTTACTCCTCAGCAAACAGCAACGAATGGAAACTTTACCGCAAACCTTGCTGGACTTACTGCAAACACCACGTACTACTTCCGCGCAGCGCTTAGACTCGTAGATGGATCATATGTGTATGGAGAAATACGCAGCTTTACCACTACCGCAGCATCAAATAACGCTGTGACGGTGCAGACAAAAGGCTCAAGTTCGATTGACGCTGGAGGGGCAATATTGGATGGATATATAACCGGTCTTCCAGATTACTTCACAACCAACAACAAGGAGAAGCGCTATTTCCAGTATGGAACTACTCAGTCTCTTGGAATTGATAGTGCTAAAGAGCCTGCATATAACGGAGGATATACAACAAGGCTTACTAGTCTTCTCTCAAATACCACATACTACTTCCGAGCAGTAGTAGATATGGGGGATGGAACATTTAAGTATGGATCAATTCTTAGCTTTAAAACAACTGCGCCAGTTGATAATTCAGCAATGACCGTAGAAACACTTGCTGCAACAAATATCGTACCAGTATCAGCAATTCTTAACGGACGTGCTGCAGGAATTCCAGCCTATTTTGCACAAAATAATGTAGAAAAGGTATTCTTCCAGTATGGAACAAGTCGAACAAGCCTTTCATTCTCTACAAAAGAAGAATCGGCGTATTCGGGTGACTTTAATACCCCCGTAAGCGGACTTACTCCCGGAAATACTTACTATTTCCGTGCCGCCCTTAAACTCGGCAATGGTACTGTAAAATACGGATCAACCCTATTCTTTACAACCAGTGCTGCAGATTGGTAAAAAGCACACTAAAAAATCCACCAAATGGTGGATTTTTTAGTGTGCTCGCTTTGCGAGAAGTTCTTGCAAATGCTAAGACGTGGTATCCATATGATATATTCCAAAGGAATCTATCAAAGCCGGACCCAAAAATTTTTTGTTCAAAAACATTCTTATACGAGCACTCTTTAATCCTAGCAGACTTCATCAGTTTTGAGACGTTGACGCCAACAATAATTTTTGTTGTGAAAAACTATTCTGTATATCCATCAATATCAACATCTTTAATCATTGCTTCATTGATATGACGATAACTCAGGAGTTCTTCTTTTTTGAACCACAGATTGATTTCAAAATCAGATTCTTCAGATTCACCGGTGCAGTGAATAAGGTTGCGTGTTGAGCGATTCATGGCGTTTGCGAGCTCATATGAGTCAATCGTAAAGTCTCCACGGATCGTTCCAACATCAGAGGTAAGCGGTTCGGTTCCTCCAACAAGCTTTTTAACAATCGCAACTGCGTGATTTCCTTCAAGTACCAATTGAACCACTGGCCCCGAGGTAATGTATTTGATAAGGGTATCAACAATATCTCGTCCATATTCAACGGCAGACTTTGTTGGGGTCTTGCCAAGCCGCTCCATGTCTTTAATTTGATTAGCACCTTTACGTTCGCACCAGGCATCGTCCTTTCCGTAGTGGGTAAGTGCGCGCTCACGATCAGGAATTATCATTTTCATTCCTACAATCTTGAGTCCTGCTCGTTCAAAGCGGCCAACGATTTCACCAACAAGACTTCGTTGGATTCCATCGTGTTTAATCATCACAAAACTTCGTTCAATGGTATGCATATGAAGGTATGGTATCACTATTTAGACAAGGTTGCCATGCAGAATAGGGTGAATTTTGGGCAGTTTTGTAGGATTGAAATTTATATAAAATACGGTATACTAGGAAAGCTTTAGAAATGAGCTTTCTAAACAATATTCCTCGGTAGCTCAGTGGTAGAGCAGGCGACTGTTAATCGCTTGGTCGTAGGTTCGAATCCTACCCGGGGAGCAAGTTATATGGAAAAACTATCAATAAGCAGCCTAGCTCCAGATATTGAAGTAGAAGAAAAAGTGGAATTGCCTGAGACTAATTCTTTTTTGAATCAAGAAAAAAATATACAGGAAGTATTTAAGCTGAATCCTGAATTACGAGAAATAGCCCTAAAGTCTAGTGGAATTTCTGATGGTACATTGAGTATTGAAAAGCAAAATCAGGAAGCTGTAAAAAAATACGCTGAATATCTTGAAACTATATTTCCTGAAAGTAGGGTTAAGGAGATTGTGTGGCATGGCACAAATGGAGACTGGTATAAGACAGATAATTTCAACTTAGAGTTATCTGGAACAGGTAGTGGTAACAATAGTAACACAGAAGGTATTTATTTTATCAAGTATCCTTCTGCTGCAAAAGGTTTTGGAGATAAAAAAACAATTTTCCCCGCTATTATTGATATTAAGAATCCAAATATCGTTGGGTTAAGTAAGTTTAACCAGACTTGGTTTAATAAGGAAGAGTATCTTAAATTAAAGACAGGAGACGGTATAATTGCAGAACAAGAGAAAACTCCAGAGGAATATTATGATGAAGCCTTGGCTAAGTATGAGGAGGGCCTTGATAGATATCAAAAAATGGAAAATCCTACAGTCTGGGACTATAAGATTTTAAACAAACCAAAAAGTCCTGAAGATTTTCATGAAGAGCAATTATCTACAACCTATGTTGTATTTAGACCTGAGCAAATTCATATCCTTGGCTCACAATCAGATAGCGAAAGATTTAAAGAATTCGTTGACAAGGTTGAATCTTAGGTTAGAGAGCTTTACGGAAAGTAGTTGCTGAAGAAAATTCTATTTATGAAAAGAAAGAATTACAAAGCCTTTTTTATATAACGGCATATTTCTTTTTCATCTCAACAAAAGATTTTTTAATAATTTGTTTAAGAACAGCAATATCAATATCTGCAAGTTTTTTGATATAGAGACAGCCTTTACTTGTCTTATGCTTGCCAAGTTTTTCTAAAAGAGGAGTGAAGTCAGATAAATTAAACATAATATAGAGGGTGAGATTTTGTTTGCGAGGTGAAAATCCAGTAAGCGGCCAAACACCTTTTTGCGTACTGTGCTCAGATTCATAATGGTACTTTCCAAAGCCAATAATGCTGGTACCCCACATCACAGACTTTTCTCCTGTAACTTCTTTGAAAATTTTAAGGAGTTCTTGGGCATCCTTACGCTTTGCCTCATCGGGAAGAGATTTAATAAATTCAAGAGCGCTTGCTTTGGTTGCTTTTGTTTTGAGCTCTGCCATTAGGGTAAGTATATCAAATGTGTGGTTTTGTAATCCTATATAATATGGGTATGAAAAAACAAACAACTACTTCATCTAAAAAAGAACTCTCTTCAAAACAAGCCGAAGAGCTCATTAAAATTTTAAAAGCTCG
The DNA here is from genome assembly GCA_036405175.1 of Minisyncoccota bacterium. GTDB lineage: Bacteria > Patescibacteriota > Minisyncoccia > Phycocordibacterales > UBA1006 > DASWYC01. The sequence goes on from DASWYC010000002.1 coordinate 53,167, forward strand.
TTTTGAAAAGAATATGAATCGTCACAAGGGAATTGGGTGGTCTAAGGTACAAGCAAAACTTGAATCAAATCCTAAAAAATTATGGTCACTCAATGAAATGGAAATAAGTGGCGGAGAACCGGATGTTGTTGGGTTTGATAAAAAGACCGGTGAATATATTTTTTATGATTGCTCAGCAGAAAGTCCAAAAGGTCGCAGAAGTCTTTGTTATGATGGCAAAGCACTAGAATCTCGAAAAGAGTTTAAGCCAAAAAGTAATGCCCTTGATATGGCTACAACGATGGGGATTGAAATGCTTGCCGTTGAAGAATATAGTAACCTACAAAAACTTGGTGAATTTGATCTTAAAACTTCAAGCTGGATAACAACGCCAGCTGATATTAGAAAACTTGGCGGGGCTATCTTTGCTGATCGTCGCTATGATAACGTTTTCATTTATCACAATGGTGCAGAATCATACTATGCTGCACGTGGATTCCGTGGATCATTACGAGTTTAAACAGTGTATAAAGTTCATGAGTGTAAGAGTGATATACTGAGCGTAATATGTATATATTAGACACAACACAAATTATTGCTCAGGTATTTGGTCTTATTATTACTATCTTTGGACTTTCAATTATCGTTAATCAAACAAGTGTCATCGCGAGTTTGCAGAAGACGATTGAAAGCAAGGCAGTTCTGTGGGTGCTTGGATTTATAACCCTTATTATCGGTGCTGTGATGGTTGTATTTCATAATTTGTGGACAACTGGCCTGGAATTATTTATTACAATCTTGGGATGGCTCACCTTGATAAAAGGAATCATTATTTTAACCTTTCCAAATATCGCTGCACGTTGGTACCGAAAGGTGATGACGCACAATGTTATTATTATTCACGCATTCATCGTCACGATTATTGGAGCAGGGTTACTCTATTTTGGTTTTTGTGCGTAAAAAATAGGTGATTTTTAATACAATAAAAATATATTGATTTACGATAAATACTATGATACGATGAAACTATTAATCAATTAGTATTTATTGTATGAAACAAGGATCAACATTCATTCTAAAAACTGCACTGATTATTATCGGTGCAATCGTGCTTGCTATCTGTATTTTTTTGCTTCCAGGTTTTGGAATTGAGTTTGCTATTGAATTCCCAAGCGCTGCTCATTTGTCACATTTTATTGTTGCTATAGCGTATGCAACGACTATTCCGTTTTTTATTGCGCTCTATCAGGCATTCAAACTCTTGATTGCTATTGATAAGAATACTGCATTTTCCGAAGCTTCTATTCGTGCGCTCAAGAATATAAAGTATTGCGGAATTGCTATCAGTCTTTTGTATATAATGACCCTACCTGCTTTTTACTATGTTGCTGATGCTGAAGATGCGCCGGGTGTGATTATCATGGGAATGTTTATTGTCTTTGCGCCGTTTGTGATTGCAACATTTGCGGGCGTGCTTCAAAAACTTTTAAAAAGTGCGATCGATATGAAGGAGGAAAACGAACTCACGGTATAATGTATGGCAATTGTAATTAATATCGATGTGATGCTCGCTAAGCGCAAGATGAGCGTCACTGAACTCACTGAAAAAGTTGGCATTACGATGGCTAATATTTCTATTTTGAAAAATGGAAAAGCAAAAGCGATTCGCCTTTCAACATTAGAAGCAATTTGCAAAGCATTGGATTGCCAGCCGGGGGATGTTTTGGAATATAAGGATAAGTAGGTGTGTCTACGCTGCTATTCTGCTATGCTTAAGATATATCAGTAATAACATAGAGCTTATGAATAAAACGCTTAAAGTTATTCTCATAGTTATTATCGTAATTGGAGTAATTGCAGTCGCTAATTTCTTTATGAAGGACAGTCATCGCAATGAGGCTGATCCGTCAAAAACGACAACTACAGAAACCAAGCCAGAAGGTGCACCGGTATTTGCATGGTCATATACTCCTTCTGAAAAGAATGAAATTCCTCAATCAACTATTAGCCTAACGGCAACGTATCCAAACGGTGCAAAGCAGACCAAAGAAATTGAAACCATTGAAGGGGGATGCAACGAATATCCTGAACCAGACAAAGATGTATACAAGCAATCTCAAATGATTATCTGTTACTACGCAGGATTTGGACGCTACTATAAGGTAGTTGAATCAAACGGTGCATATTTAGTGCAGCGAAAAGAATTTGAAGAAGGATCTCCAGAATATAATCCGCCACAACAAGAGTTTAAAACAATTGCACAATTCTAGCCTGAGGGCTAGTTTTGTTTGTCTGTATGAGTAACAGAATTCTTGATATACTGCTTTTATGATCCGCATTCTTAAGACCACTATAGCTATCATGTTTTTGATACTCTGTGCGGTTGTATTGGCAAGTCCACGAGCAGTACCGCTTAATAGCGCTGAGGAGCTTCCGCTCTATCCACCTATTAAAATAGAAGCACCAACACCAAGTGCGCCAGTGCAGCTTTCTATTGATAAGATCGGAATTTATACAACAATAGAATCAGTTGGGATTTCTATTGGGGGATCAATGGCCGTTCCAGAGAATGTAAACAATGTTGGTTGGTATAATAAAGGTGCCGTACCGGGTGAACCGGGAACTGCCGTATTGGCGGGGCATGTAAATTCTCGTGGAGGAGGTGATGCGGTTTTTACTCGATTACATGAGCTTGAGATTGGTGACAAGATACGAGTTACAAATGATCAGGGTAGAGTTGAAACATTTGTGGTGCGTAATACATTGCGTTATTCAGTTCTTGCTGACACCTCTGATATTTTTACCTCAACTGACGGACTTTCTCATCTCAATCTAATTACGTGCGAAGGAGTCTGGAGTTCTTTATTTAAGACTCACAATCGTCGCTTAGTAATATTTACCGATAAAATTGAAGAATAAAAAAATCCATCGTACGATGGATTTTTTCAATTACTTATCTGACTCAAAACCAGTCATTGGGAAGCTAGGTGTTTCCTCTGGTGCTGGGGTTGCAGTAGGAGTAGTCGTTCGTGGAGTTGGCGTTGTCTGGCGAGGGGTTGTGGTGGTTGGTGTTGGAGTAGTGGTTACTGGCATATTCTCAACCTCGGTGGTGGTATCCTCTGGAACCATTACATCTGCATTCTTTGACTTACCAAAAAATACAAAGTAAATAACAACGAGCGCTGCAATAATTCCTAAAACAGTAAGAAGTGCTTTTGTAGTCATATGTATAAGTATATACTTGTTCATAGTAAAAACAAATGGCTGTGCATAATAAATCTATTGGAATAATGAAGTTTTGATGAAAATCTGCTATACTCGCACTATATGAAGAAAGCAAAAATCGCGTTTTGGATCTCAACGGCTATCATCTTTATTTTTGAAGGAATCTTGCCAATTCTTACCAGCCATAATGAAATGTCAGTGATGGGAATTACTCATCTAGGATATCCTGTGTACTTTATTACCATGTTGGCGGTATTTAAGTTTATTGGAGGGGTAGTACTTATCTTCCCTCAATTTTCTGCTCGTGTTAAGGAATGGGCATATGCAGGATTTGGACTCGATTTCATTGCTGCGTTCGTAAGCATTCTTGTGGTTGATAAAATGAATGTTGGGCTTATTGTTCCCGTAATTGCATTTGGAATTTTAGCAATTTCATACACTCAGTATCATAAACTTAAGGCTGCTGGAAAAATTTAATCCATCTAGTAAATGTAAAAAGAGGCTAAATACCTCTTTTTATTTTTTAGTATTTTGCTACTATTGCAGTATGAATACTGTTGTATGGGTGTATGGCGGAAGCGCTGCAGGAAAAAAGACGTTTATAGAAACTATCTCACTTCATGAGAATTTAGAACTCATCAACCGCTTGGGTTGGGAGGGAAAACAAGTTGCTGTGTGTCAAGAAAGTCTTGACTTGATTGCTCAATTTGAAGGCGACCCAATTATTGAAAAAAGACAAAGTATCCCCGAGATTGTGTCTAAGCTCAATCAAAAGTATACAAACGCTATTATTCTCATTAAGGGCCAGGACGTAGATCTTAAGGCAAAAAGATTAATAAAAACTCGAGAACTTATTCCGGATGCTGGGCATAAGATAGTTTTTATGAGCGTTCCTTTTGAAGAATTGTATGAACGTACGACTCGACAAAGCTGGTGGGAAGATTCTGACACACAAGAAGTTGTTAAGGGATGGCTTGATTATCAAATCACAGAACTTAAAAAATTAAAAGATGATTTTGAGATTCAAATCATTGATGGAAGTGCTGGAGGAGGATATAAATTTTTGAGTGATTTTGAGTAGCTAGTGTGATACTCTAAGAATATGAAAAAGACCATTTTAATTACTGCTGGTGTAATTTTTGTTGTTGTGCTAGGTATGGTGGGTTTTAAGAAATTCAATCATCGTATGTCCGCTGAACAAAAATCGGCTCAAAATTTTAGAGTATCCGAGCGATATGAAGGAATAATTAACGGAGACTCTGTAGTGTTTGAACATCAAAATATGACAAGCTATAGATTAACGACACTTGATACTGCAACTTTTGGGGAATTAAATGTTGAGCGTGGTTGGGAAGATGATCAAGATGCCACAGTATTTGTGCTTGATTGGCGCAAGGCAAAGTCTAAACAGCAATATTTTGTACGACTCACCGATAAGCCAAATCAAATCCAAAAACTTGATTCAGAAAGAAAGCTCATTGAGAACGCGATCCTTCAAAAGAAGTTTTAGCAATTTTTTGACAAAATTACTGTAATTAATAAACTATTAATACGACTTAAGGCGCCGTCCTAAATATGACTTGCGGATCTTACGGGGATCGAAGTCGGGAAAGTGTTGGCGGATAGCTAAGTTAGAATTCTTGCCTCTATAATTTATAGAGGCATTATATTTATCTCATTCTATACAAAATTAAGATTTTAGGGTATACTGGCGGTACTTATTAATAGTATAAATCACTATGGCAAAACGAAGTCCTAAAATTGGTGTGCACGTAAAGTCAAACCATTCTCCAAAGACCAAGAAGCGTATCGAGGCAAAGCTCGTAATGCTTGAAGCTAAAAAAGCAAAGCGTGGAGGAAAGAAATAAAATTATTTCCTAAAAAATCTTAACCAGTGATGGTTAAGATTTTTTAGTATAGTTAGCCAGGAATGGAATTGAAATCATTATTGCCCCCAAAAGATCAAGCGCCATATCTTTTTGCGCATCCCAAATATCGCCTTGAGATCCCAAGAAAGCTGCGCCAGCTGAACCTCCATAGAGTGCGGCGTATGCCCATTCAATAACCTCGTATACCATTGCAACCGTTCCAATAGTAAAAATTCCAAATAAAACAGCAATCCAAATAGTTGAAACCTTTTTTGTTTTCCAAAGATATTCGGCAATAGGATAGGCATAGAATCCTGCTGAAAAGTGCCCAATACGATCAAACATATTGCGTTCAAATCCAAAAAGATTATTAAAAAAATCAAAAGGAACGAGTTCGAACGTATAATATCCACCAATAGTGTGCCAAAAAGCTAAAAATGCGATACAGCAGTATGCAAAGTTGGAAAAGCGGATATTCTTAAAATAGAGAATTGTAGCGGTTGTAACGATTAAGAGTATCGGAATATTTTCTGCCCACCACACTGCACGATCAAAAGGATTAACCGCAAGAATAAAAAATTCTACTATATAAATTGCAAAAAGAATTTTTGGAAATATTGATTTATTTTCCATGAGTTAATTAAGAAGCCCGTACTCTTTGGCCATTGTAATAAGACGAGGAATAAATACAATCGCATAAATCACCGCAGAGGTAATGAATGCAATCAAAACTGCTCCCGCTGCAACATCTTTAGTATCGCGTGCATACGGATGAAAATCAGGAGAGGTAAGATCAATGTCAATTTCTATGGCTGAATTGAATGCTTCAGAAGCCATAACAAATCCCATTGAGAAAATGAGGATTGCCCATTCGGCAGTATTTACCTTGAAGTAGCATCCAAGAATAATAACCACGATACTTACCGCAATATGTACCCAAAAGTTATGCTGAGTTCTAACAAGTACCCATAAGCCACGAGATGCATGGGTAAGACTCTGGAAACGTTTAATAACACTAAAGCGTTTTTCTTCTGAATAATTGGTTGTCTGATTCATGAAGAAAGTATATCACGCATATGAAGTGGGTGGACAAGTGGCACAAAAACGAGTTATCTTGTATAGTTGCTATAAGACTATGAAATCAAAACCGCAGCAATTTTTAGACAGAATGAATAAGGAATACATAAAGCTCCATAAGGTGTACGAGGAGTACTTCTGGACCTCATATATGGGAGACACATCGGTTAATCCTCAAAAAGATGAAGCGTTGGCGGCTCGAGATGCGTTTAGGGCGGATTCCACATACATTGCACAAATCAAAGATTTGTTGCCGAAAGCTAACAAGCAGGAACAGTCTCGCCTTAAGCTATGGCTTAAATTCTTTGAAGCGTATCAATCACCTCAAGAAGGGATTGAATTAAAGAAAAAGATTGATGCACTTGAAACTAAAATTACTAAAAAACGAGCAACCCGCAAAGAAGGATATATTGATCCCGTTACCCAAAAGTTTGTTAAGGCATCGGAGAATAAAATGTCTACGATGACACGAACTCATCCTGATGAAAAAATTCGCAAAGCATGTTTTGAGGCACGCGAAAAGTTGGCAGAGGATTGCTTGCCTGAATATATTGAAATGATTAAACTTCGCAATGAGTATGCACGCATGCTTGGTTTTGAAGACTTTTATGCATATAAAGTTGAGCGTGAAGATGGGATGACCAAAAAAGAACTATTTGCAATTTTTGATGCAATATATGAAAAGACAAAATACGCATTTAAAGATTTAAGAACACTTGAAAAGAAAATGCCTAATCTAAGAAAGCCATGGAATTTTGGATACATGATGACCGGAAACTTTACCAAAGAAGAAGATCAATATTTTCCATTTGAAGAAGCGGTTACTCGATGGGGTCGCTCATTTGCTGCGTTAGGAATAGACTTTCAAGGAGGAAAACTGCAACTTGATTTGCTTGATCGGCAGGGAAAGTATGACAACGGATTCTGTCACTGGCCAGATATGGTGAGCTTTGAAAACGGAAAACGAAAACCAGGAAGTTCAAACTTTACCTGTAACGTGGTAATGGGGCAAGTAGGTTCTGCGTTTCAGGGATATCATACGCTGTTCCACGAAGGTGGACATGCTGCGCACTTATTGAACTCTGAACAACAGGATGTTTGCGTCAATCATGAGTATGCACCAATGGCGTCATCATGGGCAGAAACACAAAGTATGTTCTTGGATACGATGTTAAGCAGTATTGAATGGCTCACACGATATGCGCATAATACACAAGGAGATGAATATCCGTTTGAGCTCTTTGTTCGTAGGGTTGAAAAGCTGGGTCCGTTACGACCGCTCAATCTTAACGGAATCATCTTTGTTTCAAGTTTTGAGAAGGAGATTTATGAAACAAAAAATCTAACTGCCGAAAAGGTTAAGAATATTGCTCGTAAAGCATACAAGAAATATTTTGATCGAAGTGAAGATTCTCTGTATGCATTGAACGTACCTCATATTTATGCTTGGGAAAATTCAGGATCATATCACGGATACGGTTTGGCAGAACTTGCTCTTGAGCAATGGCGGGATTACTTCTACAAAAAGTATGGATATATTGTTGATAATCCTCAAGTGGGTAAAGAGATGAAAAAAGTATGGGCGCTTGGCTCATCAAAAACATTTAAAGAATGTGTACAAATGGCAACTGGTAAAAAATTGAGCCCACAAGCATTTGTTCGTGTTGTTACTCGTTCAAAAGATACAATCATTAAGCTAGCTCAACAGCGTATTAAAAAACTTAACGAGGTTAAGGTTTCTCGTGCGGCTATAAAGCTTAATGCTCAGATAGCAATGGTGAGCGGAAAAGAAACTATCGCAACAAATGCAAAGAGTTTTGAGGACATGGCAGAGAAATACGGAAAATGGCTCAAAACTCAGGTAGAAAAGTAGTATGAAAAAAGAAGCGTCGCCGTATGTTAAGCGAGTGATTGAGTTGGCGTTAAAAATTCCCAAAGGTCGCGTGACAACATACGGGATTATTAATCGACTTGCTGGCGGTTCTCCGCGTATGGCGCAAATGATTACAAGTATTCTCGGACGATCAGACGTTGCGGATAAGATTCCATTTCATAGAATTATTTATAGTGATGGTCGCGTATGGACAAGCCCAGAACACGATACTCAACGTATGAAACTCTACAAAACAGAAGGAATCAAGATTGATGAAAAAGGAAAGGTGATTGATTTTGATAAAAAAGTATATTTGTTTGAATAAAAAATAGCTCCACCTTTTTGATGGAGCTATTAAAAATACGTTTTAAGATTAATCGAGTTTGTCTTTTAAGAAATCAAATGCTTTAAGAGCTTTTTTCGCACGTACAGCCGCTGCTCCAAGTGAGTCATCCCCACCTTCGGAGTCTTCGAAGTTCCTATACTGTTCATAGCCATTTTTGTCTACAATTCTTTGTAGATATTTTAGCTGCTCTTTCATCATTTTTTTATGGTTGGTAATTATTTGCGAAGAAAAACTATTTATTATTTTCACTACGGTAATAATCACCACGCATGCAGCAATCATAACAAGGGCAGGGTTATGATCTTTAAGTATCAATAAAGCCATTAGAAGAGCAATAATAGAAGCAATACCTCCAGTGAGGTAATTGTACATATTTTTATTCCTCATTAAAACGTAGTCGCGAGACATTTCTAAGAATCCTTCCATAGAATATGGGTTTAATTTTTAACTATATTAACTAAATAAAATTTACTACAAAATAAAGAAAAGTCAAACAAAAGTCGCATAGTTTCTATGCGACTTACGGAAGAGTTCTTTCTTCGTTTTGTTTTGATCCGACTTAATCTACGAAGACTAAGTAGTCTGTTGAAGGCTTTTGATAATATAAATCTTATTAGCAAAAGAGTGTAGTTAACCATTAGCGCAAAAAGTAAGTTAAGGAACGTGAACTTCAGAAATCTTAATGTTTCTTCGTGAAAGCTTGTCGTTATAAAACATCCTAAGAATCCGATTAATGGAAATAGTGCTATAACAACATTGGTTCCTCTGTTTCTTTTTACTTCTTTTTCAATATCAAAGTTGTAGTTAATTCTTGATTCGTTGATTAACTCAATCTTTCCGAATAGTATCAAACTACAAACGGAAATAGTTACGACGAAAAAGAATTCATCTCTTTTTATTGACCATAAAAGTGCAGTAATAACAGCAAAGACAATCGTTGCAATAATGGGTAATAGTACCCTTACAAAAAAAGATTCATTTTTCATATCCAAGAGTTGTTTTGGGTTTATGTTAATTTGTCTAATAGTATTATACTATATATATTATATAATGTCAATATTTTGGATTCCTTTAAAAACTAATTAACTTTTGTGATTTTAGTAAACCCAAATACATCACTTTTTACATCATACGCATACGGAAGCGCGGTGTAGTTTTGTACAATTTTTTCTACAAATGTATCAACAAATAATTTTGTTTTGTCATTCTCGTTCATATTCTTATACGTGCCAAAGACTGCAAAATATACATGGCCTTTCTCAGTATTAATTACACCTGCAAGATTTTGGTGATAGTTGATAAAGCCAGACTTAAGTACAACATTATCTGCACTTGAAAGTCCTGCAAGACGCTTACTTACTACACCCGGATCACGCCCCGGTACTGACATTACATCGGTGATCTGAAGCCCTACGTTATGAAGTGATTGCTCAAAATGTTTAAGGACTTTTAACGTAAGCTCACAGGTGGTGTAGTTATTTTTAAGTCCCGATCCGGTTCCAAACTTTACAGTGTTCGTATCTGCGCCATAAACTTGCTTCATGTATTTTTGAAACTCTGAATAGCCACCAGCTCGTTCAATGAGTACATCAGAAGAAATATTGGTTGAGTAATCATTAATCTGCTTCATAAGTATTGAAAGCGGTGCTGACTCAAACGTATAGATACTTCCAGCTCCAGAATACTTTTTAGCTGAGTATGCTACTGCAAGATTTTTATCTACTGATATATTTTTATTATTCTTAAGCGCGCTTATCAGTGCAGACTTCACGGTTGGAGATGTTTGTTTCCAGTTAAAATAAAAGTTAGGAGAAAATACGATCTTTTTAATTGGTGATGAAGGACTCATTTGCTTAATGACAGCTTCAAGATTTTCAATCACAAAGTGTGGATCGCCGCCACCGTTAATATAAAGTGTTGAGTCGTTCAAAATAAAGTCGGTTTTGTAGCGAAAATCTTTTCCAAGTTTTGCGAGTGCAAAATCGAATGTATATACTTTTGAAACTGAAGCCGGAATAACGCGTGCTGTTGGTCTATATGATTGCGTTGTTCCATCCGGATCTTGAAGACAGAATGCTTGCTGAGATATGGCAAGATTATTTTTTGCAACCAGTTGTTTATGAATTGTACTAAGATCTGCAGCAAACGTGAATTGAGGTATCAATGCACCAAGAATCAAAAGAGGGGTGAAAATTCGTAACATCATAATAAATAAGGACGAGAAAGTGTGATTAAGATTACTATCGCTCTAGTATTGTAAAGTTTCATGAAAATTGTCGCAAATTTGAAGGTGTATAGTATGTATATGAATCAGAAGTTCATTACCGGCGTGTGTACTATTGTTGGGTCGGGTATTGGAAGTGCTATCCCACTCATATGGGGAGCATCCATGCTCTCAATGAGCTCAATGGTTTTTGGTGCACTCGGAGCTATTGCTGGTATTTGGGTTGGATTTAAGATAAATAATTACTAATTAGACAATATCTAAAATAAGTGTTATTGTAAACCAAAATTCAAAACATATTTTAAAAATCAAGAACATGAAGAAAAGATTTTCTTTTATTGGGGTAACTGATGTTTCAGATTCCCGCGAAGTTGAAGAGTTTTTAGGTACTTTTAAAAACTTTTGGCCCGAGAATGAAGTCTACAAGCTTCAGATTGGACCCATGACGAATCCGCTCATTATTGCAGGTGTTGGCGGTAGTGAATGGGATGATATTTGGCCAAAACCAGAACGTTTGGCTGAGTTATTCCTGAGCGACGAGAAGCTATTTAACACTGTTCATTATGCTAACCCTAACAGTAACGATAACTTCCTGAACGACTTGTTAGCCATAACTTATTATGGAGGTGAAAATCTGCACGGCATTCAGCTCGACATGGTGTGGCCCTCTATTGAGGTTCTACGAATGTATAGAGAGAAGAATCCCCACATAAAAATCATCCTGCAGGTTGGCAATGATTCTCTCAAGCAAGTCTTTGATAAAAAAGAAACGCTTGTTGATCACCTTCGGCTATACGAAGCTCTCATTGATTATGTGTTGCTTGATATGAGTATGGGAAGAGGTATAGCAATGAATCCGGATCTCTTGGCTCAGCATATATCTTTGATCCAAGATTCTTTTCCAGGCCTTGGCGTTGCGGTGGCTGGCGGGCTTGGTCCTGACACTGCTGAGTTGGCTTACCCTTTGTTGGAAAGATTTAAAGGGTTAAGTGTTGATGCTCAGCGTAAGCTACATCGAGATGAAGATCTCAGAAAGCCCTTGGATATTGGTAGTGTGAATATGTACATTATAAAGAATCTAAACTTTATACTTGATAATTCATGAGAATCTCAAATCGGTTTAAAAAGGCTTCGTGTAAAGTTTGCGAAGCCTTTTTGTTTTGAGTATGCTTAAGGTATATGAACAAAACCACCAGTATCATTATTGGAATCGTAATTATTCTTTTGGTTGGATTTGCAATTGTTGTATCTGGCAAGAAGGCCAATGCACCAGTTGCTATAACTAACTTTGAAGAATGTGTAGCAGCAGGAAATCCAATTCAAGAAAGTTATCCTGAGCGCTGTACAACGCCAGATGGATTATCGTTTACTAAACAGATTGATCCAAATGATATGTCGCAATTTATTGTGCCAAATAATCCTCAGCCAAATGGGGAGATTTCAAGCGGTATTGAACTTACCGGAAAAGCTAATTGGTATTTTGAGGGATCGTTCCCGGTATACCTTCTTGATGCAAATGGTGTAGAGATGACGGCAACTCCTGCAACTGCACAGGGTGAATGGATGACAAGTGAATTAACTCCGTATAAGGCTGTTCTTAATTACTCAACCCCAACGACACCAACCGGAACAATCGTATTACATAATGACAATGCATCGGGACTTCCGGAGAATGATAAAGAAGTTCGTATCCCGGTGAAATTTAAAGAATATAACCCTGATCAGAAGCTTACTAAGGTAAAGGTGTATTTTAATAATTCAACCCAGAAGGCTGAATGCGAAAAGGTGATAGCTATTGAACGCTCGGTTCCAGAAACTCAAGCGATTGCACGTGCTGCGCTTGATGAGTTGCTTAAGGGGGTTATGTCGAGTGAGTTGAAGAATGGATATCAGACTTCAATTCAATCAGGAGTTAAGGTGAAAAGCCTAGATATTAAAAATGGTACTGCAACGGTTGATTTCTCAAAAGAGCTAGGGGTTAATGCTGCGGGATCATGTCATGTTGGTGCCGTGCGCGCACAGATTGAGCAGACGCTTAAACAGTTTAGTACAGTTAAAAAGGTTGTGATTTCTATTGAAGGAAATTCAAAAGATATTTTGCAACCGTAATGCGTTGATATTGACTTGCTGGAGAGTTGGAGTATATTTTTGATAAGTTATTAATTAAAAATATAGGCCCAATGATAGCGTTGTTGAATTTAACCCTGAGTTTTAGTATATTAGATCTTTTAAAAAAAGACTTTCGCTTTAACTTTACAAAAGGTAAGTATTGGTTCTGTAAACCGATTCATTCAAAAAGTTCCTATTATATTATAGGAATAGTAAAAATAAATCCGGACTCATTTATTCCAGAATCAATTACTATTGGTATTTCGGATAGCCAAGATGGCGAACCAGAAAAAGATGTTCATGAATGTCGTTCACTTGAAGAATTTGAAGTAATGAGAAAAAAATTAAAAGAAAGGTATCTATTAGAAAAGGCGTGATGAGAAATCACGCCTTTTAACATATCTTGTTATTTCTTTACTTCAGCTGCGGGTCTGATAGAAACATTGGTTGCAGAAATACTTCCATCTGCATTTGGTGTTCCCATTACCATAACTTCTTCACCAACTTTCAAGTCAGTAATTGTTCCTGCTGCACTCTTTGAAACGGTGGTTGAAGGACTGATCATAATAATCTTTGATCCGGTCTCCCCCATTTGAACCGTAATACTTGTTGCATCAACAGAAAGAATCTTTCCCATTGCAGCATTGCCTCCAGCACGGCGCATCATGCCGCCTTGTGCACCGGCAACAAAGTTGCCACCCATGCCCATGCCAAAACCAGTATTACCTCGTTGGCCTGCACGCATGGTGCCCATTTCACCACGCATAGCTCCACGCATTTTTGAATGAGCAACTTTAGTTCCAATAAAGAAGGCAAGCATAATCAAAATAACTGCGCCAATAATCATGCCGGTAAAACTTGTTCGTGAAAATGTATACATAATAATTTATTTAAATAATAATGAGCAACTACTCGTACCGTAGCGCTTCAATTGGATTTAGCTTAGCAGCACGCTGTGCGGGATAATATCCAAAGATAACACCAATTGCCGTTGAAACACCAAAGGCAAGCAGAATCGAACCAAATGAAACATTCGTCTGAAGAATGCCCAGCTTGGTTACGGCAAACGAAACTGCCCAGCCAAATGCCACGCCGATCACGCCGCCGGTAAAGGTGAGCATGACTGACTCAATTAAGAACTGGAGACTAATATCTGATCGTTTAGCACCGATTGCTTTGCGGAGTCCAATCTCGCGTGTACGTTCGGTAACCGTGGTGAGCATCATATTCATGATGCCAATACCCCCAACCAGTAATGAGATTCCTGCAACGGCTGCTAAGAGTGTGGTGAATGTTCCAGTCACGCTTGATGCGGTTGCAATAATATCTGATTGGTTGAGGGTTGAAAAATCTGCTGCGGATGGATCAGAAATCTTGTGGCGTGTGAGCAGGAGATTGGTAACGTCATTTTGCACTTGAGTAGTTATTTCAGAGTTTTCTGCAGAAATATCAATTTCGCTCAAGAACTTATTCCCGGTTAAATAATGTTGTGCAACAGTGTAGGGGACATAAATCGTATCATCAGCATTAGAAAATCCAGACCCCCCTTTGCTTGCGGTGATTCCAATAATTCTAAAGGTGATACCATTGATGCGAATACTTTCTCCTAATGGTTCTGGGTTTTCTGGAAAAAGATCTTCTGCTGTGGTTGGTCCAATTACGGCAACTTTTGATGCACTATTTACATGAGCATCGCTAAAGAAAGTTCCCGTTGCAACTGACACATTGCGCACGGCAGTGTAGCTTGGGGTGGTGCCAATAATACTCGTGTTAGTATTGGTTCCTTTTGCAATGACTTGTTGGCGAGAAGAAACAACAAATGCAATACTACCAATGTTTTCAACTTGGTTTTCAATCGCTTCGCCATCTTCTACGGTAAGTGATTGACCGCCACCACGTCCTGCGCTTGGTCCACCAAAACTACGCTGAGCACCAGGCATAATCATAATGAGATTTGATCCAATAGATTGAATACTTGATTCAATAGATTTCTGTGCACCTGCACCAATTGCCGTCATTGCAATCACCGAGCTAATACCAATAATCACACCAAGCATGGTAAGTCCGGTGCGGACTTTATTGGCCATCAGTGATGAGTATGTTTCGTGGAGAATATCTTGCGTAGTCATATTATTTCTTATGATGATTTTTGTGATCACTGACAATGAGTCCGTCACGAATGGTAATAATTCTGTCTGCATATGCAGCAATCTCAGGTTCGTGGGTAATCAAAACAATCGTGCGACCAAGTTCTCTATTTAACTTTTGGAACGTTGCTAATACAATTTCTCCCGTTTTAGTATCAAGGTTTCCGGTAGGTTCGTCGGCAAGAATAATGGTGGGATCATTCACGAGTGCGCGGGCAATTGCAACACGTTGAATCTGTCCTCCGGATAGTTGATTTGATTTGTGTAGTAGGTGAGAGTCATTGAAGCCTGCAGATTTGAGTGCCGCTTTTGCTTTTTTCTGGCGCTCTTCTTCATTCATGTGTGCATACACAAGTGGCAGCTCAACATTTCTTAATACGGTAGTACGGGGAAGTAAATTAAATGCCTGAAAAACAAATCCAATATGAGTACGACGAATATCCGCTAATTCATCATCAGAAAGCTTTGAAACATCTTTACCATTCAAAAAGTACTTTCCATGCGTTGGCGTATCAAGTGCGCCAAGGATATGCATCAAGGTAGACTTTCCAGAACCACTTGGCCCGACAATAGCAACAAATTCGCCATCAGGAATTTCAAAACTCACTCCTTTAAGTGCCTTAAATTCATTCTCACTTCCTGAAGAATATGTTTTGGTAACATCTTTAACTTCAATCATATGAGTATATTAGCGAGTGAATGTTCGCATGGTTGGTGTTGCACCCATGCCGCCGGCACGCACTGCACCACCACGCGTAGATCCGCCAACACTGTTAAGGATGCTTGGTGCTTGCGTAGATGACTGTTTGGTATTGCTGGTTGTCATGCTGCGTACCACAATACTTTCGCCTTCGGTAAGTCCTTCAACAATTTCTGTATTGGTGTCATCAGAAATTCCAATAGTTACAGGTAGCTGCTTTGGTGCAGGATCGGTTGCGCTGGTTGCTTGAAGGACATAGGATGCATTTCCATCAGTTTTAACTGCAGCAATTGGCACCAGAACTACATCTTGGCGAACGTCGGTTGCAATTGTTGCAGACACGCTCATACCAGATTTAATACGCGCATCGGTGGTATCAAAAGCAATCTTAACGTTGTAGTTCACCACACCTTGTGACACCGTTCCGAGCGTATCAACTTGAATGATCTTTCCAGTAACCGTAAGCTCATCAATTGCATCAAATGTCATCGTTGCTTTTTGTCCAACCGCAACCTTTGCAGCATCAATTTCATTAAATGGAATAATGGCAACTTGTTGGTTGGTAATAATGGTTCCAAGTGCCGTTCCTGATCCAACTTGTTGTCCAACAATAACATCGGTGCTTGCAAGAGTTCCGGTAAGGGGTGCCTTCACATAGTACTTAGCAAGATTTTGCTGAGCATCAAACACGCTATTCTTTGCCTGTTGAAGTGAAAGTTGCTTTTGTTGGAGTTCAATCTCGTTAGTACCTTTTACTGTGGTTGCTTCTTTCAAGTCTTGAACAGCGTTTTCATAGGCATTTAAATTGCTTACATAGCTAGAGCTATTTTTATTAGGAATGGTAATGGTCCACGTTTGATTTTCATTTACGGTGGCTGGAAACTTGATAAAGAGTCCAGAAGCTCCTAGTGGTTGAGCTGTTGTAGTATTTACGGTGCCAATACCATTTGCTAGACCCGACATATTAAATGAGTATCCAGCATCAGTTTTATAGGTAGTAAGGGTAATAGTTCCTTCAGACCCGAGCGTATAGTTTCCAGAAATAGTAGGAGCTGTTGCATTCAAGTTGCGGTCACCTGGCATAGCTTCAAGCTGAGAGCTCAAGAGTGTTGAATATGCACGATCAACAGCTTTCTTTAAATCAGCGGTTGAGTTTTGCGAGCTATTAATGTAGCTATCATATGAAAGCTGCGCAGACTGCAAACTAATTTGCGCATCACGCAAGCTTTTTTGTGCATCGGTACTTTTAATCACAAATAAAGTTTTTCCTTTGGTAACCTTGTCGCCGGGTTTTGCATAGATGGCAATGAGTTCTCCTGACGCTTCTGGATTAATATCGAGTGAATTAGAGTTGGAAACTTGTCCGGTTCCAGAAACAGTTGAAATAATCGTTCCTTTTTCCGCAGTTCCAAGCATATAGGTAGTTGCCTCTGCTTCTTTATGTGACGCGCGTACGATTAAAACTACTCCCACAATAACAATAATAAGAGCGATGATGCTGCGTACTTTATGTGTGCGAATGTATTTGATAGTTTTAGAAAAGATAGACATATAATTATTGGAGTGCCTCTGGGCGAGGGAGAATACGAATAAGTTTTGCGGCAATGGTTCCATCTTCCGACGGTTCGCCAATTACTACAATGACTGAGTCAACCTTGATATCTTCTGGTTTTCCATCGTCACGCATATTTTTAATACTCGTAGTGTTAGAGATTGTGATAACTTTCTCAGTATTATCGCGGTCTTCAACGGTAATATTAGGAAGGTCTACGGCCAGTACGCGTCCCATAGTTCCGTGCGTATTGGGGAACTCATTACGGATAATTACCATCTTCCCACCACGAGGACCTGGGCGTGGTCCAAAGTTCTGAATGTAGTTATTGTGCCACGATTGCCCAAATGATGCCTTACGGAATCCATACGCTGCTCCCATACGGAAGATTGCAATAAAAATAATTCCAAAGATGATTATGGCAATCACGCATTGGAAAATACGGTTGGTAAATATGCGATCAACTTTTTGAAGAAATTCAGAGTTGTGTGAGTTCATATATTATTGAATTGCGAGAGATGAATAATGAGAGAGTCGAAGCGACTTTTTAAGTGACCATGCAAAGCTGAACGTTGCCATAATCACCAAGATGATACTTGCAAGCGGAAGGCTTTCAAGAAGAATTATGCCAAGATCTTTTAGAACATTCACGAGGGCACCACTTGATAATGCAAGCGAAAGATATTGATATAGTCCGCTTGATGCTGTTTGGATAACCAAATGTATGATGGCAGCAAGGGTTCCGATTCCAGAAGCCCACATAAGTCTTTTATACAGTAGCGCTGATCCAGATGATTGTTGGACAGAATAAATACTTTGTTTAATGCGTTCAGCTAAGCCATGAGGTGTTGAGATCTCTGATTGCAACAGTGTTCGCAATGTACGATGGTTATTCATATACTATCTATACGTATAAGAATTAAGTTTTGGTGCAGCTATTGATTGAGTTCTTGCTTAAGTTTGCTGAGCGCACGATGGTGCCAACTTTTTACCGTGTTCATAGGGGTTTCTAAAACGTCACTAATTTCTTGAAAGGTAAGTTCTTGTTGATAGTGAAGGATGAGTACAGATTTGTAATTGATTGGAAGATTGTTAAGATGATTTTCAAGAAACACTGAATCAAATTGCTGATCAAGAATATCAACCACAGAAGTATGATCGCTGGGAAGTGAAGATTCAAAATCTTGATCATTAGATGAAAGTTGAGAAAAGGTGAATGATTTCTTTTTACGAAGATGATCCGTTGCAGTGTTGCGTGCAATAGTAAAGAGCCATGCTCTAAAACTTTGTGCGGAGTTGTATTGTGTAAACCGTTGCCACATTTTAATGAATGTTTCTTGGGTGGCGTCTTCCGCAAGTGCGGCATCATTACTTATGCGATAAATAAAGTTGTAGAGCGGGACAGTGTAGCGTTCAATTAATATATTGAGCGCCTGAGAATCTTTAAGAAGAATTTTTTCTACGAGTGCGGTATCCGAAAGTTCCATAGGTACACTCTATCATGATGATCAGAAAATAAAGAAGCAAAAAGTATTTTGTTATGAAATAACTTCATGAAGTGTCAATGATGTGGAAAATGATTTTTTGGATATACTAATCAAGACGAAGAAATTTTTCTTTAGAAAGATTTTTTAGCAAATTTACAATTTTATATCAAGTTTCACTATTAAACCAATCGTTTCTACAATGGACAAGACATTTTTCCATGCGAGCCAAAATTTGGCAGCTCAAACAAACTCAACTCCTGATTCCATGAACGCAAGAACCAATATTAAAGACGTAGGAAAAGCAGCTGGTTTTGATAATTGTATGACTTTCGGTGCCGGCAGCTTCTAAGCGAAATAAACTGAAGCTCAACCAAAAAACTGTTTTATCATTTTATCGATAAAACAGTTTTTATTTTGCTAAAGTTTTCAAAAGATAGATGACAATAGAATAAGTAAAGAGCGGAGTTGTATATATTATTACAGCATACTCTAGTAGTATGTCAATAATGTGGAAAAAGGGAACGCAAGTATACTTGAAAGGAAGATGAAATTCTGATTGAAAAAACAGAAATTCAAGCTTGTTTATAATTTCATATCCAATTTTCACCATTAAACTAATATTTTAGTTATGCCAAAATCAAATCTTGCAAGCCAATCATTGGCAGCTTACAAAAAAACCGTACAATTCTTCCATGCCAAAGATATTAATGCCTCTTATGAAGATGCTGGTGGCCTTATCGAAGACAGAGTGAGTTCCTATCGTGACTAATTTAAGCGCCCGTCCGTAGTTGCCTACTATTCAAATGTCAAATGAATAGTAGGTATTTTATTTTCTGAGAAAAAAGTTATCAAAACAAAAACCACTCAATCACTTGAGCGGCTTTTTAATTTCTTAATTTTTACATTTTGGTTTCAAGACTTGCAACTTGCGCACAATCTACCGGTGGAAGATCCATATACGTAAGATTCTTTGTATCAATATATACATAAGTACCATCTCCGCGATCTTTCATGCCACCAAAACCAATATGAGCTCCTTCTGCATCAACAACAAAGATGAGTTCTTCAGGATTCGTCATACCTTCTGCGCTTGCAGTCCAGGTTGCACGTACCGCTGCCATAGTTGGATTTGATTCAATCGTTCCTGTGTATGGTCCAATCTTTTTATCTTTCTCGGCAGGAAGGATGTGGAATTCTCCAGACGTTGCGGTGTTGTTAATAGTGAGGGTGAGCCAAGCAATATCTTTCATGGTCGTACCGGTCTCCCTATAAAAACAGAGCTTGGTAGTCTCTGAGGCGGTTGGGTTAATAGGGGTTGGGGTAGTGGTTTGTGATGAAGGTTTGAGCCAGATAGCGCTTACGATTAAAAGAGCTCCACACAAAAGTGCCACTTTAAGTACGTCATTCTTGGTCATACTCTCTAAGTATACAGGAGTAGGGTAAAAAGTCCGATTTATGAGAAAACCCTTCAATTGACCACTTTCCAATTGTTTGCTATTATTTGAACATTATGAAAGCATTCGCCCAGGACTTACAACGAGAAATCACCAAAATCAACTGGCCTTCACGAGGTACCGTTTTTTCTTACACCGTAACGGTTTTGATTGTGTCGGTGGTGGTTGGATACATCTTGGGAGCTTTTGACAGCCTCTTTACCGCTGGACTTAAGTATTTGCTTTCATCACCTCTTTAATATATGAGCAAGCAATTAGAAACCGGTGAGCGCAACTGGTATGCCATTCACACCTATTCTGGGTATGAAGATGCTGTTAAGCGCAATCTTACGCAGCGTGCAGAATCAATGGGAATGACCGACTATATTTTTGAAGTTATTGTTCCAACCGAGAAGAAGATTAAGATTAAAAACGGAAAACGTGTTGAGGAAGAAGAAAAAATCTATCCTGGATATGTTTTGGTAGACATGATTGTTACCGATGAGTCATGGTACTTGGTGCGAAACACTCCACGAGTTACCGGATTCGTAGGATCAGGTGTTCAGCCGGTTCCCGTATCAGAAGAAGAAGTTGCTCGCTTGCTTGCCAACATGAAGCCAAAGAGTGATGCAAATTACGAAGTAGCCTATGAAGTTGGTGAAGTAGTTAAGATCGGTGAAGGACCATTTAAAGACTTTGAAGGAAAGATCTCAGAAATTAATCGCCAAACCGGAAAGCTTAAAGTACTTGTATCAATGTTTGGTCGCGAAACACCGGTAGAACTTGATTTCCTTCAGATTAAAAAGTTGTAATAGTTACCGTTTCCTACATAGAATCCTGATGATGCCTCTCCCGTCATCTTGCTTCTAAGCTATGTAGGTAGGGAGAGATTAGAAGAAATTTGAAATTATTATGGCAAAGAAAATCACTCGAAAACTTAAATTGATTATTCCTGGGGCAAAGGCAACTGCAGCTCCACCACTTGGACCGGCAATCGGAGGATTGGTGAACATTGGAGAATTCGTAAAGCAATTTAACGAACAAACCAAAGACAAGGCTGGTATGATGACCACTTGTGTACTCACCGCATACGATGACCGTTCATTTGACTTTGAAATCAAGACATCACCAATTTCTGCTCTTATTAAAAAAGAACTTGGAATTGAATCAGGATCTGGAAAGAATCGTCAAAAGAAAGTTGGTAAATTGACCCAAGCGCAATTGCGCAAGATCGCAGAAGAAAAACTTCCTGACCTTAATGCTATGACCGTTGAAGCGGCTATGGAAATGGTAAAGGGATCTGCTCGATCAATGGGGGTTGATGTGGCTGAATAATCCATTGATTGTTTGGTTGAGAAAAAAGGCGCAGCCGTAGGCTGCGCCTTTTTTCATATACTTTTAATCTATCTCTTTTTTTGCTATTCTTACTTTATGAAACTCCTCGCGCAGATTAAACAATCAATTGAGTCGTATCTCCTCAAAACACATGGTATTGCGGAAGATGCTCAGCTAATTTTATCTGATCTTAATCACGCTGATTTTCAATATAACGGTGCGCTCAAATTTGCAAAACAGCTTGGTGTTGCGCCACTAAAAATTGCAGAAGAAATTGTTGAACAACTTACGCAGTATGTTCAAGATGTTGAGATTAAAGCCGTGGCTCCAGGATATGTTAATTTTATCTACACACAATCATATATTGAAGACGCACTTGCGCCGCTTGTAACCGGGGATGTTAAGCCGAACATTGTAGACAAAAAACGCATCATGGTTGAGTACACTGATCCAAACACCTTTAAAGTGTTCCATATTGGGCACCTTATGACCAATGCTATTGGAGAATCATTAGCGCGTTTGTTTGAATACGGTGGACACGATGTGATTCGTGCAAATTATCAGGGAGATGTTGGACGTCATATTGCTCAGGCAATTTATGGAGTACTCAATGGTGATATTCAGCGCCCTGCAGATGATGCTCCGCTTAAAGAAAAAACAGAATATCTTGGAAAGTGTTATGTCTATGGTGCTCAGCAATTTGAAGCGTCAGATGATGCAAAAGCAAAAATCAGAGAAATCAACGCTCATATTTATAACAATGATAACGAAGAAATTAACGCATGGAATCAAAAAGGGCGCAATTGGTCACTGGAGCGTTTTGAAGAACTCTATAAAATTCTTAATACAAAATTTAATTACTACTTTTTTGAATCTCAAACCGCACCAATCGGACTAGAGAAGGTAAAAGCAAATATTCCAAGCGTATTTGTTGAATCTGACGGGGCAATCGTATTTAAGGGTGAAGAATATGGATTGCATACGCGTGTATTCATTAACAAAGAAGGCCTGCCAACCTATGAAGCAAAAGATGTTGGACTTGCGTATCTTAAGCATGAAAAAGAACCAAAGCTTAATATTTCAATTACCGTAACCGCCAATGAACAGGCTGAATACTTTAAGGTAATGAAGAAAGCTGTTGAATGTATTGATCTAAAAATTGCATCACCAATGATGCATGTGTACCACGGAATGATGAGCGGGCCGGGTGGTAAAAAAATGTCATCACGTAAAGGTGATGTTGTTACCGGTGAAAGCTTGATTGAGGACGCAATGGAGCGCGCACGCGAGGTAATTGAAGAACACTATAAAGATAAAAAAACTGCCGCAGAAAAGGATGCTATTGCAGAAGCGGTTGCAGTTGCTGCTATTAAATTCACCATTCTTAAACAGGACAGTTCAAAAAATATTATGTTTGATCTTGAAAAGGCACTTTCTTTTGAAGGAGATAGTGGACCATATTTGCTCTATACCAATGCACGGTTGTGTTCAATCATTCGTAAATCATCAGGATTGATGAATGTTCTTGGGCGAATGTTTAGTGCTAAAAAATCTGACCCAGTGGGCGAGCTTGAACGAGTATTGATGCAATTTCCAATTGTTGCTGAGCGCGCTGTTGAAGCAATGGAATCACATCGCATCACTACCTATGCACTTGAACTTTCACGAGCAATTAATAGTTGGTATGGATCACATAAAGTTATTGGGTCAGGGGAGTACGAAGCGTATCGTTTACGTGTGGTGCAGGCTGCACAGCAAACGCTTAAAACATGCATTGAACTTTTGGGGATGAAAGCGGTTGAGGAGATGTAGGGTGATATACTTTAGGGTATGTTCATACATGATTATATCTATGTTCCATTTATAAATATTTTTATATTCTATCCTTGGATTACTTATATTCTTATTATTATTGGGTCTTTTCTTGCTCGTTTAAGAAATAAAAAGAAAAACCAACAGATTGATATTCTCTATTGGGTGTTCACTGGAATTGCAGCAGTCTCACTAATTGGGCTCAACCTTACGTTTACTAGCCTTAGCACAGGTTTCTTTATCGCTGAACTTGTGATTGCTGCTGTTCTGCTGACAATTAAATTCTTTTTTAAAAAAGAAAATTTTGTTGTGAACTATTTGCTGCTGATAATTACTATCCCCGCTATTATTTCTATAATCGTAATTATTATGACTTTATTGCACCCTCCATGTATGGGATGTATAGACCTTCCACGTGTTCCACTTCCAATTTAAAAAATAAAAAATCACAGAATAATATTATTCTGCGATTTTTAAATGAATGAAGAGTATCGGGAGAGGTGATATGCTATAGATATGCACATTATTTCTATGCTACTTCCATGGGTTTCAGGTATTTTAATTTGTATTGGACTTATTATTGCATGGCAAAGGAGTAAAAAGAGAAATCGTTCTTTAAATATAACCTATTATGTATTTTTAGGTATTTCAGTACTTGCCCTGATCGTAATAGACCGATTTTTTAGAGGTATGCTTATAAGTCTGTTTAGTAATACTGTTCATCCAGGCTACTTCGTAGCTGAAATCATTATTATGATTGTATTATTAATAATAAGATTTATTCCTAAAAAAGGAAATTTAAATTTTATTGTAAATCATCTCTTGTATATATTTGCTATTCCAGTTATTCTCGGCACGATTGATTTGGTGAATGCGGTTCGTCATCCTGACTGTATGGGTTGCCCAATTTACATTAATGATGATCCCACCAGAGAATTCAATGCCATAGAAGGATTGAGACATGTGCCTTTGCCCTAATAAAAGAAAATAAAAAACAGTAGAATGATTTCATTCTACTGTTTTTGTAATTGAGCAAAAAACTTTAATTTAAATACTTATATTCGAATTGTCTTCGATATTCAAGATAAGAACAGATTAGTGTGGTTAAACCAAGAGTAATACTAAGCCAAAAGGCTTCTTTGAAGAGGGTGTATGAAAACCAAACCAAACAAAATCCCCCTATAAGTAAAATACAGTGGATAAAACTTTTTGCGTTAGCGGTCAAGAATGACAGTACTATTGCTGCACTAATTCCTCCAAAAAAACTGAAAACTGTACCCAAAGGGATTCTTGTCTCTTTGATTGCAAATGAGACGGTGGCGAGTCCTACAATTAAGACAATGTAATAGAAATTAATCCAAAATAAACTTTTACGTTTTTCCATGTTGTTCAAGTTTTAAAGTGATATTCTCAAAATACTATTCTTTATATAGATTGTCAAATTTACTAATGCAAAACCCCATAAAATACGCTATACTCTTCAAATGAAACAGCCTGACCTGAGCAAGTATTTTGAAGGATTTGAAAAATCTAAGCGTTCGCACGATGAGGAAAATATCCTCAATTTTTGGCAAGAAAATCAAATCTTTGAACAATCACTTAAAAAACCATCACCAAAAGGAGAGTATGTTTTTTATGAAGGTCCTCCAACGGCAAACGGCCGTCCAGGAATTCACCACTTTTTAGCACGCTCATTTAAAGATGCAATTCCTCGCTATAAAACAATGCAAGGATATCATGTAGCGCGTAAGGCTGGTTGGGATACACACGGTCTTCCTGTTGAACTTCAGGTAGAAAAAGCGCTTGGGTTGGCTAATAAAAAAGAAATTGAACAATACGGTGTAGAAAAGTTTAATGAAGCGTGTAAAGAATCAGTGTGGCAGTATCAGTCTGAGTGGGAAGCTATGACCGCCCGCATGGGGTATTGGATTGATATGGAAAATCCATATATCACCTATGAGACTCCATATATTGAATCAGTATGGAATATCCTTAAGACAGTTGATGACAAGCAGCTTCTCTTTAAGGATTACAAAATTATTCCATGGTGTCCTCGTTGTGGAACGGGACTTTCTTCTCATGAGCTTTCACAGGGTTATGAAGATGTAAAAGATATCTCAGTAACAGCAGCATTTAAAGTGACGGGCTCAATTGTTAATCTTCCAGAAAATACTTCTATTCTTGCATGGACAACAACACCGTGGACGCTCTTTGGAAACGTTGCGCTTGCCGTAGGAAATACTATTAATTATGTTCTCGTTCAAGATAGTTCACGTGACAATGCACACTTTATTATCGCTGAAGATCGTTTAAGTTTTGCATATCCTGATCAATCAATAATTAAGGTTATTGGAACGTATACAGGAAGTGAATTGGTTGGCACAAAGTATCAACCATTGTTTCCATATGCTGCAGAGTTTATTCAATCACAAACAACTCCTGAACAATTTTCAAAAGCATACACGGTATACGATGCAGATTTTGTAACAACCAGTGACGGAACGGGTGTTGTCCACACTGCAGTAATGTATGGAGCTGACGATTTTGATCTTGGTACAAAATTAGGATTGCCAAAAGTTCATATGGTAAACCAAGACGGAACGTACAAAGAGGGTCTTAAAGATTTTACCGGACGATTTGTTAAAGACGAGCAGGTGACCATTGATATTCTCAAAGAACTCACTGTATATAATTCTCTTTTTTCAAAACTCAAGTACGAACACTCATATCCTCACTGTTGGCGCTGTAAAACGCCGGTGCTGTATTACGCGCGTGACTCATGGTTTATTAGAATGTCTCAACTTGCAGACACGTTGCAGCAAGAAAATGAAAAGATTAATTGGAATCCAAGCCACATCAAAGAGGGGCGTTTTGGAGAATGGCTCCGTGGTCTTAAAGACTGGGGATTGTCTCGCGAACGGTATTGGGGAACACCACTTCCAATTTGGGAATCAGAAGAGGGTGGACGGATTACGGTGGGTTCACTTGAAGAGTTAAAAACATATTCAACAAAACCAACCGTTGATCTTATTTTGATTCGTCACGGGTTTGCAACTCATTTGCGTGACGGAATCTTTGCCGGTGATCGTGCAAACGATACCGCAACACTTACTGAAGAAGGAATTAAACAGGTACAAGAGCTTGCAAATACGTGTGGCGATACTATTAAATCTGCTGACGTGATTTTTGTTAGTCCATTTAAGCGTACGCAGGAAACCATTACAATCTTGCAGGATGCGCTTGGTCTTACTCAAGAAGTTATTGTTGATGATCGTTTAGTTGAAATGAATTTTGGAGCATTTAATGGTAAGAAAAACTCAGAACGCGATGGCTACTTTGATAATGATCAGTACACTAAAGCAAATCCAGAAGGTGAATCACTCTTTGACGTGCAAAAACGCGTAACGGCGTTCTTGAAAGATGTTGAATCTCAATATGCTGGTAAAAAAGTGATCGTAATTAGTCACGATGATACGCTCAGTTTGCTATGTTCTGTTGCACGTGGAATTGTTGATAAAGTTCCTCAGATTCAATATTTTAATCCTGCAGAGTGTCGTACCGTAACTTCAACAAATTTGCCAGTAAGCCATGACGGGTTTGTGGATCTCCATAAGCCATATATTGATAATATTGTGCTCAAAAAAAATGAGCGTATATATACACGCGTACCAGAAGTGATTGATGTGTGGTTTGATTCTGGGTCAATGCCATTTGCACAACAGCATGCACCATTTGCTGGGGAGCTTACCAGTGCTCAATATCCAGCAGATTACATAACCGAAGGTCTTGATCAAACCCGCGGATGGTTTTATACCTTGCTTGCTATTGGATGTTTGATGGGTAAAGGTTCACCATATAAGAATGTAATTTGCTTAGGACTTTTGCTTGATGACAAGGGGCAGAAAATGTCTAAATCAAAGGGGAACATTGTGTCGCCATGGAAGGTCATGTCTGGCGTTGGATCAGATGTTGCCCGCATGTGGTTGTATAGCGTGAACCAGCCAGGAGAATCAAAGAGTTTTGACATGGCAATGTTGCAGGATCTTGAGCGTAAATTGTTTGTGATCTTTGAAAACTGTTTAGAATTTTATAAGCTTTCACCCGATGTTCAAACATCATACAATGCTGATCTTCTTAAGAATGCATCATACTTGGATAAATGGTTAATAGCATACATGAATACTGTTAAGAAAATGGTGACCGAATCACTTGATGCATACGATCTTTTCACCGCAACTCGCACCATCCGCGATTGTGTGACCGAATTGTCTCAATGGTATGTGCGTCGTTCGCGTGAAGCACTTAAAGAAGAAGGGGTAGTTGGGGATGCAACGCGTCATACCTACCGCAATGCACTCCGCGATATTGCCATAATGTTGGCACCGTTTACCCCATTCCACGCAGAAAAATTCTTCCAAGACGTGAAGTTTGAAAATGACCCAGCGTCAGTACATCTTGCTGATTGGGTAATATTTAATACTGATAGTTCATCAGATATCTTGAATGAAATGGATCAGACACGCACTGTGATCTCGGAAATTCTTAAGAAGCGTGACGAGGTAAAAATTAAAGTACGCCAACCGCTCGCTTCAGTGACACTTAATCGCTCATTTAACATTGAACTTCAAGAACTTATTAAAGATGAGGTAAATGTAAAGGAAATAAAGGTTGATGAAAATGCGTTTGAAACAACACTTGATACAAATCTCACCCAAGAACTTATTGAGGAAGGAATTGCTCGTGAAATCACGCGTGCTATTCAATCAATGCGTAAGAATAATAATCTTTCACCAGATGATGCGTTTACGGTTACACTCCAAGATTCAGAACTCGTGCAAAAGATCCTGGATACCTATGGTGATGATATCTCAAAGAAAACAAAAACTACTCTTGCAACCGCCGCATCGATTACTGATTCAGAAAAAATTACCACTAATCTTGGCGATATTCTCATTCAAAAGTAATCGCAATATCATTGCGTAGACATATATATGAGTCATGAGTTTTCTCATAAAAAAGCCATTGTATTTGGGTATAGAAATTATGGAGAAAAAGATCGCTATTACAATTTATTGATAGAAGATGATGGGCTCCGGTATGTGCGTGTTCAAGGGGTGCGTGATGTAAAGTCAAAACATCGTAATCTACTTGGACTCTTTGCATGTCCCACTATTACCTATATTCACGGACGGGAATACCGCCTGATTGGAATTCAAGAAGATGAATATCTGGCAACAACAGAAGAATTGGTATTTGCATTTAGCTTTATTGCTAATATAACTCGTGTTGTTGAATTTGATGAAGCTGAACACAAAGGTCTCTATCATCTGATTCGTGAAATTCATGACGAGATTAGCCAGCATCCAGCTGTCCCTCGTACAAAGCTGCTGGTCTATATTGCTAGCACAATTCTTAACTTTATTGGATATGGGGACGAAAAACACGAGCACATGCCGCTTGAACAGGTTATACTTACCTATGAGACCATTCATACGAAAGTCCGTGCTATGGTGTATGAACATCGCGAGCTCAGCTTTTTGAATGAATATCTTGATATTGTATGAATCAGAAGTCACCCATAGAAGAACTTAAGGAGGAAATTACTCATAATGATCCGGTGCCGCACCAAAAAAAGATCATTAAGGATACCAGCTTGCCCAATAAAAAAGAGCTTGAGTTTTTTAATCCTCAAGAAAAACAAAAAAATTCATATGTAGTACCAAAGCATAAATTTCTTAATACGGTGTTTTTTGTTTCGTTTGCATTTTTCTTAGCCGTGTTTGGGTACATGGTGTATCGCTATAAATTTGCTGATAGTGTAATTTCAAATCGAAAGATCGAAGTGCATGTGGTAACACCAGCATCAATCACCTCTGGAAAGGATGCGCTCTTTACGATGTCGATTAATAACGACAATAAAGCTCCGCTCATGAAGCCAGAAATTGTCACCACGATTACAGAAATTAATCAATCAAAAACTGCACCGCTCTTGGATGCGTATGAAAAAGAAGTAAATATTACGCTGAAAGATATTGGAAGTGAGGCTGTTGTTAATCAAGATGTTCCACTCTTATTTATTGGATCAGCAGGAAAGAAGTTTTTAGTTGAATCACAACTCCAATATTCACTTCCGGATTCTGTGGCGCGTTTTACAAAAGATCTGCTGCGCCAAGAGGTGACCATTACCAACAATCCGATTGCTATTACTCCTAAATTAAGTGAGCAGAGAATTGTTGAAGGACAAGAATACACCACAAGTTTTACGCTTCAAAATACTGATACGAATGATTTTGAAAACATTGCACTCCGCATTAGTGCTCCAGAGGGGGCAACGGCAGTCATTCAAGAAGCTAAAAGTTTTGAAGGGGGAGGCACGTATCCAATTGGACTTTTAAAGAGTCGTGAGCTTCAAACTTTTACGCTGAATGGTGTTCTTGATGCGCGATCACAAGATGTATCTGTAATTACTATTGAAGTGGTGTCACTTAAAAGTCTAGGAAGTGAAGAAGTTGATAGTGTGCTTTCAAAAAATACTATTACCTTTACAAAAGAAAAACCATTTATTACCGCTCGCCTTGATGGAAATGAGGCACAGCTCACTGTGATCCCACTAAGAGATATTACTACTTCATTTACCATTAAAAATAATTCAAAAGAAGATTTGCAAGATATTGAAATTCGTCTGAGCTCAACGGGAGATATTATTAACAAACAATCATTGGCAAGTGATAACGCATCATCGGTGGGAACAGGAGAGATTGTGTACAGTCGCTTTACGGATGATCGTCTTGAGTCACTTAAGATTGGAGAGAGTATTAGTCTTCCGCTTAAGTTTAGCTCTAATCCGGTGGTGTCTCGTCAGTTCTTAACAGAAAATCCAGAAAGTGTTGTGGTTGCAAATATTCAAGCGCGCAACTCATCGTTGGAAACATTTAATTTAAAAGATTATCAAGTTGGAAAAGTGCAGGGTCAAACAACTGCTGAGCTCACGTTCTACACCATTCCATCAACAAATGGTACCTATGTTGAATCGGGAGCATTTCCGTTGAGGATTGGAAGTACAAGTCAAATGTTAGTACGGTTTGAAGTGAAAAATACTTCAAACACTTTAAATGCCACCAAGATAAGTTTTAAATTGCCGTACTATGTAAGTTTTGGGCAGAATAAAACATTGGGTGAGAATGTTGCCTATAATGATGTTGAGCGTACCGTAACGTGGAATATTGGTGAGTTGGCAGCAGGAGCTGGCGTGATTGAAGGAACTGAGCGTGCCCTTACTTTGAGCTTATTTATCACTCCTGTGGTGTCCCAGGCTGATCAAGTAGTGCCACTTACCTCAGAAGTAACGTTAAGCGGAACGGATGCGCTCACTAAAAAAGCAATTCAGGTTAAGCGACCATCACTTAAACCATCATTTGATGGGGTAAACGATGATCAGCTTAAGGTGCAGCGGCGATAAGATGGTGGAAAATCTAAATATTTACATTTGTGAATTTTGGAGTAAGATCTGAAGAGAACAGCACTTTCAACCTATAAACATTTATCGTCATGTATGCACAACGTTGCATGGTTATTAATGGATCAGATCCAAAGATACTCGTTGAATTTTCTCCTCCTGCTTGGATAATCGTACAGGTAGAGTTGTATATAAAGATCTACTATCCTAATGTTGCATCAATGGACATTTCAGATTATTTGGCATTCTTTGATTCAATGGTTCTGCAATTGCTGCATGCCCAAGAATTTCATCGTCGAATTGAGCCTGATGTAGATCGGGCTTTTTCTTTTCAAAAACGCCTTTTGTGGTATAGTTAATTTCTATGAGCAAACAAACACGAAATTTCCCTCTCGATGCTCTTGTTAGTCTGGCAAAGCAGCGAGGTTTTATCTACCAAGGTTCAGAAATTTACGGGGGGATTGCCGGGATGTTTGATTACGGTCCATTGGGGACACTCCTTAAAAGAAATATTGTAGACGCATGGGTGAATTATTTTGTGCATGGTCGTGAAGACATGTTCTTGATTGACTCTGCAATTTTGATGAATAAAAAAGTTTGGGAGGCAGCCGGTCACGTTGAGGAATTTGTTGATCCGCTCGTTGATGATCTTAAAACCAACAAGCGCTATCGTGCTGACCATCTTTTGGAAGATAAAGGAATTGATCCATCAAAAATGACGATTGATCAAATGACTCAGGCATTTGTTGATAATAAAATTTTGAGCCCCGAAGGAAATCCTGTTGGACCAGTTCGCAAATTTAATATGATGCTTGAAACAAAAGTTGGAGCGATGGAAGATTCAAGCGCAATATCGTATCTTCGTCCAGAAACGGCTCAAGGTATCTTTGTGAACTATAAAAATATTGTTGATTCATTTGCTCCAAAATTGCCATTTGGAATTGCACAAATTGGTAAGGCATTTAGAAATGAAATTACACCACGTGATTTTATCTTCCGCCTCCGCGAACTTGAGCAAATGGAGATTGAATATTTCATTAATCCAAACGCAGATTGGCTCGCTATTTTTAATACGCTCTTTGAAGAACAGAAAAAGTTTCTAGAGTCAGTTGGAGTAAAGGCAGATTCAGTCCATGCCTATGAACATCCGGACGAAGCTCGTTCACATTACTCAAAGAAAACTTTAGACTGGGAATTTGATTATCCGTTCGGAACTAAAGAGCTCACCGGTATTGCATATCGTACTAACTACGACCTCACTAAGCATGCTGAGTTTTCAAAAACAAAACTCACCTATTTTGACCTTGAAACCAATGAGCACATTGTGCCTCATGTAATTGAGCCAACGTTTGGACTTGATCGACTTGTATTGGCGTTGCTCGTTGATGCGTATGAAGAGCAAGATCTTGGAGAGGGAAATACGCGCACCGTGCTTCACCTTCAAAAAAATATGGCACCATATTTATGTGCAGTATCACCACTTCTTAAAAACAATCCAGAGATGGTTGAAAAAGCTCAAGCTGTATACAAAACCCTTAAAGTGGCCACAAAAGGACGCACCATTTGGGAAGATAACTCAAATATTGGAAAGCGATATCGTCGTCAGGATGAAATTGGAACACCATACTGTATTGTTGTTGATCATCAAACACTTGAAGACAATACGGTGACCGTGCGTGACCGCGATACGATGGCTCAAGAACGTGTTGCAATTGATGAGTTAAAAAACTACATTGCATAGCCTATGTATCAAGAAAGAAAATTAAACAATGGGACTCGGTTGGTAACGTATCATCAAAAAGATCTTGATACGGTAACTATGATGGTGCTTGTAAAGACGGGAGCGCTCTTTGAAGATGCTCATGAAAAAGGGATCGCACATTTCCTTGAGCATATGTGTTTTAAAGATACTAAAAACTACACCAAAGAAGATTTGTTGAAAGAATTTGAAATGCGCGGTGCGGTTTCGAATGCATTTACGGCATATGAATGTACGGCATACTATGCAAAAACCACAAAAGATATGTATGAGGAGGTATTTCCTTTGATTAGTGAAATCTATCACTACCCTCAATTTCCTGAAGATGAAATTGTTATTGAGAAGGGAGTAGTTATTGGCGAAATTAATATGAATAAAGATTTGCCACAGATGATGACGTATAAAAAGCATCAAGAGTTTTTGTATGGCATAGGAAAGCCGCATGGAGATGCTATTTTAGGAAGTATTGAATCGGTAAATTCATTAACGCGTGACATGCTAAAAGACTTTCATGATCGTTTCTATATTCCAGAAAATACGGTTATTATGATCGCAGGTAACTTTGATGAATCAAACATTGTTGAATTATGTGAAAAACATTTTACCAAACCGGCCGGCTCACCAGTGCTGCCAATACCTCCTACGCAGCAAAGCACAGGTGGGGCTATTAATCTTGTTGAAAAAGAATCAGAGCAGTCGCATATTATTTACTCATACAATACAGAGTCTTTTTATCATAAAGATGCAACGCTTTTGACCGTACTCGGTAATATTCTTGGACAAGGGCTTACCTCGCGTCTCTTTATGCGGCTCCGTGAAAAAATGGGAGCAGGGTATTATGCGCAAGCTGAACTTGATGAGACCTATGATGCCGGAGCACTTTTGATTGCAACAGGCACCGAGCATGCTCGTGTGCAAGAGGTAATTATGGCAATCCACGATGAATGTACCAAGCTTATTAATGAAGAAATTTCAGAGGCAGAACTTAAGAAAGTGAAAGATATGACGTTAGCGCGTCATATTATGGGGCTTGAATCAAGTGATAGTCGGGCAGATTACAACGGAGTGCGTGCAATTCTTGGGTTGCCAGAGCGTAATGCAGAAACGCTCAAGCATGAGCTTGAAGTGATTACACCTGCGGATGTGATCCGGATTGCTCGTCAGTATTTTATACCGGAAACTCTGCTTGTTACCGTTGTGGGTCCAGCACTCGTGCGTGAACAAATTGATGCATGCCACGCGCAACTTTTTAACTAACTTTCCACTGAACTCAGGGGTTCATGAAAAAATACTTGGTGTGATATACTGTGCCTATGAAAGATGGCAAGATGGAAATCTCAATCCGATCAACCACACTTATTAAAATTGGTGTTTTTGCTGGAATTGCATACCTAGTAACGCAAGTGTGGAGCTTCCTTCTAATTATCCTCTGTGCTGTGGTATTGGCAGCATTCGTTGAAAGTCTTGCTGATGGATTGGTAAAATATAAAATTCCACGAGGACTCGCAATTGTGATGGTGTATTTGATTATGATTGTTGCAATCAGTGGATTGCTCTATGCCCTTATCCCGCTCTTTGCAAGTGAGCTCTCAGGAATTTTTGCATTGCTTCCAAACAGTGAAGAAGGTTCATCTATTTTTCAAGCATTTGGTGACTTTATTAATGCTAAAGAAGTATTTTCACAGGTAAGCCAAGGTGGCGGAGCGGCAGCAGGATCAGGGCTAGCTGATCTTAAGAGTTTGGTTTCATTATTGTCTGGCGGAATTCTTAAAACTATTTCTTCAAGTTTAGGAGGAATTGTCAACGCAGTGTTGTTGGTAATCATTTCACTCTATTTAGCAATGCAGAAGCGTAGTGTTCATAAGTTTTTAAAAGCAGTAACACCCTATGAATATGAACCGTATGCAATCTCGCTCTGGGCTCGCACCGAGAAAAAAATTGGTTCATGGTTTAAGGGGCAGCTTCTTTCAGCATTCATTGTTGCCGTACTTACTGCTATCGGACTCTTCTTCTTGAAAGTTCCGTATGTTATTTTGCTTTCAGCATTTGCGGCCATCATGGGACTTATTCCGTTTGGAATTATTTTGGCAACTATTCCTGCGCTCATTATTGCGTTCTTGGCGGGAGGGTTTGAACTCTTTGCACTTACCGGGTTGCTATACTTTGTGATCCAGCAGATTGAAGGATACGTAATTCATCCGTTGGTGCTCAATAAGGCTACCGGAGTTCCGTCACTCATTATTATGTTGTCTTTGATTGTTGGAGGAAAGATTGCAGGAATTGTTGGTGTATTCCTTGGTTTGCCAATCTCAATTATGCTTACCGAGATTGTAAACGATCTTGAAGCTAAAAAACAAAATAAACGTGCGTTATTTGAAACTCCGGTTTCAGAAGAAATTACTGCTGAATAAAAAACTCCTTTTCGATTTATCAAAAAGGAGTTTCATCTATTAGTACAAAAGCAATCAATCTTCACCTCTAAAGTGCTCTTTAAGAAGAGTGAGTAGTTTTTCTATTTCTTGAGTATTAGTTAAATCTAACGTGTTTTTATCCGATGCCGTAAGGGTGGGTCTTGGATAGATGATTGTCTTTTTAAATTGAAGACAATAAACTATACTTCCTGTTGCATAGAGATCCAGAAAAGCTCGGGCCTTTTCTTTTTCAATACGAAAGCGTGCTACGCCAAAAGGATATGTTGTTTTAACTTCTGTTCCAAGCTCCTTCTGTAAAAGAAGGGCAATTTGTTGAGCATTAGTTTTGAGTTGCTCTTTTTGCCTATTGAGTCGTTCTGAGATTTTTATAATTTTCATTTTAATAAGTTTATGATTCATCATTATCGTACGCTTAAATCGTTATACTCGCAAGCTTCTTTCAAAATGGGTTCAAAAATGCTACAATCCACGCATGGAAATCAATACGTCGTACTTGGCAAATCTTGCACGTATCCACTCAGATCGTGTATCAGAAGGCCTTAAATCAAGCATTGCAAGTATTCTGGAATTTGTAGATAAACTTGCCGGAGCAGAGGTTAAGAGTTTTAAAAATACCAATTATAACCGCACACGCCCAGACAACGTAGAAAATTTTGCATTCTCTCGAGAATTGCTTCTCAAAAATTTCCCACAACAACAGGATGGATTTTTAGTCGTTCCACAAATTTTGAAAAAATAATATGATTGATACTGATTCACTTACTATTACAGAAGCACGCAAGTTATTAGGTGCAGGAACTATTACCAGTTCAGAGCTTACACAAGTCTATCTTGAAGAAATTGAGCGTGAAAACGGAGAGCTTAATGCATTTATTGAAATCTATGAAGATGCACTTGATTCTGCAGCTATTGCAGATAAATCAAATGGCTCAGGAGTTTTGCACGGTATTCCAATGGGAATTAAAGATAATATTTTAATTGAAGGAAAGCATGCGTCATCAGGGTCAAAGATTTTGAAGGATTATGTTGCATCGTACGATGCGCATGTGATTACTGAGCTTAAAAAAGCCGGAGCATTGTTTATTGGTCGCACCAATATGGACGAATTTGGGATGGGATCTTCAACAGAATCATCACACTATGGCCCAACAAAAAACCCCGTAGATCCAACACGGGTACCAGGAGGCTCATCAGGAGGTTCGGCAGCAGCAGTAGCTTCAGGAATGGTGCCAGTGGCACTTGGATCAGACACAGGAGGTTCATCGCGCCAACCGGCAAGTTTTTGCGGTATTGTTGGATTCAAGCCAACGTATGGAACCGTGTCTCGTCGTGGGTTGATGGCACTTGCCAGTTCACTTGATCAGGTGGGTGTATTAGCGAAGACATGCAATGATGCCAACTTGGTGTATACCGTAATCTCAACCGAAGATCAGTTTGACGCCACAAACATTCCAATGAGTGAACGAGCGACTACTAAGAAGGAGATTAAGAAGGTTGGTGTACTGAGAAATTTTGTAGCATCACAAAACATTGATGCATCAGTTAAGGATGCATATGAAAAGTTTTTGAATGAACTTGAAGCTGCCGGACATGAATTGGTGGAAATTGATACTCAGCTCTTTGTTGATGCTATCTCCGTGTACTATATTATTCTTCCTTGCGAAGCATCATCAAACCTTGCACGATATGACGGTGTACGTTTTGGATTGCGCGAAGATTATGTAGATCTGCTTGAACAGTACGTATATACTCGTGCATCAGGATTTGGAGATGAAGTGGTGCGCCGTATTCTACTGGGAACATTCTCTCTTTCTGCAGGATATAAAGATGCCTACTATGGAAAAGCAAATGCTAAGCGTCAAGAAATTACCGCAACATTCCGTAAGCTCTTTGCGGAACAAGTTGATGCGATTGTGACACCAACTGCACCAACACCAGCATTTAAGATTGGAGGAATTTCTTCGGCACTTGAGATGTACATGCAGGATCTCTTCACGTTGCCAATCAATATTGCAGGAGTTCCATGTGTTTCAATTCCATATACTCATGACGAGGCAGGACTTCCAATTGGAATGCAGATTATTGGAGACTATTTTAGTGATCACACTATTCTTGATTTTGGAACTAAATTTGAAAAACTTACTCCATTCAAACAGAGCTAGTCTCTGTTTTTTGGTATACTAAAGCTATGTTTGCATTCTTGCTTGATCCCCTCGTAAATTCTGGAATTACCAAAGGAGTTTTTGGGCTTTTGACCAATAACGGCTTAATTGGTTTTGCGTCACTATTAACATTTCTTGGTTTGATGGCAATTGGATATTCATATATTCGTATTAAAGAAATTAAAAAAGAAGAAGATGAGAAGTGGACAAACTTTTTTGTACGCAAATATGAGACACAGCAGGCTCAGCCATCGCGATGGGAGACTATTCGAGGACTTTTTCTTTCTGATGCAGAAGAGAAGTGGCGTTTGGCGATTATTGAAGCTGATTCGTTAATTGAAGAATTATTACGTGCAAAAGGCGTGCCAGGTGCAACATTTGCTGACATGCTAAAAGCTAATCCGCCATTTCTTGCGCCCGTGATTCAGCAGGTATGGGGAGTGCATATTATGCGTAATCGTATTGCTCATGAAGGGCTTATGTTTAAGGTTGATCGACGATTAGCAAATCATGCGTATCAGGTGTACGAGGCTGCAGTGAATATGATTCAGGCAGCGTAGAGTGAACTAAGAAAAGGGTGGTCGGCTTTGCCGACCACCCTTTTTCTTACACTAACTTCTAAGTCCACTGAAAAATCCCACCATTTCTGGTCGGATTTTTCTTCTTGTTGCGGAGGTCCGAATCGAACGGACATCCCAGGGTTATGAGCCCCGTGAGTTACCTTTACTCCACTCCGCGAGCCCCTCAACTATACCAAACAAACAAAAAATTGGCAAACTAGGTATTGCACCACGTATACCTGATATACTAGAAGTATATATGAAGAAATCACTCAAATTTATCCTTATCGGGATAATTGGAATTGTTATTGGATTTGTGGGCGGTCGTTTTATTCGCGTTCAGCCAGCTCCAATGGATCATTCTCAAATGGGAATGGGTGACCAGATGTCATCAATGACCACTTCAATCAAAGATTTGAAAGGGGATGAGTTTGATAAAAAGTTTCTTGAAGAAATGATCGTGCATCACCAGGGCGCAGTAGACATGGCACGTTTAGTGCTTAAAAATAGCCAAAGGGAAGAGCTTAAGGCACTCGCCAGTGATATTGTGAGTGCTCAAACGAAAGAAATTAGCATGATGAAAGAGTGGCTTAAAACGTGGTTTGCACCCGCTGGAACTAAAAAGAAATAAGCAAATATCCCAGATCACCTAGGTGACCTGGGATATTTCTTGTGTCAGAGGGCGGACTTGAACCGCCGACCTGAGGTTTATGAATCCTCCGCTCTAACCAGCTGAGCTACACTGACAGTCACCATAGTATACAAAAAAATCAATATTTTTCAACACTATTTTATGTTTCAAAAATCACTAAAAATTCATACGCAGTGGCTAATTCTGTCACAATAAGATTTGTCATAATCCATCTAGTCAAAAAAAGCTATATATGGTATGGTAAGAGGGCTTGAGGACTCGACCAGAGAGGGCTTTTGACACCCTTTTCCTCCTGCATATTATTAGAAATTTCGTCAAAAACCATAATTATGGACGACATTCAATCAACAAAAGTTTACGAACTTGGATATCATCTTCTTTCAACACTCGGAGAAGCTGAAGTTGCTAAATTTCACAGTGATGTAACTGCTCTTGTAACAAGCAAGGGCGGAGAAATCATTTCAGAAATGGCGCCGGAACTTATCCGTCTCGCATATCCAATGTTCAAGGTTATCGATAACAAACGAATCTCATTTGAAACCGCACACTTTGGCGTAATCAAATTTGAGGGAACCATTGAGCTTCTTGAAGAAGTTGCTCAGATGGTAAAGATCCACAAGGGAGTTCTTCGCCACCTTCTTATCAACACTGTTCGCGAGGATACGCTTGCTAAAAAGCGTCCTATGCGTGGCATTCAACGAGCATCAAAGTCTGATGAATCAGAAACCGAAGCAGAAGCTCCTGTAGCAGCTGCAGAAGAACCTGAAGTTAAGGACGATGTGCAAGACGATGAAATGCAAAACAAGATTAATAAATTGGTTGAAGAAGATCTCACAGTCGAAGGTGATGAATAATTAATAACTCATTCTTAATCTGTATGTATCTTAATAAAATCTATATTCTCGGAAATCTTACCCAAAATCCAGAACTTAAAACACTTCCTACGGGAAATAAAGTGTGTACGTTCTCGGTAGCTACTAATCGTACCTGGAAGGACGCTGCAACCGGACAAAAAAAGGACGCAGTTGAATTCCACTCAATCGTAACCTATGGTCGTCAGGCAGAAATCTGCGGACAATACCTTCAAAAAGGTTCACAACTCTTAGTGGAAGGACGCGTGCAAACTCGTTCATGGGATGATACTGATGGCAAAAAGCGCTATCGTACCGAGGTAATTGCAGAAAATATTCAACTTGGAAATCGCCCACAAGGCGGTTCAGCTCCGCGCGACTTTGGATCTGATAATCAGATTCCTCAAACTGACGAGCCAAAACAAGCAGCTCCAGCAATGGATGCAATTGAATATCCAGCTGATGTAGATTTAGAAGATATCCCATTTTAAGATAAATCAATATGCAATGTTTTTTCAAACAAAACGGAATTAAACACATCGATTACAAAGATGTTGATCTTTTGAAGCGATTTTTGTCACCTTCAGGAAAGATCTTGCCTGCACGTCGTGCGGGAGTATGCCGAAAGAATCAACGAAAACTTTCAGCAGCCATTAAACGTGCTCGATTTATGGGATTCCTCCCATACATCCAAGGATAGGGTATACTAGAACTCTATGGCACTTTTAGATTACAACGAGGTAACACTCAAAAAGTATGTGGTGGTAGATGGAGAACCCTATGAAGTAGTGGACTCACATGTTGCTCGTACTCAGATGAGAAAACCTACCAATAAGACCAAGCTTAAAAGCCTCATTTCTGGACGCGTGATCGAACAGGTATTCCAAGTTTCTGATCGCGTTGAAGAAGCTGATATTTCTAAGAAACCAATTACCTTCTTGTATAAAAACGAGAAGAAAGCTGAGTTTTGGTTCAGCTGGCCTGATAATCCAAAAGATCGTTTTGTCCTTGATGACAAAATTGTTGGAGATCAGATTAAATATATTAAAGAGAAATCAGAAGTTGAAGCGCAAGTATTTACCCTTAAAGACGGGGAAGAGAAAATCATCGGAATTAAGTATCCCATGAAGGTTGATCTTCGTGTTGTGGAAGCTCCACCTTCAATCAAGGGAGACACCGCTACCGGTGGAACCAAGGTTGTGGTACTCGAGACTGGTGCAACCGTAAACGCTCCGCTCTTCATCAATGAAGGGGAACTCATTAAAGTAAATATTGAAACTGGAGAATACTCAGAACGAGTTAATGAGTCTAAATAACAACATTGTTTGTTAATCAAAACCCGCAGAAATGCGGATTTTGTATTTTGTTGAGATTTATGTATAATCCCAAACAGAACCAAACCTTATCAATTACAATGAAAACAAAAAAG
This sequence comes from Minisyncoccota bacterium, assembly GCA_036405175.1. Taxonomy (GTDB): domain Bacteria; phylum Patescibacteriota; class Minisyncoccia; order Phycocordibacterales; family UBA1006; genus DASWYC01. Next base: position 93,635 of record DASWYC010000002.1, read on the forward strand.
CAAGAAAGGGTGTTCTTTGGGAAAGTGGATTATCAGAATCTTAAAGCGCCTTCATATTTAAATCAATTAATTCTTGCTTTAACAACGATATTAAAGTTTATCGCACTAAGGCAGGTATTTTCAGGAAAAGCCTCTACAAACAAACAGGCCTTGCATTTGATAAAGCATATTCAAAGTTCGATAAGAAGTATTCAAGGAAACTTTGAGTTAAACGAGATAGATCTTGTTCTCAGGTCAAACTTTCGTAACGAACGTTTTGATAAATTTGTGAGCTTGGAAGTGTGTGAAGAGCAAAAATACTTTCTCGTTGCTATTGCTATACAGAATGTTGCGAAGGAGTTTAATAGAGACTTTTTAGAGCTCGTTGAAATTGTTGGTAAGAAACCATGGGTGGGCAATCGACAGGTTATTCCTGAAGACTTGGTTAATTCTTCGGAAAAAGAAATCAATTGGCGTGCTGTAAGTAATTTTGAAAAAATTATTTTCCACGCTCTTGATTGTCCTAAGTCAGGGGACATTATGTAAAAAACCCTTTATTATAAAAGCTCTCACTGTTTGTGCAGTGAGAGCTTTTTACATTTAGTTTTACTACTATTCATCCAGCCCTGCTTCATCCTCGGAACTATCTACTGACGGTGCAGCAGATTCTCCTGAACGATCACGTTTAGTTGCAGTTTTAATATCTGCCAACAACGAATCTTCAACGGTTGGATTTTCTCGCAAGAATGTACGAGCAGCATCATATCCACGTCCAAGCTTTACCACTTCGCTGCCATCGGTCGGAGTATACGTATATGCAGCTCCAGACTTTCCAATAACTTTATACTTTTCTCCAAGCGCCAAGAGTTCTCCTTGCTTTGAAATTCCTTCGTTATAGATAATATCAAAGTCGGTTTGACGGAATGGTGCCGCAACTTTATTTTTAACAATCTTTACACGTGTACGGTTTCCAACAACTTCTTCTCCTTTTTTAATCTGCGCAATCTTGCGGATATCGATACGGATAGAAGTATAGAACTTAAGCGCTTTTCCTCCTGGAGTAGTTTCTGGATTACCAAACATCACACCAATTTGCATACGTACTTGGTTGATAAAGATAATTACTGTTCGTGTTTTTGAAACAAGGGCAGTCAATTTGCGAAGGGCTTGAGACATCAAGCGTGCTTGTTTTCCAACATGGTAATCTCCCACATCTCCTTCAATTTCATCACGCGGTGTCAATGCTGCTACTGAGTCGATAACAATAATATCAAGCTTGCCTGAACGCACCAAGGTGTCAGCAATTTCAAGCGCCTGTTCTCCATTATCTGGTTGAGATACCAAAAGATTATTAATATTTACACCAAGCTTGCGTGCATAGTCTGGATCAAGTGCGTGTTCGGCATCAATAAATGCACATACACCGTTTAATTTCTGAGCTTCTGCAATTGCGTGAAGTGCAAGTGTTGTTTTTCCAGATGATTCTGGCCCAAAGATTTCAATAATACGTCCGCGAGGGTATCCTCCAACGCCAAGCGCATCGTCAACGCCGATTGATCCGGTAGGGATTACATCAACATCAACTTTTGCGGTCTCATCAAGCTTCATAATTGATCCTTCACCAAATTTGGTTTGAATCATTGCAATGGTTTCTTTGAGTTCTTTGGAAATATCTCCGTGTGCATCTCCTCCTTTAGATGCTTTACCAACTGATTTGTCCGATTTTGCTTTCTTTGCCATACGAATGTGTTAATTAACGGGTGTTAGTGAAGGCGTTGCTTCAGAATCTGTATTAGTAATATCTATAGTATCTTCGCTTTTAGTTTGAGCGTCAATAGCCGGTGTATCAGATTTCTTTGTGACTGATGGTGAAATATATGGTTGGCATGGGAATCGGCAATAAAGTCTCAGAATGCGGCGTTTTTGCATTGAGAAAGGATCTTGTAGGTCAATGATGAGGGTATTGTTTCCAGGCGATAACAGTATGTCATGCTGGAATGTGCCTTCGGGAGAAAGGGTAATAGGGTATCCATTAATTTGAATACTTTGGGTGCGTTTTGTTGATCCTTCAAGAATCACCAAAGGATATTCAAACGCCGTTCCATCCTTAATATTTTCAAAGATTACTTTTGGTGGAAGTATGAGCGAGCGACCTACATATAATACGTATACTGCACCACAGATTGATGCAATGACCGTTACTAAAAGTGAAACACGTTGAGCAACTGATTTCTTTTTATTCTTCATCAGCATATGAACGCTCAATATCTGATCCACGTGGTCCCATGCCATCAGATTCCTCATTATCATTCATAGAACTACCATTGTTGCCGCCAAGTACCGCACGAGGTTTTGCGCCATCCTGTGGTCCGATAATTCCTTTGTTTTCTAAGATATCCATTAAGCGTGCCGCACGTGAATAGCCAATCTTAAAGCGGCGCTGCAAATAGCTGGTTGAAGCTTTTCCGGCTTGCATAACAACCTGTTTAGCTTCTTCATATAAATCATCATCGGCATCGTCGTCTCCTCCAGTATCACCACCAAACCCGCTTGAGCCACCAGAACTCATACCATCACCGCTTCCGCCGGTTGGAATAATAATTTGATCGAGTTCTTCGCCATTTTCTTCTTTAATCTGAGCAACAACGGCTTTAAGCTCATCTTCTGAAACGTATGCAGACTGCAAGCGTTCACCCTTGGCAGACTCTGAGCCAACAAAGAGCATATCTCCAGCACCAAGCAATTTTTCTGCACCCGCAACATCAATAATAGTGCGTGAGTCAATTTGTGATGCAACTCTAAGCGCAATACGTCCAGGAATGTTTGCTTTGATGAGTCCAGTAATAACATTAACCGATGGGCGCTGTGTTGAAAGAATCAAGTGAATCCCAACTGCACGAGACATCTGCGCCAGGCGTACAATTGCAGCTTCAAGTTCGCGAGGGAACGACTGCATAAGATCCGCCATTTCATCAATAACAATCACAATATATGCCATACGCTCTGGAAGGTTTGAGGTATCTGATGCATCGTTAATATTTTTGTAGGCAGGCTCAACAATATTGGCATGATATGAACCAATATCGCGCACTGAGTTTTCTTCCAAAATATTGTAGCGACGCTCCATTTCTTTAACCGCCCAACGGAGTGCAAAAATAGCTTGTTTTGGATTTTTAATTACCGGCGTCAACAAATGCGGGATGTTGTTGTACAGCGTAAGCTCAACACGCTTTGGATCCACCATGATAAAGCGGAGCTTCTTTGGTCCATTGCGGTAGAGAAGACTGGTAATAATATTATGTACGGCTACAGATTTTCCAGCTCCCGTTGCTCCTGCAACCAACAGGTGAGGGAGCTTTGCAAGATCAGCAAAGTGATGCTGACCAGTAATACTTGCTCCAAGTGCAAAGTACAGTGGTTTGTGTGAATTCTTAAATTGAGCGTCCGCTAACATTGATCCAAGTCCAACGAGAGCTTTTTTGCTGTTTGGAAGTTCGATTCCCACTAATGACTTTCCAGGGATGGGTGCTTCAATGCGAATAGATGAAGCAAGTGCAAGCTCAAGGTTAGCTTGGAGTCCAACAATTTTTTGAAGACGTGTTCCTTCACGAGGTTTCACTGCAAAACGAGTTACCGTTGGCCCCACATCAATTTCTTCAACTGTTACATCAATATCAAAGTTCTTGAGGGTGCGCACAATTTCATCACTGCGTGCTTGGGTGTCTTCAATACCAGCTTTCCCAGACGATGTCTTAAGAAGGTTAAGTGCTGGCGGGTTGTAATCATCAATAAGCGATGTATCTGAGAGGGGAACAAAGGCGGGTGTCTCAGCAATCTTGCCATTCTTTTTTGAAGGAGCTTCGGTGCGCTCTGATTCTGTTCCGTTTCTAATAATAGGTACAGTGCGCTGACGATCTTCATCAGTGAGCACTACTTCTTCAAGTATGTCATCACCTTCGAGATCTTCTTGGGAAGCTACTGCGCGATCACCAAGTGTGGTAATAAATTCAATAAAATTATCCCACCACGATTTGATGGTCTTGTGACGGAGCATGATGATAGCAATGATACCGATAAAAATTACAACCGATACCAACATGGCACCGTAGAGTCCAAAGAGTGTTTGCGAGATATTCCTCAGCGTGAATCCAAGCGTTCCTCCGGCGGTTGCATTGTTGGGAAGAAAATCGAGCATGGTTGCAACCGTGGCAAGAAGTACCACCGCAAGTGCGCTATCAATTCCATCAAGCGTACTTTTTTTGGTGAAGAGCAGCTGCGCACCAATCACTGCGGCGGCAAGTGTTGTGAGGAGGAGTGTACATACTCCAAGAAATTGAATGAGGTATCCGGTAATAAATTCTCCGATGAGTCCTCCGTTTGAAAGAAGGGAATAAAGAGCAAGTGCGCTGATTAAAAAAAGTACTAATCCGAAGAATCGGATCATGCGCGATTTGGTGATTAAGATTTCAACAGGATCTTCTTCTGGAAGAGGTTGTTTGCGAGGTCGTCCGGGTTTAGCCATGCATATATTATATATCATTCGCTCAAGTTAAAACGGATATAAATTCTTACAAAATAACTCCTGATGAAGCAGCGGATCAAGTCCTATTCTCGGTGTATTTGAGGCACACAATAAAGCAGAGTTTACACACATTAAAAAGTGCCTCAAATACACCTCCGAAACTGCTTCATCAGGAGTTATTTTACATGCTACTTTTAGGCAAGAACTGGGCGAATGATATGTGAAATCTATGATCAGAAAGGTTTATTGCACAACAGGTTTTTATAATGGACATATTGAAATGTCCTTTAAAATATGTAGAATACGAGTAATGGACAAATCACCACTCGCAAATTCTAATGGACAGGATAATCATGGTAATGGACAAGAAAATGTATGGTTGGAATTTATAACGGACAATAAAGATTTTCTTGTGTCCTTTAGAACGCGTGTCCGTAAGATTTCTTCAGCACTCTATATGCTGGGTAACCTTTGGCAGGAAGATGACTTTGGTAAACACTTACATTCGGTGTCCCTTACTATTTTGAGTGCTTCAAAAATTCCTGTAACGGACAATCGTCACACTATCATGAATCACTTTATGTCCGTTAAAGAGTCAGTTGAGTATGCATTGTCTCTTATTATCTTTGGCGCAGAAGCAGGACTTCTTGCCACATCAAACGTAACCATGATTACGCCGTTTTGCATTGCACTGCTTGGTGACCTCCACGATCTTGAAAATACCCTTCCTGCACTTTTTAATACTTCACGCGTTAATAATGCTAAGAGTACTGCTCAAGCGCCAGATGCGAGCGCAGATCTGGCCAACATACTTACTAAGGATCACGGAGATTTCTTTAATCAAGCTGGTTCAGAACGCAAAGAAATTCGTGTTCCTGTTCAGCCGCCTACATATATACATACCCCAGCATCAGCAGCAGCTGAAGTTCCTGTGGCTCAAGATATCCACACACTAATGTCGCCAACAACGGCTCCGGTTACTGCCCAAGAATTTGTTCAAGCTCGAACCGTTCCAGTTGCTCAAACACAATTGCAACAGCCAGTGCGTACTCGCCAGGAGGCTACAACTAATCAATATCGGGAAGCTATTTTTGCTGCCATCAAAGCATCAGAACAACAAACACCAAGTGAATTGCAGGCTCAATTTCCAGCATTAAGCGCAAAGCGTATTCAGCGAGAGCTCCAGCAATTGGTGCAAGAAAAACGGGTCATTAAGAAAGGGGAAAAGCGCTGGGTTTCCTACCATTTGAACGCTTCATAGGATCCTCACAAAATCCCTTGCAGGATAAGCTCAAATGTGGCATAATCTTAGTGTAATATCATGCTCGTAAACACGTCACAACACATAGCAAGAGTCAGTAGTTTGTAACCCATTGGGTTGTGGAATACCATCTCTTGAATAACTTCATTTCATTGGTATATACTTAGAACACCTTCGTGGACACACAGTGCTTTGTATCAATAAAGTATTACTGTGCCCATGAGGCACCATCATAAGGAGTAACCTTGTGATGAATAATTACCAACCAAATACATCAGGTTAATAATTATTACTCTGGTAAAGAAATCGGAAAGACCAAAAAAGATTTCCTTTTTGTCTGATATCTTTTCTTTTGCGAACTTTATCAATTCTTATTTTGGTTACACACATTGAAAAAAGGTGGACTTATTATTAAGTCGAATCCACCTCGTGTGTAATAAAAGACAGTTTTCTATTGAACTATCTGAAGGTACAACACACTACGACTAGATTGACCGTCTGTCGATAGCGGTGAATTTCGTATTGCGTTTCAGATGGAGAGGTAGATTAATGTCTTGTTATGTACATTACAAGATATGACTAGTAAATCAATCAAGAACGTGATTGGTCTCGTAGCTATTACTGCTCTTGCGTCAGTTTCATTGACCGCAAACGCAGCATCAGCTTACACCCACTCACGTACTCTTAAAGTAGGTTCACGCGGACTCGCTGTTGAATCACTTCAAGATGCTCTCAACGCATGTTGGGATCTAGGGCTCACTGCCGATGGAATCTTCGGTAAGGGAACCCGTGCTGCTGTTATGGCTGCACAAAAAGACCTCGGTCTTAAGGCCGACGGAGTTGTAGGACCAATGACTGGTGCTGCAATCGAGGATTGTGATGGAGCTGTAGTAACACCTACTACCCCAACCACACCTACTACCCCAGGAACTTTGACTCCTGGAGCAGAACTCCGCACTCGTAACTTCCAAATCCGCAACGCATCTAACTCTTCAGTAGAAGAAGGAGCACGTGGAGTAGAAGTTGCTCGCGTACAGTTCGATACTCAGTACTCAGATGCTAAGCTCGAACGAATTGACCTTGTGGCAACTCCTAACGGAACTGTGCCATCACCAACTACACCATGGCGTGTATTTGATCGCGTAATGATCAAGGTAAACGACACTCAAGTAGCTTCATTCGATACTGCTAACGCAACTATGTGGGATGAAGTTTCATCAGGTGTATACCGCCTTCGCCTTTCAGGACTTACTGCTATCCTTCCAAAGGATCGCACACAAAACATCTCAATCCTTGCTGACATCAATTCTGGTGCTAACGGAGGATCAGGCGATGTTAAGTGGGATATCTCACTCGGAGCTGACGCTCAGGGAATCCGTATGCTTGACCAGGCTGGAATTACTCAATACGTAGGACTCGCTTCTACTTTTACCGGAACCACTTTTGGAACCGATAAGGTTGCAAGCAATGCTGCAGTATTGACTATTAAGAACCTCGGAGGTCTTTCAACTGTACGCGTAACAGCTAGTTCAAATGACCCTGTATCAAAGACCTTGATGGCTAACAAGAACACTGCTTCATCAGCAATGCTTGTACACTCATACACCGTTAAGGCTGAAGAAGGAGATATCAAGATCAAGACCGTTCCAGTTAAGCTTGACATCACCGAAGCTTCAGGAGGAACACAGGCAACTGTTTCTTCAACTGACTACGGAGCACTCTATAAGGCTGTTATTGACTCAACTTGGATTGAAATCAACGGAACCCGTTTTGACTCAATCACATCAAAGTCATCAGCTGACAACACCACTTACGAAACTGATACCATCAACTTCGACGTTAACCGCAACTTCACTATTACTAGTGGATCAACTGCAACTATTAACGTTTATGTAAAGCTTGCGTCAATGCCTGATAACTCAGGAAATCCAAACGCAAACTCAGGTGCAACTATCAAGTCTTCAGTAACTGGAACCACTTTGGCTCTTGAAACTGGAATGTATGATGCTGTACCAAGCAACTCAATCACCGGTTCAGCTACTGGATATGTTCACACTATCCGTACATCAGGTGTTGTTGCAACCATGGGAACTGCTTCAATCGCACGTACCACCAACAACAGTGGACAAACCACTGCAGTTGAATACACCATTCCGTTGACTCTTACCGCATCTGGAAACACCTTCTATATCGGACAGTCAGCAGAATTTGCTGCAACCTCAACCCTTGCCGCAGATGGAGCATCGGCTAAGGCTCTTGCATTCACCTTGCAATCAGCTTCAGCAGCATCAACAGATATCACTTCTGTAAACAACTCAGTGTTTACAAACGGAACTGCTGATGGAACTGTTATCTCAACCCTTTCATCTTCAAACGCTTCAATCCAAAATCTTGGATACCGTCTTGATGATGGATCAGCTAAGAACTTTACTCTTAAGGTTACTGCAACCGCAGCGTCAGACGGAACAACCGACTCACTCCGCGTAGCACTTAAGACCCTCAAGTTCTACAATGCTGACACTCTTGCTGATGGAGCAGGTGAAACTGTATTCACCCTTCTCCCAGTTGAGAACTTCCGCACCGAATTCCAAACTCTTACTCGCTAATCGCGTTTAAGCTGGAACTAGGTTCTGGATAACAAAAAACACCCTTCGGGGTGTTTTTTGTTATGGGAAAAGGGGAATTTATGGGTAAGGATATTGGGAAATATAGTAGGGGATATGAAGCCCTAAACCCTCTATATAACTGTTAAAAACTCCGTAAAGTCTTTATAAATAAGGAATATTAAGAGTACTTTACAAATACATCTAAGTATGATATAATAATACTATCAAATTACTTATTAATACAATAATATATACATTTTAAATCTTTTAAGAGCATGAAAAAGAGAACAGGTTTATTTGTGATTTTGGGCCTTGCCATTAGTTCTATCTATTTGGGGTTGTCAATTAATTCGGTGCCTCAATATTGGAGAAGAGCCGGTTTGATTATTTTGTTTTTCGTAACTATGTTACTGCAGAGCTGTATGCCGGGGATGTACAGTCCTTATGGGAACTCATACGGATATCAGCAGCCTTACGGTAATCCATATGCTACTGGGAGACCTTATTGCCCTCCTCCGGTGCGGGGAAATCCAAGCGCCTACGGAGACGCAGCATACTGGTATAATTATCAGCGTTTGGCACGAAATGGTGGCCTAAACATAGGTCTTCAGCCACAGCGAAGATTCAGAACGGTAATGGAGGCTGTTGATGCCTTGGGTTACTCAAGATAGGCCCTTAAATTGATTATCTTAATTTTAAACTAAGCGTACTTTTGTACGCTTTTTTATTTTCTCTTTAATAATAATTCACCATAAAATCATTAAGTAGGCAAGTAGACGCAATGCCTAAATTTTGATTTCATTAATGTATACCAAGAATAATTCTGAAATCTTTATGAACACCCCAACCAAGTCTGCATCACTTGTTCGCCAGATTGCTACCCTTGCAGGTATTGTTGTACTCGTATTTGCTATGGCAATGTCATCAGCTGATGCTCAATCAGTTCGTCGCGTATTTGTAACCTTGCCAGATGGAACCGCAACCGACATGACCATCACCGAGGCATATCAGCGTAACCTTGTTAATACTATGAATGGTCAAAGCGGCCAAACCGGAATCGGCGGACGCAAAGCCCTCGCAACTACCGTTAACGCAGAAGGAGTTACTACTTCATCAGCAACTATGGTTGGAATCGTTCGTCCTGCAGATGGATGTGTTGCAGGTACCGCTACTCAAGGATTTGAATTTGGATACGGATCTGAATGGACCAAGGCATCACCTCGCGTAGAAGACGTGAATGATGGAGTAATCATGTACACCTTGCGTGATGTTCCAGCAGGAAAGACCTATTCATATCGTGCATGGGTAACTGATTGTACAGGAACCACCTATGGGTCAACTCGCAGTGTAACTACTCGTGTACCAGCTCCAGCGGTAACCGTACCAGCACAAGCTATTGATGGAGGTTCAGTAGTTGTTCCAGCAGGAACTTCAACCGAAGATACTAAGAAAGATACTTCTCGTATTGATTTTGGAAACCTCTTCAATAAGAAAGATTCAACAGATTCAGAAACAACCACTCCTACTACTGAAACCAAGAAAGCAGATGTAAAGACCGAAACCAAAGCTGATGCTAAGGCTGAAGATGCTGCAGTAGAAACAGAAGCAGCTCCAAAGAAGAAAGGCGGATTCTTCCAGTGGCTTTTGAAGGGAAACACCTCAGAAGCTCCAGCAGATACTGAAGAAACTCCAACTGCATCTTCAAACAGCTAATTTTAAACACCCTTCGGGGTGTTTTTTGTTATCAAAATTTATTGTTAGTTTGAAATACCCAAACCAGATGAAGAATGATATAGTGAATATATGAAAGCAGTAAAACCTCAAGGAACAACCTGGAAAATCATTGGGATTACTATTTTTGCATCAGTACTTATTGCAGTGCTTGCTGGCGTAGTCTTTAGAGCGCTTGGATACTATAGTTTGGCTCCGTATGCAGGAATTATTGCGGTAACTGTTTTAAATGTTATTTCATTTTTCTATTCAGATAAGATTATTTTACGCATGCATGGAGCAGAAGAAGTTGATCCGCATCGCAATCCAGAACTGTATGATATGGTTGGGCAACTTTCTCAGACAGCAGGCATCCCTATCCCAAAGCTCTACATTATTGAAGATGATGCGCTCAATGCATTTGCAACGGGGCGTGATTATAATCATAGTGCGGTGGCGGTGTATCGGGGACTTCTCGATAGATTGGATAGAGAAGAATTGCGCGGTGTATTGGCGCATGAAATTGCTCACATTAAAAACTACGATATGCTCACAGGAACACTATTGTCTGTTGGGGTGGGATTCTTGGCGGTGTTGGCAGATATGATTGGGCGTGTAGTAGTGAGAGAAATTGGTAAGGATAATGCCATTGTATATTTCTTGGGAAGTATCATTCTATTCTTTTTGATTCCTATTGGTTCACTCTTGATTCAGATGTTTGTATCACGCAAGCGTGAGTTTGCTGCTGACCGTGATGGGGCGCATCTTGCAAAGAGTTCTGATGGATTGGCGCGGGCACTTATAAAGCTTGAACAGGCTCATATTCCGCAAGAAACCAATGTTGCAGCCGCTCAGAACCTCTACATTATTCATCCTTTTAGAGGAGGATTAGCATCGCTCTTTTCTTCACATCCTTCAACGGAGGATCGTGTAGCGCGGCTCCAAAAGATGGTTTTGTAAGCAAAGAAGTCCCAAACGAGGCTTTTTTACTGCAGAACGAGTTCTCTTGGCAAAATAGCTATTTTATAGTATGATCTTCCCATACGGCCAAAGAAAAGAGGCACGGAATCGCCACGTAAAACTGGTTATCCCATAAGCCCTCTCGAGGTATAACAAATACATTGTAAGCGGCGGCCGTGGTCGCAAATCAATTTTTACCAGCGATGTGCACTCGCGCATCAATTTATATGGCTACAAGTAAAGCTAAAAAAGAAGAGACATTGTCTGATCTTAAAGCTGCTTTCACAAACGGAGCTTCAGCAACATTCGTATCATTTGCTGGTGTAGACGTGGCGTCATCAACTGACCTTCGTCGTTCACTTGCAGGAGAAGGCGTATCATATCAAGTTGCAAAGAAGACCCTCATTGCAAAGGCAGTACAGGATGGTGGATTTTCTGGAGACATGCCTGAATTGCCAGGAAATATTGCGGTAACCGTATCGCAAAACGATCCAACAGCATCAGCACGTGTACTCTACAACTGGTTTAACGATAAAAAAGAGATGAAAGAACTCTTTACAATCGTTGGAGGTATTTATGAGGGAAAGCTCATGAATGCTACCGAGATGCAGGCTATTGCAACGATTCCAGACATTAAAACCCTTCGTGGAATGTTTGTTAACATTATCAACAGCCCAATTCAATCTATGGTCATCGCACTTTCAAAGATTGCGGAGGCAAAATAATTACTCATTAATTTTTTATATTTATATATGGAAGAAGACGTAAAAGTAGCAGCAGAAGCTGCAGAAGTTACAGCAACTGAAGAAGTTACTGTTCCTGAAAAGTTCAAGACTATCGTTAAGGCTATTGAAGAAATGTCAGTAGTTGATCTTAATGAGCTTGTTAAAGTATTTGAAAAGAAATTTGGTGTATCAGCAGCAGCTGTTGCCGTTGCAGGACCTGCAGCTGGTGGCGCTGGAGCAGCAGAAGAAAAGACCGAATTCACCCTTGTTCTTACCTCAGATGGTGGAAACAAGATCCCTGTGATGAAGGTTATTAAAGAAGCTCTTGGCCTTGGACTTGCAGAAGCTAAGACCATGGTTGAATCTCTCCCCGCAACCGTTAAAGAAAACGGTAAGAAGGAAGAAATCGATGCGCTCAAGAAGCAAATCGAAGAAGCAGGAGGAAAGGTTGAAGTTAAGTAATCTTAATCTCTTGAACAAAAAGCACTCAGTACTGAGTGCTTTTTGTGTACATGAGTAATAATGTGTGGATATCTTTTTAGATTACATATATGATGCATATGAATGTGTATACTATAGATATGAAAAAGGAGGTATCATCTAAGAAAACAAAAAATGCAAATGAATTGCAAAAGTCTGCCACCCTTAAAAAAGTAGTTACTAAAAAGAAGGTGGTACGAACATCTACACCAAAAGTAATGAGTGTTAATGATTGGCTTCATGAGCCAGTGATCTTGGTTCCAGTGGTGTTTGTTCTTTTGTTTGGAACGTTGGCGTTATGGACAAGCATTCTTCCTATGGAGGCTCCTTTGAATACTAAGAATCACTCAGGACTTGTTGTTAAGGATGAGGTATATGCCAAAGAATCAGGATTCTTTAATCGTTCTCGTCAATATACTATTGCAATCAAGTATCCTCAATTTGGACAATCAAGCTCAGCTTTTGGGGCTGTGCGTAAATACATGATGAATGATATTGCTGATATTGTTCAGCGCGGCATGCAGCTTTCAAATACTTCAGCGCGCGTAACCATTCAGGGAGGATATACTACGTCATCATCATACTCATCACAGTTTGGCGAAGTATTTTCTATTGTGTTAAGCGTACGTACTCGTGCATATGACAACCTCACTGGTGCACTCATGAACGATAGTGTAACCACTCGTTCATACAATATTGATCTTGATACTAACGAGCTTATTTGGCTTGATGATATTAAGACCTTGAATCAAACCAGTCTTACCTCACTCATTAGAAGTGAATTGACGGCAACAGGAAGCTCAAATGTTGCAAGCGCTATTGGGTATCTTAATATGACTATGGCGTCTGGATACGGTAAAGCACTTCCATTTACCATTCAAGGTGAACGTGCACTTATTTATCTTGATTCACCACTTGGTGGATATGCTATTAAGCCAACAGTAATCAGTATTCCTCTTGATGCAACTATTGAGTTACCAGTAGCAGTAGAAGAGCCTGTTGTTGAAGAAGAGGCTGCAGAAACTGCTCCTACAACCCAAAAAACAGCTCAATAATCAATCTGTTCTTATTAAAGAATATTTGATATACTGAGGTTAATGGAGACCCTTTCTAAGATATTTCAGTCGGTATACCGTGTTAAATTAATGCGCCTTTTTCTCTTTAATCCTCAAACTACCTATACTATTCAGGCGCTTATAACAACATCACGCATTTCGCGGGCTCAAGCACTTAAGGAAATTAAAATTCTTGAATCTGCCGGGTTTATTAAAAAGGCAAAAGATGGTAAAGCAAATGTGAATACATATAGCCTTGAGCCAAAATTTCCGCTCATTGAACCTCTTAAATCACTTATTATTGATTCTGAACTTATTCGCACAAAAGATATTGCTGAAAAGTTTACCAATGTTGGCGTGATTAAGCTGCTCATTCTTTCAGGAATCTTTACCAAAAATGAGTCACGTCAGGTAGATATTTTTGTGGTAGGGGATAAGGTAGATAAACAGAAGTTTATGAAAGCCATGATGGTGCTTGAATCAGAAATTGGAAAAGAGCTTCGATATTGTTTATTTACCCCAGAAGAATATGCGTATCGTATTAATATGCACGATTCATTGGTGCTTGATGTGATTAACTATCCAAACCAGCGTATTATTGATAAGATTTCACCTCGTTCATAACGAGGTGATTTCTTGACAGCTTTGGAGAATATTTCTTTATAATTTTTCCTCAGAGTTGCTTTAAAACTATGAAGATTGAGTGAATTATTCTGATATACTATAAGTACGACTTGCGATCTATCGTTTCGTAAGATCGGTTTAACAGTAATTAGATCGTAAATTCTATACGTATGGATTTTCTCAGTATTTTCACAGGAACTCTCTCTGTCCTCTGGATCGGAGTAATTGCTTCTGCGACTAAAATCATTGGAGCTATCCTTATTTTCATCATTGGATGGCTTCTTGCATCACTTGTTGAGAAAGCAATCGAAGAAATCTTTGAAGCTATCAAGCTTGATCGTCTTCTTGCTCATACCGGTCTTGATACTGCAGTATCAAACGCTGGATACAACCTCAACTCAGGAAAGTTTGTTGGTACCATTTTTAAGTGGCTTATCATCATCCTCTTCCTTAAACTTGCTCTTGGTGTAGTAAATCTTACCCAAGTAGATGTATTCCTTGATAAAATTACCAGCTACATTCCATCAGTGATTGTTGCTACTGTAGTTTTGTTTATTACCTCAATCGTTGCATCAACACTTGCAAAGATCGTAAAGGGAAGCTCAAAAGCTATCAAGCTTGGATCAAGCAACTTTATTGCAAAGATCGTAGAAGTTTTGGTGTGGGTATTTGGAATTGTTGTTGTTCTTTCTGAGCTCAACATTGCACAAAACATTGTGGTTCCAGTATTCCTCGGAATTGTATACGGAATTATCGCTATGCTCGCAATTGCAGGAGGACTTGCATTCGGACTTGGCGGAAAAGAGCACGCTTCAAAGTGGCTTGATAAAGTTGAACGCTAATTTGTTAGCCTTCAGGCAAAAACCAGCAGCAATGCTGGTTTTTTGTTATGAAAATATTCAGTGTATAATGAGGGTATGAATAAGAAACGCATTGCTATCAACGGTTTTGGGAGAATTGGTCGCGCATTTTTTAAGATTGCACTTAACGATCCAGAGTGTGAGATTGTTGCCATTAATGACTTGATGGATCCGGAGACTCTTTTGTATTTACTCAGTTATGACTCGGTGTATGGAGGATTCATGCAAGGAAAAATTACGCTCGATGGGGCAGACTTGGTGACCCCATTTGGACACGTAAAGCTCTTGCAAGAAAAAGAACCAACAAAGTTACCATGGCGTGATATGAAAATTGATGTGGTAATTGAATCAACCGGTCTCTACACTAATTATGATAAAGCGCAATTTCACATTGATCAGGGGGCAAGCCATGTACTTATCACGGGCCCAGTAAAAGGGGAATCAGCTGCAAAAGGAATTAC
The DNA here is from genome assembly GCA_036405175.1 of Minisyncoccota bacterium. GTDB lineage: Bacteria > Patescibacteriota > Minisyncoccia > Phycocordibacterales > UBA1006 > DASWYC01. The sequence continues at coordinate 108,878 of DASWYC010000002.1, forward strand.
GGCACTTTCAGGAATTAATCTTGATCAAGTTACGACGTGTTCTATTACTTCAAATGCATCATGTACCACCAACTCAGCATCGCCAATCATTGCTATTATGGATGAGTCAATTGGAATTGAAAAAGCAATCCTTTCAACCGTACATGCGTATACGGCAACACAATCTATTGTTGATGGAGGAGGGAAAAAGGATAAACGAGAAATGCGTGCAGCTGCACAAAATATTATTCCAAGTACTACCGGTGCAGCTATTGCGGTAACAGAAGTGTATGAGCCGCTCAAGAATAAATTTGATGGAATTTCACTTCGTGTGCCAGTGGTTGCCGGCTCAATCGCAGACATTACCTTTATTTCAAAGCGCCCTACAACAGTGGAGGAAGTACAGCGCATTCTGGTAAAAGCATCGCAAGATCCACGCTGGGAGGGGATCTTTACCGCCTCAAACGCACCGCTCGTTTCTACAGATATTATTGGCTCACCGTACGCTTCTATTGCAGATCTTCAGATGGTAAAAGTGGTAGATGGCAATCTTGTAAAAGTGTTGGCTTGGTACGATAATGAAATGGGGTACACACATACACTTTTGCGTCATGTGAAAGCGATTAAGTCAATACCTCGATCATAATCGTAATAAACATACTTCTATGGAACAGTCATCACAAAAAACAACTACAACAATTGTTGTTATTGCACTTGTAATAATTATTGGATTGATAATTGTGTTGTCGCAGCGTACCGTAAAGGCGCCTGAGCCAACAACTCCTGAGCAGCCTACTACTCCCGTAACTCAAACACCGGTCACTCCTGCAACTGCCGTGTACGCTGATACTCAATATGGATATGAGGTTACGTATCCAACAAATTTTACCCTCAACACCAGCAAAAATATTATTAATGATGGCTATATTGCAGAAGGAAAGCCACTTGTATCATCATGGGTGCTTGATTTTCCAAACGACACCTATAAGGGTACCAATCTTACCCGAGTTCATATGGGGGTAGGAGTATTTGAAGCAGATGAAAAGTCATGTGTAAATATGGTAACCGGGAATCCTCTTACCGCATTCCCAAGCAAGCAAACTCCTGTGACTATTAATGGTCAAAAGTTTACTAAAGTAACGGGAATTGGCGATGCTGGAGCTGGTCAATTTGAAACCACGGAATACTATGCAACGTATAAAAATAATAAATGTTATCGAATGATTCTTCTTGGACATGGATTTAATGATATTGTTGGGCACAATCAAGATAATCCAAGTGATCAAGTGAAGCAGTATGACATTGCACCACTTGATGCAATCTTTACCACCTTTGCTGAATCGTTCAAATTTACTAACTAATATATGAACGATACGCCAACACTTCTCATTACTTGTGATCATGCAGGGTTTGAGGACAAGCAGCAACTCTGCGTGCTTCTTGAACAAGAAGGAAAATATACAGTGGTAGATGTAGGGCCAGACTCAATGCATCCTGACGATGACTACCCGCTTACCGTAGCACCAATGTGTAAACTTCTTCAAGAAGCTCTTGCTCAAAAACAACAAGCTTTTGGAATTATCATTGCTCGGTCTGGACAGGGTGAGGCAATGGTGGCTAATCGTTTCAAGGGAATCCGTGCCATGGTAGTGAATAATGCTAATGACGAAGTGGTACGGTTAGGGCGTGATCACAATAATGCAAATGTAATTTCATTAGGAACCGCATTTATGACGCTTGGTGAAATTAAGCATGCAATTGATATTTTTGTATCTACACCATTTTCAAATGATACGCGTCATCAACGCCGTATTGCTCAGATTGATGACTGCACTATTTATGAGTAAGTATCACATTGTTCCGGCATGTCTTCCATATACCCAGGAAGATCTGGAAAATTTCTTAAAGCGTTGGCAGGGGCACGCGGCACATATTCATATCGATTGTGTTGGAGAAAAATATGCTGCGGGCGTACTACCAACGCTTTCATGGCGTCAAGAAGTTGATCTGCTTAAGGAATATATCAGTGACTTTAGCTGTATTGAATTTCATATTATGGATACAGGATTTTCTCGCGAATCAATCTTGGCTATTCGTGAAGCGCTCCCTAATGTGCTCATATTTTGCAAAGAAGTTCATCATAATGTATGTCCGGAGCTTAAGCATCCATATATTGTAGGTGAGATGTCTGAAGACTGTTCCGATGCTCTTTGTATGACCATTGAGAATATTGGTGTGCAAGGACAAGAGTTTTTATATGAACATGTGGGTGAATTGGTTGAATGCGTAACAAAGTCTGCTTTTGAAAATATTCATATTGATGGAGGTGTCACGCCTGATGCTATTAAGAAGGTAGTTGAAAATATTGAACCGGTCGCTGGTGATACAGCTCATAAGCACATCTACTTCACCATCGGAACCTATTTACGAGGTGAAGACTATCTTGAAAAATATACCGATCTTCATAACTTATTTCCCGCATAAAACTGCCTGAGACGGCAGTTTTGCTATGGTAAACTAAAGAAGAATATGATTTCTTATGATCGCGTACAAGAATTAAAAATAATTGCTGCTCGTGTACGTGAGTCTATTATTGAAATGCTGGTAAGTGCAGGGTCGGGACACACTGCTGGACCGCTTGGATTTACTGATGTTTTAGTGGCACTTTATTTTCAAACAATGAAACATAATCCAAAAAATCCATCATGGGAACATCGTGATCGATTTTTGTTATCTCATGGACATATTTGTCCAGCTCTGTATGCAACCATGGCGCACGCTGGATATTTTTCAAAAGCTGAGCTGTTAACTCTGCGTTCGTTTGGGTCACGATTGCAAGGGCATCCTCATCGTGAATACTTGCCAGGAATTGAAACATCATCAGGTCCACTTGGCTGTGGAATTTCTCAAGGAGTTGGCATGGCACTTGGATTACAATTACAAAAAAATCCTGCACGAGTTTTTGTAGGAATTTCTGATGGAGAGTTGCAGGAAGGAAATACATGGGAGGCGCTTATGCTCGCTGCGCACTACAAGCTCACTAATTTTGTGATTATTTTAGATAGAAACCATATTCAGATTGATGGATTTACGGAAAATATTGTAGGGCTTGATCCGGTGGCAGATAAAATGCGTGCATTTAATTATGAGGTTGCTGAAGTTGATGGCCATAATTTTGAAGAGCTTGAAAAAGTGCTGCATCAAAAAAATACCAGCGGAAGACCATTATTCGTGATTGCGCATACAACTCCGGGGAAAGGTGTAAAAGCATTTGAGAATAAATTTGAATGGCACGGTAAGCCACCGGTAGACAAAGAAGCATATGATGCTTTGGCAAGCTTGCGCAGTTTAGAGGGTGCCTTAGTAGCTCCGCATCATCACTAATATATGAATGAATCACCTATAAAAAAAGAACCAAGTCGTCATGGATTTGGTAGAGGATTGGTTGAAGCCGCACGAATACATCATAACGTGGTTGGTTTGTGTGCTGATTTGACTGAGTCTACACGGATGAAGGAATTTAAAGAAGAGTTTCCAGATCGATTTTTTGAGGTTGGTGTTGCTGAACAGAATATGGCTGCTGTTGCATCTGGATTGGCAGCTTCAGGATTTATTCCAGTCATTGCATCGTATGCAATGTTCTCTCCAGGACGTAATTGGGAACAAATTAGAACAACCATTTGTTATAACAATCAGCCGGTAATTATTGCTGGTCATCACACCGGTCTTTCTGTTGGTTCGGATGGTGGGTCTCATCAAGCACTTGAAGATATTGCACTCATGCGTGTGCTTCCTAATATGCGTGTAGTGAGTCCATGCGATAGTGTTGAAGCGACTCAGCTTATGAAATTATTGGTTCAAAATCCAAAACCGTCATATATGAGATTGGCACGTAGTGAGACAGAGATTTTAACACAACAGAGCGATGCAGTTGATCTGTCATCTAATACTATTTTGTATCAAAGCAGTAATACTGCTGAGGTTGTAATTATCTCAACCGGAGTAATTGGGGTTGAGGCTCGCTATGCTGCTCAAGCGTTAGCACAGCAAGGTGTGAGTGTGGCTTTGTTAAATGCCCGCATCTTAAAACCATTTCCTGTTGAGCAGTTGCGGTTTTTGATGGAACAATTTGGTGTAACTACTATTGTGACCGTTGAAGAACATCAAAGAAACGGTGGGCTCGGTTCAATTATTGCTGAATTGATTGCTGATAATGGATGGTCACAGAAGTTGTTACGAATTGGAGTGGATGATCAGTTTGGGCAATCAGGGACTGTTGAAGAATTATATAAAGCGTATGGTTTGGATAGAGATTCTTTGACAGAAAAGATTAAAGGTTTCATTGGCTAAAATTCTTTGACTCGAAACTTTTTCATTCACAGTGGCCTCTATTGGGCCTACGCTCGACGATTCGATATATTCGCCCAATGAGCTCATCATCGGTCGTCTCCGCGACTGCTCATTCAAAAAGTTTCGAGTCAAACTCAATCTGGGAAATGTCTTATAGAATATCTCGATCACATACTTTCAAGACAGTCTCGGAGACATATAAAAAGCACCGTCGTATGATTATTCATTAATGAGGTGCTTTTTATATGTTGAGAATAGGGCTTGACCCGCTGTCTTGAAAGTATGTGATAAAAACCTACTCACTTTCAGCAACGCGCACAATCAACTTCTTTCCAAACCCAAAGTATTGTCCGGCATTTAAGAAGATAAGCGAAAGCAAAATCAGAATATAAAAGATATATTCAGAAATAAAGAGTGAGCCGTTCGTTAAAAATGGGAATTTTTCAATGAGGGGAATGTAATAAAGTGTTACCGCAACGATTCCAAAAATAGATGCAAGGCGCGTACTAAATCCAATAATCAAACAAACACCCAGCACAAGAATTCCCCAAGAATTCAAAAAGTGTACCCATTCAAGAATATCAGGTGTGGTAAACCAGCTATAAAGTGATTCAAATGTATTCGTACGTTGAATATAGGGAACAGCACTCCATGTTTTGTCAGAAATATGCAACCATCCATTCCACGCAAATAACCACCCCATACAAATACGGAGTGTTGCAATGAGCCAAGTAGGAAGACTATTCATAAAAATAGTATAGCACTCGTCAATATCTAAGAATGTGCGGAATACAAATAATTATTGACATAATACTATATATGTGATATATTATTTCAAAATATTTTGCTACTTAAAACTTTGAAAAACAATGGAAAAAAATACTCTTGGGATTATTGCAGGGTGCATTGCACTCTCAGCTTTCGTACCTTTTACCTATGCGATATTAAAAGGACCAGCTAAGCCAAGTATCGTCACGTGGGGTACTTGGGTGGTAGTAAATATTTTACTACTTAAAAGTTATCACGATAACGGAGCGTACAGTACTCTTTGGATGCCTAAGGCATTTCTTCTGGGTGATATTATTATCTGCATTCTTTCAATTAGGTTTGGAGAACGGAAGATCTCCAGAATTGATAAAGCAGTTATTGCAGTCACTATTCTTAATATTGCAGGTATCATATTCTATAAATATGACAAAGAGGTGGTATTAATGCTCTCAGTTATCGCGCTCGCAATTGGAGGTGTCCCAACAATGATAAAATCTTGGAAACGTCCGTACAACGAGGATAAATGGGTGTGGTCAATCTTTGGTTTGGGAGCAATCCTTAATCTTGTTGCAGTTGAAGATTGGTCGCATTGGCAAATCTTTGCTCATCCATTATATGCAGTATGCGTAGATGTGACAATTGCTATTATCCTTTGGCTAAGAAGTGGCGTCAAAAGACCATTAGTCGCCTAAAAGATGACATTATTAAAAAGCCTTCTTCTGGATAAGAGGGCTTTTGTGTTGAAAGGATGTTTGCACGGGGTTAAAGTTTCTCAATAATTTTTTTGAGTCCTTTAATAGAATGCGCTATATATTTATGCGGTGAATTTTTGAGACGCTTCACACCATGAAGTCCCCACGTTACAACAATAATTTTTTCAACACCGAATTCATAAGCTTCAAGCGCATCGCCACGAGTGTCGGTAACAAAAATTAATTCGCTTGGCTGTATTCCAAATTGTTCACAAATCATTCTAAACTTTTCAACCTTTGACGCATGAGTTTCTTTGCCGCCAATAAATGAAAAACCTGAACTGATGCCGTGATGATTAAGACAAGCAATCACGGGTTCTTCATAACAGGACGTATTGAGTGTGATTGTGTTATCTTTAGAAATATTATGAATGAATTCGGCTGCTCCTGCAAACAGCTTTACGGTTTTAATAGCCTTCAGATAGTTTTGAAAACGTGTTTGAAATTCTTCAGGAGATACCGGAATTTCTTGATGGCCAGTAGACCCTATATGTTTCCAGTAGTTACCATCATGAACTTTCTGAAAATCTCTGAACGTCATAGTAGGTGAACAGGCTTTTCTGTACGGCCAGTGAAGGTGATACGAATCAGCCAAAACGCCATCCCAATCAAAACAGATAACCTTTCTTTTCATTATCTAAAGCGTAACACAAAAAATATAACCGAACGAATCGGTTATATTTTCTTGAGGCGTGAGCGGGAATCGAACCCGCGCATATCGGTTTTGCAGACCGCTGCGTTTCCACTTCGCCATCACGCCGTTAAACTAGTGACCTAGTTTTTGTGCCCAGGAAAGGACTTGAACCTTCATACCTCGCGGTGCTTGCTCCTAAGGCAAGTGCGTCTACCAATTTCGCCACCTGGGCATATTTGTGGCTTGCTTCTTCGAGATAATTCTCAAAATCGCATGGTAATACTGTACCATATTGCAGGATTTTTTCACCTTTTTAGCGTTCGACACAATTAAGACTTTGTAAAGATTATTGACTTTCTGCTTAAAAAACAGTAAATTCATGAAGTATGAAACAACTTGATCCAAAGGCAGTCTGGTTTTTCTTTATTAATTCTATTTTGCGCGCAATAATTCCAGCAATTATTGTAGCTAGTTGGGTGCTAGAGCTTTTATCTGGTTCTGTTGAAAATGGTGAAACTTCACTAAAGGTTTTTAATTGGCTTTGGCTGATTGTTCCAGTATTTTTTGCTTTGTGCTATGGTTGGGCAAAACTTACATATCGTTTCTATCGTTATGAACTTCTCGATTCAGGATTTCGTAAAGAATCAGGGGTAATCTACAAAAAATACGTTACGATTCCATATGATCGAATTCAAAACGTTGATATTAACCGAGGAATTTTAGCTCGCATTCTTGGACTTTCTGATCTTAATATTCAAACCGCTGGAATGGGGGCAGCAACTATTGGCGGCGGTGCAGAGGGGCGGCTTCCTGCAGTTTCTAAGGAAGACGGTGAAAAGCTTCGAGATGAATTGATTCAGCGAACTCGCCAGTCTAAAAATCAGGGACTCTAAGGTTTTAAGAAAGAAATTTGAAGCATGGAATATGAGTCCGGCAAACCAGCCGGGCTTTTATTCTATTCCAATTTTCAGAAAATATAGTATTATAGTCATATTCGCGCTAATAGCTCAGTCGGTAGAGCAGCTGCCTCTTAAGCAGACGGTCGAAGGTTCGAGCCCTTCTTGGCGCACATAATATAATAGATAGTACAACAAACCCCACCTGTAATAAGGTGGGGTTTGTTGTGGAAATTGACAGATATAAGATCACGATGTAATATTTTCTTAATCGCTATTTCCTACACAATTTAAAGATTCTACTTAATTTGTTTAAATACTTCTTATAAGTATTTAGTAAATAGGTTAGAGCACGAAAAATCGGAATCCTTGCCACTATTACTTAGAGGCAGGGATTTTCATTTTAATTTATAATTATCCTATGACTCAAAAAGTATTCGTTGGTATTGATGAGGTTGGTCGCGGACCGATTGCCGGATCGGTGGTGATCTGCGCATATGTTGTTGCAACTAGCATGTATCAAGAATTTTGCCGCACGGCGCAGGGAATCAATGATTCAAAAAAACTTTCATCAAAAAAGCGGCAAGCGTGGATTGAGAAAACTAAAAATAGTGGATTCTCTATTCTTAAAGAAAAGTCAGCCGCAGAAATAGACGAATATGGAATTTCATATTGTCTCACAAAAAATATTGAAGAAGCGCTCCAAGAAATTGAACTACAAGGATATGAAATTGAAAAAGTATTTTTGGACGGCTCGCTGAAAGCGCCAGAAAAGTATTCTCAAGAAACAATTATTAAAGGGGACGAGTCACAGCCGCTTATCTCCATGGCTTCAATTGTTGCAAAAGAATATCGGGATGATTATATGAAAAAGCTTGGCGCTCAATTTCCAGAATATGGATTTGAACAACATATGGGCTATGGAACCAAGCACCACTACTCAAAAATCCTTGAAAATGGGGTTATTTCTACAATCCACCGCCTCAGCTTCCTTGCAAAGCTCCTCTAGTATCCCAAGTTGCAAAAAATACCAATATATTGTAGAATATTCACACTATGGTAAACCGAATGCGTCATACAAAAAGCCATACCGCAAACCGTCGTTCTCACCACGCTCTTAAGGAGGTTCATCAGTCTAACTGTGCTAACTGTGGCGCTATCAAAAAAGCTCACAACGCATGTCCAACCTGTGGAATGTATCGTGGAAGAATGGTATTAAAATCACGTGCTGCGGTTGTGGTACAATAATATTACCCTAACAGGTGATATTATTTTGTTTTTTACTAAATCTTTTTAGCTATTTGTATGTCCCAACGTCATCTTGCTCGTTCTCTCGTTATGCAAGGGCTCTACGCCCGAGATTTTGCCTTGGATCAAGGTGAAGAAGAGTGTTTTAATACACTCATGTACACTGTTAATGAATATGCTAAAGGGATGGATAATCCGGAATTCGTATACGATCTTTATCGTAATATCATCAGAAAAATTGCCGTACTTGATGAAGTAATTCAAAAAGCTGCGCCGCAATATCCTATTCAAACTATTTCAGGAGTTGACCGCAATGTGATGCGCATTGGGCTTTATGAGCTTTTGTTTGGTGACTATGATCAAGTGCCACCAAAGGTTGCAATCACTGAAGCTATTGTGCTTGCAAAAACATTCGGTGGAGAAAATTCAAATAAATTTGTGAACGGAGTACTTGGAACAATTTATCGTGAACTTGGTGAGCCACAGAAAGATCACAAGCCTGAAGAAAAGAAAGATGTGGTTGATGATGCAGATTTGCCGGTGCTTAAAAAAGCTGGAGGATTTATTTACACCGTTGAAGATGGCATGATTTATGTTGTGCTTGTTCATGATATCTTTGGATTCTGGACGTTTTCAAAAGGTGGACAAAAAGAAGGTGAGGATCTTCGCCAAGCAGCAGCTCGTGCGCTTCAAGAAGAGCTTGGTATCACTGTAACTCCTCAGGAAGAAATTGGAATGCATAAATATACTGCTCACTCGCCAACAGAAGGAAAGGTTATTAAGGAAGTTACGTACTATTTATGTCAGGCACCAGAGCGCTCAGATTTGGTAATTGGAGACATGGATGGTGGAATCATTGACGCACGTTGGTTTTCGTTGGATGAAATTACCGATTTGCGTATGTACAGCGATGTGGTAAAAATAGTAGGAACCGCACTGGAAATCATTGCTGAAAAGCATCAAGATTTAGTAAAGGCGCGCTAAATATATATCTCTCTTATGATCAATACGACCGCACTCGAGAAAATTATCGGAACAAAGATTAAGGATCAAGATCTCTATACTCAGGCATTTACGCACCGTTCGTTTATTAATGAACATCCTCATTTGGGGCTTTCGCATAATGAACGTCTTGAGTTTTTAGGTGATGCTGTTTTGGAATTAGTGGCAACTCATGCGCTCTTTTTACAATATCCAAAACATCCAGAAGGGCAATTAACGGCCTTTAGAAGTGCGATTGTTCGCACGGAATCTATTTCAGAAAGTGCTCGTGAAATTGGTTTAAATGATTTTCTTCTCCTTTCAAAAGGTGAATCACGTGATACAGGGAAGGCTCGTGACTATATTTTGGCAAATACCTATGAGGCGTTGATTGGTGCAATTTACTTGGATGCCGGCTATGAAGCTGCATCTGCGTTTATTAAAAACACTTTGCTTCATAAAGTTGAAGGGGTAGTAGAAGGAGGATTATGGCGCGATCCAAAATCATACACGCAAGAGAAAGCGCAGGAGCAATTTAATGTGACACCAATGTATAAAAGTCTTAAAGACGAAGGGCCTGATCACGATAAAATATTTACCGTTGGAGTATTCTTTGGTGAGAAAGAGGTTGCGCGTGGGGTAGGAAAGTCTAAACAAGATGCCGAGCAGGCTGCGGCACGCAAAGCGATTGAGATGTTTAATTGGTAATATTGACTAATGTTAATATATATGTTATAAGACATGTATATTTGTTTAACCTCAAAATACTAAAATAAATGAAACATAGAATACTTAAGCTTCGAGTTGTCGTCCCAGGGAATATAAACCTGAATACTCTTATTCCAAATACAATGATGAAGTTGGAGAAAAAACAAAAGAAGAAGGGTGTTTATGCATATGGTAGCTCACTCCTCAGTAAGCCTGCAGTGCCAAAGGGTTTATTTCCAGGCAAAACCTACAAGGTGATTATCATTTCTCGAGAAAGTGTTGCCGTAAATGAAGACTCAAGTAAGCTGTATTATCAGGGTCAAGAATACCTCTGGTTCGGGGCTCATGGGTTCTGTATTCTGGCGAGTTTTTTATCAAAAAAGATGAAATCTAAAATCGGAGAACAGGAAAGATTAATATCTTTTGGAGAAAAGATGCCATATGAAACTTTTGATGAAACAAAAGTGGATAACAGGTTGGCTGCAATGTATGTTACGACTTCTCGTAATATTTTCCAATTTGTTATACCTGAGTGCGGAAGTAATCAAAGAAGGGACATGCTGGTTGCTTTTAGGCCTATTTAAATAGAAGGATCACCTACATAACTATGTAAGGTGATCCTTTTTGCTTAACTCGTGATACAATAACAACAACATGACCGCGCTCAAACGCCTTGAAATGGAGGGTTTTAAATCATTTGGAAAGAAAGTTATCCTCCAATTTAACACACCTATTACGGGTGTTGTTGGGCCTAATGGGTCAGGAAAATCAAATATTGTGGAGGCATTCCGCTTTGTGTTTGGAGAACAATCAATGAAATCAATGCGTAGCGATGCGGGAGCAGATTTGCTTTTTCAAGGTGCAGGTACCAAAGCTACAGAGGCTTACGTATCAATTATTTTTGAAAATGTTTCAATTAAAAACAAAGCACTCCTTTCAGATATTAGTGCGCTGTTGGAAGGTGATGAGTTGGAAATCAAACGTACTATTACATTGGATAAAGGTTCACAGTATTTTATTAACGGAACAAATGTGCGTCTTAAAGATGTGACGGCATTGGCTGCTGCACTTTCTTTGGGAATTGGAAGTCATCATATCATTTCACAAGGTGAGGCGGATAGGATTATGTCTGCAACGGCACGTGAGCGTAAGCTCATGATTGAGGATTCTCTTGGGTTGCGCATCTATCACATTAAAATCAAAGAGACTGAGAAAAAGTTGGATCAGGCACTGATGAATGTGCGTGAGTTGGCAGCAAAAAAACAATCAATCATTCCAATCTTTAATGATCTTAAAAAACAAGTTGAAAAGATTGAGTTGGCACAATCACTCAGAACAGAATTACAAACGGCGGCATCAGTGTATTTTTCATTATTAGAAAAAAGTTTGTCCGAGGAGAGCAAAAAGAACTCAGAAGAGTATGGTGTGATTTTGCAGGAGCTTGCAAAAGTTGAACAGGAAAAATCAATCAAAGAAGAATCACTTATTGCAAAAAAAAGCAGCATGACCAAGCGGGTTACGAATGTTGAACTTGAAGAATCAATTGAACAACGCCGTAATGATATACGGAATTGTGAACGTGATAGTGATGCGCTTACCATGAAAATTGATTTTGCTATGAGAGAGGCAGAAAAGCTTGTAAAAAAAATGACCCATCAAAATCATATTCACTACACAATTTCTCATGAAGAATATGAAGTATTTCAGTCTGTTCTTAAGCACATTGAACAGGCCTCAACACTTGAGCAGATAAAAACTATTTTAAATAGTGCGGATTTTGAAACATGTAAAAAAGTTTTTAGCTCGCAGCAGGATAGAGTTGCAAAGCAGGATTTTGAAATTGATATCCAGAATTATCGTGATGAGGCAACGCAGTTGGAAGAACAAAGAAATGCATTAACAGAAAAGTTGCGTGGACTTCAGGCGGCATATCAGGATTTGATTAATCAAAAAAAGCAGGATGAGCAAGCCTTTGTTGAAAGTTTTTCTCAGATTGCAGATGATGAACGTGCGGTGATGCAGTTACAGCAGCGCGTAATGGAGCTCATGCAGCGCAAAAATATGTTGGATATGGCGCGTAGTAACGTGGCACATAAGCAGGAAGAAATGAATACCTTTAAAGAGTATATTGGTGCATATGTTGATCTTGCTCAGGAGATAAACAATGACGATGCTCAAAAGTTTACCGGTAAAGAACTGGGTGCACTTAAGCAGCAGTGTGAACGTTTGTGCTACAAAATTGAAGATATGGGAGGTGGAGGTGGCGGAGATGTGATGCATCTGTTTGAAGAAACTCAAAAAGAACTTGATGTTATTGCAGGACATAGTGATGATACAAGTCGTGCCGTTGATGAACTTCAAAAGATAATTGCTGACTTGCAGGAATCACTCAAACAAGAATTTGAAGAAGGACTAGAAGCGGTAAATAATTCGTTCAAGCATAATTTTGTAACCCTCTTTTCTGGTGGTGATGCACGTATTGTGATATTGAAGAGTGAGGATGAGGACGGCGTGTCTGAGGGAATTGATATTGACGTTGCGTTGCCTAAGAAAAACATTACCTCACTCGCAATGCTTTCAGGAGGAGAGCGTGCGCTTACCTCGATTGCGCTATTGTTTGCACTCTGTTCGTTGACTCCGCCACCATTCTTAGTGCTCGATGAAACCGACGCTGCACTTGACGAAGCAAACTCAGCACGTTTTTCAAATATGCTTACGGATGTCTCGGCAAAAATTCCACTTGTCGTGATTACTCACAATCGTGAGACCATGTCTCAAGCGCAAAAACTCTTTGGTGTAACCATTCCAAAAGGTGGATCTTCCGTGGTGTTGTCTGTGGTGCTGGAGGATGCACTCCAGTATGCAAAATAAAATACCGTTTCAAAACGGTATTTTATTTATCCTCCAATTTCTACTTCACCAATTTGCTCATCTGAAACATATTCTTTAGAGGTTTCAGATTTAGTAATAATTTTTGTTGTTGGATTGGTTGCTAGCTCGTGAAAGGTAAGCCCAGTTGATTGCACCAATTGGGCATTTTCTATACCAATAAATTTCCAGTGCCAATCCTCGTGCTGGTATCCGGTAATTTCTTCTTTGCCTTTTGGATAACTCATCACAAATCCATACGTTGGTGCATTCTTAATCAACCAGCGGCCTTCAAGCGTTGCAGATAAGTCACCACCACTTGCCATAATTTCATCAGTCGTAAAATCTACCGCATTAATGTGGTGCTCTGAATGATAGGGAGGAGCAACACGCAAGGTTCCCACGTATCCTTTTTCTTCTATCGCATCGTTATATAAATCAAGCTGATAATGTGGACTGCGATATCCAGACATTACGAGCAGTTTAATTCCATCACGTTCCGCAGCTCCAAATAATTGTTTCAAATAAAATGCAGTTGTTTCTTCAAGACACACTTCTTTGCCGCCAAGTGTTGGAATCTTTCCATGAATTTCTACCAAGTTTGGCGGGACATAATCACCAACCGATGCTTCTTTGTTAATGGGACTCAAGAGAGTCGCCCCCGTAATTTTGTTGGTAGAAGTAGGGCATGAGCCCTTACTAAATCCGCTATTGGTTACGAGTGTTGGCTCAATAAGTTGATACGAAGGTTCTTCCTGCTCTTTAAGTGCGAGTATTTGCTCAGCATTAAGTTGAGGTGCTTCAGCATTTGAAGGCGAACCCTGCAAGAGCGTAAGTCCAATTAATCCCACTACAACGCTTCCGGTAAGTATTGTATACGCATGCTTTCGGAAAAATGAGTATTGATTAGGTCGCTGAGCAAAGTAGTACTGATAATTGAGCGGATCCATATCCATATAGTTTAGTATAAACCTTAAATATATGAAGATACTATGTGGAAACCAAGAATTACTGAAGAAACTATAAAGAACACGTAGGTTGTATAATGTCAATAATCATGGTACTATGGCTGCATGAATCAGCGAACAGATGGACAATCAGTAATTGTGTACGGAAAACATGCCGTATTGGCAGTTTTGGCGTTCAATAAAAAGCTTGTAAAAGCAGCATGGATTTCTCGTCATCTTGAGGGTGAAGATTTGTACTATAAAGTTCGTAATGCGCTTAAATCAGTGAAAATTGAGCTGAAAGAAATGACCATTGGAGATTTAGACAGAAAAGCTGGCGTTACAGAACACCAAGGAATTATGGTTGAACTTTCTGCATATCCATTTGTAAGTTTGGAAGAGTTTTTTGCGGCAGAAGAAACAGAGCCTGTGACTCATTCATTGGTAGTAATGCTTGATAAAATTGAAGATCCGCATAACGTGGGAGCAATTGCGCGTACCGCGGTTGGAATGGGTGCTCGTGCATTGATTATTCCTGAACATGGTCAGGCTCCAATAAGTGGAACGGTAATTAAAACATCAGTAGGAAGTATTTTTTCAATTCCAGTTATTAAGGTGACCAACTTGGCACGTACGCTTGAAGCATTTAAGCAGCGTAAATACTGGACCTATGGTCTTGATATGGGAGGTAAGCCTGTTGACGAGGTTGAATTTGCAGAAAAGTCGGTCATTGTGATTGGTGGAGAAGGAGAAGGATTGCGCCAATTAACCGCAGAAACGTGTGATGAAGTAGTAAGCTTGCCAAAGTCTGAAGCACTTGAATCATATAATGCATCAGTTTCAGGAGCAATGGCGATGTATGAATATAATCGGCAGACGGGACTTAATAAATAATTGAACGTTGCCATTTTAATAGAATTCGCCCAAGAGTTTCTTGGGCGAATTTTGTTCGTACTGCAAAGCTTTTGAGTCTAATGACAATAAAGAATTTGCTGGATTTTTTATGTCTGAAAACCTAAAATTTTAATAAATCTCTTGCTATACTATATCAAAAGCTATGGCAACGCCGTTTAATCCCAATAAGATCTCAATCTTCGCCAAAACTAACTTTCGAGGAGAATCACGCCCTATTGGTATTAAGGCTATTGATCGTCTCCGTCACATGTATATCATCGGAAAATCAGGAGTAGGAAAATCTACCTTGATTGATAACATGGTGGCTCAGGATATTATCAACGGTGACGGAATCGCTCTCCTTGATCCGCATGGGAGTTCGGCGGAAAAATCAATCAAATATGTTCCTGAACATCGTATTCAAGATGTGGTGTACTTTAATCCGGACGATGTTAATCATCCATTGGCATTTAATTTGATTGAAGACGTTCACCCAGATAAGCGTTCAAAAGTTGCAAACGGACTTCTTTCAATGTTGAAGAAAATTTGGCCTGATTCATTCTCGGCACGTATGGAGTATCTGACGATGAACATGTTGTTGCTCCTTTTGGAAAATCCTGGATCAACTATTTTAGGTATTAACCGTGCATTCGCAGATAAAGAATTTTTGAACACACTCATTGCAAACATTAAAAGTCCGTCACTTCGTTCGGTATGGGTTGATGAGATTTTGAAGTACGATGAAAAGTTTTATCGTGAGGCAACCGCGCCGATTCAAAACAAAGTAGGACAGTTTATTTCTGATCCGATCATTCGTAATATTGTTGGGCAACCAAAATCATCATTTGATTTTAGTGGTATCATGAACAATCAGAAAATCTTCATTGCAAACCTTTCAAAAGGAAAGATTGATGAACAGAATGCGCGTTTGTTGGGAGGAATGCTGGTGACCAAAATTTATTTGGCAGCAATGGGGCGTGCAGATATTGCAGAAGAAGAACAGGCTAAATTGCCGCCATTCTATTTATATGTAGATGAGTTTCAGAACTTTGCATCAGAATCATATGCAGACATTCTATCTGAGGCCCGTAAATACAAGTTGGGACTTACGATGGCACACCAGTACGTTGCACAGCTTCCTGAGCCAGTGCGTGATGCGGTGTTTGGAAACGTGGGAACCATGGTGACATTTTTGACGGGAAACTTGGATGCAGAACTCTTTGAAAAGGAATTTTCTCCTATTTTCACTAAAGAAGATTTTACCAGCCTTGGATTTGCACAAATCTATTTGAAATTATTAATTGACGGAATTGCATCAGCGCCATTTTCTGGTCAGACTATTGCGCCATGGCCATATCCGGAGAATAAGTTTGTTCAGGAGGTACTAGAAAGTTCGCGCACCTTGTATGGACGTGACCGTACAGTGTTGGAGCAAGAAATTGCTGATTGGTTTAAGCCAATGCCAAATAAAAAAGATGCTGAGCATGAACGCTATATTCTTGAACGTCGTCTTGAGATTGAACAGCGTGGCGGTGTCTGGCGAGACAAAGAAACCGGACAAGCCATGCCAAAATTAAGTGAAGAAGAAATTGATGCGTATGAAAAAAAGCTCACTGATATTTTAGGTGGTGAGGTAACATTTAATCGTGAAAAATCTGCTGTGAGTGCCGTGCCTGCAGGAGATCCTCAAGCTAGTCAACAATCAGGATCTGCAACAACAGGATTGAGTGCATCAGCTATTGCGATTGCTCATCATTTGATTCCCAAAAAACAATCTGTTGAACCAGTGATTTCTGCACCCACTACCACTTCAGTACAGTCTCAAACTGTAACAACTCAAACACAGCGCGTGACACATCAATATGTGGCGCCAATCGCTCAAAAAGTAGAAAAGCCTCCGCAACCCCAACGCCCTCAAGCGCATGAACAGAAGCGTGAGAATATTCAACAAAATTCAGTAGCACCACAGAAACAGCATCAAAATAATTATCAGCAAAAACCTCAACCGCAAGTGCAGCAAAAACCAGCTCAACGAGATGAAGATCTGGTGGTAGATTTGCCTCCTAAAAAAGAACGAGTAAATGTTTCAAATGATCTTAAAAACTTATTATCCTCGATTTCAGATGATCAGAATGATGATGTGGTATTCTCAGACATTGATACATCATTTGATGTGAAGCGGTCGTTTGCTAAACCTAAAGAACAAAAGATGACGAGCGTTCATACTGAAAAAGAAGAAGGATCACATCGCAAGTTACAGGATATTTTGCATGAAAAAACGCCAGAAGAGGATGAGGGAATTAGTCTTTCTGATTTGTTGAATAAATCAATCATGCATAGCGTGCAGAATAACACTAATAAAGCTCATGCGCGTGAAGCATTAAAGACCGATAAGGAATCTCTTTCTGCTACCTTGGCGCGTTTGGGTGTTCAGAAGAAGACTGCTGAAGAAAAAGTTGAGAATAAAAATTCAGACAGCGTTAGTATGGTTGAGAGTGTTGCAAAAGAAGAACCGGCGATGGCAGAGGTTCCGATGTCTCAAGTTGTTCGCGAAGAAAAGCCAGCTTCAAATGTGTCACATGCGAATAATGCCAAAAGCGAATATTATAAACAGTCTGAACCAGTAGTAGGATCACAGCCAGTTCCACGATATGTGCCAGATGACTTATTAAAAGCCATGCTGGAAGAATAGATTTTTGAACTAATAAATAGATTCTTATTTTGAGATACTTGCCCTGAGCGGATACTAAAAGCACTCGCGGAAGCTGCCATCAAGAAGTGCGCAGCACGACTATGATGGACAGCTGAGCGTAGGGCCGATAGAGCCCGGGTGTTTTTAGTATCCGCTCAGATTAATTCACAAAAAGATTAGTTAAAATTTTCTTGAACTTAGAACATCTGTTACGTATGCTCATGATATGAGATATGTTATTTATGCAATTCTGGTTGTGTGTGGTTTGTTTTCTGTGGTTCATGCAAGTGAAGCATTGGTTATTACTGAAATTATGTATGATGCCAAGGATGCTGATACTGATAAAGAATGGATTGAAGTTGTGACTGAAAGTTTGACCGCGCCGCTTGCTTCGATTCGACTCCAAGTGGGTGACAAGAAACATACACTCAAAAGTAATACGAGTGGCGATACGTTACCAAGCGGCGCGGTCTGTATTATTGCCCAATCAGAAACTAATTTTAAATTATTGTTTCCAAACTTTAGTGGGTGTATTTTTGAGTCGGGATTTTCATTAACCAATCAATCGGGAAGTATAAAAATTGTACATGGAACGAGTGGTGAAGTGTATGGAGCTGCAGAGTATACAAGCGCAATGGGTGCAGCTGGTGATGGGAACTCACTTACATTAGGGGGATCAGGGTTTGCAGGCAAAACACCGACCCCAGGCGTAGATTCTCGAGGTGGAGGGGATCAGGCGCCAGCTAATCCAGATAATACTTCTCAACCCACGCAACCTACAACACCATCTAACTCTGGAGTGGCAGAAGCAGTACAAATGAGTAATCCTCAGACAGATTATAAAATTACAATTACGTCACCTAAATCGCTTTTTGAATATGAAACACTCCATATTCCGCTTACGGTGACCTTTAAGAGTGGCAGAGAGGTGCTTGAAATAAAAAGCGGGACACTCTACATATCATACGGAGACGGATCATTTGATGTAATTAATGATGGAAACTTTGCTTTAAAACATACGTATGAACATGCTTCAAATGTAACAATCAAGCTGTACTATTATTCATCACCATTGGCGAGTCTTGCCGACGCTGAAGCAACGGTTAAGCTAGAGGTAAAACAATTTCCGCTTAATATTTTATATGGCGATAAACGAGAGCTGGTTATTACCAATAGCGATTCCATAGATTACAGCTTAACCGGATTCACTGTACAAACAGATACAACTCATGTGTATGAGTTTCCATTTGGTATGGTGGTTGCTGGTAAGGGAAGCATTGTCATTCCCTATGAGTTGCATGGGCTGCGTGGCGCGAATATCGTGCTCTATGATAAGCGTCATAAAAAGATCGTAACAACAGCAAGTCTTAATCCTACGGTTGAAAGTCTCATGGCTACTCAAGAGAAGGTGATGGAAGCAGTCTCACCGTTTATTGAAACGCCTAGTGCGGATGCTGCATCTCAAGAAACATCAGGAGAGAGAATGATTGTTCAAGAAACGACTGCTCCAGGGCAAAAAAGCTCAAACAAGAATGTAGGGCTTTATTTGGCACTCTTTGGGGCCGGAATACTCGTTTCATTTGCCATAGAATATACATCTAAGCTTATTGCACGCAAAAAAGCATCACCCGTGAAAGATGATGCTTTGATGGACGAACCACTCTTATAGTACTGATGAGAGTGATAGGTATTCGTACAAATCAGCAGTTTCTTTAAGAAGAGTCTTAATCTCGTGAATATTTGCATCTGAGAGAGCGTTAATGCGATGAGTAAGATCTTCAAGCTGTGCAACGGTCTTAGGGGTTGCAAGTTCAGGATGTTCTTTAATGATAGATTCTGATTCATTAAGGGTGTCTTTGATCGCACGGATGATTTGAGAATAATCTTGTGTGCTGCCATTTGGTCCAACCATAGAAGTGATGGCAAGCTGTTCCTCGTATTCTTGATTGCGCTTGAGCATATCATTTACCAAACTTTGTACAAAGCTAAGCACTTCGCTGCTGCTATCTTTGTTAATCATGAGCATTGAAAGTGCTGATTGATAGAGTCCAAGGATAGCCGTACTTGAAACGAGCGTTTCTTCTGGTTTGGTGGTTACATTTTCTTCAATAGAATTTGCGTATGCGGTATGGGCAGAAATCAATGAAGAGCGCATCTCTGGCGTAAATGCAACAGGATTCTTTACCAAGAGTGCAATATTATTTTGAATAAGAGTATTTTGGTATTGTGAAGCCGTATCAATATTGGTGAAATAGTTTAGATACAACCCAGAAACTACCACGACTACTGAAAATGCAGCGGCAACAACCTTTTGAGAAAAGATAAATGAAAAAAATGGACTCGTAGTTTTTTTATGACGACGAATTTGGTGTTGCGCGAGTTTGGTGCGGAATTGATCGTTGAGTTTTTGTGACTCAGCTGCAGACAAAGAAAAATATCCTTGCGCATTTTTGGCAAGTGATTCAAAGTTTTTGTTGTGAGGATTATGAGTATTCATACGTCTGGGATATTTTTTGGTACACCTCCTGAGCCTTGGCGAGTGCGCGGTGTGACAACACTGAAGCATTATTGAGACTGACACCGTAAATCTTGGCGATCTCTTCAATGGATAATTCATTAATATATCGCTTGATGAGAACATCTTGATATTTGGGTGAAAGCTGATCCATCACGCGGTTGAGAAGCGTCACATGTGTGACATCTTTCTCATTCTGCTTCTCGCTGACATCCATGTGATAGTCATCCATCATGGCATCCAGCGATACTGCTTTTTTCTTGCGAGAATGGTCAATAATAAGATTTTTTGCCACTTTGTATAAAAATGGACGGACGGTCTCAATAGTATGCTTCTCAAGGAAGTCATACGTTTTAATAAACACATCCGATGTGATATCCATCGCCACATCACGATCACGAACTCGCGCTACGACAAACCGAAAGATTTCCTGCTGAAATTCATTGAAAATCTCAGAAATATCAAGGCTGTTTGATTGATTAAGTTCGCTCATAAGTAGTGACGTATGAGAGGGGTACACATTACACCCAAATGGGGTTTTGTATGCGCGTCAAATACCCTTAAATTATAGCAGGTTTTTATGATTATTCTGCTTTCTTTCGGGTGCTCATGAAGCTGCCGATAATCCCAGCAGTTCCAATAATGAGAAGGATTACGGCAATCCATTCGCGGGCGGTATTTGGAAGATTGATTCCACGTTCACGTTCAATCGCTGTTTCTTCCACGATAGGTTTGGTTTCTTGAGTAAACACAGCATCATCTTGATATGATTCTTCAGTAATTGGTTCAGTTTCCTGAACAAATACATCATCAGGTACATCTTGTGATACTTCTACCTCTGAACGATCGCGAGTGTTCAGGAATTGAGCCCAGACACGCTTAATCCAAGCCCAAATGCGTTCAAAAAAGTTTTGTGAATGAGATTCATCGGTAATTATAGGATCTTCAAGATAAGGATCCTGACTATAGGTTTCATCTTCAGGGAAGAGCGGGGTAAGATCTTCAAACGTAGGAAGATGGTCATCTTCAAAAACTTCAGGCTCTGCAGTAACTGGCGCTGGTTCAATAATGGTTGGTTCAACCGCTGCAGGTTCGGGGATAACTATAACGGGCGATGATCTCTTTGGTTGTGTATAGGTGTACCGAGGGGTTGGATCTTTAAGAGTGGTGAGTTCGCGCTTGTAAGTTGCAGCAGTCATATTGCATCCACGTGCAAGAATACGGTATTCATAACGAGTATTTGGCACCAAGTTTTCAACCTTTACCACTTCTGCTTGGTGTGAACTTGAAAGAATAAGAATGTCTGATTGTCGATGATTTCTGTACACAGAAGCATTTAAAAGAATTTGAGTACGAACAATAGGGCAGGTTGACCCTTCAATAGAAACAGGAATATATGCATGGGTTATTCCAACAGACTCCGGCTCACGAATAGACAGATTGAGTCCAAGGGTGCCAAACGCAGGATTTGAGTCCCAAGTGCTTATTATGGTGTTGAAAGAAGAATTAGTAAAAGGCTGATGAGAAACCTCTACATATCCATTAGGAAGAACACGGGTGTAGCGTGACTGGGTTCCATCATCCGCAGTAGTACTCGTAATTAAAAGCCCAAATGCAAGCATGATTAAGCCACCAGAAAATACAAGCGTATGGGGCGAACGGAGTGAGCGGGTTGAGAATTTCATAGATATCTTTATTGTGAGGAAAAATTCATACTCCACAACTTGACGCCAGTCCTAAAGATTTTATATTTTTCGAGCTTGATTCCAGATAATATTAAATATTTGGCGATGAAGATCTGCAATCGTGCTGTTTTTAATGATAACTGTTTCAAGTCCCTCATCCCAGGCGGTAAAAGAAACATAATCTCCCCAAATCGCTGTTTGGCAGTGGGGTTTATAAAGTTCTGGGGAATAGAGGCGAACTTCACGGAAACGCTCGTCAAGCTTTGTCTGAATTGCCTCGTCTTCACCATGGGGTGTACAGGGTAGGAGGAGTCGCACAAAGATATTCTTTTCTTTGCGTAATTGCCAAAAGTTAGAAAGCCTGCTGCGGCCACGCACAAAGTGTTTTGAGTCAGTGCCAAAACGGAGAATTTCTGAACCAGACGGTAAATCAAGTCCTCGCATAAAGCATTCAACTAAGCCGTCGTCACCTCGTAAGATTTCTGTTTCAATAGGTTCATGATCGCGCCACTGGGCGAACATTGTTTTCATTGACGGTAAAACTTTACTGAGCGTCTCATACTTTTCCTGAAGCTGTCGTTCTTGCTGGGTAATATATTCAACAAGGGTGTCCGGTTTATCAATGTAGTAGAGTCGTTTACTGCCATGCGTTTGCACCGACACCACATGCTTTCGCACCAAGTCTTCAAGCGTATATACAATAGATGATCGAGGAAGACCGGTATCCGTCATGATGTTTTTAATACTCGACAAATTGTTTTCAAAAAGATGATAAATAATCTGAACATCAGCGCGAGAGAAACCGATGCTATACAGCGCTTGCTTAACGTCATTAGGAATAACTTTCATATGTATGCCTGATTTGTAGCATGGTTTGTTGGTAGCGCAAAGAGAAATGGTAACCAATTTTATTGTTGCCATCTTTGATTTTTTAAGGATGTTCGCGTATACTGACCTGGATATGTCAATTTTCTCAAATATTTTCGACAAAATGAAAAGCGGGGTAATGGAAAAATTGCTTGAAAAGCAACTTTCAAAATTGCCCCCTGAGCAGCGTGAAAAGGTAAAACAGGCGTTTATGAAAAACCCTGAATTATTTGAGAAAATTGCAAAAGAAATCGAGGCGCTCCAAAAGCAGGGGAAGAATCAAATGTTTGCATCAATGGAGGTGATGAAGAAATACGAGGATCAAATTCGTAAGGCGATGCAGTAATTGATCAATTATAAAAAATATGTATACTTCTTGTTAGGATATATAAATTTTTTATATTCCTGACATAGTTATCGGAAATAGCACTACCTATGGAGTGCTTTTTTATTTGAATGAAGTATGTTTCCTTTGTCAAGTTGTACTTTTGGTCTAAGGGGATATACTAATGATGTACTGATCTTTACTAAGTGTTCTGATTGAGATTGATGATTGTTTTTCGAAAAACATGACCCAATCTCTCTCATTCACTTATCAAAAGTTCTTTACGAATCCCAATTTGTAATTTCTACAAATTATATATAAAAAACCTTAATTCTTAGTGGATTAAGGTTTTCTTTTTTATTTAAAAACTTGAAAAATAAAATAGACATACTATACTTTGAAGACCCAAAGTCCGGTCCGAGGTTGGTGGAAATCTTTTGCAGATTTTGCCAACCTCACAGGATATTATGATGGATAAATTTCCGCTCTAGAGTTTAGAGGGGATTTTTTATTTTAATTCTCGCAAAAAGACCTTATCTTTGCTATGATGAGAATATTATGAAGCAGGAATTTGACCCGAAAGCGTTCGAGAAAAAATGGCAGGATTACTGGCAAGAAAACGGCACCTACTCAACCAATTTTGAATCATCAAAACCAAAGAAATATATTCTGGATATGTTTCCCTATCCATCAGGGGCAGGACTCCATGTAGGACATCCTCGTGGATATATTGGAACGGATGTGTACTCACGTTTCCAACGCATGAAAGGGTTTGAAGTGCTTCACCCTATGGGATTTGATGCGTTTGGTCTGCCGGCAGAAGAGTATGCACTCAAAATGAAAACAACACCGCAGCTTTCGGTGTCACAAAATATTCAACGATATAAACAGCAGCTTGAAATTATGGGAGTTGATTACGATTGGTCAAACATGGTCTCAACGACTGATGAGCAATTCTATAAATGGACACAGTGGATCTTTTTGGAGTGTTACAAAAAAGGACTCGCATATGAATCAAATGAACCGATCAACTGGTGTCCAAGTTGTAAGACGGGTCTTGCTAATGAAGATTTAAATAGTGATGGAACCTGTGAGCGCTGTGGAACGTTGGTTGAAAAAAAACCACTCAGACAGTGGGTATTAAAAATTACTGACTACGCAGATAAATTATTGACTGGACTTGATACACTTCCATTATGGCCGGACTTTGTTAAAGAATCGCAGCGCAATTGGATTGGAAAAAGTGAAGGAAGTGAATTTGTATTTAAATTAGTTGACGCAAACGGTAACGGGCTCGAAGAATCACTTACCGTATTTACTACACGTGCAGATACGTTGTTTGGGGTGACGTATGTGGTTGTTGCACCAGAACATGCATTGGTGACGAATAGTGCGATTGTAAATAAGCACGAAGTACTTGGCTATCAAGAATCTGCATTTAAGAAAAATGAAATTGAGCGTTCAAATCAAACTCTTGAAAAAACTGGCGTGAAAGTCGACGGTGTATTTGCCGTGCATCCTGCAACGGGTGAGCATATTCCGGTATATGTTGCTGATTATGTAATTGGATCATATGGAACGGGAGCCGTGATGGGTGTTCCTGCGCATGATGAACGTGATTTTGCGTTTGCAAAAAAATATAACATTCCTGTTAAAAAGGTAGTATTTATTGAAAATGGTGATCGTCGTGAGAATGAAGAATTTAGAAATGGAGGTTGTGGTGTTATTTTTGATCCTGCCACACAAAAATATGCAGTAGCTAAGTGGAATGATGACGGGCGAGTATTGTTGTTTGCTGGAGGCGTTGATGATGGAGAAGATGTACACGATGGAGTATTAAGAGAAGTAAAAGAAGAAAGTGGTCTGTATGATATTAAGCACTTTGAATGGGTTGATACGGCTTACGCTCACTACTTTAATAAAGCGAAAAATGTAAATCGTGTTGCACGTGCTGAGTGCTATTTGGCTATTCTTAATTCTGCCGATGCGCAAGAAGTTCATCGGGAGCCTCATGAGAATTTTGAGTTAGTATGGATGAGTGCCCAAGAAATCTTAAATCATTGGATTGAAAAAAATGATTCAGGCTTACATCACTACATTCATTTCTTTAAGCAGGCGGTTGCTCGAGCTATTGAACTTGGTCATGATGCCGTGTCCTCTTCAAAAGTTTTTGCGGCAAACGCATTTTGTGATGATGGAATAGTTGAATTAGAATCAGGCGTAAATGGAATTACGTCTGAAGAAGCTCGCATAAAAATTACCGAACAATTTGGAAAGAAAGTTGTTAATTATAAAATTCGTGATTGGACATTTTCTCGTCAGCGTTATTGGGGTGAACCAATTCCTCTTGTGTTTGACGCTAATCATAAAGCATATCCACTTCATATGAGTGAGCTTCCAGTAACACTTCCGAACGTTGAATTTTACGAGCCAACAGGAACCGGAGAATCGCCACTTGCGAACATTTCTGAATGGATGAATGTTGAAGGATATGTAGCCGAAGATGGGTCTGTGAAAACCATTAAAGAAGGAGAGTCTGCACCCACAGGTGTAGCGGTTCAAAAGTTTACACGTGAATCAAACACCATGCCAGGATGGGCAGGTTCATCGTGGTATTACATCCGCTATATTGATATGAATAATGACAATGAATTTATCAGCAAAGAGCGCGAACAAAAATGGTTGCCGGTTGATATGTATGTTGGTGGTGTTGAGCACGCAACACGTCACCTTATCTATGCACGCTTTTGGCATAAAGTACTCTTTGATCTTGGATTTGTTCACACCGAAGAACCATTTACCGTTTTGAAAAACCAAGGACTCATTATGGCAAGCGATGGTCGCAAGATGAGTAAGCGTTGGGCGAATGTGGTAAATCCGGATGACGTAATTGCAATGTTCGGAGCTGATGCGTTCCGCATGTTTGAGCTCTTTATTGCACCATTTGATCAAACAACACCGTGGCAAGATGATGGCGTAGTGGGAACCCGCCGATTCCTTGAACGTGTGCACAAATTAATGATTGCTGATCATAAAGAAGGGGAAGAGTCTGCAGAAGTGCTTAAAGCGCTCCATAAATCAATTAAGAAACTCACCGACGGTATTGAAAATTTTGCATTCAACACGTGCGTTTCTGATTTGATGATTACCTTGAAGGTGCTTGAAAAACAGGAAGATGGGGTAACTGTTGAGGCTAAAAAAATCTTTGCACAGTTGTTGGCACCAATGGCACCACATGCAACCGAAGAATGGTGGCGTATGTTGGGTGAAGAAACATCAATTCACAATAGTGCATGGCCTCAGTATGATGAGAAGTATCTTGTTGATGATGAAATGACTATTGCAGTCCAGATTAACGGAAAAGTTCGTGCGACCGTAGTCATTGCTGCTGATGCAGATGAAGCTGCGGTGCGTGAATTAGTATATGCACAAGAAGCGGTTCAAAAATATACTACAGGGGTTGAGATTAAGAAGGAAATGTATATTCCAGGAAAGATTTATACGATTGTAATCTAAAATATGAAAATCCTCTGGTGGAATGTTGGTCATGCATTTTTTGAAAAGCCTTCAAATTTTATAAAACTCTACAAAGGAGAAACGATGGATTGTTTTTATGATCCGCTCCATGGACCGGCACTTTCAGCATGGATCGCACAAGAAAATTATGATGTGGTATGTTTAACCGAAATTACTTCTGCAAAAGATTTAGAATCATTTAATCTTCCTGAATACAAATATAAAGATTGGATTCCATCAGCATCGCATGCTCATGGGCGAGCTGTACTCAGTAAAATTCCTTTTATTAAAACCACTAAACAATACGGAAACTATAACGTTGCGGCATATGATATAGGAGATGCTGTAATTATTCCGGTGCATTTTCATTGGGCAGATACAAAAATCAGAATGGATGAGGTGATTTCTGCGATTCAGTGTATTAATGAGCAGGTAAAGCCAGTGCTTTTGGTGGGTGATTTTAATATGTGGTCATTTATGAGCACGCGACAAGTTTGGAAGGGAGATAGAAAAACATTTAGGATGTTAAATCGTGAATTGTTTGAACTAACTCAACATATTACAACTACTGAAATGATTCCTGGTATGAAACTTGATTATGTATTTACACAATCAGATAATGTAGAAATGTTTACCGTTGAGCGTGCTAAAAACTATCCAAAGCTTGGCATGGATCACAAGCCTTTGACTATTGAGATTATATAATTGACAATGAGGATCTTTGATCGTACACTAAAATTCATCGTTCAATTTTAAAAAATTTATATCAATGAAAAATCAGATTACGAAAGAGCAGGCTGTTTTGAGACGAAATAGCATGATCCAATCTATCGAATCAGGCAATTGCTTGCCGACTCTTGAAAACATTTTCAAGACAATTGAGAATCCTTATCGAACCAAGCTGGATGGTAGTCTCAAAAACAGGTCGTTAGTATGGATTAATAAGATCCTATTAGAAGAGTATTTAGAAAATGGCGAATTCACTGGAGATCGGAATTATATTTTTGATTCACAGCATAAAGTGACCATTCCAAAGTTCAAGAGAGAACAACTTAAGTATCCAAGTCATCAGTTTCAATTGACGTGGAAAACAGTAAAAGGTCATGACTATATACTCACGATCCATTGTAGTTCAGAAGGAGAAAGTAAGCCCTTACTGCTGGTATCTGCATTGCAATTAAAACCCAAAGAAAAGAAAAAAATTAATACAACACATCTTGAAACTCTTAAATCAACATGCAAGATGTGGAATATGGAGTTGTCAGTCGCAGCTGCATAGTTGTTGTGGGATTTTTAATCCATAAAAGTCAACGAGAAGTTGACTTTTATTTTTTACTAATATAGATATAGAATGGACATATGAATTACTGGCTCATGAAAACCGAACCATCAACATATAGTATTGATGATCTTAAAAAAGATAAAATTACGTCATGGGAAGGCGTACGAAATTATCAAGCACGTAATTATATGATGCATGATATGCAGGTGGATGATCTGGTACTTGTTTATCATTCAAATACTGATGAAATTGGTGTGGTTGGTATTGGAAAAGTTGCTACTAAGGCTTATCCAGATAAGACTCAATTTGATCCACAAAGTGATTATTATGATCCTAAATCAACCAAAGAAAACCCGCGATGGTGGTGCGTTGATATTGGATTTGTTGAAAAATTTCCTAAGATTTTAACGTTGAATAAAATCAAAAGCTGTCCTGAGTTATCCAATATGGTAGTAGCTCAAAAAGGTTCACGGCTTTCAATTACTCCGGTTGAGAAAAAACATTTTGAAGGCATACAAAAGAGATGCTAATACCTACTTAGCAAAACAAAGTCCTGACAGAAAACTTGCTTTTTGATATACTCAAACTATATGAAATCATTTATCGCTAAATATAATCTGTATCTTATTTTTGGAGTTTCGCTCTTGGCAATGCTCGGAAGTCTCTTTTTTAGTGAAGTAATGGATTTGCCACCATGTGTATTGTGCTGGTATCAGCGCATTGCACTCTATCCAATGGTAATTTTATCAGCTATTGCAATCTATAAGAAATCAAGAGAAGTATATAGCTATATGCTAGGGCTTTTGATTCCCGGATTCCTTATTTCGCTTTATCATAACTTACTCTACTATAAAATACTTCCAGAAAGCGTGTCTCCATGCACGGCGGGGGTATCATGTACGACCAAATTCTTTGAGTGGTTTGGCTTCATTACCATTCCTTTGCTTGCATTTGCTGCATTTGTTATACTGATCCTACTTGTGGTGAAAGGAAAAAATCGCCAAAGTAACTAATATATTTATGAAGAATGAAACAAAAATTATTATTGGAATTGTAATTGCAGCTGTTGCAATACTCATAGTTGGAGCATTTGTGTTCTCAAAGAATGCCGTGCAAGACGAAGTAGTATCAAATGAGCCAGTTGCAATGGATATTTTGGTAAAACCAAACAGTCATACCACGGGACTTTCTCAAGGAGAAAGTAAGGTAACCCTGGTTGAATTTGCAGACTTTGAGTGTCCTGCATGTGCTTATGCTCATCCAATGACAAAAAAGATTATGAAGGATTATGCTGATAAGATCACTTTGGTGTATCGTAACTTCCCGCTTCATATAAATTCTAATCTTGCAATCTATGCGGCCGAGGCTGCAGGTGAGCAAGGTAAGTTCTGGGAAATGCATGATAGATTGTTCGAAGGACAGCAATCATGGACCGGCAAGCCTACTAAAGAAGTGAAAGAAATCTTTGGTCAGTATGCAACAGAAATTGGACTGGATGTTACAAAGTTCAAGGATGTAATGGATAGCAAAAAGTACGATAACTTGATTGAGTCAGATAAGAAAGACGGAAACACTGCTGGTGTGGGAGGAACTCCAACATTCTTCTTGAACGGTAAGCGTCTTGAAGGAGGCGTGCCAACAGAAGCTGGTTTGCGCAAGCTTATTGATGAAGCACTCAAGGCTAAAGTTCCAGCAACTCCAACTGCAGAAATTGGAAACATTGAAGTTGAAGCAGTTCCTGCTCAATAATCAATTGAAAAACCTTAGCGAAAGCTCGGGTTTTTGTTTACTTGATAAAAAGTAGCTTGAATAGTATCCTGTATCTAGAAGTGTAGTTTCTAGTAATAACCTTTAAAAAATTATTGTCACATGAGAAAGTTTACTGCTATTAGTTCGGCCATTGTGGTGGCTTTGGCGGTCTGCTTCTTTAAAGATAGTAGATCAGGTATATATAAGTTGTTTTTATCAAAAAGCTGATTTCTAAAATGTTTTGCAGGTAAGAAATAGTCCTTTCAGAAGGACTATTTTAATATATCTTTATTTGGCGACCATGCCACTGCCTGGTCAAGGTGTGGAAAGAAGGTCCATTGCTATACTAAATACCATGTCGGAAGATACGCTCTCAAAACCATCTTCATTTGTGCATTTGCACTGTCATACGCACTACTCGCTCCTTGATGGACTTAACAAAATTCCGGATCTCGTAAAAAAATGTAAAGAATTTAATATGGGTGCGTGTGCAATTACTGACCATGGAAACATGCACGGTGCGCTTGAGTTTTATAAGGAATGTAATAAGCATGGCGTAAAGCCAATCATTGGTCTTGAAGCATATGTGGCAAATCGTAGCCGCTTTGATAAAGATGCCGGAATTGATAATAAGCGTTTCCATTTAACCTTGCTTGCAAAAAATGAACAAGGATACAAAAACTTGATGAAAATTTCTTCAAAGGCATTTCTTGAAGGATATTACTATAAGCCTCGTGCAGATAAGGAATTACTTAAACAATACGGTGAAGGAATTATTTGTCTTACCGGATGTCCGGGATCAGAATTTATTTTTTATCTTAAGAACGGTGATCGTGCAAAAGCAGAAGGGCTCGTTGATTTTTATGTTGAGATTTTTGGACACGAACATGTATTTGTTGAAATCATGCGCCACGATGAGGTTGATTGGTATGTGCCTCTTAAAGATACGATTTTTGAAATTGCCCTCAAAAAAGGTTTGCAAGTTGTTGCTACGTGGGATTCTCACTATACGTGTAAAGAAGATCATCCAATTCATGATGTTCTTTTGGAAATTAATACCAATAATAAAGAATTTAAACTCACCGGAGATTATCACTTTATCAATGAACACGAAGCACATGAAATCTATGAGGGCTTTGGTGACGCCGTAGTAAATACTACTAAAGTTGCAGACTTGGTAGATATTAAACTTGATTTGGGTAATTGGTACTTCCCGCCGTTTCCTATTCCAGAAGGGGAAACACACGACTCACTGTTGCGTAAAAAAGTGTATGAAAAGGTTGAGTGGCGTTACAAAGAACTCACCGATGAAATTAAAGATCGTATTGAGCATGAGCTGGATGTGATCGCGTTTAAAGGGTTTTCAATTTACATTTTGATTGTGGCGGATCTTTTGGAGTATGCACACAATGAGGGAATTTTGACGAATATTCGTGGGTCAGTTGCAGGTTCTATTGTTACGTATTTGCTTGGAATTACGAGTGTTGATCCGCTCTACTTTAAACTTCCGTTTACCCGTTTTTTGAATCGTGAGCGTCCATCTGCGCCGGATATCGATATGGATATGGCGGATAACCGTCGTGATGACATGCTTGACTATGCGCGCAGAAAGTACGGACGTGACGCTGTTGCACAGATTGGTACATTTGGAACTATGGCTGCGCGTGGTAGCGTGCGTGACGTTGCGCGTTCACTCGGTTATTCATATGAAACGGGAGATAAAATTTCTAAACTCATTCCACTTGGTCAGCAGGGGGCAACGATGACATTGGAAAAGGCACTCAAGATTGAACCGGACTTTAAAAAACTCTACGATTCAGATGCTGATGTTCGTAAGATTGTTGATATTGCAAAAAAGATTGAAGGTTCTGCGCGTCACGTGTCGGTTCATGCGGCGGGTGTGGTGATTTCTCCAACCGGAAATGTTGATGACTTTGCGCCGGTGCAGTTGGATCCAAAAGGGGGAAAGATTATTACACAGTACGATATGCACTATGTTGAAGAGTCTGGTCTTATTAAGTTTGACTTCTTGGGACTCCGCAACTTGGGAATTCTTAAAGAGGCGCTCGATCGTGTAGAAAAAATTCGAGGTGTAGTGATTGATCTTGATAATCTTCCACAAAATGATCCAAAGACATTTGCTATGTTGGCGCGCGGAGAGACGGAAGGAGTATTCCAGCTTTCTGGAGGAGGAATGACTAAATGGTTGATGGAACTTAAGCCATCAAACATAGATGATATTAACGCAATGGTTGCACTTTTTCGTCCGGGTCCAATGGATATGATTCCGGAATATATTAAACGTAAACATAATCCAGCAAACGTACGTTTTGCAGATCCTCGTCTTAAAAATATTCTTGATCGTTCATATGGAGTGATTGTGTATCAGGATGACGTGATGCTTATTTCTATTGAGCTTGCCGGATACAGCTGGCTTGAAGCGGATAAACTTCGTAAAGCAATGGGAAAGAAAATTCCGGAAGTTCTTCAGGCTGAAAAAGAAAAACTCATGAAAGGATTTGAAAAGAATGGCGTGAAAGCAGAAGTTATGGAAGAGTTGTGGGCGCAGATTGAACCGTTTGCAATGTATGGATTTAACAAAGCGCACGCAGCGTCGTATGGGCAATTGGCGTACCGTACGGCATATATGAAGGCGCATTATCCTCATGAATTTATGTCGGCAATTATGACTGCTGAATCCGGTGATCTTGAAAAGGTTGCAGATATTATCAATGAGTGTAAGCGCATGGGATTTCAGATCTTGCCGCCAGATGTTAATGAAAGTTATTCAGACTTTACGGTGGTGCTTGGTGAAGACAAGCAGCCAACCGATGAAATTCGCTTTGGGCTCAATAACGTTAAAAATCTTGGAGAAGATATTGGAAAGGCCATCATTCATGAACGCAAAGCGGGTGGTAAGTTTACCTCATTCGAAAACTTCTTAGAGCGTGTGACGCATAAAAATTTGAATAAGAAATCATTGGAAGCACTTACGATGTGTGGAGCATTGGATGAAATGATTGAGCGTAACGCCGTGCTTGCTAATATGGATACTATTTTAGCTTTCCATAAAGAATTAAAAGAAATGGGGAATGCACAAGATTCATTGTTTGGTGATTCTGCAGAAATAAAACCAAAGCTTCGATTGGCAGAAGTTGATCCGGTGTCGAAAGAGCGTATGTTGTTATGGGAAAAAGATTTGCTTGGATTGTATGTTTCCGGACATCCACTTGATAAATTTAAAGAGCGTCTTGTTAAGAGTAATAATTCAACCCAAAGAATCATGGAGCATGGCCGCCCTAACGAAGCAACTATTTTAGGTGGAATGATTAGTGCGATTAAAGAAGTAGTTACCAAAAAAGGAGATAAGATGGCTATTATTACGCTCACCGATTATCACGGAACCATAGAGGCTGTTCTTTTCCCGGAAAGTTACAAAGAATTTAAAGATCTTTGCGTGCTGGATAGTGTGATTGCGGTGACCGGAAAAGTTACCGAACGCAATGAGCAAAAAAATATTATTGTTGAGAAGGTAAAGCTTTTAGGGTAAAAAATAGTTAACAGCAATCCATAATCGCAGCGGCCTCTATCGGGCCTACGCTCAGCTGTCCATCATAGTCGCGCCAAAGCATTGCAACGGCGCTTCCTACCAGCGGTTTCCGCGACTGCTTGCATGGTATTGATGGGGAACTTTTAAAATTCATTTCTAAAATCAAGCTCGCTGTGCGCATAGTATGATGCATATATAATTCACAAACGAATAGTTTGAGTACGCTATACTTATTATATGAATCGACTCTCTACATTTAAGATGGGTGTTATGGTAGTTGCAGGTGTTGCAATTTTGTTGGCATTTATTTTATTCGCAACTAACCGTGGAACGTCTACGAGCGGTGCTGTTGTAGGTACGGTGAATGTATGGGGATCATTCCGTCCGGAAGAAATTGAACCGTTGCTCAATATTGCGCGCACACAGTATCCGGATCTTAAAATTGATTTCACCAATAAGCCAGAAAGTACTATTTATACCGATTTTGTAAGCCAAGCTGCAACCAACCAGAGTCCTGATTTGGTAATTGTTCCTATTTCAGAAGTACTTTCATATGTCCCATTCATTAGCCCTATTTCAAAAGCATCATTGTCTGATCGTGTAATTAGTGAGCAGTTTATTGATGGCGTATATCCGCTCAATACAGCACTTGGTATGATCGGTGTTCCAATTTCAATTAATCCTATGCTGTTCATTGCTAATAAAGAATATCTTCAATCAATTTTTGTTGCTAATCTGCCGGGAACCTGGGAAGATCTTACAGGACTTACTGAACAACTTGCACGAACTGCTGGCTCTACCATTGAACAACCGGTAATTCCGCTTGGAACGATCTCACAACAATCAGAAAGCTATGGCGTACTTTTGTCTATGTTTTTACAGGCACGATCTACGTTAATAACCAGCCAATTAGGTACCAATGCAAACCCTACATCAACTGAGTCACAGGTTGGATTTAGAAGTGATATTGAAGGTGCTTCATCAGTAATGTACACCTCGCTTGGATCTGCGTTTGATTATTTCTCTGCATATGCACGTCCCGGTTCAAATGTATTTTCATGGAGTGAGTCGTTGGGTAACCCTATTACATTATTTAAAACCAAGCAGTTGCCATTGTTAATGCTTTCATATAATAGTTTAATGACAAACTTCTCAGCAAGTGATCTTTCAGCACTCGCAATAACCTTGTTACCGCTCACATCGCAAGATGTTACTGCAAGCAAACCGGTTTCTTATGCCGATGGATACGTTGCTGTAATTCCAAAACTTGCACGTAATGTGAATGGAGCATATGGAACTGCCTTCTCGCTTATTGGTGAACAAGCTCAGCAGCAGATTCCAACAGCGCTTAAGCACTATCCAATTCTCAAGTCTCTTCTTGCTTCAAAAAAAGATAATCCATTGGATGAAATTGCTCGTAAAGCATCTATCCAATCGGTGGTTATACCATTTACCTCACGCCAGGCATTACGTGATTTGCTCGCCAAAACACTTGCATCATACACCAGCGGTCGCCTTGACCAAGACGGTGCTATTGTGGAGTTCTCAAATTCAATATCATCAATGCTTGAAAAACTTCAGCTTAAATAACTGGGTAAAACAAAAATGAAGACATCGTGATAGCGTACAATGTATATAA
This sequence comes from Minisyncoccota bacterium, assembly GCA_036405175.1. GTDB lineage: Bacteria > Patescibacteriota > Minisyncoccia > Phycocordibacterales > UBA1006 > DASWYC01. Next base: position 143,723 of record DASWYC010000002.1, read on the forward strand.
CTATTATGAATCCTGATGAACTCAAGGCTCAGCTGGAGCAGATTGAAAAAAAGAAAAAACGTAATGCAATGTTGATTGCCTTGGGATTTGCAGTGCTTGGCATCATTGTTATTTTTGGAATTTATAGTGCGTTTGTGCGCAATGTAAATCGTGAACGAACCGAAAGTACGCAATACTCTCTTTTTGAGCGTATTTTTGGTGGTAAGAAAAATCCTCAAGTAGTAGATGAAGCAGCTCAGACAGAAGGAGAAACAAAACAGGTTGAGAATAAAAATAATGGAACATTCGGAGTAAAGTTCACCTCACTTGCAGAAAAGTGGTTTCCAAGTTATGCAAAGGGTGTTAAAGAAAACTCAACAAACATTGTTCGCCCATTGAGTGTCTCATCAAATATCTTTGAAGACCCTGAATATATAAAAAAATATGGAAAAGTGAATAAAGATGAGGCAACGTTGGAAGACATGGCGCGTGCTATGGAATTTGCATCAGAGCGCGGCTCTGAAATTACGGATCAAATTGGCAGCCTTGAAAAACAAGTAAGTGAATATAATCGTGAATTTGATGATGAAAAGCAAGAGCTTGATGCATTAAAAGCGCAGCTTGCAAACTTAGAAGCACTTGAAGCCCAGGCTACTCAAAATGGTGATCCGGTTGATCTATCTCGCGTACGACGCCGTGCACAAATAGAATCTATTAAACAGCAAATTTCTGGACTTGAGCAAAATGTTACCACACATCAGCAAATTTCTGGTGCAATGACCAAGCAGATTGGATCACTTAATACGCAATACAACGGAATTACTCAACAAGTCGCAAACTACAACAGTAGCATTACCGGTCTTGAGCAGCAAATTGGAGGATTTTATTCTGAATATACCAAGCTTGATCCTCAGGTAAAACAATATTTGAATCAATTAAAGAATTTTGATCTTCAAATTCTTAAAACTGACCCAATGTTGAGCAAATTGTCACCACAGTTTTTGGAATTTTTTGTACAAATTAGTTCGCTCAGAAATCAGTTAACAGAAACATTTGATTCGCAGATTAAAGATCTGTATGCACAAATTAAGTTTTTGAAACTTCAGGTAACATCATTTACGAGTCAGAAAGTAGTACCAATCGTATCTCAACTTGATGTTCCTATTTTTAAAACCAAGTATCAAATTGGAGCTACCGCAAATGGCATTCCTGCAACAGAAGTCTATCTAGTAACTGCAATGAATAGTCTTAAAGGCTATTGGGATGGAATTGGAACGGTTAAGCCACAAGTAACAGGAGTTCTCTTCCAGCTTGATGCTAACAAAGATGGCAAGTTATCATCAGTTGATTTTGATGGTCTTGGATTTACTCAAGAACAAGTTTTGTCACTTCAAAATCAAATTGATTACGATAAGCTTGAGGGTATTCCGTGGGCGACCTATGTTGAAGCGTATGATGTTGATCGTGACGGGATTGTTGAGCTATCTGAAATTAAAAAGGTTCTCAGTACTAATGCTGGTAATGCACTTCAAAAACTTAATCTTACCCAACAGCTTGATCTCAACAAGGATGGGAAAGTTACCCCCGACGAGCTTCAAAATCAAATTGTATATATTGAAAATCAAGGAATTTCATGGGAGAAGTTCTTGGCGGCATATGATCTGAATAAAGACGGTTTTGTTACTACTAAAGAAATGAAGACTGCGCTTGAGAATAATACCGATAATATTCTTCAACGACTTAACCTTGCGCTTCAGCTTGATACTAATAAAGATGGAAGAGTATCTCTTATTGATTTTAAGAGTCAGATTGTTTATTTGGAAAATTCAGGACTTAAGTGGTCAGACTTTTTGGCGGCATATGATAGCAACGCAGATCGTCAGATTACCGTAGAAGAAATGAAGTATGCCATGGAAACTAATTATGGAAATGTGCTTAAGCAGCTCAATCTTACATCTCAACTTGATGTAAATAAAGATGGCATTGTTACTCAGAATGAATTTTTCCAGCAACTTGATGCCAACAAAGATGGTTTTGTGACCAAGGCTGACTTTGATGGATTTAGTAGTGGTATGATGATCGCAGAATTTGATGGAAGTATCACTGGTGTGCGTGATGGATTTGCAACACTTGATGAAATTAGGTATGCACTCAGTAAAAATCAAAATAGCGTATTCTATCGCTTTAAGCTTAAGAATCAACTCGACCTTGATGGTGATAATATTGTAAAGCGTCCATATCTTAATATTTTTGGTGATTATGTAGTTGATTCTCGTGAAATGTTGAATGTTGCCGATATTAACGGTGACGGCATCTTTGAGCGCTGTAGATTTAAGGATATGTACGGTAACTGTATTCCAGAAGGATTTTTGCAGTTGGATGTTGATGGTAATCTTATCCCTGATGTATATCTGCAGGGCGATACTGATGGTGATGGAAAAATTAATCCATGCTATTACACCGATACAGGAAAGCAATGTTTTGCAGAAGGATACAGCCCTAATGATTACAATTTCTTTGGTAATCCAGACTATTTCTTCCAGCTTGATACCAATGGTGACAATATTTACAACGAAAAAGATGCATTTGACCCATACACCTTTGTATTTAGAAAAACTGCAACGGTTCCAATATATATCAACGAAGAGGATTCATGGCGCGATGAAGAAAGTGGGCAAGCGCAAGTTGCCTTAATGGTAGACTTTACTCCAGGAAAGACGCTCATACAAAATATGACGCTTACCATGGTGAAGTATAAGATTGATAAGACCGGAAAGCCGTACGATGTTAGCGGCTTTGGAGGAGGAACATGTACGCTCAGCCGTACCAAGACAACTGTGCAAAAGAATGAAAAAGATCTTGGATTCTGCTATCTCCAAGGAGGAAATGTTTCTCCGGATGATTACTTTGATGTACTTGCAACATTGTATGGGCCAACATCAATTACTCAGCCAAACATTCTGCAGGGAATTCTTAATCAATTTACTCAAGCTCAAGCCAAGCCAATCATTACCTACGGCTACACAACGGTTACCGTTATGAGTAGAAATTCATTCTCATCAATTGATCAGCCGGCAAGTAAATGGTATTACCTTACAAGCACCAATCCGCGCACCCCGAGTACGTACTATGCTCAACGACAAATCTGTTTAAATGAGGCACGAGCATACGCAACTAGTACTGGTAAAACTGGCCAGCCGCCATGTTATCGAGAAATCTTTTCTCGCGCAACGTATTACTTCTTTACCGAGGTAGATCCTCAAATAGTAAAGAGTCCAGATTATCCTGATCTTAAGACGTGTACGGCAGAGGCACAAAAAGCAAAACAAGCTGCTAAACAGGCCATGGAGGCAGAAATTAAGAAGCGTAACGATGAGTTGCGAAAACAAGGTAAACCTGCCAATGTTGGACCATCGTATGATCCTCGTTCATTTAGTTGTATTAATAGTGACAATAAATCACAGCTTCCAACGGTTGATGATGGGGAACCAACGTTCATTAACCAGATTGAAGGTCTTGTTGATCAGGATAAAACCTATCGCGGATTTACATTCTTTATTAAAACAAATCCAAAGCGCACCAACAAAGAGGCAACAATTGAGTTTGCGGCAACGAACTACATGCCAAGTGCATTGGCTTCAAAAGATGAGAATAAGGCATCAACCTATCCGGTAACGTTCTACTACTGGAAAGATGGAACTGCTAACAAGTTCACCATACCAATCACCGCCAATGTTCAGCCATTAACGCCGGGTCAAACATTTTCAGGACTTTATGAAACCGTAAAGGTGACCGGAAATCCTGGAGAAACAATTAACTTTGAATTTACCGAAATGGTGCCCGATGAAAGTACGTCTGATCCGGTTGACCTTAAAGAGGTAAGTGTCAGTGGTGTTCGATCAGTAACGCTGATGACCGATAAAGAATTTGAAGCTTCGAAAGATTATAAGAAGAGTCCAGTAAACCAAAGTATGTACCAGGAGGTGAGCGCAGCATCGCCCACCTTTTCTGGTTTTGGTATCTTGAAGCAGGGGATTATTTTTTGTGGATACGATGGATATTGGCCAACATATGACGGAGCTAAAAAGAGATTCAATTACACATTGCCCGCGGCTTTTTTAGCTAATCCAACTAAATATGGTATTGATCCTGCTAAAATAAAAGGCTTAGTTGAAGGTGAGGGTGCGAGCGCAAAAGCTGTTACATATTTTGACGGCAAACCTCAAATGGTGACGGTGTTTAATAAACAAGTTGATGAGAATGAGCTCTGCTCATGGCCACATGTGATTGCCTCGTTCAATCGTATTGTGAATATTATCTTGAAGGTGTTTATGCCGCTTGCAATTGGGATCTTAATCATGGTGATCGGTGTTCGCTATTTGATTGCAGCATATAAGGGTGCTCCGGTTAAATTAGTTGAGAATAAAAAGGCATTATGGCGCATTGTTATTGGGACCTTGATTATTCTCAGCTCGTTTGTGATTGTTCGATTGATTGTGACTACGCTCAATCAACAAGAATGGTTTGGTCAGTTTGTTGACGTAACAGGGAAATAGTTATTAAAAGAGCGGCGCACGTAGTGCGCCGCTCTTGTTTTGCTATACTATATTCATCATGCTTTCAGATAATTTAATGTGGCGTTATGCCACCAAACGCTACGATACTACTGAAAAAGTTTCAGAAGAAGATATTCAAAAAATCATTGAATGTGGACGCTATGCGCCATCATCATATGGATTTGAACCATGGATGTTTTATGTGGTGTCAAATCAGGAGGTAAAAGAAAAAATCTATAATAGTGGATATAAGCTTGCGCCAGTAAAGTTTAGCCAGCCTCAATTTACTGAGTCATCACATATGATAGTGATTTGTGCAAAGCATCGGGTTACGCGGCGCGATGTTAAAAAATATCTTAGATTGATTGCGGAAGAGCGGAACATTACCCTTGAATCACTTAACCCATTTAAGAAGAGTCTCCACATGGCGCTTATCCTGGTGCGCCTCTCAGGACTTCTCAAGAATCCATTCGCACTCTTTACCGAGATGCGCTCATGGTGTGAACGTCAGTGCTATGTTGCACTTGGTTTTATGCTTGCAGAAGCTGCAGAGCGAAAAGTTGATTCATGTGCCCACGAGGGCTTTATTCCGGATCATGTAGGGAAGATTATCGGATGCAAAGATGGATATTCTCCAATGATCATCATGACACTTGGATATCGTGCAGAAAATGATATCAGCATTGGATGGAAAAAAGTTCGTAAGGATTATCGTGATACGGTGGTTGAAATTAAATAAATAACACTAAGGTCAAAACAACCCGCGACATACGTCACAGATTATTTTTTAAAATTAAGACAAGAAAAAACGTGCCCAATGGACACGTATTTCCCAACTTATAGCCATGAAAACTAATTTTGTATAACTTCTTTTGTATTAACTTTTTTAATAATAAGCCACACTGCAGTCGCTGCAGCAAAAGGAGTCATATATATCCAAATATTTGCTGTCAAAGCAAGATAATCACGACTCGCATCACCAAGCCAAGAAATTCTTGAAAACATGATTGCTGTTAGATTGATTTTTTCCCGATAAGAATAAATCGCAGATCCTGTTGCATGTGCAAATAAAAACCAGAAATATGCGACCAGGATATAGTGCCTTGTGATTCTTTGTTTCAATAAAGGATCCTTTGCACTATTTGTGTCCAAGTTCAAACCTTTAGGTTTTGGTTTAAAAAAACCAAATAGAACAATAAAGATTACTTTTTTGCCTATCTTTACCCAAGCAGTTATATGGGGCGGCCAGATAATTGATTTCAATACGAAAATCAAGAAAATTCCACCTATGGTGTAAAGAGTAACCCGAATACCATAGGAAATGGATTCGTAATAATGTCTTGTGCTAATCAATGAAATGATTAGACCTATCAAGACAAACATTGTTAGAAGGGCGGAAAGTGGCTTTCTAAGGCTATTTTTTAAATGAGCAAATAACCACAAGAAACCTTTTTTAGATAGTGTTTGCAAAAAACTCAATGGATTTTTCATCAGCAAAGTCCTCCTAGACTTGGTTGTTTTAGTTTTTATAGATTATTAAGAAAACATAAATATCATACCACTTATATTAAAAAAGTCAATATTACAACATAAAACCACAGAATGTCTATATGGAAAAGCTCTAAAACCCTCAAAAACCTCAATGGTATACTGAAAAAACGAACATTATTTAGTATGAATAATCTCTCTCCGTGGCTCTATGAACTCCCAGAACGTGTGGATAAACCTATCCTTACCAGCGATCTTGAAGCGGACATGGTAATTGTAGGAGCTGGGGTTTCCGGACTCACTAGTGCGTATCAAATCCTCACTCAAACTAATCGTTCCGTAACTCTTATAGACGCTTCACGTATTTGCCATGGTGCAACAGGGCACAATGCCGGACAGCTCGTTGCAGAATTTGAAATGAGCTACAAAGAACTCACGCGCCGTTATGGAACATTTATGGCAAAAGAAGCAGAAGAGGCTCTTGAATCATCATGGGATATTTTGAAAGATCTTCTTAAAAAAACAGAACTTGCTGTTTCGCCACATTTATTTATGGGAGCCAATGGATATGGTACTGAAGAAGATTTGTATGATGTGCTTGAAGAAAACGCGCTACGCAAACAAACTGGACTCACACCAACCGATGTATATGTAATTCCATCCGTGTATAATGCACCACATTTTCCTCGTGCATATAAAAACTTGGTCCATGAAATGAGCCGTTCAGATATTGAATCTATGCTTGATGCACGAGAAAGTGCATTTATCGCAGTTGAGCTCAAGCAAAAAGGTGTACTTAACAGCGCACTCTTTGGAGAAAAATTGTGCGAGTGGCTCGAACAAAACTATTCAGAGCGTTTTCAAATATATGAACATACGCCGGTTACAAAAGTTATACTTAATCGCGCTCAACAAAAACTCATCATTAAAGACTTTACAATCACCTGTACTGATGTGATTTTATGTACTAATGGATTTGAACACTTCACAATTGAAGAACAGGGAGGAGATATTGTTGATCGCAAACTCCATCACAATGTTGCAGGAGTGATTGGTTTTATGGGTGCCGTGCATCATCCAACCAATAAGCCTCCAATGGCGTATGGATACTATAACTCATCAATCGCATCAGATGATGAAATGAGCGATGAACTTGCTGCACTTAAGCTTGAAACACATGCATGGGAGGCATTTAAAGAAGATCCCTATATTTATGTAACCAAACGTCCATTTATTTATGAAGGTGCAGCTGGCAATCTTACTTGTATTGGTGGACCTGAACGTAAATTAGCAGATACGCGTGCATATGATGAAGATCGTCAGATGGCTCCGCAGTTTTATTCGCTTATTGATCGGATAAAAACAGATATTCTTCATATTAATGAGAAACTTGATTTTAATTGGCATGGATTAATGGGCTTTACCCCTACAAGTATTCGTATTGTGGGCCCAGAAACGCGGAATAAGCATCTGTGGTACAACCTTGGCTGCAATGGGGTAGGGATTATGCCTGCTATGTATGGATCGTGGAAATTGGCACAAATGTTGAATGGCAAGCACTTTTCACCATCGGTTTTTGATCCGCAGTAGGTGATTGCCTCAAATCTGTCAGATTCTTTACTTTTTGAGGAAATTTAGTATACTTGCACCACTATGTTTTCACTTCAAGCACAATCAAGAACGTCTGAAGACACCGTTGCAAAGCTTTCACAAGAAGGCCGCATTCCGGCTGTTTGTTATGGACAAGGGCAAAATATTGCCATTTCAGTATCTCAGCAAGAGGTTTCAAAGTTATATCAAAAAGCAGGTAGTGCATCTGTTGTAACTATTACTGTTGATGGACAAACCAAAGATACTCTTATTAAAGATATTAGCCGCGATCCAGTAAGTCATCTTCTTCGTCATGTAGACTTTTTGATCGTTGATAAGAACAAGGTTATTACCGTTACTGTTCCACTTACCTTTACCGGTGAAGCTCCTGCAGAAAAAGATGGTCTTGGAAACGCTATGATCCAAGTTCACGAAGTTGAAGTTGAATGTACTCCTGCAAATCTTCCTTCAAGCCTTGAGATTGATCTTTCAGTGCTTGATTCTCTTGAATCATCAATTAAGGCTGGAGATATCAAACTTCCAGCAGGTGTAACCCTTGTATCAGATGCTGATCAAGCAATTGCCGTAATCGCAGAACACCAGAAAGAAGTTGAAGAAGTAGAATTCAACGCTGAAGCTATTGGAGATTCAGTAACCAAAGGAAAGAAAGACGAAACTGAAGAATAAAAATCGCAAAGAAAATCGCCACACGGCGATTTTCTTTTGCCCAATAGTATCCTAAGTTTGGCATACGAATGTGATTAAGAGATAGATGATACACAATACAAGACCCTCAAAGCAGTCGCGCAGACTATTATTAAGGAGCACGGGCTTTGGGTGCGACTATAATAATAGTCGAGCGTTAGCCCTTGAGGCGCTGCTTTGAGGGTCTTTTATGTGATGTGGTCTCTTCACCCCATCTTCATTATGCTATACTTATACTATCTCACGTTATATGGTTTTTTTAACCCGTTATATTAATCACAAAGTGATTTCTGTATTAATGACCCTTACGTTTGTCTTTCAGCCATTCGTAATCTACGCTCAATCTACGTCAACTGAGCAACGAGCAGCACTTGAGGCTGAGCTTAAAAAGTTGGAAGCAGAAATTAAAGAGCAGGAAGGTTTGCTTAATGACCAAAAGAAAAAAACTGGTGTCATTAGTGGCGATCTTAAAAAGATCTCGGATCAAATTGCTGCCAAGCGTACCGAAATTGCTGCTAAACAAAAACTTATTAGTAATCTTTCGTCTCAGATTGGGCAAAAAGACAGCACCATCAAGCAACTCACTTCAGAATTGACTCGTGAAAAGGAGTCACTTGCACGTTTGGTGCGTAAGATGCGTGAAGTTGAAGATGCTTCGCTCCCAGAATTTCTTCTTGATTCAAAGACTGTTTCTGAGTATTTCTCTGATTTTGATAATTCATCATTTATTCAAGACGAACTTCAGGGAAGTCTTCGTACGACTCGTATTGAACATGATAAAACCGTAGATGAAAAAGAGGTATTGGAGGATAAGAAAACTAAAGAAGCAGAAGTACGTGCCAAGCTTGAAGCTGAACGCCAAAAAGCACAAGTTGATCACACCAAAAAAAATAGCGAACTTACTGATGCTAAAAAAGTAGAAACAAAAATCAGTAACGATATCGCTGCTCGTAAAAAAGAGGTAGCCAAGATTCAAGCTCGACTCTTTGAGCTCCGCGGACAAAAAGGAATTTCATTCGGTTCTGCATATGACTATGCAAGGAAAGCAGAAGCTAAGACGGGCGTAAGTGCGGCATTCGTATTGGCAATTTTGAAGCAGGAAAGTAATCTTGGAAAGAATGTAGGAACCTGTAATCGTCCTGGCGATGCACGTACCTGGAAAGATATTATGCCGGGTCCTGATGATGGTTCATGGCGCGATGATCAAAAAGTGTATCTTGAGATCATGTCTGATCTTGGACGAAGCCCAGACGGACAGCCACTATCATGTCCAATTGGTAAAGGATGGGGAGGAGCAATGGGGCCTTCGCAGTTTATCCCAACCACCTGGAAGAGCTATGCGTCCCGCATTGCTAAGGCGGTAGGAGAATCACCCGCTGATCCGTGGAATCCTGAGCATGCAATTACGGCAACATCACTCTACTTGTCAGATTTAGGCGCAGGATCAACGTATGAATCACTTAAGCAGGCAGCATGTAAGTACTATTCTGGACGTGCATGTGCCTCAAGTACGGTCTTCTATGGAAATGCGGTGGTAAGTCATGCTAAGGGATTTGAAGCAGATATTAAGTTGATTGAAAGTATCTAATACAAAAAAATACCTCGCATGAGGTGTTTTTTTTGTTTAAAAGATTGCACCGTACTTTGAACGGTGTATACTTTCTAAGGCAACTTCAGTTTTCTAAGCGGGCTGTCGGACCAATTGAATCAATTGTGCGAGACAGCCTTTTTTATTGAAGACTGACACCAAGAATCTTTGCAGGGAAATAGAATGATTCATCTTTTCCATCTTCGCAGGCAATATTTTCTGCAAGAAGCTCATCACGGAGTTCATCTGATTTTTGATAGTCTTTATTGAGGCGAGCTTTATTTCGCTCATAAATGAGTGCTACCGTTTTTTCTTGGGTAAGAAACTTTTTAGTCGTAGAATCTACTTCCTTAAATTTAAGACCAAAAAGATCATCGAATTTTAACATTAGTATTGTTTTATACCTTGAATCATAATTAATAGCAGGTTCTTCTCCAATATATCTCATAAATTGCGAAAATGATTGAGGAGTATTTAAGTCATTCTGATATCCGCTTAGAATATCCGAGGTTTTGTAGTCTTCAACGAGAATTTGTACTGCATCTAGGGAACTTTTTTGACGTAAGTCATCATAAATACACTTTGCAATGGTTTTATATAGCCCACTTAATAGGTTTGAAGAAGCTTCTAGCGCATCCCAAGAAAAATTCAATACTGATCGGTAATGTGCTTGTAAAAAGAGTACACGTAATGCCAACGGAGAAATGTTCTTTTCTTCAAGATCTGCCAAGGTAAACATGTTACCAAGAGACTTTGCCATCTTTTCACTGTCGATATTCAAAAACTCTCCATGCATCCAGTAATGAGCAAAGTTCTTGTCCGTGCTGCAACATGCTTGAGCGATCTCATTATTATGATGAATAGGTTTAAGATCAATACCTCCTGTGTGAATATCAAACTCTTCACCAAGATATTTAATGCTCATGGCTGAACATTCAATATGCCAACCAGGAAAACCTTTACCAAGCTCAGAATCAAAACCCATCTCATCAAATTTCCAAAGAGCAAAATCTTGAATATTGCGCTTCTCAGATTCTTCAATACGAGAATTTTCTTCTTGTCCGCTCGTGGTGAGTCCGCCAAGAGCTCCGTAATGAGGATCTTTAGAAACATCAAAGTAGATAGCATGCTTGGTAACGTATGAAATTTCTTTTGCAATAAGTTGTTGGATCATTGCAATTTGCTCTTTAATATGATCAGACGCTTTAGGGAGTACATGCGGATGCAAAATATTAAGTGCTTCCAAGTCTTTTTCAAACTGTTCAGTTTCTTCCGCGGCAGCAGAGAGCATATTTTTAAGATTAATCTCCAACCCCTTGCGCTTGAGAAGTCTCATCATTTTATCCTCACCAAAATCCGCATCCCCAGAGATGTGTCCGATATCGGTAATATTCATCACTTGCTTCACCTTGTGGCCGGTAAATTCAAAGTAGCGACGCAAGGTATCGGCTAAAAAGAATGAACGCAAGTTTCCAATATGAACACGATCGTAGACCGTTGGTCCGCAGTGATACATCGTGATTTCTCTATCATTTATTGGGGTAAACTCTTCTATTTGCTTATGGAGGGAATTATAAATATTTAGTGGCATACGATTTCTTACGATTGAAGTAGATAAATAGTATGATACCTACCAAGCCTGAAATAGCAAGAAGTGAGTACATGCGGAGCGGAGTTCCAAAAACGGTACCCTCAAGCATGCCAGTAGAGATAAACGTTGCCATGGTGGCAATTGGTGTCATTGCACAAGCAACCAGTGTTATGAAATTCATTGATTTAGTTGAGCTAAGTTGTACCAAGAGAAAGCTCGTCTCACGAAGATCATCAAGAATATTTTTGGTATTTTCCACCTGAGATTCCAAAAAGCGGTACTGGGTGTGTAATTCTTCAACGTAGAGAATAAATGATTCTTCAGCAAACAAATGTTTCTGACCAAGAATGGTCTCGTAGAGTTGAGAATGATTTTTGAGTGTACGATTACATGACAAAATAATTCTATTTACCGAGGCAAGCGTGTATACCATATATTCTTCTTCTCCAGAAAAGATTTTATCTTCCACCTTTTTAAGATCCCCAGAAACATTGTGGATTTCCTCAGAGATAATTCCATAGAGAAGTTTAAGGAGTGAGGTGAACAGTTTGTATCCGCTCAATTCATGAGCCTGTTTTTGTACTAAAAACTGGGATTCAAGCTTTTTTTCAAATTCAAGAAGACCATCAAGCGGATTTTGGTGAATAGTGATAAGGGTTGAGCGGAATACAAGGATATCAAGTTTGGTTTCCCAGAGCGTGGTGTTGTCGTAGCGGTCGGTAGGGAAATACATCGTAAGGTGAATATAGTGCGGCATTACACGCGCACGTGAGTATTCAGTTTGATTAATGAGATCTTTTGAGCTGATGGCATCGAGAGAAAACTCCTCAACACATGAGACGAGCTCATCGTAGGATGGATTTTCATAGTCAATCCAGGTGGTTGAACCATAAGCAAATTCCTTTCGCATGAATATATTGTAGCACCTATAAAATATAGGGATTTTGGCGTATTGGTAAGAATGGGGCAAAAATCCGGATTTTGCTCGTAATCGCTTGCAAAAACCAGAAAAGTAGGTATACTTGTACCACTATGTCAACCCAGTCGTCAGTATTTGCAGTAATCATTGCCGGAGGCAAGCAATATAAAGTTGCTCCAGGAATGAAGCTCAAAATCGAAAAAATCAACGATGAACTCAAAGCCGGAGATGCAGTAACCTTCTCAGAAGTCACTCTTGTTTCTAAGGATGGAAATGTAACCGTTGGAGCTCCAACCGTAGCAGGCGCATCAGTTATCGGGGAATTCATTGAAACCACTAAGGACGCAAAAATCCGTGTAGCAAAATTCCGCGCAAAGTCTAACTATCACAAAGTATACGGACACCGCCAGCCACACTCATACGTTCTTATTAAGGATATTAAATAACACTCTCGCAAGAGGGTTTTATTTTTTTCTATGGTATTGTGAAGCTATTCACTCATAATTTTTTAAAAATTAACAATGAAAACACTAAGTATACTCATTTGTTCAGAGAGTCCTGCAAAAACAGAAGCAACTCGGTTGGCATTCCAAGAAGCTTTTCCTAACACTAATCTGAGATACTATAATTTTGCTGCAGATTCAAAGATTCACATTCAGCCCATAAGTCTTGAAATGACGGCATTGGGGGCCATTAATCGTATTAATGGGGCATTGCAAAATATACCTGGATGCGACTACTATGTTTCGATTGAATCCGGAGTTAATAAGCTCTTCGATCAAATTGTATGTTTCTCCGTAATCTGTATTCATGAAGCTGCTACCAATAAAAGGGTGGTGATACCGGGCTCATCAATTCCGCTCCCGAGTCAAATCTACGAGGAGAAGATATTTAGGCACATGTCTGGGGTTGGTGAAATCACTGACGAATACTTTGGAGTTGAGAATACTAAAAAGTTTGATGGTGCATTTTCATACTTGAGTAATGGTAAATTTAAGCGTTATGAAGTTGATGCTCGGGATATAAGTTTTGCACTCTTGCCGTTCATCTCAGAATTTTACAAATAATTCACAAATAGAGCGATACCAAGTATTGCTCTATTATTTTCTTCCTTCCAATGCTGAACTAATAGTTGATCGATCAAGATATTCAAGCTCGCTACCCGTTGAAATTCCACGTCCGAGCGTTGAAACTTTAAAGGTATAAAACGGAATCTGATCTTCAATCGTATTTTTAATCTTATTCATTGTCATATCTCCCTCAAGTGAAGGTGATAGCGCAAAAATAATTTCTTTAAGCGTATTATCAGAATCAAGTACTTTAATGCGCTCAATCAACTCAGGAATCCTGGAATAAAATTTTTTCTTACGCTCAATTAATGGTTCAAGATTTCCTAATACAAAATATTTTCCGTTATACACTGCAGACTCTTCAACTGCTTTAAGATCAGAGTCTTTTTCAACAATCATGAGCGTTTCAGCAGAGCGAAGCGGATTCCGTTCAATAGGAGAAAGACCGGTCGCATCGAATTGATCAAAGTAAATCTGAAAGCTATGTTTGCAGACGCGCATATTGCCACGAACTTCAGTTATGAGCCTGGCAAAACGATTAATTTCATCCCCAGACATTTTCATGAGTGAAAAAATAAACCGCTCAGCTTGTCGCGGTCCAACACCAGGAAGACCTTTAAAAATTTCTAAGAGTTCATCTCGGACAGACATACTAGAATTCATCAAAATCAACACCTACACCAGAGCGTCCGCTATTGCCTGGGTCCATGTCTCCATACCCGCGATCGCGCACAATGTCTTCAAAGGTGGTATTTTTACCATTAAAGTAGAGCTCAACAATTCCTGTTGGTCCATTGCGATGCTTTTCAATAATGATTTCTGCAATGTTGGTGCGTTCGGCTTCGTCTTTAGACTTATCTTCACGGTGAATAAACATCACCACATCGGCGTCCTGCTCAATAGATCCAGAATCACGAAGATCAGAAAGACGAGGCTTTCCTCCGCGACTTTCCACATTACGAGAAAGCTGTGACAGTGCAATCACGGGTACATCCATTTCACGCGCGAGCTCTTTAAGTCCACGAGAAACTTCGGTGGTTTGTTGAACAATATTATCTGTTTTTCTTTCTGGATTAATGAGCTGAAGGTAATCAACAATAATCATATCAAGTCCATGTTCGCGTTTAAGACGGCGCGCCGCAGAACGCATATTCAAAAGTGTATTTCCTGGTTGATCTTCAATAAAGAGGGGAGCTTTTGAAAGCACGGCCATGGCTTCTTGAATTTTCTCATAGTCTTCCGGCGATAAGTTTCCGTTACGAATTTTCCATCCATCAACTCGTGATTGAGATGAAAGGAGACGAGAGATCAACTGCTCAGATGACATTTCTAATGAAAAGATTCCAACTTTTGCTCCAGCATTTACCGCAGCATTGCGTGCAATATCCATTGCTAGTGTTGTTTTTCCAACCGAGGGACGTGCTGCCAATATTATTAGGTCTGAACGTTGAAATCCTGCGAGTTTAAGATCAAGTGCCGCAAATCCAGATGACACACCACGCATCTCATCAGGAGATTCTGAAAGTTTTTCAAGCGCAGCAAATGCATTAGGAAGCATTTCATTGATGCCAACAAATTTATGCTTGGTAAGATTTGACTGTGTTGATTCTGAAAAGATTTTTTCTGCAGTATCAATCGTGTCGTTCAAAGTTTTGTCTTCAATAAATCCAAGCTCGGTAATTTGCGCACCGGCTTCAATAAGTTTTCTGTGCGTAGATTTTTCTGCAACAATTTTTGCATAATGTTCAATGTGCGCAGATGAGTGAGTAGATTCGGTGAGGCGAGAAAGGTAACTGGTTCCGCCAATAAATTCAAGCGTTCCTAAATCTTTAAGTTTTGCGGTAATGGTCAAAAGATCAATTGGCTCATGATTGGTCATGAGGGTTTTCATCGTTGAATAGATGAGGCCATTTTTTTCTGCATAAAACGAATCGCTGGCAATAAGATCAAGAATATCAAAGAGTGCCTGCGGACGAAGCATGATACCTCCAAGTACCGCTTCTTCAGCTTCAAGATTATGTGGTGGAATACGATTTTTATAAAGATTGTCAAGAGAAATTTGAGGTTTTTGAAATCCAACATTTTTCACCGCTTCTTTAGCCATAGTGGTATAAGTATAGCATTGGAAGCACATGCGCAATCTTGAACACTTTCACAAAAAGATTGGTTATTTTTTAGCTGAATTTTGTAGTACATTTTTATACCATAAGAAGATGAAAGAGTTTAAGATGTGGAGTAGGGTAAAAATGAGCATTAACGAATACAATCATATTCGCCGTGTTCATGAGCGGGATATATGGTGGTGCTCCATGGGTGTAAATGTGGGTGATGAGCTCGATGGAAAAGGGCAAGAATTTGGACGTCCCGTCTTGGTGATGAAGCAGCTGAGCGCCAGAATGGTTTTGATTGTGCCGCTTACTTCTAGTCAGAGTGAACACAAATATCGTCTTGATGTTGGCTATGTTAAGAGAGAAAGGTCAAAAATAATTTTATCTCAGATCAGAGTTGTTGATACTCGAAGATTTATGGAGCGAATCACTATACTCGATAAGAAGACATTTGGCGCAATACAAAAAGCAGCTAGAGAATTGCTTTTCTAACTGCTTTTTCTTTTCTTCTTCATACACGCGTGCACTGCGTATAAATGTATGAAGACGGACCCGAAGGCACTTGTACATCTAGTATAACTTGGCTCGTGTGTTTGTCAAATAAATATTGAGAATGTCAAAGAAGTTGGTTATTTTGTAAAAGCGCTTTTATTTTGTATACTTACTTTAATATGTCAGAATTTGCTCCAAAATCTAATGTGCTTTTGACCGGTGATCGTCCAACAGGCAGGCTTCATCTTGGGCACTATGTTGGTTCAATTAAAAATCGTGTAGATCTCCAAAACGATACCTCAATCACTAAACGATTTTACATGGTGGCAGACTTGCAGGGACTCACCGATAACTTTAATAATCCTGAAAAAATTAGAGATAATGTTCGTGAAGTAATTTTAGATAATCTTGCCTGCGGACTTGATCCAGAAAAAACAACCATTTTTATTCAATCAACCATTCCATTTATTGCCGAGCTTACCATGCTGTTTATGAATTTGGTAACGGTATCACGTCTTAAACGCAATCCAACGGTAAAAGAAGACATCAAAGAAAAGAATTTTGGCGAAGCTGTGCCAGCTGGATTTTTAACCTTCCCAATTTCTCAAGCAGCGGATATTTTATGCGTAAAAGCAGATATTGTTCCTGTGGGGGCAGATCAAATGCCACATATTGAACAGACCAATGAAATTGGTGCGTCATTTAATAGAATGTATGCGCCGCTCTTTCCGTATGTAAAAGGAGTTATTTCAGAATATCCACGTTTGGTAGGGACTGATGGGAATGCAAAAGCATCAAAATCGTTGGGTAATGCTATTTACTTGAGTGATTCATTTGAAGAAATTTCAAAGAAGGTAATGAGTATGTATACCGATCCTAATCATGTGAATGTTGCTGATCCAGGAAAAGTAGAAGGGAATGTTGTGTTTACCTATTTGGATATTTTTGATGATAAAAAGGATGAAGTTGCTGAATTAAAAGCACAGTATATGAAAGGCGGATTAGGGGATGTTGTATTAAAGAAGCGATTGATTGACGTGCTTGAAAACGTAATTGCACCGATTCGTGCAAAGCGCGAAGAGCTTGAAAAGAATCCTGAATATATTGATAAGATTTTGAAACAAGGATTTGAAACAACTATGAAAGAGACAGAGAAAATACGAGATGAAGTACGCGAGGCCGTAAAACTTTACAATATTTAAACCAGAGTTTATAGCTCTGGTTGTAATGTAATTTTAGTTTAAATGGATAGTAACGTGTTCACGAGGGATACCCTGATGAATATAGCAAGCTGAAAGATAAAGGATTCTCTCTCGTGTGCGTGCGTTACCTTTAAAGAATAAGAACTCTCCGTCTACTCTGAGAAGCTCTAGTTTCTGAATGAGGTTATGTTCGCAAAGAGTTATGCTGCATACCATTCCAGGCAGCAGGTTACCCACAGGAAATTTATCGGATTCAACATTAAAGCTTTGCATAGCGTATATGATTTTGTAAGTGTGTGAAATAAAGAACTTCTTATAAAGATGTATACTTCTTCATAAAAAGAGTCAAGAAAATAAAAAGTCTCACGAATATTCGTGAGACTCCTTATAATTTACATAAGGTAACTCAGTCATCTTTTTTATTAAAGATTTGCATGAGTTCAGGGAGGCTTAATTCATCAGCTTTGGAAACAAACGGCGCACGCAAGCTTAGCTCAGTTGACTTAAAAACAAGGATATTAATATCACTTGGTATTGTGATATTCTCGCCCTGTCCTAACTTAAGAACACTCCCTCCGGATATCTGTTTTTTCTCTAAAAAAATTCCTGGAGCAATAGTTTCCAAACTTTGTGTAGAAAGCAAGGTTGCTATAAATACTTTGTCAGCAGATAATATACTCGGGTATTTTTCTTTCAGAATATTGACTACTCGATTCAATTCAGATATCTTCACGGTCATGAGTTTTTCTGTAAACAGAAAGTCGTTAAGGTTACTTGATGTAAGTGTTCCTTGCACTACTCTTAATAGGGTATATATACCTGGTCTATTTCTGCCTCCTATTATCGTTAGTGATTCTAATACTATAGGAGTAGTTTTTTTAGAAGTTATGGAGTGCCAGTGCCATTCAATAACCTTTTTTTCAATGCGTGTAGTATCTTCAATTGTCCTACCTGTAAACGGGTAGTACGTAACTTCTTGCGCAGTAGCTTTAAGATTAAATAAGAAAAATGCAACAGCGAGGATAAAAAATAAGTTTTTCATCAATTTTAGATGTTTAAGTGTTATGAAATTATTTAGGTACTATTCAAATAGTATTATAACATATTATATATGTTAAGTCAATACTTACTCTTCAAACGGATTAGGGGAGATATCAGCCACCTTCATAAGCGTAATTTCGCTATTTAAAGCATGTTTTTCACGTAAAAACTCAATAAACTCTTCAATGGGATGCTGGGTCACCCAAACACCACTGCGCATCTGGATACAGCCAATAGAAACAAGGGATTTACGCACTTCGTCACGAATTTTGCGGTCTTCTTCACCAAAATCAAGCATTACCACACGATAAAAACCGTCAAAACTAAAGTCTGGATGGAGAGCAATAGGGTTTTGGAGGGGTTGTTGTTTGACGTGCTCGCGACCAATTGAGGTGAGGGAAATAGAGCAGGTGTCGTCAGAATATTCAAAGTTCACAAAGCCGCGCTCCTCAAGGCGCTTGAGTGTGCGTGAGATCAAATATTCTGGCTTAAAACTGCGCTCATCAACTGCTTTGAGTGAAGACGAGTCTGATACACGAAAGATCGCCTCAGGGACAATATCTTCCTTTGAGAGCAAGCCACGCTCCGAGAGGATCTCGAGAATGATGTGTTGGAGACTCTTTTTCATGTAAAACTTATACCATATTTGACAGTTTTGACAATAAGTGACACAATTTATTTAATTATTATTTATTAACCTTTTAAACTAAAAAGATAATGTGGAAAATAATCGCCTTTATTCTTTTTGTTTGCTTTGCTGTAATTGCAAAGAAGTCGGGTTTTGGTTTTGAAGTGCTCAATCCTTTTCAGGTAGAGTTTAGAGAGGCCTGGAATGATGTTTTTGGTACTTATTTAGACACAAATCCCGTAAGTTTTTATTGGGGAGACATTGACCTGGATGATCCAGTCAATTTGTTTGTAATATTTATTGGTGCAATAATTGTAGGCTTGCTATTTTTGATTGGATTCCTTTTAGT
Organism: Minisyncoccota bacterium; assembly: GCA_036405175.1. Lineage (GTDB taxonomy): Bacteria > Patescibacteriota > Minisyncoccia > Phycocordibacterales > UBA1006 > DASWYC01. Next base: position 163,029 of record DASWYC010000002.1, read on the forward strand.
CGTAAGGAAGCTTTCTTCTGATGATAATGTTGCTCATGATATGTATATCGCAAAAGAGTTTAAAACATCTCTTAACGAAGACAGTTCTGGGCTATTGGACGTTCGATCGACGGAACTTAAAAGTCTTTTATAGTTATTTTTTGTTCAACTTAAATTAAAAAGAAAAAATGAATGCAACTTTCGCAGCAGTTTTAAATTCTGTTAATCTTATCGCCAATCTCGGTGACCCACGATTGCGTTACTATTTGTTAGTATGCGCCGTATTAATTATTTTTATGTTGATTCTTATATATTTGATGACGCTTGGATGCTTTCTTAATCAGAGAGCACCTGCTTATCAAAAATATAGATCTACAACAATGTTGGTATCTTAATTAAAAAATGCCTTGCAAACTTTTATATTTGTAAGGCATTTTTGTGTGCCGGAAAGAGGACTCGAACCTCCACTTGGTTGCCCAAAATTGATTTTGAGTCAATCGCGTCTACCATTCCGCCATTCCGGCAATAGCAGAATTGTAGCATTTTGGGGATTAATTGAAAAGCAGGTTTGGATCTGATACGCTTAATAAAACTAACCTTTAAAACTTAATCGCTACCTAATAATATGACAGCACTATCTCAAATTTCTAGGCTAATATTGCCTGAGGTTAAAGTACTCGTAAATGGTTGGTTGCGAAGAATTGACCATTCAAAAACAACCACCAAGAAGAGAAGATTTACCAATAAGAGCTACAAAATTGAAGCTCTTATGCCATCAAATCAGATGAGTATCAAAAGCAAGAAAGAACTAAAATTCTTTGATTGCTATGTTGGCTTTACGTTGTATCTCCAAGACGACTACAAAATGTTTGATCAGGTAGTCATAACACCAGTTCACAAAAGTCTGTACCGGGGATTCTTTATTTCTTTGCGCTCTATGAATGAAAATAATGTAATGACTGAAGTTTATTACGGACTATTCTTTGTAAAGCCTCAATTCTTATTAAACAATTAGAGCCAAAAACCGATGAAAGTAATCAAAAGACCTCTATGGCGGAGTGCTCTTAGAGTCTCTATCGGATATATTCTTTTTGGTGATAACCGTTTGGGGATTACAAAGGCGCTTATTGATTTCTCTGAAGAAATAACGCAAAAGGAATATATCATGAGACGGCTTGAAAAAGCTGAAAAGAATAAAGGGCACTTCGCAAGTATAAGAAAAGATATTATTATCGTCTTATACGGCGCTACGCAAATTCCCGTTTTTATAAAGTTAAAAAGCGTTGCGTATTGGGTGGACGGTAATACATCCTTAAATGATGTTTCATTTAAGTTTAAGGGTGAATGGTGGTATGACCAGGGGGATGAAAAGCTCATCCGCAAATCTGCCGTTGAGGGTTGTGTTCGGCAACTTCACGCCGTTAAATTTACAGAAGAAATGTTGGATCAAAAAAGATTTGACTTTCCTCTGGATGTGGAGGCAATTCCATCAAAAGCGAATCGTATAGTAAGGTCAGAAGTGGCCTAAAGGCTAAATATTTACCTATAGATATTTAGCCTTTTATTTTGTAAATGATCTAAATAAATCTTCAAGCGCACGCACACCATCACCGGCAGCAATGTTATTTTGATGATAGAGAACATTAGTGCAATCACCAGCTGCCCAAATGCGATCATGAGATGTTTTTCCGGTCCAAGGATCAATCACAATAGAATTGTATTCAGAAATTGCTACAAGGTTTTGAATCAGATGAATATTCGGAATTTGTCCGATCTCAGAAAAAATAGCTGAACAGGGAATGGTTTGTGCTTCTTCGGTGATAGAATTTTTTACCGTAATCGATTCAAGTGCATCTTCACCATTAATTGAGGTCGGTTGTGTATTGATAAGAAGAGTAAATTTAGGATCACTCATAACTTTTTGCACGGTTGTTTCATCAGCCTTTGGCGTACTGCGTGCAATCAAGGTAACTTTTGGACAGTATTGAAGAAGTTCAAATGCGGCTTCAAAACCAGCATTACCACCGCCAACCACTACCACTTCTTTACCAGCAAAGAGCGGTCCATCGCATGATGCGCAATACATAATGCTGGTGTTATCAAACTTTTCAATCCCATCCACCTCCATTTTTTTGTGTGATGAGCCTGCGGCATACAGAATATTTTTTGCAGTTACGGTTTCGTTGTTTGAAAGGGTGATAGTAAAAGATTCTCCGGTATCTTCAATAGATGTTGCGCGAAAGTATTCAGAAATCACCGCCTTCTCAAGTTGATTTGCTTTGGCATGTTGTTTGAGTTTTTCTGCAAGATCAAGACCGGAAATATGAGGTTCTCCAATCCAGTTTTGAATATCAGTTGAAACCGATGACTGTCCGCCAAACGTTTCGGTAATTAAAATAGTTGAAAGTCCTTTGCGAGAGGCATACACAAATGCCGCAACGCCGGCTGGTCCGCCGCCAATTATTGCTACGTCGTAAATCATACCAGTAGTATATCGTACCGATAGAAAGACCACAAAAACCTCTGTAAAAAGCAGCGGGTCTATCGCCCTAGTCTCGACGATCCAATATATTCGCACCTCAAAGCCTGGCGCTCATTATTGGTCGTCTGCGAACTGCTTTTTACAGAGGTTTTTGTACCATCTTAATCTAGACGATAGCTACTCGTATGGGATTTTCTAGAGAAAATAAAAACACCTTTAGGTGTTTTTATTCGTTATTAAATGGTTTTCTGCGGAGAAGTGGGGGAAGTTTGCCGCCAAATCGTGAAGCACTGTTTTGCGTATTGCCAAATGAGGGTTCTTCAACAACAATTTCTGTTACATCATGTTTAGCTGAGCGCTGAGCAGGTTGTTCTTCATCAAATTTAGGTTGATCAACTTGGATAGTAGTCTGTTGTTGAGGTGTATGCTTGGGTTCTTCTTTTTTGAGTGGTGTATGCAAGTGCTCCTTTGCAGAATGTGCTGGTTTTTGCGCATCAAATCCTGCAGCTATAATCGTTACTTTAACTTCACCTTCCTTAAGCTCCTTGAGATTATCTGGTGAGTGCATGATTTGTCCATAAATTACACGAGCATTTGGATCAATTGATTCGGTAATGATCTGAGAGATCTTGTTGAGTTCAGTCATGCGGAAGTCCTGGCCAGAAGTAATACAGTAAAGAACATTTTTAGCTCCCGAGATAGACATATTAAGAAGCGGCGTGCTGATTGCTTTGCGAGCAGCTTCTTCTGCGCGGTGTTCTCCATGCGCAAATCCAATTCCAATGAATGCTGATCCGGCACCGGTAAGAATAGCCTGGAAATCACGGAAGTCAGTGTTGATTTTTCCTGGGGTAATAATAATGTTTGAAATTCCTTCAACCGTTTGACGCAAAATTTCATCACAGAGTTCAAATGCGTCATTAAGAGTTTTTTCTTCATCAATAACTTCAAGAATTTGATCGTTAGGAATCACAATAATCGCATCAACTTCTTTGCGGAGATCTTCAACTCCTTTATCCGCAATGCTATTACGCTGTTTTCCTTCAAAATTAAATGGCTTGGTAACTACAGCGACCGTTAAAACACCCTGATCGCGTGCTTCACGAGCAATAACCGGTGATGCACCCGTTCCGGTTCCTCCTCCCATACCGCAGGCAATAAATACCATATCGGCACCTTTAAGTACTTCCTGGATTTCTGAGCGAGTTTCTTCTGCGGCTTCACGTCCAATATCGGGATTCATTCCTGATCCTTTTCCACTCGTAAGATTGCGTCCCAAGTGAATCTTGGTATTTGCAAGAGACTTATGAAGATCCTGCGAGTCGGTATTCATTCCAATAAATTCAACACCTTCAACCCCCATTCTGATCATGTGGTTAATGGCGTTAAGTCCTGATCCTCCAATGCCGATTACTTTAATATTGGCGGTCGTTTGCGGTTCTCGTTCGATTGGTCGTGGCATATAATTCGTTAGTAAGTATAACATAAAGCAGGATGTCACTCCTTTACGACTTTAAAATATACGGTGTTGTAGATGAATTAAAAATGAATTATGGAGCAATTTTCCTGAAGATTTTCTTAAGAATAATACGGAAAGTATCCAAAATATCTTGTGCAGAGATTGAAAAGAGTGCATCTTTGTATTCTGATGCTAATAGGCAGGTTCCATATGCCGTTGCCCATGATGTTTCTCGTACACGAACGCGCGGATTGATTTGCAGATCAATGGTCGAAACAAACGCTGGCAATTGCAAATGCATTTTTGCACTCTGATCAATTTTTTGAAGTTGAGATCCTCCTCCCATAATGATGATTCCGGCAGGGAATTGTGAATTTGGATGATGATTTTCAAGATGGAATGAAATGGTTTCAAAAATAGATTTAAGACGCGTTTGAATAATACTTGAAACAAGATCTTTGGGGAGCGGATGAAGGAGCTTTTCAAATTCACCTTTTTTAGCTTTTTCTGCTTCTTCTAGAGAAATTTGAAGATTAATTGCAATATCGTTGGTGATATCACTTGAACCAGTTTCATACACTTTTAGCGAAGAAAGTACCCCTTCTTCATATCCAGAGATGGTGAGCGTCTCCGCACCTAAATCAACAAAAATACAACCAGAAACTTTTTGCTTTTCCGTGAGCATTGCGCGAGCAGACGCTTGAGGAGCAGACAGCATGCCGTGAATTTCAATACCAAGTGATGAAAAAACATCAGTAATATCCATAAGGTGATGCTCCGGATACAAGATATAGAGCATTGAAGCAGAAATAACTTCACCTAACAGACCAAGAGGCTTTCCAAGAATTGGTTTTTGATCCAACAGATAACGACGAATAATCGAATCAATAATATGATAATTAGGTTGATAGTGCTCAACATAATCCTTTCCTTTTCCGTAGAGAACCTTCAAATCATCATCGGTAATGGTTTTTCTGTGTGAAAGAGTGGTAGATGCCGTGAGTGAAAATGAGGTAAGGCCGATTCCTCCTAAAGATATGTAGCAAGATTTTATTGGAATTGATGATTCTTTTTGAGCTTTGTTGACGGCTTCCTGGATTGAACGAGAGATTTCTTTTTTATTGATGATATATCCATTACGCATGCCACGGGAGGGTGCCTCGCCGATAGAAATTATTTTAGGAGCAGTGCCGTCACTTTTAACTTCGCATACCATGACGCGAACGTGTGAGCTTCCCAGGTCAATAGATGTTATCAGAGCCGTTCTCATGGAAATAAGTATATCACGAGACGATTTGACATAGGTGAAAGTTGGGGTAGAAAAGTGACAGATAAAAACACCCTCAGGGTGTTTTTATCTGTCGATCATTGGCAGATATTTTTTATAATATTTCCGCTCTTCGGTTTCCATTTTGCTGCCATGGGTAAATCCTTTTAAATGCAAACATCCATGGATCAAAATAAATAACAAGTGTTCATGAAACGTGCGGTCATACGACGCAGCTTTTGCGCGGATTGAGGGAAGATGCAAAATAATTTCTCCTGAATCTTTTTCAAACGGAAAACTCAAAATATCAGCAGGGCCATCTTTGTGTTTAAATTGCTGATGAAGTTTTTCTGATTGTGGTGCTCGCACACACACAACAGACAGTGCATATTTTTTACCCAAAATATCATTTTTAACAGCAAATAACGGAAGCGTTGGGAACGTTCCGTTATGCATGAGCTCTACCGTAAGGGTATGATCCATACCGCTGTGTCAATTACTGACGAGGAGCAATTTTGCCAAGTTTCTCGAGCTTGAGTTTTTCTGCAACACGCTTAATGCGTACAAGAGCACCTTCTTTTCGCTTGAGACTTGATTTTGAGCGCTTGTAGTAGCGTTCATCTTTGATTTCTGAAACATATCCCGCAGAGCGTACTTTGCGAGAAAAGCGTCGGAGAAGTCCGAGAGCGTTTTCTGTTCCATGTTTTGTTACGATAACTTGAAATGGCATATGTGTTCCAATGGTACCATAGTATTTTATATTTGCAACGAAAATTAAGGGTTTGCAAGATGAGGCTTGTGCTCATGTGGATGGGCTGATAATAGAGCTTCCTGGAGAATGTCGGTTGGAGTTGGGGCAAGTGCTGCATCGTCACTAATAAGCGTTAAATGGTCAGCTTTTATCATAATAAGCGCTAAAACAGTACTTCTGTTAAAGGTCGTTGCTTGACTGTAGGCAAGCTGATCATAATCCAAAATATAGAGACTATCAAAGTGGAGGGCGGTGCTCAGAAATGCCTTTAGACTTCCAATCAAGATGCCGCCTTGGCTGTGGATATCGCTAACCATGGCGGTTATTTTTTTAGGAGAAAGTGATTCAGATGACACCTTAAAAGCATCCAGGCGGAAAAGAGGTATCTTTGTTGGAAAGTACTCACGTAAATATTCTTCAAGTTGCTCAGTACCAACACCAAGTTCTATCAAGCTGAGTGCACCGCAATATTGGCATATATCCCACGGGTCAAAGTCTTTATTCTCATTGTGACATCGATAGGTGACTTTTTTATTCTGAACATGCTTGTGGAGTTTTGCATCACATGACGGGCATCGTGCAACTTTTTTGCATGTGGTACAAAAGATTGCAGATGAATAGCCAGTCTGGAGTGAAAAAATTCCAATCGTCTTTTTTTGTTTAAGATCTTTGCTCAGCAAGCCAAGCATTTTTTTTGGGAGCATCGCTTCGAGTGCAGAGATATAGGTAGTGGATTGTTTATCTTTGCGTTCAATGATCGTATAGGGAATTGTGGATATATATTTATTAAGATCTTTCGTGAGTCCATAACAATGGACTGATATATCGGCTGTTCCTAATAAGAACTGTGCGTGAGAAAAGTTGTGCTCGCTATCTTGATGATAAATATTTTCTGGCTCAATAAGAATCGTAGTAAGGCGTGTATCACTGTATATGAATGGGATAAATGATGACGTAGTAAGAATAACCGTTCGTTCACCATCTGCTTGAGTGTCACTCAAAAACTGTTCAGTAATACGTTGCTCGCCCGCAGTTGACCCGCCGTAGAATGTGGTAAGGAGTGTGTGATCAGATTCAAGTGCATCAGTAAGCTGTTCCTGAAGAGTTCGTAAATATAAAACCGACGGACAAATAATTATTAACGAGTATTCGCTTTCAAGAATATCTTGGATTAAGGTATTGATAGGATGAAATTCATGGATAGCGGGTGTATTTGTCGAAGGTAGCCACTTAGGTAGCTGCGTCATAAATCGCTCAAAAATCTTTGTTGAAATAAGGGTGTGAAGCGGTGTTTGTGCTTGTTCGGCAAACTTCACTATGGTCTGTAATAGGTAAGGAGTAATTATTCCGAGTGGTTCTTGCGGCTTAAGAGGTTTTAATTCAAATGACACATGCTTAATGGTAAGCTTTCGCTCAACAATTGACTGACAGGATACTACAAGTACGAACACATCATTTTGTTTGAGGGGTGCTACGAGTACAGAACCCTCTTCATATTTTTGGGTTGATCGAAACGAAAGGAGAGGATTAGGAAGGTTTCTATATAACACCAGTGCTTCAATAATATACATATATCTAGTGTACCCGAGCATAGGGTAATCTTTTTTGACAATTTGCATCCACTGCTTTGTAATGTCAACAAAATTGGCTGTCATGCCTTCCCAAAATTCATCTGCTCGTGGTAGAATTTGCCCTCATGATACAACGGCGTATACTTAGCTCAATGGCATCCATGTTTGTCAGAAAACTTGGTATTGATATTGGAAGTTCATATACCCGAATTTACATCCCACAAAAAGGCATTGTGCTTGAGGAGCCGACGCTGGTTGCGCTCTCTAAAAAAACTGGAGAAGTCGTAGCAATTGGAAAAGATGCAGAAATTATGCAAGGGAAAAACCCTGACAGCATAGAAGTATATGCGCCGGTTGCTGGCGGACTTCCTGTTCACCTTCCGTTGCTTGAGGTAATGATCCGCGAATATATTCATAGTGTGATCAGCACCTATTCATTTGTTAAACCTGAGGTGGTACTTTCTATTCCGACTGATATTTCTTCAACAGAAAAACGTGCGTTGGTGGAGTCAATTTTGAAGTCACATGTAAAAGCAGTGTATGTGGTAAAACAGCCGGTGCTTGCAGCGTATGGAGCTATGATTAACACTGATCATGCAAAAGGTTCAATGATGGTAACCATTGGAGGTGGAACTACCGATATTGCAATCACTTCTCTGGGGTCAACGGTATCAGGAAAGTCACTTAAACTTGGTGGACGTGATATTGATAAAAAAATTAAAGAATATATTGCAACAAATAAAAATCTTGAAGTGTCAGAGAAAAATGCAGAAGATATTAAAATTGCTATTGCGAGTGCTATTTTTGAAGAAGATGAAGAATATGTAGTAGAAGTGCGTGGACGTGATATCTTTTCTGGATTGCCAGCAAGTTTTGATATTACCTCAAATGAGATTTATCCCATTATTAAAGAATTTCTTGAAGAAGTTTGTGAAGGAATCCGTGTAGTGCTTTCTTTAACACCGCCAGAGATTGTGGTGGATATTATGGATCAAGGAATCCACTTGGCAGGAGGTTCTGCCCAAATTACCAATATTACCGAATTCATTTTTAGAAAAACCGGTGTACGATCACGCTTAGTGCAAGATCCATCCCATGTGGTAATTCTTGGAACCGACAAAGCGTTGACTAAACTTCAGGATTACAAAGACGCAGATAAAATTACACGATAATCTCTCGCTTCGGCTGGAGATTTTTTGATTGTCAAAGTTGGTTTCTGCAGGTGAGTGATACACTAACAGTATGAATCGGTCAGGACTCTTTTTGGTAAGTATTGCAAGTGCTCAGTTGTTGAGTAGATTATCTCAACAGGAAGTGATTGGATTGCTTTCTGAAAATGGGTTTGAAGTTGATGTTCAGCAAATATCATTTCATGCAACATATGAGCGCCTTTCAATTGAAGATGCTCGGGAGCTTCGTCAAAAGATTGCAGAAGTAGTCCATGGGGCAACAATTCTTGTAGTTGCTGATCGCTTGCCAGAAGATTCACAACAGCCATTGTTAAAAATTTTAGAAGAATTGCCGCGCAATATGCAGTTGATATTAATAACTCCGCCCTCAGCAACTATTTTACCAACGGTAATTTCTCGTGCAGTCGGGTCGTTCGCAATTAAACTTGAAGAACAAGAAGGAGAGTTCACTCAAAAAAATCTTGAGTCCCTTCACAAAAAAGATCCTGAGCTCTATAAACACTCACTCATAACCTTTGGTAAGCAACTATTGGCACGTATTACCGCTGCTGCAAGTCTTAAAAATCCTGCCCGTGCTCAACTCTACTCAAACACTCTTAAATTGATTGAACGCATCCCATCTGCCCGCTCAGCTAAGATGATTGGGGATTATCTTTTAAATATCGATCGACTTACCAGAAGGTAACAAAGGAAAAGCCGGAATCTTATTGATAAGATTCCGGCTCTTTAGATTTCTATAACAATGTGAAATCTATAATTGCTGAGTCCTTGGTACTGCTTTTGATTTCAATCTCTACAAGTTTTTTCCATCTTTGAGCAATGTCTTGTATTTCTTCTTCGAAGACTTTAATGTTAGAAATACCGGTGAATTTCCTCAAATCATGGATGTTAAATTCAATATAGAACCAATCCTCATGAGAAGGACTATTCATAAGACTCATAGTTTCTGAAATGAGATGCTCCAGCAATCCTTCTTCTTTTCCATTTTCTTGACCATTGGGATCAGAATAGTGATAGTTTTTGACTTCAAACATCTTTTTCTGAGAATCAGTTAATTTCTCAAGAAGAATGTCTCTAAAGATTGCATTGAAAGTATTTTGTAGATCCCTCCATCTTTCGCCCATAACCCTTGGGCGAAACAGCTGAAGTTTGGTAAATTCTCGCTTCATTTCTGTAATTTTTTAGGTATATATCTGACTCTTATGTACCACACTGGCGTCCCTATGTCTAATGGAGGCGTTCGATCTGTTAAGGAGTTGCATAAAAACCCCAATAATGGTATAGTAATCGTCATGAAAAAAGGCATTCACCCAGAATATCGCGATGTTGCTTTTAAGGACGTTACCAGCGGCGAGATCTTCGTTATTGGTGCATCAATCGCAACCGATAAGACCATTAATTATAATGGTAAAGATCTTCCTTTGGTAGAGGTTGAAATCTCAAGCGTTTCTCACCCATTCTATACCGGAGATGTAAAGAACGTTGAAAATGCAGGACGTGCAGAAAAATTCCGCAGCCGTGCAGCTAAGGCATCAAAATAACGGTATAATAAAAACACTTCACCGAAGTGTTTTTATTGTTGAATTCCTATCCATAATTATATGAACAAAGACCAGCGCGACGAACTCCAAAAAGATCCACGATTTGCCTACACGATCAAAGAAATTGAGCGTCTTTATGGCATGATTGAAGAAAGCGAGCTCTTGCGTGATGATCCAGAATTGGGATCAATGGTGGATGCTGAAATTGCGAATATTCAAAAACAAATTGCAGATCTTGAACAATATATTTATGACATCCAAAAGCAGGATGAATTGGCTGAACAATTTCCATCAGAATTGATGCTTGAAATCCGTGCAGGTGCCGGAGGTGACGAAGCATCACTCTTCGCATTTGAATTGGCAGAAATGTATCAAAAATATGCGGAGCTTAAAGGCTGGCGTGCAAGCATTGTTGATGCATCAGAGAATGAGGTGGGCGGATACAAAGAAGTGACCATTGAAATGAAAGGGGAAGAGATTTTTAAATACATGCGTTATGAAACGGGTGTTCACCGTGTGCAGCGTATCCCAGCAACAGAAAAGCAGGGACGTATTCATACTTCAACGGTCTCTGTTGTGATCATGCCGATCCGTAAAAAATTTACGGTAGAACTTAATCCTGGAGATCTTGAATTTGAAACATCACGTTCAGGTGGAGCAGGGGGACAAAATGTAAACAAAGTTGAAACAGCAGTGCGCGTAATTCATAAGCCAACCGGATTGTGGGTTCGTTCAACATCAGAACGCATGCAACTTAAGAACAAAGAAAAGGCAATTGAAATTTTGCGTAACAAGTTGCAAGACATTGCGGACGAAGAAGCTGCAAAAAAAGATGCAAGTCTTCGTTCTGGACAGGTAGGGACTATGGATCGTTCAGAAAAAATTCGTACGTACAACTTCCCACAAGATCGTATTACCGATCACCGTATTAAGCAATCATGGAGTAATATCCCAAAGATTATGCTCGGCTACATTGATCCTATTATTGAAGCGCTTCAGATTGGTGGCGAACAAGGATTCTCTCATGACGATTTTGAATAATATGAATTCCTCTCACATCAGAAACTTTAGTATTATTGCACACATTGATCACGGAAAGTCTACCTTGGCTGACCGCATGATTGAACTTACCCAAACCATTGAAAAACGCGTGATGAAGGATCAGGTACTTGATTCTATGGAGCTTGAGCGTGAGCGTGGAATCACGATTAAAATGCAGCCGGTGCGTATGAACTATCGTCATAATGGTCAGGACTATGTTTTGAATTTAATTGATACTCCAGGACATATTGATTTTTCTTATGAGGTATCAAGAGCACTCCAAGCAGTTGAAGGAACACTGTTGTTGGTGGATTCAACACAGGGAATGCAAGCACAAACATTGACGGTGCTTGATATGGCGTTGCAACTTGGGATTACTATTATTCCAGTTATTACAAAAATTGATTCACCGCTTGCGCGCATTACAGAAATTAAAAAAGAAATTTCAGATTATTTACTTATTGATGAATCAGAGATTTTGGAAGTTTCGGGAAAGACGGGAGCTGGGGTAGATCAACTCTTGGCAACAATTATTGAAAAGATTCCTGCACCAAAGATGGTGCCTCAGGATGCACCGGTGCAAGGACTCGTATTTGACTATGCATATTCCGGACACCGTGGAATTATTATCTATCTTCGTCTTATTGCGGGTTCAATCAAAAAAGGTGATGAGCTTACCCTTTTAGGAGCTAATGTTTCTTTTATTGCTAATGAAGTTGGGGTGTTTGCACCACAAGAAATGCCGGTGCCGGTATTAGAGGAGGGAATGATTGGCTATGTGGTAACAGGATTTAAAGAGGCAGGAGTAGCTTCTGTTGGAGATACGGTGACTAATAAACAACGTAAAGGAGAAATGCTTGCCGGATATGCTCAGCCCGTACCTATGGTGTTTGCATCGTTGTATCCAGAAGCTCAGGATGATTTTCCTGCACTCACTACCGCACTTAAGCGTCTTTCACTTTCTGACTCTTCATTTACTTTTGAAGAAGAAACATCGGGTGTTCTTGGGCGTGGATATCGCTGTGGATTTTTGGGGATGCTTCACTTGGAAATTATTACCGAACGTTTGCGTCGCGAACACAATCTTGAACTTATCATTACGCAGCCCAGTGTGACGTATAAAATTACCACCAAGAATGATGAGGTTTTAACGGTGTATTCACCAATTCAATTTCCAGATTATGGAAATATCAAGCAGGTTGAAGAGCCGTGGGTAATTACCACGCTTATGTTCCCGAATGACTACATGAACAATGTCATGAAGCTTTTGCATGAACATGAAGGAGAAATCACCTCAACAGAAACATTGTTAGATGGGCGTGTAAAAATTATGGTAAATATGCCACTCAGAGAATTGATGCGTAATTTCTTTGATGAGCTTAAATCAGCGTCATCAGGATATGCTTCTATTTCATATAAAGAATCAGAATATCGTCATGCTGATGTAGTGCGTTTGGATATTTTGTTAGCAGATGAACCGGTAATTGCACTTACTAAAATTGTTGCACGCCGTCGTCTTGAAGAAGATGCAGAAAAGTTTGTTGAAAAGCTGGAAGATATTTTGCCGCGTCAGCAGATTGTGGTGAAGATTCAGGCAAAAGCAATTGGACGCATTGTTGCATCACGAACCCTTAAATCATTTAGAAAAGATGTTACGGGGTATTTGTATGGAGGAGATATTACGCGCAAAATGAAACTTCTTGAAAAACAAAAGAAGGGGAAGAAGAAAATGCAGCAGACCGGAAAAGTTAATTTGGATCATGATGTATTTATTAAAATTATGAAAAGCTAAATCCGCTCAAACGAGGGGATTTTTGCTAATAAAAAAGCTTATTCGTTTGAATAAGCCTGTGGTCACCCCTGTAGGACTCGAACCCACATAAACAGAGCCAAAATCTGGTACTCTCGGAATAATTCTAATTGTATTCCCACCAATTGAGCTAAGGGGTATTATGAGAAAATAAAAGCTAAACATTTGTTTAGCTTCGTGGACAGGAAGGGAATCGAACCCTCAACCGTATCATTGCAAATGATATGCTCCAGCCAATTGAGCTACCCGCCCGTTCGTAAAAGGAAGCAATTTAAAGAGGGATCGGACCTCTCTGCTTAGACTGTGTATACTAGCCCAAGCATGACGCATTTTCGCGCCTCAAATTGCTCTATATTGTGTTGATAAAGTAGAATTTAGGTATTCAATATAACCTTTCTTCAAATAAAGTCAAGTGTTGAGTCTAAAATCCCAAAATACCAGTATAGGTTGCAATGAGAGAAATAATAATGAGTACTGCAATGATTCCAAAAGCAATACTAATTTTTTTCTTGTGTTTTGGGTGGAAAATAGAGCTCATAAATGTAGTACAATTGTACTATAAACCCTCGCGTATGCAAAGCTATTCAACAGGTCTTCCTCAGCGTAAGCGCCTTAAAACCTATAATAAAAAAAAGATCTTTATAAGCTTTTTAATTACGTTGGTGGCGCTTATTGTAGTCATTCACTTTGGTATTAAGATGCGTCGCGCATACCTCTTTTCAAAAGAAATTCAAGCAAAGAAAAATCTTACCCTAGAAGAACTTGAAACCAAAAGCAAGCAATTAGAAGATCAGCTGCAACTCTATGAATCACCAGTAGGTCAAGAGCGCTTGTTGCGTGAACGCTATAGTATGGTCAAAGATGGTGAGCATGAAATTATTATTGAAGAAGGTCAAAAGAAATCTGATGATAATAACAAAAAAGACGCTGGTGGATTATGGCAGCGCTTCGTACGTCTTTTTAAGAAAGACTAATCGGTGTCAGCATCTTTTTCTGGTAATGCAACAGGAGATTTGCTATAGAGTTCAAGATAATTATTAGCAGTAATAAATGAGCTCACCGTAAGAAGTGGCAAAAGAATAATCAAGAAAATCAGTGAACTTGAGAAGTTGCTAATAATTCCTGATGTTGAAACAAACAAGAAAATAGTAATTGCAAAGAGGCCAAAAAATCCAAGATGATGACGAGTAAGTTTTGACGTTTGATAGAAAGAATTTTTATAAGCTTCTTTAAGGTTGGCATTACCAAGCACGGTTTGAGGAATCACAAACATTGAGCGGATCACAAATAGAATTCCAGGGATAATAACAAGGATAAATGTTACCATTGAGCCAAGAATGAGACTTCCTGTTGGTTTGATAATTTTCTTTGCAAGGTCTTTACTTTGTTTTTTAAGGGTAAGCCAATACTGTTTGGTGAGCGGATTGGTAGTATTTTTATCAAGCATGATAAGCCCGGTGCTTCCAATAAATACCAGACTGTATACATAAATGATTGAGGTAAAGATACTCACAAATACTGAAATTGATCCAATCGCGGTAAGGATTTGGTCGCTGATAAGGGCAATAATGATAAGAATTCCAAAGAATCCAAGCTGATATTTTTTATGATGAAACTTCTGCTTGAGCGCAGGAAACGGAGAATGAGAAAGACGAAGCATGGTCTTATCCTACCATATTTGACTGATAATAAAAAGCAGGGGATATTTGAAAAAGGCTGATTTTATGATACTATTAACGGTATTGCCGAAGTAGCTCAGTTGGTTAGAGCGCTCGCCTGAAGAGCGATAGGTCGGCGGTTCGAGTCCGCCTTTCGGCACACCAAAACTTCAAAAATTAAAACACGCCCAATTAAGTGCGTGTTTTAATTTTATTTAAAATACCTTAATCCGAAGACTAAGGTATTGAGATTAACAAGTGACAACATTAAGAGCTAAGTTAAACCGAGAAGTGCACGATCTTCAGGGCTAAGTTTTGCAAGTGCTTTTTCTTTGGCAGCAAGAGCCTCATCTTCATCGTTGAAAAGTTTAACGGACCGAACATCTTTAAATAGATAACACGTAGTGCCATCTGTTAATACGAGGACCTGATTTGTTTTAATGTAGTTTGAATCCGACTGGTTGCCTGCAAAAGCTGCTGCAACAGTTGGATTTTTAAAAACACCGATCGTTTGAGTAGCCATTCCTTCCTCGTTTGTGCGATATACTTCGGTCATCTGAGTAATTTTAAAATTCTCGAGATTTTGATCGACCAGAGCAGATAAATCAGTACTTTGCATTTTTCTGGAATTGTTTAGCGTGATAAGATAATTTCCATCAAATTACCATAAAAGTATTGGCGAGTCAAAAGAGGCCCTTAAGGCCTCTTTTATTGTACTCTCACTCTATTTGATCGCTCTTTATCAACCTTAGGCATCTTTACGGTAAGAAGTCCGTATTCTTCTCGTGCCTCGGTGTTATCAATATCAACTTCGTCGGGGAGTTCAATAATTCGTTCAAATTCACCCCACATAAGTTCACTCAAATGGCGAGTTTCGCGATAACTATTAGTAGTTGGCTCTTGGCGATTCACGCTAATGGTAATTGCACTGCGAGATAAGGCAATTTGTACATCATTCTTGCGAGCTCCAGAGGTAAACGCGGTAATAAAAATAGCATCATGGGTTTCAAAGAGATCAATAGGGAGGATTTGAGGAGCGGGTTCTTCAATAACTTCTTGAATAGGAACTTTTTTAGCATCAGCAATACTTAAATCACGCAATGATGAAACACCATCCTCGCTGTCATCTTCAATTTCTTCCTCAATGTATTCTTCTTCATACTCAACGTATGAATTTCCAAAATTGAACAAGTCTTTTAGTTTTTGCCAGAATGATTGCTTTTCGTACATAGTTACTTAGTTGATGCTTTCTTACGTGAGGCTCGCTGTGAAACCTTCTTACTTCCTAATTGTAACACCCCGTGAATGAGAAAATATACCATTATGAACAGTATCCACGAAATCGCCACAACAGTATACGTAGAAAGGCTTGATGGGCTGGTTACTAAGACGGTAATTACGGTGCTTATGGCTGCGCCACCAATCCATCCTAGTGCGTGTAACAAATGTTCATGATGAGGATTTTTCGCAAATGACGCATGTGCAAAGAGTGAACCAAAAACCGTTCCAGCAAGAACAAAGATGAGCGACGAAACCACCGGAGAAATTGAGCCTACATATAATGGAAGGGCATTGAGAAGTGATGATCCCGGCATGAGGTTTGAAAACGTATGAGTCATTAGGGAAAGTCCAAGTAATGCCGTGGTGTAATACACAATATAGTCATATGGTTCATCCAAAGTTTGCAGACTGGTTTGAGTAAGTTCGATGAGTAAGAACATCACAAAGAAGATAAGGAGGGTATAAAAGAATAATTCAGTTGCAGGTGATCCAAATACTGGATGAATGTGAGAGGTAATAGCATCAATCACAAAGTATGATGTCATCCCTCCAATAAACGTAACAAGTAGCGCGCTTTTTGGTTCACGATGACGATCTTGTGATAAAAATATTGCAAGCCATACAATTGTTGGAATGATGATTTCACTGAGCGAGCGGAACATGTCCGAAAACGGTGTCATATATGTATGATACCCCAACTAATATGAAGTTTGATGAATTTATACACACGCAGCTCGTATATAACATACAAAGTTGTTAAAAAATCGCTTCATTCATGAAGCGATTTTTTTATTACTTATTCCATTGAGTAATTGCTAAGAATCGAGGAAGATCATCGTTGAGTGTGCGAACATCTTTCCAAATCTTTTCAGTAATGAATGGCATAAATACATGATTCATGGTAAGGAGATTTTTAAATAAGTATGAAAGGGTATGAGAAGCAGTTTCATAATCCGCATGCTCAGTATCTGCAAGCACTGTTTTAAGCTCTTCAATAATCTTATCTGCAAAGGTGTGCCAGGTATAATGATACGCTTCTTCTGCAGCAAGATAGATTTTGTGATTCTCAATATTTTTTCCAATAGTGTTCATCATCTCCTGTTGCTCGGCAACATAACTGCCCCAGGGTGAAGTAGAAATCACCTCCATATCGGGCTTTTGATAATATGACAAACAGAAACGGGCAATGTTCCAGAGTTTGTTGGTGTATTTCTTGTACGCACCAACTTTATCGGTTCCAAGATTAAGATTGCTTCCTGGTGGATTTCCAACGGTGAGTGCCATACGGAGTGCATCAATTCCATGAGTTTTACGAATTTCAAGCGGATCAATACCATTGCCGAGTGATTTAGAAATCTTACGTCCTTTTTCGTCGTATACCGTTCCATGGAAATACACGGTTTTAAACGGAATCTGCCCAATCAAAGTAGTACTCATTAAAATCATACGCGCAACCCAGAAGAAAAGAATATCCGGACCAGTTTCAAGCATACTGGTTGGGTGATAAATTTTAAGATCATCGGTTGTGTTAGGCCATCCCAATGTTGAGAACGTCCAGAGTGCAGAAGAGAACCATGTATCAAGGGTATCTGGATCTTGTGACCACTCAGTATCAGAAGCATCAGGAGATACAAGTGAAATTTCGGTACCTTTTACTGGATGAGTCCATACTGGAATACGGTGTCCGTAAATGATCTGACGAGAAATACACCAGTCGTGCAAGTTATTGATCCAGCTAAAATACACCGCCTCATAACGCTCAGGAACCATAGCGATAGATTTATTATTCACCACGTGCTGCATCATACCTTTAAGCGTCACCTTGTCGCCAGAATTAATGCCATCAATTTCACTGTGCTCAAGCACAAACTCTTTTTCAACCGCAACAAACCATTGCTTCATGATCTGTGGCTCAACCATTCCTTCAGTACGTTCAGCAGTTGCAACATTGTGAGTATAATCTTTTTCTGACACTACTAAATTCTTTTCTTTAAGTTTTTCAATAATCTTTGCACGAGCCTCACTAATTTTCATGCCGGCAAAGTCGCCAGCAACTGGCAACAACTTTCCATACGTATCAATAATTTGTTCTTTCTCAAGATTGTGGCGATTAGCAATTTCAAAATCTACCTTTGAGTGCCATGGGGTAATAGTCATTGCTCCGGTTCCAAATTCCATATCAATAGAGTCGTCTTTAATAACGGTTGCCGTAATAGGTCCGTTGATCCATTCACATTCAAACGTATCACCGTGATTAAACTGCGCATAACGGGCATCATCAGGGTGTACCACAACATATTTATCGCCAAATTTAGTTTCTGGACGCACGGTTCCAATCACAAACGGACCATATTGAAGCTCATAAAACTTTGAGGTTTCTTCTTTATAAATAATCTCATCATCAGAAATTACCGTCTGACCTTTTGGATCCCAGTTCACAATGCGTTCTCCTTGGTAAATAAGTCCAAGATTGTATAAACGTTTGAATGCTTCAACAACGGCTTCTTGGCGTGCTTCATCCAAGGTAAATGCTTCACGAGACCAATCCAAGCTTGATCCCATAGCACGGAGCTGTGATTGAATAGTTGATTTTGATTCCATTGCATATTCTTGAATCTTTGCAAACAATTCCTCGCGGGGAAGTTGGCGAGGTTTAATCCCTTTTTTTTCAAGCTCTTTTTCAACTTTTGATTGTGTTGCAATCGCGGCATGGTCCGCCCCCGGAATCCAGAGGGTTCGGTAGCCATTCATGCGATGAAAACGAGTAAAGACATCCTCAACAGTACACATAATGGCGTGACCAGTATGAAGAATTCCGGTTACGTTTGGTGGTGGAAGTACCATAGAAAATACGGGTGCATTTTCTTCCGTAACACCATCTTTAATGTTTTGCTCAGGATTAAAAATTTGTGCAGCTTCCCACTCAGGATAGAGGACGACTTCATGCTCAACTGCATTATAGCCGCTCAAATATTCTTGGGGTGGTTGCTGTTTCATATCTTGTCATAATACAAGAAAAATGGCGGTTTTTCAATAAATAAAAGAGGTGTTCGAGAATTAATTCTCGAACACCTCTTGGGACATTAAGAGCGAACAAGTCGACTCATCAAACTCCCTAAAGCCATCAGCCCAATATAAATGGATAGATTAAGGCTGGGATGAGCAGGATTTATAAAGCCCATCGCACATAAAAGCAATATGCTTATCCCTACCGGGTTAGACCCAAACATTCTTAGTAGAATAAGTCCCGCCACACTATTCGTTTCTATTTCTTCATCAAGGAAAGAAGAGGTGCTTAGAAACTTTTCAGAAATTCTAATAATAAACACAATCGTAAGAAATAAGGTTATTCCAATCGAGATAATATAAGGTGTTTCCAAACCTATCTCAGCATTTCCACGCTTGAAATAATAAACCGAAACAATAGCAAACAATAAAAATCGAGCAAGCATACTACTCAATTTCACAAAAGAGCTCCCAGGGGTAATCGCAAAAGTGGTTTCGTTGTCTTCCACTGCATTGAGGTTAATAAGTTAAAGGTATATTTATCGAACTATACAACACTTTGTATAGAATGTATAGTGCAAAACTTTCCGAGGTTTAAATTGAAAGATTTCCTTGTGCCGTAAGTGTGTTTGGCTCAATCGGCTCATTTAAGAGTGAGGCAATTCCAATCATTACCGCGTTATCTGTGGCGAGGAGTTTTTCTGGGAAGGTAACAGACAAGCCTGGATAAAACTCATCAATAAACTTTTGAATCTTCTGACGCAAACGGGTGCTTGCTGCAACACCACCGGCAACAACTAATGAATTCACTTCATGTGCTGAAAAAATCTTTGCTAATTTATTGAGCACCGTATCAAATGCAGCTTCACTAAACTCGTACGCAATTAATCCAGGATCAGCGTTAGGGTGTTTTTCAAGATGATATTTCACCGATGTTTTTAATCCAGAATATGAGACATTAAAATCTGGCGTGTGCGTCATACTGCGCGGAAAGAGCTCAGCTTTTGGCTCGCCGTTATTATTCATATATATAGTTGCAAGTTTTTCAATCTCCGGACCACCAGGATAGGGAAGACCAAGCATGCGTGCCACTTTATCAAAACTTTCACCAAGTGCATCATCAACCGTTGCGCCAAGTTTGGTGCGTCTATCTGCAGTGGTGTAAATAAATTCCGTATGACCACCAGATACTAAGAGGGCAAGTTGCGGAAGCTCCGGTGTTGCAAGCGTAAAAGTAGTACCTGTTGAATTCACAGACAGCATATGTCCAATCATATGATTCACGGGCACTACGGGAATATTCCAAATCGTTCCCAAGACTTTTGCCGTGTTTACACCAACCCAAAGAGCCGGGTTTAATCCCGGACCAACCGTTACCGCAATATGTGAGAGCATTGGCTTTGGGGTTGATTCAATAAATTCAATAATCATTGGAGCAAAACCCTCCTCGTGAGCAAGTGTAGTTTTAACGTATTCTTTTTGTTCATCTGTAAGTGTAATAGTTGGACCATAAAAATCATCAAGCTCTTCCAGTGTCTCAAGGGTTTCTCTTAGGATCGGTAAAATATTTTTGATATGCTCGCGCTTTGCCATGTTGGGATACACGCCACCGTATGCTCTGTGGACTTCAATCTGCGACTGAATTTTGTGACTCAAAATATCACCAGAAAAACTGCCGTCATCAGCGCGCGTAGTCGAAAGGAGAGCAATTGCAGTCTCATCACAACTGGTTTCCATGGCCAAAATATATGAGTTGATTTGCATAAATTTCATGCTATACTATGACACATATTGGCCCTATCGTCTATCGGTTAGGACACAGGATTTTCATTCCTGGAAGCGGAGTTCGATTCTCCGTAGGGTCACCAAGTCGTGCTAGCTCGCTATTTTTATTCTTTTAGAATTTTTAATAAATAATATTAATGTTATAAATAAAGTATGAAAACCCTTTTTCTCACCTCTGCTTTTAAAGATGTTATAGATAAATTCAAAGAAAATGTATCCGTAACTCCTGGAATGAAAGTTGCTTTTATTCCTACGGCTTCAGATACCTATGAAACAAAACCATGGGTAGATAATGATCGACAAGCTCTCATTAATCTTGGTTTAGATGTTGAAGATTTAGACATCAAAGACAAAAACCAAGATGAGCTGTATGACTTTCTTAAAAACAAAGATATTATCTTTGTCGCAGGTGGAAATACCTTTTATCTTCTTTATTATGTAAAGCAAAGTGGTTTCTACGGTGCTCTATCAAAATTACTAGATGAAGGGAAGATATACATAGGCTCAAGTGCTGGATCGGTATTGGTTGGTCCTAATATTGAACCGGTAAAAACAATGGATGATCCTCAGGATGCACCTGAGTTGAAGTATTTTGAAGGACTAGGTTTAATCGATATGGTGCTACTTCCTCATTATGGAAAAGAGAAATACGAACAACAGTATCAGGATATTATTAAAGAGTGGTCAGATAAATTTAAACTACAACTTTTGAAAGATGATGAGGTTATTTTGGTAAAAGATGGGGAAGTTAAGATATTGGATTAGAAATATTGAAACCTTATGAATCAAAAATATAACCACCTTTTTATGGGTGGTTATGTAATTAATTCTTTGTAAAAGCTAATCAAAAGTATGATCTTTCATAATTCTTTTGAATAGTTCTTCGCCATCGAGTGAAAATCCCCAAGCACCTTTTTCGATTAGGTGACTAACCGTAATTTCATACGGGATCATGAGTAACTTGGCGTTATACTTCCAACCCTCCATACTCCAACAGTTAGTAAGAACATCTAAGTCTCTACCACCAACAATCAGTGCATCAGGATTCGTTCCTACTTTTTCCACTGCCTCTTCAAAGGTTTCTGTAAGGACAATACCTGCTTTGGGGTAAATATTGCGCATGTATCCTTTGATTACTTTAGGAAAAGCTCCACGACTATCTTTCATTTCTCTGAGATCTTTAAATGAGTATAGACCTTCATCTTTAACTAAGAGTAGGTAGCTGTTTAAATATTGCTCAACAATACAAATTGTCTTTGGACTCTTAATGCACCAAGGAGAGATATTTGTGAGTATTTTCTCGAAGGAGTACTTTTGAAAGATATCGCCAATTTGTTTAATCATTGCAGTATTCAATGGGGTTAGCGTTTCCAATCCAGCATCTACTGCCAGTTTGAATTCTTCTTCGACTAATTTCCCAAGCTGTGCACCTCTTAAACATTTGAAGTCAGAAAAGTAGAGCGTTGGGCCTTTAGTAGAAAGTAGAAGCTGTCGTAGTGGTTCTACCATTTCATCAAGAAGAGTTTCTTCCGGGAAGATAAGCTTTGTAACTTGAACATCTTTAGGAACGAAGGCTAATACTTCATGAGCATAGCGGGTAATATTGCTATTTTCCTGATATGCAACAAATAGGTTTTTCATTATATATGAGGTTTAAAGTGTTATTAAGGAGTTGATTTACCTACATAAAATAACATATAAATATATAATGTCAATATTTATAAGGGAATTCAGTCTATATTCAACCCTCGTCCTCTTGGGGCATCACCTTCATGTAAAACAGCAGGAGAGTGTAGTAGATCCACGGCTTTTCTTGAATCTTGTACTTTTGATGCTGACCGCTCTGCTATTTCTTGTTCAAACTCATTCAACATACTTTCTCTAATCCCAACCTTTCGCCAATCTACATCACTATCACACACCACAGAAATTTTGCGTGCCAATGCAAGCGCATCAAGCAATGCCTGATTAGCTCCTTGTCCTTTAAAGGGACTCATTGGGTGAGCCGCATCACCTAGCAAGGTCACATTGCCTTTTTCACGCAACCACATGGGATCAAATAATTTACGATCATACACCGGATACCCGGTAATCTGTGAATCCAATGTTGCCGCTAAAATTTGAGGAACAGGACTGTGCCAATTGTCAAGCCGCTTCAACGCTTCTTCTTTCATCGCACCTGCACTTTGAGCACTTACATGTTGTGCATCGTCCTCGGATAACGGAAAACTTAATTGCCACATAATCGTATCCGCATCATAGGGCATCATATAGATGCGCTCATGACCATTCACCGTTTGAAACACAGTAGCAGAATCAAGCAGTGGGCTCTCAATATTGCCAAGAGATTTCAACGGACAAATTCCCAATATCACAATACATCCCAAATACTGTAGTGGTGTTGCGTCTTCACCAAGAGTTAGCTTGCGCACCATGCTGTAGATACCATCCGCACCAACCACCACATCCGCGTGAGTGGTTTTTTGTTGATCACCAGCTTGGAAGGTAAGTTCCATTGCACCAGTTTGAGTAGGAGAGATGTTGAGGAGTTTGTGTCCCCATTGGATTGATTCAGGAGTTTCCACTTCCTGCAGCAAGAGTGAACGCAACGTTTGCCGAGCAATATGCACATTCTTGCGACCGGTTTTTTGCACCCATGTTTTTCTCCATTTTCTGAGTCCCCATTCACCAATGATCTTTCCGTCCGGCGTATGCACTACATGGCGGGTAGAAGTAACGCCGTCATCAAGCGAGGTGATTCCTAATGCTTCAACTGCTTTGCTGGCTTGCTGGAGGGTGAGACCGTATCCCTGCGAGCGCGCATCAAAGCTTGCGTCGCGTTCATATAATGTATACGGGATGCCGCGGTGTTGGCAGGCAACGGCTAATGCTACGCCTCCAATACCGCCACCAATAATTGCTAGGGTGGGATATTTTTGAGGATTTGGTTGGATGGGCTGAGTGCTGGCGACAAGACCAGAGCCACCGCAATTGGGGCAGACATCAAGATTTCCAAGAGGAGGTTGTGGGGCAGTGGTGCCGGTATTGGCGTTGCCGTTAGCACCGCCGCGTAGTTCATATTTAGCGAGTTCATTCTTAAAAAGACCCCATCGTTTAGGAGAAGGACGTCTGAGGGTTTTGCCTTGGCCGTGGCAGGCGGGGCAGATGGTCCAATGTTGTTTAGCATGAGCTGATTCCATTTGTAAACCTACTATAGCAAAGGATTATTATCTTACAACGCATAGAATGAGACGTTATGATATATTGAATATATGAATTCTCAAAAATCTCAATTATTACGAATGGATAATATGGGTATCGTGGTGGAGTCGCTGGATACTGCAATTGTATTTTTTGAAGAACTTGGACTTATTCTTGAGGGGCGCACAATCATCGAAGGGGAATGGTCGGGGCGTGTTACCGGATTGCGTGATCAAAAAGTTGAGATAGCTATGATGGTTACTCCAGATAATCACAGTCGACTTGAACTCTCACAATTTATATCTCCTGCAATAGTTTCTGATCACCGTAATGCTCCAGTGAATGCCCTTGGGTATTTACGAGCTATGTTTACGGTGAGTGATATTGATGAAACGTTAGAGCGACTCAAAAAGCACGGCGCAACGGTGGTTGATGAAGTGGTACAGTATGAAAATTCTTACCGGCTTTGCTATATTCGAGGACCTGAGAATCTACTTATTGGGTTGGCGGAAGAGCTACATTAAAATCAATAATAATTGATATATAACAAAAGGCTATTCTTATTTATTAGAATAGCCTTTTAATAATAACTTTAAGTAGCTCTGATTAATTGAGTGTTGACTCTTCAATCTCCTTTTTTAACTTTTCGAACTCTGTATCGTCGATAAGGTTTTCTTCTTTAAAGGATTGAAGAGTGTCCAGTGCATCATCCTGACTCCAGAGATCATCGGATGACTTTGTCTTACTAACGATTTGTCCATGTCGTCCACATGCGCAAACGTCAAAGTAGGCAATGTCAACCGGTTCTCGCTGCTCTTTGCGGTCTCCTCCCAAAATCATTGCTAAAGCAAATGGGAACCCCATGCTACCAAATGGCCCGCCACCAAATCCCCCAAGTGAAATAACGGTGACCTCAATCGCGGAGCCTGATGAGCTTTCAGTCCAAGGGATTTCCGGTTTTTCCAGAATTGAATCTCGAAGATTTCTAAATTCTGTCGAGGTGAGTTTATTGTCATCAGCAAGAGCTTTTATTAGCTCGAAACCCTCCTTTTTGGATGTAAAAATTTGACTATGCGTACCATCGCTAAATTTAATAGCGAATCCGTCGCCATCTTGGAGAAGCTCTACTTTACTTTTCATAAGAACTAAGATTGGTTTATTGGTTTGAGAATTTATTTTAAGATATTTACTAGAGTATTATAGCACATATAATACATAGAGTCAAGTATCTGAATAAAAGGTTCTTGTACTTCCAAAAACCCATGCTACAATAAAGGTAATCCGAGCACCCGTGCTCAGAAAACAACCAAACAAGAGCAGGGTGTAAGGACTTCATGCTCTTTAAAAAAACCAAAAATTAAATTAATGAAAGAATTAAGTATTTTTGAACAAAATTTGTGGCAGCGGCTACAAATCTACTCACCTGATGATCCTGGATCATCATTCCCATTTTCAAGAAGATTGGCACAGGAAAACTGGTGGTCAATCGGATACGCATTACGCGTAGTAGAAGAGTTTAAACGATTTGCATTTTTGGCAATCGTTGCAGGGCATACCGTTACGCCACCTATTGCAGTAGATGAAGCTTGGCACTTGCTTATGATTTATACACGAGAATATTGGAATGTATTTTGCAAAGATATTCTCGGTAAAGAGCTTCATCATGGACCAACTAAAGGTGGTGTTGAAGAAGATGATAAGTTTGATGGATTATATACTCAGACCAAAGAGTCGTATATAAAGTTTTTTGAAGAAGCGCCGCCTGCAGATATTTGGCCTTCCAATGATGTTCGATTTGGACAACAGTTTGTACGGTTAAATATTGAAGATCATCTGATTATCAAAAAAGATGACTTTCCATTTGTAACAAAAATAATAGTTATTTTCTTAAACCTCGTATTAAAAATTAAAAACATGAGAAACAAAATCAAAATCGGAGCAACCATTCTAGGAATGTTGATGCTCGCCATGGTAAGTTTTGGACAATCAGTACCAAACTTTCCAAGTCGTCCTGTATTGGATCAAGCAAACGTTTTATCTGATCTTCAAGAAAAGAATCTCAATGAACGCATTGGATCATTTGAACAAAAAACTTCAATGCAGATTAGATTAGTAACCGTGCATGATGTGAGTCCGTATGCAACAGCATCAGCGTATGCAGAAGATGTGTATCATACATGGAAGTTAGGTGATAAAGACAAGCACAATGGATTGTTACTGGTCATTACTCAAAAGATTGCAGGTCAAAGTACTGACATGAAAGACTATTGCAGAATCATGACAGGATGGGGAATTGTTGCAATGGTTCCAGATACGGTGGTGATTAACGAGATTAAACATCGCTACATGATGCCAAATCTTCCAAGTCAGCCTTATTTGGCATTCGATAATTCACTCACAAGAATTTTTTACTACATAGAACGTTGGCAACAAGAACATCCAGAAGATGTGACAGTTCAACAAAAAAGTATTGAGAATGTTACGAGCGATTCAGCAACAACATTTCCAATGACCGATGAAAAAGAATTAGATTCAATTTCAGGCGGTCACAAAGAGGAAACATCATGGTGGTCAAATCATTGGGGATGGGTTCTTGGAGGAGTTGTATTGTTGATCATAGTGATAATTGGGGTTAATGTAACAGAGGAAAGCTCTGATTCATACTATAGATCGTCATATAATGACGGTTCAACAAAAAAGAAAAAAGATAGCGGCTCATCGAGTAGTTCATCATGTGGTAGTTCCTTTGGCAGCTCAGGAGGTGGTTCTTCTGGTTGCGGGTCCAGCTGCGGAAGCGGTTGTGGTGGAGGAGGCTGCGGAGGTGGTGGATGTGGAAGTTAAACGATGTATACATTGCCATGAAAATGGCGATTTTTTGTACCCAAAAATCTGACGGCTGATACGATTTTTGATATACTTGCTCATATGTATAATCAACACTACTCAATTGTTATTAATGCTCCTAAACAAAAGGTTTGGGAAATTATGTTAGCTGATGCAACGTATCGAGAATGGACTACAGCATTTAGTCCTGATGGATCACATTTTGAAGGAAATTGGGAAGAGGGATCAAAGATTCGATTTGTTGGATCTGATGAAACCGCAGAGATCCAAGGGATGGTATGTATTGTAAAAGCAAACAAGCCAGGAGAATTTGTATCACTTGAGATTAGTGGATTTGCTGGTCCAAATGGTAGCGAAGATACTGAAAGTGATGAGGCAAAGAAATGGAAGGGCGGACTTGAAAACTACACCTTTATTGATCACGCAGATGGAACTGAGCTCAAGATTGATCTTATGAATGAGCAAGAGGCTGATCCTGAGTTTGCTGAGCAGATGAAAGCTATGTGGCCAGCAGCACTGAAGAAGTTAAAAGAGATTGTTGAATCAAATTAATACACCAAAATACCTTACAGAAATGTGAGGTGTTTTTGGTATACAGTTTTTTGACTTTTTACCGTAAAAATGCATAATTTGCTAAACATTTACAAAAAATAAACATCACAATAATGGAAAAAGAAAAAACAGATCAAGAGATTCACCGTGAAATGGTGATCAAATTTCAGGAGGCAATATGGAATACGGAAGATCTACGAGGTCTCGAACGTAAAGGTTCATATGATGGACATAACGACGTTAAGTCTCGATACTGGACAACTGTACTGTTTAAAACTAATCCATCCTTGCTATTGCCTAATAACACAAGGTTGGGCTATGGAAGTCTACCAGATTATTCGGTCGTTTTTATTTACGATCATGAGACCGGTAGTTCTACGTATGTCAGAGAATGTTTTGATAGTCAGGGTAAAGATTCTTATAAAGATATCTGTACCTTTGCGGAATTCTTTCCTGAAAAGCGTGTTCTTGTTGCTCAATTCACAAATAGGCTTATGCTCTATCAATTTAAAGAAGACTCATTTGAGATTTTTGCCAAAATTGATAGTGTTAAGTCTTTTGATAATCTGGATAGATATTTTAAACAAACTATCCAAAGGGTTATTTTTGAAGAGAACAACCTAAATTATTTAACCTATATTGATAGTGAGGGACATATCTCTTTGCTACGCTTTGATTGGGATAAGCTTTCTCTTGAAATAAGCTTGCTGCCTGGATTTAATGTTCGTTTCGGTGGTCTTTATAGCTTAAATATTTACGAGTCTGAATTAGGACTCCTTGCCGTTATGGGAACATACGGACGACAAAGGTCTGAGCCCGACATGAGTTCTACATTCTTTATTCAATGGGATGTTCAGGATACTCCTCTTTCTCTTCATCACTACAAAACTAATGTGTATCAAAGTTGGACACCAGGTAAGGTGACATTCTCTTCTGTAAAGCGAAAAGGTTTTATAAAAGTCAACATATTTCTTTCAGGGAGAGGGTTACTATCAGCAGACACCGTGCCCGTTAATATGAAATTCCTACAAGAAAAGGAGAAGAAGAAATCAAAGTAATTTTAGCTGTTACTTAATAGTATATTAGGTAACAGCTTTTAAATTTAAAGTTTATATATTGAATGCAAAGTCGGTGCATTTGGCTACGAAGACAGGGTGTTCTTGTAAGGTGGTGGGTAAGCTTTGCGCTAGGTAATCCACTGGTAGAAGTATTCGATTTATGCTATTTTAAATGTCTTAACTTCATATTTAATAACACCATATATTTAGAGATGACATATCATAGATTTCGTTATGTTGAGTAACGTGAAAAAGATTCCGAGGGTGGTGGCATTATATAGGAAGACGAAACGTAATTGAGAAAAGCAGATGATTATATTTTCTGCTTTTTTTGTTTGCTTTTCAAAAAACTATCAGTATGCTAAGCTGGCAAAAAGCTATCCAACTTCTAGCTTAACCCGCAGAAGGGATGTTGGATCACCCTCTGTTTAAAAATAAAAATAATATGAAAATAAGAAGTTTTCAAGATGCTCTTATCTATGTGTGGAGGGAAAATAGAAAATGGGGCATAACATCCGATGATAATAGATTTTCTCCTCAAGTTTTCTTAAATAAAATATTTAGACTCTTGTATGAAACAGGTAGTTTTCCTATAAAAACAGAGATGAGAACGATCCCGTCTAACTTTGATTTTCTAAATAAGCCTGATAGTGAATTAACCGAGCGTCAAAAGCAGCACAAGGATGATGTTTTAAAACTCATTCTTTACTTTTTATTATTAATAAATTCAACCGTCCCGTATGAAAATGTTGAACGAGGCGGAACATTCTTTAGAATGAAAAAACTTCCGAATGAGCAAGATATTATTGATATTATTCTACGTAAAGATGGTAGTAGAAACCATAACGCTCCATCACTGGCTTCATGCTTTGAATACTTTTTGATACGCATGTCAGAGTTAACTGATAATACTCTTAATGCCGGTGACTTCCATTTGGATCCCTTAAGTGCAACAAAGCATCTTAGTGATCTATACATTTGTATAAGATACTGGCTTAAACACGTCAAAATAGGATTGTTTTTATCTGGAATACCAAACATAAAGTTTTAGTTAGTATGAAAGTAAGTTATTTGTGTTTAGAAAAATCTCCCCAGAATGTTCCTGGGAGATTTTTTATTTCACCTTTTCGTACGCAAGAATTTCTTCAACGGGTGCGTTGAGTGCATCAACTGAGTCGGGAATATAAATACGCTTAAGTCCTTTTTGATAGAACACTCCTTGTTTTCCTTTAAGGAGACGGATCTCTTTTCCGGTTTTTGGATGTTCAAAACTGCGCACTAATTCTGTTCCTTTTGGAAGTGCTTTTGGGGTATACAAAAGTTTTATAGCTTCTTCAAGTGTTACTGTTTCAAGTGTCTTTGGTTTTTTAATAGGGCGGAATACTTTACCCATGCCAACGTAAGGGCCGTAACGTCCATCATTTACAAATACTTCTTCACCAGTCTTTGGGTCAGTTCCAAGAACTTTTGGATACACCAAAGCGGCAAGTGCTTTTGCAAGAGTCACATTTTCTGGTTTGGTGCGTCCAAGTGATGCTTTTTTAACTTCTGCATCTTTGTCACCAATAGTTACGTAGGTTCCGTAGCGTCCTTCGTGCAAATAGATTGGCAACTTTGTTTTTGGATCTTCGCCAAGCAATACTCCTTGACCCAACGGAAGTCCACTCATGGTGAGTGCACCGGTACAATCCGGGTAGCGAGAACACGACATAAACTTTCCCGTTTTTCCAATTTTGATAATCATGCCGGCACCACAGACGGGGCATTTAAATTGAGCATCTGCTTCTCCAAGATTTGAAATACGTTCAATTGATTCCTTAGAAAGCACAGCTTTGTGGAGCGGCTTATACATTTCATCAATAGTTTCAATATAGGTAGCTTTTCCATCAGTGATGTCATCAAGCTTATCTTCCATGTGTGCAGTAAATACGTCACTGGTATATTCCAAAAAGTGTTCACGCAAGAACTTACTTACAATCATTCCGGTGTCAGTTGGCTTAAGAGAGCGTCCAATCTTTTCTACATACGTACGCTCAATCAACGTAGAGATGGTGCTTGCATACGTTGAAGGACGACCAATACCACGCTTTTCAAGTTCTTTAACGAGTCCTGCTTCTGAATAACGAGCAGGCGGCTCCGTGTGCTTTTCGGTGCATGAAATACTTTCTTTGGTGAGTTGCTGTCCTTCTTTAAGAGCAGGAAGTGGCTTATCGGTTGCTTCGCCATATGTATCGCATTGCATGTAGCCAGCATTTAAGATAATGCTTCCGGTTACCGAGAAGTTATAGTCTTCTTTTTTATAATCAACAGTAATGGTTGCAGTAGTGCGTTCAACCTGCGCTGCAATCATTTGTGATGCAATGGTGCGCTTCCAGATTAAATCGTAAAGACGTTTTTCGTCCTCGGTACTTCCGCGACTGTAGAGTGATAAATTAGTTGGACGAATTGCTTCGTGAGCTTCTTGTGCATTTTTTGATTTTGCTTTGAACTGGCGATATTCATGCATTTCTGCTCCGTATCGTTCCGTTACGACACCTTTAATAATTCCTAACGCATCTTTTGAAAGTGCAGGAGAGTCCGTACGCATGTAAGTGATAAATCCTTGCTCATACAATTTTTGAGCCACCATCATGGTCTTTGATGGAGAAAATCCAAGATAGTTTGAAGCCGCTTGTTGAAGTGACGAGGTGGTAAACGGAACTTTTGGTTTTTTCTCAACTTGCGTTACAGTAATCTTGCTCAGCGAAAACTCTTTGTGTCCATTAAGGAATTTGGTAAAGTCTTCAGAAAATTCACGATCCTCAAAATCTTTAGTTGCGGTAAAGGTAAGATCGGGGCGAGCAGTATTAATGGCAAGTTCAAAAAACGTAGTACTTTCAAATTTCTCAATTTCTTCCTCGCGCTCAACTAATATATGTAGAGCAGGAGACTGTACACGCCCAGCAGAAAGGCCGTAGCGGAGCTTTTTCCACAAAAGACCAGAAAGATCGTATCCTACCAAACGATCAAGTACACGGCGCGCTTCTTGAGCCTCAACGAGATTCATGTCAATCTCACGGGGCTTTTTAAGTGAATCGATGATGGCTTTCTCGGTCACCTCGTTAAAAGTGATGCGCTTGATATTAGGAAGTTTTTTAACTTTATCCTTAAGAACTTCTTGAATGTGCCAAGAAATCGCTTCACCTTCGCGGTCATTATCCGTTGCAAGATACACCATGTCTGCATCTTTGGTGAGTTTTGAAAGTTCGCTAATCACGCTAGTCTTTCCGGTAGAGATTTCATAGTGAGGTTTGTATCCGCCTTCAATATCAACAGCATTTTTGCTTGATTTAGGAAGGTCACGAATGTGTCCAACACTGGCACGAACAATGAAATTACCTTCTTTTTTAAGGTACTTTTCAATGGTCTTTGCTTTTGATGGGGACTCAACGATCACGAGTTGCATCTAAGCAAAGTATCATGCAGGATTTAAGATGTAAAGAGCGGGGATAACTAATGTACAGGTTTTATTTGATTATATGAGAAAACTTTGTTATAAAGATGGAAACTTTCACCTTAATTTCTTAAGCCGATGACAATAATAAATCAAAGCTCGCTGGTGCGTGCTATAGGGTATAAGCCAGACTACGATATTGAAAAAGGACCTCGGGCTGTTAAGGTCGTGGACGGACACCTTGCAGGAAAAATAAAAGAAAACTTTCCTGGCGTTGTTCAAAGCGCACTTCTGGCACTTGTTATGTTTTTCCAGGATATTGGTTACTGGAAAGGATTCACATTAAAGGAATATGTAGATTTTCTTCGAAGCTACTCTGGGCGCTCTGACGAGCAGGGGATTACAAACTCCTGTTCAATATTTGCAGGGTATGTAATGGATACTAATGGAGAGGTAATTTTGGTACAGGGTTTCATACTTTATGATGCCAGAACCCAGAGATTCTATCTCACAAATCAAATCCTGCTTTTACTTGAATTTAATAAATCAGATGATGTTTCAAAAAGAGTTTCTAATATTTCCACGCATACAGAAAAAAAGAAGAAAAAGAAATGAATGTTCCATTTTAAAAGCCTCACAAGAATATTCTTGTGAGGCTTTTATGGTGAAAAGTTAATCATGTTATTTCTTAAACATAAGACTTAGTGATAATACGATGGCAAGGCCACCAAAAGCTATCCATGCAACTGCATATGAAAATGTGTTGGCAAGATAACCAGAAACAAGCAGTCCAATACATCCAATAACCATTTGAAATGAGCTAATTACCGAGATCGTCGTTGCTTTGATCTTTGGATCGTGAATGTTATTGATGAGCATTTGACTCCTCAGTGTTCTAAATATCTCTCTCAAAGTTTGATTGATGATAATGAAGAATATCCAGTACGTACTCAAGAGAATAATTGCAATCATGCTAATCCCAACGCCAATATTGATAATCTCAAGTGTGCGATGATTTGCATGAAGCATACGCTTTGCAATTTGTTTACCTAATGCTTGTGATCCAATAAACAGCAAGAATGTTGCACCAAGGTAGTGAGGTTCAATCTTGAGTGCTACTTGCCACTGCATATTCATGGGTTGATTTGCTAACATAGCTAGTGATCCTGAAAGCGTGATAAGAATAAGAATCTTACTATGTATGATGATGCTAGCCGCACGCTTCCCATGGTCCAATGCATCTTGATAATGCTCACGCCATGGTTTTCTTTGAAGTGGTACCATCTCTTCGTAATCCTTGGTTTTAAAAATAATAAAGAGTGACATTCCACCCGAAAGAATGCTTCCTACCAAAAACGGCAGGTGAATGCTATAGCTATAAAGATAGCTTCCTAGCAGAACGGCAACCATGTGGCCAATCAGTCCGATAATCTCTACGTTAATACGCATCTTGTTACGCCGTGCTTCAGAAAATCCGCGCAGCTTGAGTGACTCGTCAATCCATACCGTAAGTACACCGGTATTAAAGGCTGCGCCAACCGCAAGAATGATTTCTGCAATTGCTGCACTAAATACCGTAGTGCTTGCTGCATATACTGCTAATCCAATTGAGTAAATGAATGCGGCTAAAAAGCATGCACGCTTTTTACCAATCATGTCAGCAATGATGCCGGTTGGAATCTCTAAGAGAAACGTAAAGATGTAGAAGAATACATTGGGAAGATTTGCTTCAAGCGGACTCATCCCCGCATCAATGAAGAACTTTCCATAAATGGCGCTAATTACAGAGCCCATCGCAAAAGAAGATAAGAAGCCCATTACAAGGCACATCGTAGCCGAAAGGCCAGGGAATTGATCTGTTTGTTTCATTGTTATTAAATTTGTAAGATGTAAAAAAATCCGGCACTGCGCCGGGTTCTGATTACAAGGATGGAGGTTTCAACAATTAGGAGGGGAGAAATTACATCATCTTACAATAAGTTTCCGGAGCACTACAAAGTGACGCCATGGTAATAGTGGCGAGCTTGTATGCAAACACTGGTGAACAGTGATTCTTATTGTTTGATGATGACGTTTGTCTCATACCATTTGAGTATCACTTAATTTTGCAAGAATGTCAATAGTTTGCTAGAATAGCCTTATGAAAACGGATTTTGACGTAATTGTGGTAGGAGGAGGCGCTTCGGGAATGATGGCGGCTATTTCTGCTGCACGAAACGGCAAGAAGGTTCTTATTCTTGAAAAAAATCCTCAACTTGGAGCTAAATTGGCTATTTCTGGTGGTGGCCGCTGTAATATCACTAACGCTACGTTTGATAATCGTGAGATGCTCAAAAACTATGGAAACGTGGAAAAATATCTTTTTTCACTCTTTGATCAATTTAATGCGCAAAGCACCTTTGATTTTTTTGCCGAGCTTAATTTACCTATTGTGGTTGAGGCTCGTAATCGCTGTTTTCCTAAATCTCAATCATCATTGCATGTGGTTGAAGTACTTGTGAAAGAAATCGCACGACTTGGAGTGGAAGTTTATCTAAAAGAGTCAGTATCAAAAATTCTTACACAAGAGAGTGGGAGTAAAAAAGTAATTACCGGAATTCAAACAAAACAGACTACGTATACTGCTCAGCAATACATTCTTGCAACGGGCGGCATGTCTCATCCAGAAACGGGCTCAACGGGAGATGGATACAGATGGCTTAAGGATCTTGGACACACCGTAGTTGATCCAACGCCATCATTGGTGCCACTTGCATGTCCCAATAAGTGGATTCATGATCTTTCAGGAACGGCATTTGAAAATGCACGCGTAACATTTTTTGTTGATGGTGTTCAAAAGTTTTCTAAAGTTGGAAAAGTATTGTGTACACACTTTGGATTATCTGGTCCGCAGATTTTGAATCTTTCAAAGAAGGTAAGTGACTTGCTCCATGAAGGTGATGTAGCGGCAACGATTAATGTCTATCCAGATTTAAATGAGAAGCAATTGGACGAAAAGTTTTTGAAACTATTGGACAGTAATAAAAATAAATTACTTAAGACGATCATAAAAGACATTATGCCAAATGGGTTTACGGATGTCTTTAAAAAATATTTCATAACGGACGAAGAATTAGAAACACCGGTACACAGTGTGTCCGTTACGCTTCGTAAAAAGATTGTTAAAACACTACAAGCATTGCCCGTGTCCGTTACAGGATTGATGGGATACGATCGTGCAATCATTGCTGATGGAGGAATCCCTCTTTCAGAAATTGATATGCGCACCATGAAATCACGTAAGTGTGAAAACTTGTCCGTTACAGGAGATTTGCTTCATGTAATGCGTCCATCAGGAGGATATTCGTTGCAGCTCTGTTGGAGTACTGGGTTTGTGGCAGGGAAAAATACAGGTGAATAGCGAGACCTTTTATCTTAACGCGTACACTTGACATATCCTAGATTTAAGTGTAGATTACTATTAATTTGATTTATTTACGGGACTGATGTGTGAAAGTGGCTGCAGGGAACTTTATTTGACCGACCCTGTGATGGATGCCAAAAAGTGCGGTGGGATTGTGAGGTCAAACCCTTTAAATTTACACTTGAAGGCAGCGTTAAAAGCGTTGCCTTTATTTTATTTACCAAGCTAATATCTGATATACTTATATAACCACTATGGTAAAAAAGGTCCTTCGTTTGGTAAGCAAAGAAATTTCATCGTTCCATCAATCCGCCCTCATCCTTGGGGCTTTTACCTTGCTTGCACAGTTTATGGGACTTTTCCGTGATCGTTTGTTGGTGCAAGTGGTTGGTCTTGGGCATGATCTTGATGTATATAACGCATCATTCAAGATTCCAGACATCATGTTTGCATTGGGTGCATCGCTCATATCGGTGAATATTCTTATTCCATTTTTACGTACTAAAAAGAATGAGCTTGCAAACGGTGAAAGTGAATACGGTTCACTCTACAGCATTTTGATGACCTTTGGAATTGTGATGGTCTCGCTTTGTATTATTCTCTTTTTTACTATTCCATATTTTGCACCGCTCTTGGTTCCAGGATTTTCTCCGGAGCAAACTCATGACTATATTCAAATGGTACGCATTATTTTACTATCACCAATTTTGATGGGACTTGCATCAAAATTCTCAGCAATTCTTCAGTATGAGCATAAAATTGTTCCAGTAGCAGTTGCACCAGTGCTCTACAATGTTGGAATTATTTTTGGAACATTGGCACTCTATCCAATTATGGGACCAAACGGGCTTGCACTTGGTGTGATCGCCGGAGCACTCCTTTCATTTGTGTTCCAAGGAAGTATCTCATTTGAATCACTCAAAAAAGTATTTTCGCATGTTCGCTATCATTTTGCTGATGTTAAATCAGTATTTGCATCATCAGTTCCACGAACACTTACCTTAATGATGTCTACAATCACCTTTACCGGTCTTACTGCAATTGCATCACTTATTGCACCAGGATCAATCTCACGTCTGCAGTTTGCGTACATTTTGCAGGGAGTTCCGCTTTCATTAGTTGGAATTAGCTTTGCTGTTGCAGCATTTCCACGGCTTGCAGAATATTTTGGTGATAAAAAAATGCCTGAGTTTGGCAAACTATTAAGCAATGTTGTTTCTTCAATCATTGTGTGGATTTCACCGCTTATGGTACTTATGATTTTACTTCGTGCACACGTGGTACGTTTGGTATTTGGAGTGTCAAATGTGACCTGGGCATCAACGCGTATTATTGCTGCAGCATTAGGACTCTTCTCAATCTCACTCTTGGCACAAGGAATTTTGCAGTTGGCGCTCCGTACGTATTATGCGATCGGAGAAACACGACGTCCATTTTTGCAGTCAATTATTTCCGGAGTAGTTACGATTGGCTCAGGAATTGGCTTGCTTACCTATGCACAGAATAACGGTGACTGGTGGATTTGGTTTGCACAAACTATTAAAATTCCTGCAACGCCAGAATCATATATTGTATTGTTGGCCCTTGCATTCTCAATTGGATCGCTTATTAACATGATGATTGCATGGTTGCCACTCGTTGAACGATTCATGAAGGGGCAAGATGATTCATTTAATAGAATCTGCTTGCAGGTTGCATTAGCACTTACTGGAGCCGTTGCTGCTGCGCGTATTGTGCTTCATTTTATTGGATCAATTGTGACACTTGATACCGGACTTGCGGTGTTGTTGCACGGAGGAGCAGCTGCGCTTGCTGCAATTGCAATATATGTACTGGTGATGGTCTTGCTTGATAACGAAGAAGTGCTCAATATGATCATTTCAATCCGTCAGAAGTTTGGAGTAAAGGAGGCTGCATATTTAGAGGAGGATTCACTTGAATAAATAGATAAAAAAAGGTATAGTTTTTAGTATCATTCATCCTTAAAATTCATAGTGACATGTTCGAAGAAAAAACCATTACGTGCAGTCAGTCTATTTTTACGCATGAACTCTTTGGTTCAATGCAGACATTTACATTGCCAATCGGAGACAATATCCACATCAAGATGTTCTTTCCTATAAGAAATGGGACGTTGATTAGGATTCCCTACAAGATCCTAAGAGAAACAGTGTCGCCGGGTAGGTCACTAAAAATAGAGTGCCTTCCTGCACATGTTAGGAGGCACGGAGTATTATTGTCCTATCAAGGCAGATTGAGTAATCCAAGTGCTGGAATTGGATTTAAAGATCAAAAACAGCTCCTCGAAGAGCTATTGCTGTGGGGTTAATGCAAATTCTTAAGAGAGAGGCATCACAAGAAAAATCTTGTGATGCCTTTTAAATTACTTCACCAGTAAACTTACTATTACAACTCCCGTGATCGGGTACTAATAAGATTCTGGACATGCTGCACAAACTCATCAGCGGCCATTTCTTGTTTGTCTCCGGTGCGAAGCTCAATAGTAAGCTTTCCTGATTCCATTTCTTTATCTCCAACAACAATCGCGTACGGAGTTTTTTCAGTCTTAGCTTGGCGAATACGCTTTCCAAGAGAATCATCCATCAATAACTCAACATTCATACCAGCTGCACGCATTTGCTTCTGAATACCTTCAGCAAATTCTTTGTGAGATTCTCCAACTGGAATAATCGCAGCATGCGTTGGGCTCATCCAAAGAGGGAATGCGCCACCGTAGTGTTCAATAGCAAGCGCCATAAAACGTTCCAATGATCCAATCAATGCACGGTGAATCATAATTGGTGTTTTTAATTGCCCATCTTTATCTTTGTATTCAAGCTTAAATCGCACTGGCTGATTAAAGTCCACTTGAATCGTTGAGATCTGCCATTCACGTCCAAGTGCATCAACGGCCATAATGTCCATCTTTGGTCCGTAGAATGCAGCTTCTCCAATTCCTTCAACAAATGGAATCTCAAGTTTTTCAAGAAGCTTACGCAATAATCCTTCTGCTTTTTCCCATACTGATGCATCACCAAGATACTTTTCTTTTTCTGCAGGATCATGAAGTGAAAGACGAATATGATATTTAAATCCATAGGTGGTAAGTGCTTTTTTAATCGCATTCAATACCAAAATGAATTCATCTTCAAGTTGATCTTCGGTACAAAATGCATGGCCATCATCTTGAGCAAATGCACGTGCACGGGTAAGTCCAGACAATTCTCCTGGGCGTTCATCACGGTAAAGCATTGCAAAGTCTGCATATTTAATAGGAAGATCGCGGTAACTGCGTGGTTCAGATGCAAAGATCTGTGTGTGTTGTGGGCAGTTCATTGGTTTCAAGAAGAACTCATCATCAGAATAGTGCGAATGAACTTCAAACATATCTTCTTTATATTTGTCGTAGTGTCCAGACACTTTAAAGAGTTCAGCCTTGTTCATGTTAGGAGTATTCACTTCAAGATATCCACATTCTTGGTTAAGCTCTCGTGAGAAATCTGCAATCTTATTACGAAGATATGAACCTTTTGGTGTATAGAGTGGAAGCCCTGATCCAACCAAATCAGAAAATACAAACAATCCTAATTCTTTTCCAAGCTTGCGGTGATCACGCTCTTTAGCAAGTTCGCGATTACTCAAAAAGGTATCAAGCTCATCTTTGGTGTCAAAGGCAATTCCATAGACACGGGTAAGCATAGTGTTGTTTTCATTTCCACGCCAGTACGCACCAGAAATTCTATCAAGCACCCATGAATCATTTTCAATCTGATTCATATTTTCAACGTGTCCACCTTTACAAAGATCAGTAAATTCTCCGGAAGTGTAGGTGGTAATAGCTTCACCGTTCTTTGCAATGTCAGCAATAAGTTCAAGTTTGTATTTGTTGTTCTTGAATAATTCCTCAGCTTCAGTAGTGGTGAGGGTAGTAGGAGTGAAGGTTGACCATGTAGCAATGGTTGTCTTCATGATTTCAGTAAGTTTTGGTAAATCATCAAGTGAGAGGGTTTCTCCTTGAAGGTCAACATCGTAATAAAATCCGTTTTCCACAGCAGGACCAATGGTCAAGAGGGCAGACGGTTTGAGTTTAATAATGGCATCACCCAGCAGATGGGCAAGCGAATGTCGTTTTTCTGAAATCATACCTACGCAGTATAGCTTAAAACCAAGCTGATTTCCAGGATCTTTTAACAATATCTTTTGATAATTAGTGAGTAAATCTGGGCGAGTAGACTCTTGTGTGATATTATCAAGCTATAATGCCGGGATGGTGGAATCGGTAGACACGAGGGACTTAAAATCCCTTTCTAGCAATAGAGTGCGGGTTCGATTCCCGCTCTCGGCACCCGAAGAATAAATAATAAGAACTTTAGTAAAATCCTGTATGAAAATATGG
This sequence comes from Minisyncoccota bacterium, assembly GCA_036405175.1. GTDB lineage: Bacteria > Patescibacteriota > Minisyncoccia > Phycocordibacterales > UBA1006 > DASWYC01. Next base: position 202,737 of record DASWYC010000002.1, read on the forward strand.
GATTTTGCATTGACAAGTTGCTCAAGAGTGAAGTGCAATGTTTTTGGTGGCTGGCCTTAGTGTAAAGAAAAGCTTTTAAGAAATTCCAAGATAACTCTATTGGACACTATAAAGGACATGTTGGACAAGTACTGAAAAGCATGCTCTCAGCTTTATGTCCATTAGAGTACGTATGTTGTCCTATAGAAGAATAGATAGGAAATATAAAGTTTCACGCTTATGATTAACATAAGTTTATGCCAAGAAATAAAGAGTGGTACATGAAACACCTTTTGATATTATAAAACCATCAAAAAGCTGGGCAAAAAATAACAAAAACATTTGTTAAAATTTGCTTGTTTTTCAGAGCATGACCTCGTATTCTGGGCTAATAAGCGCTAAAAACGCTTGAATTTATAAGCCCCTTATGATAGCCTGCCGTTATAATATGAATAGTCACAAAGTTACCTTCGCTGCAGTCTTACCAACTGTTTCTTATAAGGTTTTTCAGCGTCTTTTGACGTATTTTTTATTACTATTTTTTACCATTAATCCATTCGTCTCCATTGTATCTGCCGCTGAGATTGGTCATAATCCACAAGTCTCAAGCTATGATACGGTGGTGGATGGTATTGGGCAGTCGCCGAATACTTCCGTAACTACTCCTTCTGGAGCTTTGCCCTTAAATACGCCAGTGGCACCTCTTTCATCTTCAGCACAAGTTGAAATTTCCTCAGGAGCATTTGTCGATGCATATGACTTTAATCTTCCTAAGGGACCTGGAGGTATTATCCCGCCCCTTGCACTTTCATACGATTCACGTCGCAGAAATTATGATGGGTCTTTTGGTATAGGGTTTACTCTGGATATTCCGACCATTTCTCGTATTAATAAGTTTGGTATTGATCGCATGTATGAAGATAGCTCTTTTTCTTCCAGCATTCATGGTGAGTTGGTAAAGTTAAGTAAAGAACAAGATGCATACGGAGTGTATGGAGTGAAGAATGGTTATGGACGCTACATATTTAATCGAGACAATTCATGGAGTTATATCAACAAAGAAGGTGTAACCTATGTATTTGGGGCAAAGAGTACAGAGCGTGAATTTATCTCAACTGATGATACAAAGATTTCCCAATGGAATCTTTCAACAATTACTGATCCGTATAAGCACACGTATAGATATGTTTACGATAAGGTGTCAGAAAAACTTTTCCCAATTGCCATCTTGTATCCAAATGATATTTATAAAGTTGATATCGGGTGGAATCGTGCACCTCAAACGACGCTAACTTACGAAAATGGGTATGGACAAGGTGTTGGTTCTCGTCGTGCTACTCAGGTTACGTTGAGCGCTTTAGGTGTTATGTATAGGACTCATGCATTTACATTCAATCCATCTACGCTCCGTTTGGAAAAAATTACAGATTCTGTGTTGGGTGATACAGTATTCACGTATACAGACATTGAAAATCCTCGCAATGCAGTTGTTGTAGAAAAGCCATTGTGGAATGTCACTCAGCATCGTGTGGATATTGACGGTGATGGCCAGCAAGATATTTATCGAGTAGAAGCTAATACTACACCCACCAAGCGAACACTTACTATTGGCACTACGGTATACCAGAACATGCCGCAGTTTGATGGCTTTGCTGATATAAATAATGACGGTGCTGTAGATGGATATAGTACTGATGGATGTTATCGAACGTATCAGGGTAATGGGGTGTTTAGTGCAGCAATTTGTAATCTTGGGCTTATTGTTGGAGATAAGATGATTTTTGAAGATATTAATAATGATGGAATTATCGAATATATTACTGCTGCTCAGGGGCACCTCAAAGTATATACGTTCAAGGATGGGAAATATACATTAAATCCATCTATGAAAGCTGTTGGGGGAACTATGTGGGACGACCTAACAAATAGCTATATGGCAACTTTTGATGTGAACGGCGATAATCAAAAAGATATTTTGATTGGCGGCGATGCATATCTTAATAGAGGAGTGTTCTTTGAATTTTCAAATAACTACCAAGTAGATACTTCAAATAGATATTATTTCCCTAATGCCGGAAAGTTGGAATATCAATATATATTAACGCCCGTTGATTATAACGGTGATGGTCTGCTTGAAATTAAAATCGATGAAAACTGGAAAGAACAATGTTCAAGTAGCGGTACAGGCTGGTGCGCAAAAGTGAATACTCAGAAATTCTTGAATAGCGGGCACGGATGGATTGCTGTTAATGTTGATTATTGGAATAACTTTACTTCATTTACTCAAGAAAAGGTTCCTCTTATTACAAAAGTTGCGGATGCTCGTCTTGAGACAGATGTTGTTTATGGACTCGAAGATATTGCAAAAAGTAATATTTTAGGAAGTATTAAGAAGGTTATTGTTGTGAAATCAATCACAAGTCCATATAGTCAAACAAATTATAGTTACACCAATGGAAAGTACTACTTTAACCAGAAAGAACAAACCAGTGAGTTTGCCGGCTTTGAGACGGTGGTGGCCACTGACGGGTTAGGGCGCAAATCAATTTCGTATTTCCATCAGGGAAATGATACGAATACCGCCAAGGGAGAATTTGAAGATTCGCGCTATAAAATTGGGCGAACATTCCGCCAAGAATTCTATGGTGCTACCGGAACATTACTCAAAACTATCACCACTAAGTGGATTCAGGCGGATTTAGGATCTGAACGATATTTGGTGGTGCCGGAATACACCTCACAGCTGATTGATGGTGTAGGTACGGCGGTTGGCTATACGTATGATACTGCGGTGGGAGAGTTGGTTCGCCAATATAATTTTGGTGACGCAACGGTGAATACTGACGGATCATTCACTGATGTTGGCATCGACCTTGTGATTACTAAATATCATTACAAAACCAATGGAGCGTTGGTAGTGCGTGATGAAGAGCAGCGTGAACGTAATGGTGAGCAGCTTTTTCATGGGCGCTATACATATAACCCGGCATTAACTCAACTGGTTAAAGAAGAAGTATCAGAAATGCCCGGATCATTTGCGAGCAGAACTTTCTCATACACAAGTGATGGAAGCTTGAGTAGCTCTACTGATTTTATGGGGAATACTACTACCTATACATATGATAGCTATAAATTCCTTCCAAAGACAATCACTAATGCGCTGGGTCATATAACGACGCTTGAGTATAACTATGTAGTTCAAAAACCAATCAAAGTTGTTACACCTGATGCTATTACGTCAACCTATGTCTATGATCTGCTTGGTAATGAGCTTGAATACTACCGCAATGGAGTAAAAGAAAGAGTTGCTTCTGTTTCAAATAACTTTAAAGATTACACATATTCTCAAACTCTTAATACGAGTACCAGTATCCCTGCAAGTGACACATATGTTCAAAAAGTAGTTAATCATGATGGGCTTATGCGTCCTGTCTATGAGCGTGATACTGACGGTAACCATATAGCGACTACATACGATCAGTATGGACGCGTGGCAGAGAAAACTATTCCCTACACAGGTATGCTTACTGATAGTAAAAAAATAAGATTTACATATGACGATTTAGATCGTGTGATTACTCAGACTACTGTGGATGGCGTAACTCGCTATGCTTATAACGGACGTACGGTGACGATAACCAGTCCGTCGGACACGATAAAAATGATGGAATATGATAGCGCAGGTAACTTAATTGCGGCGACTGAAGGTGGATTTACAACACGGTATACCTATAACGGTAATAATAATCTTGTTAAGCTCGTTGATCAGGAAGGAAATATTAAAGAACAGTCATTTAATCTGCTTGGTCGCAAACTCATGACAACTGACCTTCGTAAATCAATAGCCGCTGACTATGGGCGATACTATTTTGTGTATGATCGCAACGGTAATCTTACTCAAGAAATAAAACCAGGAAATGTAACCGTACTTCATACTTATGATACGCTTGGCCGCTCAAAAACTACCACATCAGGAGAGGATACTATTACGTATACATATGATACCTGTATGCCAGGCAAACTCTGTTCAGAAACACGCGGAGCGTATTATTCAAAAACTTATACATATACTCCTAAGGGGCAAATAAAAACAGTTACTGAAAAGATTCATGATAAAACCAGTATTGTTCAATATGAATATATGGGTGCAGGGGATTTGGTAACAAAAATTACCTACCCTGGCAATATTATCATCACATATGAATATCAAAAGGATAAATTGGTGCAGATAAAGAAAAATGGAACGTCGCTATTAAGCTCTGTTCAGTACGACTTTGGACGTCTTAAACAACTTCAGTTTGCAAACGGTCTTAAAACGGTAAATGCGTATAATGAAAATAATTTATATCGCCTTTCGCAGCGTGTGACTACAAATAGTGGAAATACAAAGTTACAAGATATTGGCTATACGTATAACTCTTTAGGAATGATTGCTAGCCTTGTTGATTCATCAGATACTCCAACTAAAAAATCAGTTACCTACGTATATGATGATGTGCAGCGTCTCCTAACTGTTACATATACTATTAGCTCTGATACTACTACAGAAAACTTCACTTACTCTCCATCAGGTAACTTACTTAGTTCGCCTCGTGGAACAATGACGTATGGAGAAACTGTATCGCCTCAACAGATGAATATGGAGGTGATTGTACCCGAAGAAGAGCAAGCTCAGTCATCTCAGCAGGCCTCAGAGAATCCACCGATTATTCATCCAGAAAACCCAGAGTCACCTATCATGCCAACGGTGCCTTCAGGAAATAGTAATGGTCGTAATGATGAAGTTTCATATCGCCATTCCAAATGGAACCCAGGTGGCTTGCTTAAGGCAACAATCGCATATGCAGAAGAAGTTAAAGTAGGTGAAGAGTCGGGCAGAAATGATCAAGAAATAGCATTAGATTTGGATCAAGAGCCCGAGTCATCGTTACAAAACCAAACTCTACAGGAAAAAGCCTTGTCTACCTGTGGTGAAGATGGAGTGTTAATCGCTGATTGTGTTATTTCACAACAACAAGCTGATCCTATTGAATGTCTGCCGCCAGGTATTTTGGCATCTGGGCGATGCCTCATGCCCGAATCATGGACAAATTCAGAAACTTCTTGTCCTCCTGCATCTGAAAGATGCTCCGCTATAGTGAATGTTAACTGTTTGGAAAATGAAGTGCCCACCGATGGTGGATGTGCAAGAAAAGTGACGGCAATGCTTGCTTCTGACAGTGTCGACAGTGATCCGCTCACTCTTGATCAATTGGTTGATCGTCTGCGTGGCAAACTTATTACCATTTATCAAACAGGTAGTGGTATGCTCATGACTCTTATTAATGGTGAATCAGGTGAAACAGGGGTGCGTATCCGTAATGATATTGCAGGCAAAGTTGTAATGCCACGCGATGCACAAACTATTGCCGTCAGCTTTGAAAAGGCGCTTTCCGTAGTACCAACTATTACTATTACACCTCAGGGTCCGATTACTGGAACACCATATATTACCAGCGTAAGCACTACTGGATTCACAATTAATGTGACGTCGCCAGTGTTGCAAGATGTGATATTCCATTACTATGCATTTGGTATCCCAGAGTCAGAGTTACAAACTGTGGGAACCATTCCTCAGCCAACAACTCCAACCGAGCCGTCGGAAACTGAATGTCCTCTTGGATTTGAAAAAGATGCACAACAAAATTGTATTCCCGAGGTGGACACAAGTGATCCTGTAGAAGTAGTACATCCACATGCCGTAACCTCCCAAGAAAAAGATGGGAGTGTTACAAGCTACACCTATGATGCGCGAGGTAATCTCTTGAATGATGGAACTTATACGTATGTGTGGAGTAATCTTAATGAATTGATGTCATCTCAAGATACTAATACAACAGTTCGTTATAACTACTCACCATCACATGATAAGATTTATGAGGAAGAAGTGAGTGGTGACACAGGCTCACCGATGATTAATAAAACATACTTCTTTAGCTCTTTAATTAATCGTAATGGAATGATTGAGATTGCATTGCCATACGGTATTGTGTTAAAAAATGGCACACCAATATATACGTTTACTGATCATCTTGGTACGGTACAGGTAATTGCTAATCAAGCCGGAGTCGCAACTGATGTATTTGATACGTATGCTTATGGTGATGAGCGAGTGAAAACCGGTACGACAGATGCCAAGTACGCACTTCATGAGTACGACAATAATCTTATTTATATGAAAGCGCGCTATTATGATCCAGCAACCGGTTCATTTATCTCACAGGACCCAACCGTCTTGCTTGCACCAGAACAATATATTGGGGATCCATTACAGCTTAATGCGTATGGATATGCGCGCGGGAATCCAGTGATGCATAATGATCCAGATGGAAATCAAGCTGTAGCTGCTATGGTAATTGCACCCGCTCTTGAATCTTCTGCTATGCTTGCTCTTTTAGGAAGCTCTGCAACATGGTTGAGTAGGAGCCGCGATACGATGCTTCTGCCGCTTATGGGTATGCATTATTTGATGAGTAGGGCGACCGAGAATAACCAGCCGCTTCCTATTCCGCAAGGTTTATCGCTTCCATATGTGCCAAATCCTGAAGATCCAGATGATTTTCTAAAATCTGTAGATGAATCTAGACGAAATGGGCATGTGAGAAGTAAGCACGTCAAAAATAGTAGAAGTAATCTACTGCAGGAGCTTGAGAGTAATCCAAATTCTGATGGAGCAACAAGCTTTCGCTCAAGTAAGACTGCTGAGCAAGCTATTAAGAATGGTCTAAATAATAATCAAAGTCATATCAATAACTTTTTGAATAACGAAAGGGTGGGTGAAAGAACATTTATTGATTATAATACAGGCAATAGTATTGGGTATGGATACACAAAGTTGGCTACAGGAGAAATAATTAAAGTAAATTCAATTAAAGTAGTTAGAATTGTGATAGAAAAAATGTCGAGAGCGAATTATAAGATAATTACAAGTTTTCCAAAAGCTGGAATATAGCTATGTAAGTAATAAATATTATTTATGAATAACTTTCAAGACAAAGGAGTTAATACATTATGGGATACTCTCACGGGTGCGTACTTAGATCAGCATTATCCCTATGAATTTGGAACATATGAGAATGCAATACGTGAGTTTATAAAGTTTTATATTTTAGAAATTGATGAATTTATTAAAAACACCGAAGCAATGATTCAAAATGAAGCAGACTTAAAGTTTTTTATGTCCAATTCAGACTTTAAAATACATCGTAGTGAGGAATTTAAAAAGATGAATCCGCACTATGAAGAGTATCAGATGAAAAGATTCCTTAAAATCTTTGAAGATTTGAAATCTCAGTATCAAAAGATGAAGGAAGAAGGTTCAATTTCTAAGGCATAAACTCAAATCAAAAACCACTTTTCGTGGTTTTTGATTTACTAGCCAAATTTGATGAAAGGTGTACACTACAAGAGTATGAAGAAATACACCAATATCATCATTCTTTTAAGTATTATCATAATTGGACTTGTAGTTTATATTATCGCTAATAACCGTAAGAGCGTTGACGTTGACACCATGACCACATCGGAGGAAATGGTAACAACGCCCGTTGGTGAACAATCCACCACTACTACGTCTTCAACACCGGTAAAAAAGACTACAACCTCAACACCTAAGAAGACAACCACCGCAACAACGTCTCCAACACCATCAATTAACAAGACATTGTTGGAGAATAATCCCTACGTACCATACGGATTCTATATCCAAACACCAACCGGGTATCGTTTGCGACCTTCAACTGATTCTGTAACCGGAAACGTAACGGTTGGATATCCAGATGGAGTAATTATGTATGTTAAAGATGCCGCTAAGTATGAGCAATCAACCGTTGTTCCAAAGTATAAATATCTAGGAACAACTAAGGTTGGAGGAAATACCTTTAAGACCTATACCTACGGAACCATGACCTACTACTGGATCACTGATGGCAATGAAGGATACGAAATCATTACCACCAAAAAAGATTCATTAAGTACGTTTGAGATTTTAGAATAAAAACATGCTTATTCACGTAAAACCCACCAGAGATGGTGGGTTTTGACTTTTTTAAATAGTGTGATATTTTTGAGATATCATTTCACCTTAAACAAAATATACCTAAAATGCAGCTGATTAATATATTTCATAATCAAGTCTTTGCTCAGGCTATGATTGTATTGATATTTCTCCTTATAGTAGCCGTATGGTCTTACTTTGGAAATATTGATAAAACAAGCCCTGGGTACATCGCTAAACAAATTAAAAAACAGGATAAGCGGAATATTCGATATATAAAAGATATCCTAAAAGGTCACTACATAAAACTAACCAAGGAGCAAATAGCTCAATTTATCGAAAAGTATTCCGTATGGGTCCAACAAGAAAAACAGCTTGTATCAACAACTTCTAAAGAGCGATTATTCAGACAAGGACAATATCGCAATGAATTTAAAGTTAGTTTTATGTTTCTTGATGAATTATTGCCCGAAGAAGAGTCTCCGTTCAAGCTTGCCTTTAAAGATGCATTTACTGAACCATTTCCTTCAACTCATGATATGGACGATTGGGCATTTGTAAATAAAGTAACAGATATTCTTGCTTTGAAAGGATATAACCCTCGGGAAGAACGCCTTGTTGCTTTGGTACACAAAAAAGAACATTTTGTGAATCATGATATTACAACGGGAATCATTATTTTTGATATCTACCTTCTTGAAGAATAAAACAATGGTCAGACAAATAAAACTTAAAAAAGCCGCATTTCCTGCGGCATTTTTTATTCCCCAAAAGAATTTAATCTAAAGGTAAAGAAGGGAACGTGCTTTGCACGGCGCTTCTTTAAAATATTATGGCGGATGTCAGAGATATTACGTTCCAAAAAGAGCATTACTTCGGGTGCTTTTTCTGTTGGGAGCACAGAAACATAGATCAACATATCAGAACGATCACGTCCTGCTTTTGCTCCGGTTAATGTAATAAGCGATGTTTTATTAGAAAGTTTTTGAACTTCCTCGGCTACATCTTTCAACATCTCTTCTTCAAATGATTTATCTCGATAATTACTCATATGCAATTTCAAATGATTCTAATAAGCTTCCTTCTTCGATCTCGCCTTTAACTTCAACCATAGCACCAAATTCACCATCCTTTAAAACCTGAATAGGTGCTTTGGCTTGCTGCATGGTCATAAGTTTTCCATACACGCTTACGCCTTCTTGATTGGTAATTTTAATGCGATCGCCAGTCTTGAGTTGTCCTTCTTTAAGTGATCCACCAATCAGGTGTTCGGTTTTCTTTGAGCTAAATACTTTTAAGATCTTTGCCGATCCATTAATACGTTCGGTTTTTTCACGTTTAATGCGTTTTTCGCGTTCTTCTTCAAGATATTCGGTTGCCTTATAGATAATATTAAATGATTTAATCGTTACATTTTCCTGAGCAAGATCAGCAGCGGCTTTATCTACGCCAACGTTAAAGGCAATCACAATAGCGCCGTTATCGGTGAGGGCAAGTTTAATATCTGCTTCTGATACAGTTCCAACACCTGAGTAAACAATCTTATAGAGAACTCTGTCTGATGAAAGTGTTGAAATAATTGATTCAAGTGCTTCACGAGTTCCGGCAACATCAGCTTTAATAATGAGAGGAACTACCGCACGTGTATCATCTTCATCAACAGCGGTAAATGCACGTTCCTTTTCAAGAAGTTCACGTGTTTCTGCAATAAAGTTTTCTGCTTCTTTTTTGTCTTTGCATACAATAAATTCTGATCCAGCTTCTGGAAGATTATCAAATCCAACGAGTGTAACAGGGGTAGAGAAGGTTGCTGATTCAATTGGCTTTTGATACGTAGTATCAAGCACAATACGGCTTGGTGTCATAGCAAGACCGGCAACAATAATATCACCACGCTTGAGCGTTCCTTTTTTAATGATGAGTGTTGCGCTGATTCCTTTTTTATCATCTCTGTGTGCTTCAATCACGAATCCTTCTGCTGGCGCATCTTCTTCGGCAGTAAATTCTTCTAGTTGCGCAACCAATAAAATCATATCAAGCAACTCAGAAACTCCCGTTCCTTTTTTTGCAGAGATCTTTGCTACGGGAGTATCTCCTCCGTAGCCTTCACAATACACTTCATGTTCAGCAAGTGCCCAAAGAACGCGATCAATATTCGCATCAGGAAGATCAATTTTATTCACCGCCACCACAAACGGCACCTTATTTTCTTTAATAGTTTGAAGCGCTTCAAGCGTCTGAGGTTTGATACCTTCAACAGCAGACACAATTAAAATCGCAATATCTGCGATGGTTGCTCCGCGTGAACGCATGCCAGAAAATGCTGCGTGACCAGGAGTGTCAATAAAGGTGATAAGAGAGGAGTATCCTTCCGGGGTGGTGTGAGAAACTTCATACGCAGAAAGATACTGGGTAATTCCTCCAGCTTCACCGGCAACAATGTTGGTTTTTCTGATGAAATCGAGAAGGGTTGATTTGCCGTGGTCAACGTGTCCCATGATTGCAACAATAGGTGGTCGAGTCTTCATATATATGTATATCCCCAAGTAGTTTGACGATTTTCAGATTATAATGCAAAATAATAAAATAAGCAATTATGATGAATTTCTTCAAAAAACTTCACCACAAGCGCCAATTGGCGAAGTTTTTTGATTATGCCGCGCATACTCCCATGCGTGATGAGGTGATACAAGTAATGGAAGATGAAATCCGTGAGTACGGCAATCCGTCATCAATTCATGGTTATGGAGTAGCTGCTCAGAAAAAGATTGAAGATGCCCGCACTCGCATTGCAAATATTTTTAAAGTTTCATCTAGTGAGATAATTTTTACCCCAGGAGGAACCGCATCAATCAACTTGGCAATCCAAGGAGTATTGGGTGCATTCTCTCAACAATTTCCCGATAGAACCCCTCATATTATTACCAGTAATGTTGAGCACTCTGCCGTACGTCAGACCGTACGCAATTTAACGGAGCTTGGCGTGATAACTTCAACAGAACTGCCCGTAAATGAATTTGGTATAGTAGCTGCTGCGGATGTTATTAGCGCGGTTACCGAAGATACCGTATTAGTAACGATGATGATGGTGAACAACGAATACGGAGCAGTCTTTCCGATTCAAGAAATTGGAAAAGCATTATTTGTATATAAAAAAGAAACGAGTGTGCAGTATCCACTCTTTCATGTTGATGCATCACAGGCATTTTTACCGTTTGAAATTATTCCGCGATCACTGCATATTGATGTGTTGTCATGTTCAAGTGCAAAAACCTACGGACCAGCACATGGGGGCGTTTTGTATGCACGCAAGGGAATTAAATTAAGTGAAATTATGTATGGCGGATCGCAAGAACAAAAATTGTGGCCGGGTACACAATCGGTGGCAGATATAGTTGCGGCAGTTGCATCGTTTGAGTTAGCTGCTCGTGAACGTGAACAAGAAGTTATGCGCGTGTCAGAATTGCAATCATATGTGCGCGAGCAATTGCAAAGTTCTTTGGCGCAAGAATTTGGATTACAATTTTCTTTACCTCTTGAAAATGTATCACCATATATTTTGCATGGATACATTGAAGGAGTTTCAAGTGAGCGTTTATTATTGGAGCTTGATGCGTACGGATATTCAATCAGTGCACAGGCAGCATGTGATTCTGATAAAGAAGGAATTTCAGAAGCAGTAAAAGCGCTCTGGTCTGCACAAGGAAATAGTTCTTATGAAGGAGACCGTGCCGTATTTAGAATTTCATTTGGATTATATTCAAACAAAAAGGGAATTGATGGGTTTATCCAAGCGCTCAATAACATCTTAAAGAAGTTTCAGCAAGAACAAGGGTTACTTAAATAAAAGCCTCACTAGTAAGACTTTTATTTGCATGAGGTAATATTGACATTATATAGTATTAGTGATATAATATTTATCTAATCTTTAATAAAATATTCATTCATCTTAAAACATATTTTTCCAATGAAAAATTTAATTTTCCTAATTGCTTTCTTTGTAAGCACTACAACTTTTGCCCAATATTATTCTGAGACAGCCCCAGACTTTATTACAGTCAAAGGGTCCGCAAGATTTGGAGATGGCTGGGGTAACTCAAGCTCATTTGGTAAGAAGAGTTTCGCCGCAGGCCTCAACAATACCGTAACTGGTGAAAATTCAATTGCGTGCGGTGTTGGATTAAATATTCGAACACCTAATCAGGTTGTTCTGGGTACGTATAACATTGCTTACGGCAGTAGCACAAGTGGTACAACTGGCACAGACCCGTTAGTAATAATAGGGAATGGCGTTGCCTCATGGGCACCAAGTAATGCCATGGTTATATTGCGGAATGGCAATATCGGTATTGGACCACATACTTGGCCACCAACAGCGCAATTACACATAGCTTACGACGAGTATAAGAATCCAGATGAAGCTGCCTTCAGAGCTGATGGAAGTACATACAGTACTACTATACATGATGATATGTATGAAGACGTCAACATCAATGGTGGTAACGATTACTCATTTGTGAACCTCGCCCGACCTGCTGGTCAAAGGGTTGGCATTGGTGCTAATCCCGATAACGGACCTGAAAAACTTTATGTTAAAGGTCATATGAAGGTCACCGGTTATGTTGGGTCAACCGAAGGGTTTTATATCTATAATACTGAACCCACAACAGGCTCTTTGGTACCAAATCAAAAAAGTTTCCTACAGAGACTAAATGAGATGGCGGTTGTATCTTATAAGAAAGATTCAGTAGTTGTTAAGCAATATCTCAGTATTAATCCAGCTGAAACATCAATTGTTAGCAGTGTTGGCAAAACTGAAAAGGCGAAGGACTATATACAAGTAGTAAACACTCTTGTTGGCGCGGTTAAGGAACTTGCCGAAGGGAACAAGCTACTTAAAGCAGAAATTGAAAAATTAAAAAAGAAGTAAGATAGTAATCTTTTATGGAGAGCCATACGCAATTGGGTGTATGGTTCTTTTTATTGACAAGATTACATATATATGGTAATATGTCTTTGAATCATATTACCAATAAAATCATAAATTTCTCACTTTAAATTCAAATAAATCAATGAAAAAACAACTATTGTTCGCATTACTGTGCACTCTCTCTGTAAGTGCTTTTGCTCAATTTGAAGCATGTCCAGGTCTCATTTGGACAAAGGGTGCCGTTAAAATTGGTGCAGAACCTAATTACTATCCTTTGCCAAAAGAGGGAGAATTGCTGCAAGTTCGTGGTAGTGGATACGTAACAGACGACCTCACCGCAACGAGAATCTATTCTCAAATGAGTGATAGAGGTGTTCCTGTTAGTAGCCCCTATCCTTCGTTAAATAAAGTATTGAGAATAGGTGTTTTATCAAGTATTGAATTTGGTAAACTCGTAACTCGACTTAATGGGGCAGATTTAGAAAGAGAATTTCCTAATGGTGTTACTGAAAGGAAGACAGTTGGGAAGTTTTTTAACTACGATGAGATGAACGCAGCAGTGATTAACTCAATCCAAGCACTTTATGAAAAGGTTGTTAATCTGGAAGCAGAGAACACAGCTCTTAAATCAAGGGTTGCTAAACTTGAAAAACAAAATGACCCTTGTCTTAAAGTTACTGCGCGTATTAGTGAGAGTGCTGATAATCCTACATCAAAGACTCTTATTGCCAATAGGTCCACTGCTTCCTCTGCAATGCTTATTCATGCATTTACTATTAAACCCAAGGATGGAGATGCTGTATTAAAAAACATTCCTGTAAAAATTACCCTTGCCGAAGTGATGGGTGGAACTCAAACCATCAATTCTTCAGAAGGCTTCGGAGCGTTATTTAATGCAATGGTTGAGTCTGTCTGGGTCGAAGTAAATGGTCACTTTGCTACTGAAGCTATTGCCTCGATCTCGCACACTTCGACCACAGGTCAAGTTTCAGATGTGGAAGTTAATAGTATTAACTTTGATATCAATGGTAATATAACCATTCCAAACGGATCAACCGCTGTGGTTAAAGTTTATGTAAGACTGGCACCAATGCCTGATAATGGAGGCGCTATGAATGCTAACTCAGGAGTAACGATCTCTTCGTCGGTAAATGGAGACTCAATAGTTCTTGGAACCCCTAATTGCGATGCTATCCCGCCATTCTCAATAACAGGATCATCGACGGGTTATACCCATACTATTCGCACCGCGGGTGTTATCTCCGTTATGGGTACTGCCTCCATAGAACCCACTAAGTATATCGAGACAGGCAAAACAAAGTATGTGGTATATACGATTCCGATAACACTTACGGCTGTCAGTAAGACTTTCTATGTGGGACAATCGGCTGAATGGGCTACTCGTTCAGGTTCAGGTACTGCTGCTGTTGCATTTGCACTTCAATCAGCATCTGCGCCCAGTACGGATATAACCAGTCTGGATGAATGCGCTATTACAAATGGGTCAGGTTCTTCAGGGGCAGTTGGGTATATATTTTCGTCACCGCAGGCCCCTGTGCAAAATCTCGGATATCGTATCGATGAAGGCGTATCGAGAACTTTCATACTCCAGGTGGTGGTAAGTCCGGGTTCAGGTCCTGAAATTCAGAATGAAGCTCTTCGTGTAGCGCTTAAATCTATTAAATATTACACGAACGATTCGCTTTCGGCTGGTGAGACAATAGATATTGTTCGCATTGTTGAAAATAATAGGACTGACTTTGAGCTATATATTGTCAACTAACGTTTAAAACTAAAAACAAATTATAAAAGCTAGAGAGCCTTTCGCACTAATTGTGAAAGGTTCTTTTTATTTCTCAAAAATCTAGCAAATGAAAACAAAATGAAGCTTTTGACAGTAAAGTAACGCCCGTAGATTTCTTGTCAAAAACTTTTGTCATGATATACTGAGTACAACATTTTTCATACCTTGCAAAGAGTTTTAATCATTATTTGGTCGTCAAACTCAGTAATAACGTATGAAAAATAACTATATAATATGTTTCCACCATTTAATCAATTTACCACTCCCGCAAAACAAGCTATTCAAAAAGCGCATGAGCTTGCACTTGAACGTGGTCTTACAGACGTAACCGCACTTCATTTATTGTGTGCACTCCTTTTGCAGGATGACAGCTTGCCGCTCGCACTTCTTGAAAAATCTGGTGCATCTGCTAATCGTATTTCAGAAACAGTGATTGAAATTGTTGATGCTCAAGCAAAGGAGGATCAGACTGAGGCAACACTTGATACTAACGTTCAGGTATTTCTTACCCAAGATATGGCACTCACCATTGAACGTGCAGTAAAAGAAGCAAAAGATTTGAATGAAGAATTTATTGGGACCGAACATCTATTTCTTGCTATTTTTGATGTACCATCAGAAGCACAAATGTTGTTGAATGAGTTTGGTGTAACAAAAGAATCTGTTACTAAAACTATTAAAGAAGCAAAGATTGAAATGGAAAAAAATAACACCAATGAGGACAAGGCATATAAACTGCTTCAAAAGTATGCTATCAATCTTACGCAAAAAGCTAAGCAAGAAAAACTCGATCCAGTGATTGGTCGTGATGCAGAAATTATGCGTGTGATTCAGATTCTTTCTCGTCGTACTAAAAACAATCCAATCTTAATTGGTGAACCGGGTGTTGGAAAGACTGCACTTGTTGAAGGTCTTGCAATTAGAATGGCAAAAAATGATGTACCAGATTCTTTAAAAGATAAAGAGTTGGTGCTTCTTGATCTTGGAATGTTGATTGCAGGCACTAAGTATCGTGGTGAATTTGAAGAGCGTCTTAAAAAGCTCATGAAAGAAGTTGAAAGCTCAGAAGGAAAGGTAATCATGTTTATTGATGAGATTCACACGATTGTTGGCGCAGGAGCATCTGATGGATCAATGGATGCTGCAAATCTTTTAAAGCCGGCACTTGCACGTGGAGACATTCACACTATTGGTGCAACAACCCTTAATGAGTATCAAAAGTATTTTGAAAAAGATCCAGCATTGGCACGTCGCTTCCAACCGGTCTATGTTGATGAACCATCAGAAGAAGACGCCATTGCAATCTTGCGTGGACTTAAGCAGAAATATGAAATTTTCCACGGAGTGCGCATTCATGATGATGCAATCATCTCTGCTGTGACACTTTCTTCTCGCTATATTACCAGCCGATTCCTTCCCGATAAAGCCGTTGATTTGATTGATGAAGCGGCGGCATCGCTAAAAATCTCTCTCCAAAACAAACCTGCAGAACTTGAAGAGGCTCATAGAAAGATTATGCGTTTTGAAATTGAGCTTGAGGCGCTTAAGCGTGAAGCAGAAGGTAGTGACGATGATGCTCAAAAAGCACAATCACGCATTGAACATATTAAGTCTGAGATTGCTGATCTTAAATCAGGAACCAAAGAGCTTGAAGTTAAATGGCTTAACGAGAAGAAGCTCGTAGGGGATGTGGCGACGCTTAAAAAAGAGCTTTCTCATGTGCGTGTTGAAGCAGAGAATGCAGAAATGCGTGGAGATCTTGCCCATGTTGCAGAGATTCGCTACGGCAAGATCCCACTTCTTGAAAAGAAAATCAATGATCTTCAAACAAAGCTTGGAAAGATTCATAAGCAACGTCGTGTGCTGCGTGAAGAAGTTACCGCTGGAGATGTGAGTACGGTAGTATCACGCTGGACCGGAATCCCGACTGATAAATTAGTGGAAGGTGAATCAGCTCGCTTATCTCATATGGAAGAAGATTTAAAGAAACGTGTAAAAGGACAGGATGAAGCGATTGAAAAAATTTCACACGCTATTCGTCGTTCACGTGTTGGAATCTCTGACCCAAAACGACCAATTGGAAGCTTTATGTTCCTTGGGCCAACAGGAGTTGGAAAAACCGAGCTCACCAAAGCACTTGCAGAGTTTTTGTTTAACAAAGATGATGCACTCATCCGTGTAGATATGTCTGAATTTATGGAGCGTCACTCAGTGTCTAAATTGGTTGGCTCTCCACCAGGATATGTTGGCTATGAAGAATCTGGAAAGTTTACCGAAGCCGTTCGCCATCGTCCCTACTCAATTGTGCTGTTTGATGAGATTGAAAAAGCACATCCAGATGTGTTTAACATTCTCTTGCAAGTGCTTGATGATGGACGTCTTACTGATGGAAAAGGCCGTGTGATCAACTTTAAAAATACCGTGATTATTATGACCTCGAACATTGGATCACATCATATTCAAAAGATGCAGACACTTGGATTCTCTAATCATGACGACAAGCAAGAATATGAATATGTAAAAGAGAAAGTGATTGACTCGTTGAAAGATCGATTCAAGCCAGAATTCTTGAATCGTCTTGATGATATTATTGTATTTGATGCGCTGAGCCAAGAGCATATCAATGACATTGTTCGTGCGCAGATTGAATTGGTACGCGAACGATTAATTGCACGAGATATTCAAATTCAGTGTACCGATGCTGTGCTTGAATACTTGGGTAAAAAAGGATTTGATAAACAATACGGTGCTCGTCCGCTTAAACGCGTTATCCAGAATGAGATCTTGAATAAAATTGCACTCATGATGGTGAATAACCAGGTGACCAGCGGATCAGTTGTATCATTTGATATTGATAAAAAAGGCGAATTGGTAATTTCTTCAAAAAAGAAATCGCCAATTAAAAAAATTGCTGAATCAATTCAAGAAGTTCAATAAAAAAGCCTCCTGAATAAGGAGGTTTTTTATGATTACATCTTTAGTTTATTGAGCTTATTCAGCGTTTGCTTGTTCGTTGAGGAATTGTTGTAAGTTCGCTCTAAATAAATGTAAGAAGTTTTCCTCAAACTTTGAAATTTGTGTAAGTGAGAAAGGGTTTCTAAGAAGCTTATTCGCATAACAACAATCAAAAAGATGATTGATGATTGATTTTGAAGACTCCTGCAGTCCGGCAACTTTTCGATAAAATAATTGTTTCTCTGAGATTGCATGGTCCAGGATGTTTTCTCGTAAAGACATTGTTGTCTGTAGTGTTGTTATTCTAAGTTGAAATGCTTGCGTGGGGGTTGCTTGGCGCAGAAAGAGTATTTTGTCTCCATTATTAATTGCTGGTACTTTTTTCGATCTTGTTAAGAGTGTCCAAACAATAATAAAGTAATCCGCAGGTTGCCCCATTTCATTTAGTAAACGTGATTCATTAGAAGGATTGCTCCGAGCAACTGTTTCTACGATAAGTCTTTCAAAGAGCGTTAGGGTATTGGTAAGACTTTCTGAACTGATTTTCATATGAGGAAGAAGGTTTTATTGTGTAAAAAGAATGACTTTATAATAGTGAAAATCTGAGAAAAGTCAAATAATAGCTGGAAAAGATATGGAAGGTGTGTTATAGTTTTTGTACTGCGAAAGCAGAAAACCACCATGCGTCGGTGGTAGAGTGGTCAATTACACCTGACTGTAAATCAGGCGCCTATATGGCTTCGTTGGTTCAAGTCCAACCCGGCGCACCATCAAAATCTCCCGTACGGGAGATTTTGCATTTTTTAGTATTTATGCTATAGTTATCCCACTTATGTCACAGCTACATTTAGTAACCCTCAAGTCAAAGGAAACCGGAGAATATGTAATGACCCGCGTAAACGCTAAGCGTCGTCTTAACTATTCTCAGAAGAACTTTAAGCTTAAGCTTATGAAGTTCTCAAAACTCCTCCGAAAACACGTTCTCTTTGAGGAAACCAAAAAGATCTTTAAGAAATAATCTTGCTTCGGCAGGATTTTTCTTTTGTATACAAAGAAAGGGTAATTTACGATACGCCTCCAGCATGATACTATACATAAATTGGGCGATTAGTTTAGTGGTAGAACAGCGGTCTCCAAAACCGCTGGTAGAGGTTCGATTCCTCTATCGCCCGCCAAATATAGCTATTAAGAAATAATAGAGATCCATATATTTCTTTTTAAAAGTTTCCCGTGTTAAAATTATTACATGAAAGAATCAATGGAGTTCTATGACTCAAGCACAGAGAGCGAAGAAAGTATTGAGAATAAAGAGGAGATAAAACCTGAAATAGATTGGAAATCTCCTTCAGCTGATGATCAAATAAAATTCTTTGAAGCACTTAATTCTGCTGAGAATAATACTGGAGATGTTCATGAGGTGCCAGACTTATTCATTGATGGAAAGTTTAATAAAGAATTATTCGCAGGATTATTGCTTTTTAGAGCTCCAAAATATGTGTTAGTGGGGAGTGAGAATGCTGAAAAAGTAATTGGCTTTTTTACTCAATTAAATAAAAAGCTTAATAGTCCATTATTGGGATCAACCATTGAATACTTTAATGAACAAGTACCCTATTTGAATGCAGCTAATAATATTCAAGAAAATGCCTTTGCAAAATTCGAAACGATTAAGAATAAGGCAGGTGAGATTGAATGGTTTGAGGGAGATGTGGAGGCTAAGGGTGATGTGTTGGTAGAAGCTAGTAAGGCACAGTCACTGCAAGTAAAAGTTGAAGTATTTTTTACTAATCTTGTGAATAGAACTTACGATGCTCTCTGGGATGAGTATTTGGTTAAAAAAGAAGATGATAATAAAAGTCTTAATAGTGAAAGTAAGCTTCTCAATTAACAAAGAGTTGCTTTGGTAAGAAAAACAAAATAAAAAACCTTCCATCAAATGGTCGGTTTTTTGTAATAAGATTCTTATCTGCTTTCCGTAGAAGCTTTGGGACAGCGTAACGGTTTTTTCTAACATTTTCTTTTATGATGGCACTTTCAGTTTTAGTGGGCTTGGGGCCTGCTTTTACCTGAAGACTCACAACAAAAATAAAACCCAGAGCGAAGATAAGTTTCAATTTCATGTTATTAAAGTATAGATTGTACCTAAACAGTATATCATATAAATGAGACAAAGTCAAGTCATTGTGGACGTAGTACGCAAAGTATTGTATAATAATTTAGAATTTTAAAATCCACAAATTTAATGAAAAATTTAAACAAAAAGATTCTTGTTAGATTTACACTATTTAACATTAATCCTGCTAGTGACAAAGTTTTTGAAATAAGAACTGCTGGGATTCTTGAAACCGAACTCAATGAGAATTTCGGAGAAATTATTGTCAAACTGGGGAATGATCCGCATGTAATTAATCCAAAAAGTATTTCTGTAGAATCGGATGATAAGGTCTATGTGAAATCAAAAGGTGGAATTTACTTGCTGGAAAAGTATCCTCAGGAATTTTATTAAGATTAAATCCCTCATTCTATTGGATGAGGGATTTAATAATTTCTTCGTTTGAAGTTGTAAGCGGATTAAACCATTGAATATCTTGATTTCGCTTAAACCAAGTTTCTTGCCGCTTAGCATATTGGCAAATTTTGTGAAAGAGTTGTTGTTGAAATTCTTCAAGAGAAAGTTCGCCTTTAATATATTGAGCTGCAAGTTTGTATTCTAGGCCAAGTTCTTCACAACGCTCAAGAGTTAAAAAATTTGCATCAAGAAGTTGTTGAGCTTCTGCAATAATTGCTTCTGTGCGTTCACGTGTTGCTCGAGAATTTTTAATAAGTTCTTGATGCTCATTGCGGGGAATTGAAAGTCCAATCCATGTCCATTCAATGGGTTGAGAAAATTTAACGGGAATTTTTGCAGGAATTGTACCCATATGGTCAATAATTGAAAGTGCACGAATCATGCGATCACGATTAGTTGTATCAATCGAAAGGGCAAGAATAGGATCGAGCTTACGCACATGCTCTTTAATTTCTTCAGTAGATAGGGAAGTATATTTTTCTAATGTATTATCAGAAACTTCTGGAACGTCGGGCAACATTTCTTTAATAAATGCATCAATATAAAATCCAGTACCGCCAACAATAATCGGAGTAATATTGCGTGCCATACAATCTTCAATCACCACATGTGCTTGTGTTGCAACATCAACCACTGATGCGCGGTATGATGGTTCAAAAATATCAATCAAATGATGAGGGATTTCCTGCGTTTCTTCGGGGGTGACTTTTGCCGTTCCGATATTTAAGTATTTATAGATTTGACGAGAATCAGCAGAAATAATCTCGCCATGCACTTTTTTAGCGAGTTCAATACCAAGGTTTGTTTTTCCGGTTGCGGTTGCACCGCATATAACATAGCCGATCATATTATCGTCCAATCAACTTTTTAAGACGATCAATCATGCGAGAATCCTCACGCTTTTTAATTGCTTGGCGTTTATCGTACAGCTTTTTACCTTTTGCAAGTGCACATGAAAGCACAATACGTTGACCCTGCAAACCAATTGCAAGTGGCACAAGGGTGAGTCCACCTTCTTTGCGCTTGCGAGCAAACTCAAGAAGCTCATCTTTGGTTAAGAGAAGCTCGCGGTCACGATATTGCATTTGTTCTGACGTTTTAATTTGATATCCAGGGATGAATGCCTTAGTAAGGTACATGCGTCCATGCTTTTCGGTAATATATGAACCAGCTAGTTTTGCACGACCGTTTCTGAGGCTGCGCACCTCACTACCAAGAAGCTTCATGCCGGCGGTGAAGGTTTCGATAATGTCATAGTGGTGCCCCACACCTTGATTTTCTATGATTGGTTTCATGAGAATACTTTATCATAATTGAGGGTAAATTGACAGTTGTTTAAATATGTGATAAATAATAATTAAATTAACATAAAAATAAACAATTTTAACAAAATATACTTATGAAATTAAAAGATATCCAGCATTATTTTTTGCTAAAAGAACCAATGGCTGAAAAGTCCAACGAAGAGATTATTAAAATAATTGAAAGCGATTCGACTCCTAATCTAAATGGTATAGCATTCTGGCAACTATCTACGTATGGGATTAAGCAGCTTCCACTAAGCCTTAAGTTTTATTCACCAGATTTTCCGAAAAGAATATGGACACTTTTGGATCTTTTGGTTGAAGTGGAGGATTCAGAAATTGATAATCTCTTCGGAATAAGACAAACCGAGGTTGTGTATGATCCGATAACAAAGGTTTCAAATCCGCACTATATGACGTCCGTTAGGCTTACAAAGGTGCAAAATATCGACACCGAGTGTACGCTTATAACGATCGTACAAAAAGGTGATAACCTTTTTTCTGCCATTCTCAATGAAAGTCCATCTTCAAGGCTGGAAAAAGGAAAAGTTTTTGGTGGTCATATGGTGCCTGAAGTTATTGCCATTGCTCGAGCACTAAAGACAGGGAACTGTAGTATTTTAAGTCCGGAAGACATAGTTTATGGGGATAAAATTCCAATAACATACCTACGCACTATTGAAGGTGTGGTTGCATCAAATGTCGCCTAACCTAAAAAGAATATGTAATTTTAAGAATCAGTCCGAATTCGTTGTGGATTTGGGCTTTTTTCTTGACTATTTTCAAAAAAAGCATTATATTATACCCATTCCGTAATGAGTACTGAAGAACCTAACAACATAATCACTGGCGTCGTTGTAGAAGCGTTACCAAACGCTATGTTTCGCGTTCTATTAGATCAGCAAAACGAACCTGCAACCACCGTAGTAGACACTTCTGCGGGGTCAGACAATACCAGCGAAACAGATGCTGTAACCTCTGGGTCACCTAAGCGTGAACCTATCGTTGCGTATCTTGCGGGGAAAATGAAATTTCACCGTATTCGCGTTATAGTGGGTGATAGTGTTGATGTGCTCCTCGATTCATACGGAGGAAAAGGCCGAATCGTTCGTCGACATTCGATGCCTGACAAACGTATTACGAATAAAAAATAATCGTATAACCGAGTTTTTACACAAAAGCTCAGGTTTTTTGTGTTTAAACTCTCATATATTTAATTATGAAAGTTGTTTCATCACTTAAAGCGGTGACGAAAGACGATAAGATAGTTCGTAGACGTGGTCGCCTTTACAGAATTAACAAAAAAAATCCTCGTCGCAAAGCGCGACAGGGATAGCATAATCATCTATGCGTATTCTTGGAATTAATATTCCTGATAACAAGAGACTTGAATATGCTTTGACTGCTGTATATGGAATCGGGCTTTCTCGCGCGCAAAAGATCCTTAAAGAGGTGAAGATTGATGCAGGAGCTAAAGCCGCTGACCTTTCTACTGAGGAAGAAAATAACATTCGTGCTCAGATTGAAGGAATGGTTCTAGAAGGAGACCTTCGTCGTGAAGTAAGTCAAACTATCAAACGTCTCAAAGACATTGGAAGCTTCCGTGGTTCACGCCACGCACATGGCCTTCCAACGCGTGGACAACGCACCAAAACAAATTCCCGAACTGTTCGCGGTAACAAGCGATCAACCATGGGATCTGGTCGAAGAAAGGTTGAGAAAACCTAGGATTAACATAAATCTCTATTTACTATGGGAAAAAAACGTATTGTTAAACAATCAGGACAACGTGCCAACAGCTCACTTAAAAACCGTGCGCTCTCACGTTTGCCAAAAACCAAGCTTGCACAGGGAATTCTCTCTATTCAAGCAACCTATAACAACACCATCGTTTCTTTGACCGATAAAAATGGTAATGCTCTCACCGCTTCTTCATCAGGCGCCCTTGGATTTAAGGGAGCTAAGAAGGGAACTCCGTTTGCTGCGGCAAAAGTTGGAGAACTCATCGGAGAGAAAGCACAACTTATTGGAATCAAAGAAGTTGATGTAGTAGTTAAAGGAGTTGGATCTGGTCGAGAATCAGTAATCCGAGCATTTTCTGGTCAGGGGATCGATATCACTTCAATTAGTGATAAGACTCCAGTTCCTCACAACGGGGTACGACCACCAAAAGCTCGTCGCGTGTAATATATGCCGATACTTAAAAAATATAAGGTGTGTCGCCGCATGGGGGTAGGTCTCTATGAGAAATGCCAGACCAAGCAATTTGCGGATTCTGTTGAACGCATTCGCTCAAATAAAAAGAGTGCACCAAAGCGTCAATCAGACTTTGCAAAGCAGCACCTTGAAAAGCAAAAAGCACGTTTTATGTACGGAGTATCAGAAAAGCAATTTTCTGGTTATGTGCAAGAAGCGCTTGAAAAAGCAATGAAGCACAAGAGTACGCCTGCTCTTTACGTATTTCAAAAACTTGAAACACGTTTGGATAACACGGTATACCGCCTTGGCCTTGCAAAATCACGCAGAATGGCGCGCCAGCTTGTATCACACGGTCACATTGCTGTGAACGGACGCAAGCTCACCATTCCTTCTTACTCTGTTAAGCAAGATGATCTTATTGAAGTTCGTGAAGGCAGTAAGTCATCAAAACTATTCCTTGAAATCGAAGAAAGTCTTAAAGCGAATAAATCACCTGAATGGGTACTCTGGGATGCTAAATTCAAATCAGCAACCGTTAAGGGTTCTCCTTCTAATCCCGATCCTCTCTTAAACTTCCAAGCTGTGATTGAATATTATTCACGATAATAGTTGTTCTTTATTAAGTAATTATATAAACACTATGATTGATACCCAAATTCTTTTGCCTTCAAAGTATCATGTGATCAAAACATCTGCACATGAAGGAGTTTTCTCTGTAGAAGGTCTTTATCCGGGTTACGGTCACACGCTTGGTAACTCACTTCGAAGAATCATTCTTTCTTCAATGAAGGGAACCGCGGTAACACGCATCAAAATTACTGATGCACCTCACGAATTCACTACGATTGAAGGAATCAAAGAAGACGTAATGTCTATCATCCTCAATCTTAAAAAGGCACGCTTTGGATTTGTTGGAGATGAGCCTCAAACGCTTACTCTTTCAATTAAAGGAGCACAAACCGTAACAGCTGGATCATTCACCAAGAATGGATCAGTTGAAATTCTTACTCCAGATCAATATATCTGTGAACTTACTACCAAAACTGCAAAGCTTGATCTTGAGATCACGCTTGAAAAGGGAATTGGATTTGTTACCAGTGATCTTATGAGTAAGGAGAAAATCCCAGTAGGCACCATGGTGCTTGATGCGGTATTCTCACCGGTGAAAAAAGTGAGCTACGAGGTAGATGATATGCGTGTTGGTAATCGCGTTGACTACAACCGATTGTCTATCACCATTCAAACCGACGGAAGCGTTACTCCAGAAGAAGTATTTAAGGAATCTGTACACATCATGATTAATCAGTTGCGTGCAGTACTTGAACTCTCTCTTGAAGAAATGCCTCAGAAGAAAGAATCATCAGATATTCTTGCATCAATTGGAACATCTGCAGAACCAGCGTCTGCATTTAGCCAAGATGAAATGAATGATCTTTTGAAGACAAGAATTGAATCACTTTCACTTTCTGCACGAACACAAAACATTCTCTCAGATTCTAATATTAGAACTCTTGGAGGATTGGTGCGAAAGTCTGAAGCTGATCTTCTTGAATTGCCAGGTTTCGGGCAAAAGGCGCTTGATGAGATTATCGAAGCACTCGCTCAGAAAAATCTCAAATTGCGTGATTAATAGCTAAGAAAGCACTAATTGATATGCGACATCATCACGGACAACGAGTCTTTTCACTACGGCCAGACACCGCAACTCTTATGCGCTCTCTTGCCCGTGAACTTATAGTGCGCAATTCTATCAACACCACGCTTGCAAAAGCAAAGGAATTGCGTCCGTTCATTGAACGACTCGTAACACACGCAAAGAAAGATACTATCCATACGCTTCGTCTTACCCGAGCATTCTTGCATAACGATGTAGTTATTGCGAAGAAGCTTGCAGCGAAGAGTAAGGTATTCGAAGGTCGAAACGGAGGTTACACCCGTATTACTAAAACTGGACGACGAACTTCTGATGGGGCACAAATGGCTCAGATCGAGTTTGTTGACTAATGTATGAATATCTCAATGATTACCATTGATGCAGCCGGTAAAAAACTTGGACGTCTTGCGACTGAAATTGCAGTAGCACTTCGTCGTAAGGACAGCGCAGATTTTGCTCCGCAAGAAATGCCGCAAGTTATGGTTACCGTTAAGAATGCATCAAAAATTGACATGTCAGACAAGAAAGGCGAGCACAAACTTAAGTCATATTCTGGATATCCAGGAGGACTTAAAGAAGAAACTGCCGCTCACTTGATTATGCGACGTGGCATCAAGCCGGTACTTGAGCATGCAGTGTCGGGTATGCTTCCTAAAAACAAACTTCGTCAGCGTTTTATTCAAATGCTTACGATTGAAGACTAATTATGGATGAACTCAATAAGCAAGCTGAACAAGACGCCGCTCTTGATGCACTTGAAACCATGAATGCTCCTGAAGAAATTGTTTTTGAAGGAAAAGACATTGTTATCAAAGAGCTCAAGAAAGGAGAATATGTAGAAGCAGTAGGACGCCGTAAAACAGCATCTGCTCGCGTACGTATTTTCTCTGGCAAAGGTAAAAAGCTTACCGTTAACGACCAGGATTACCAAAAATACTTCAAGAATCTTATTGAATGGAAGGCCGTAATGGAGCCACTTTCAAAGACGAAGATTGATGGCGTAGAGATCACCGCTCATGTTATGGGAGGTGGAGCTCACGCTCAGGCTGAAGGAATTGCACTTGCAATTGCACGTGCTTTGACCAAGCTTTCACCAGAATATCGCGGCGTTCTTAAAAAACTTGGACTTCTTAAACGAGATCCTCGTAAAAAGGAACGCAAGAAATTTGGACTCAAAGCAGCGCGTAAAGCGTCACAATGGGCAAAGCGTTAATTTGGATTGCAGACATGTATATGGATGCGCAAAAAACACCTTCGGGTGTTTTTTGTTTTGAGTGCATCCGTTTGACTTTTTAAGTGATATGTGAGATTTTATAAGTTGTAAATCTTAAAAATTTATTACTATGAAAATCGAAAATACTTTAGGAAGTCCTCCTAATATTAGATCTGATCAGCAGCCTTTATTGGACGCTTTTACATCAGGTAGAATAATCAAACAGATAACGTATCACAGTGTAACGTCTTCTGGTAAGACAAAATATGTGACCAGATATAATTTTTACGCCCATAGATACATCGCAAACTATAGTACAACTGGAGGGGTGAGGCGGGATCTCGTTCAGGGTTTGCCGCCAACAAAAAAACATCCAAAAAGAACACAGTTTTGCATGGATGAGGTGTCATCATTCCAGATTTAGATTGTAAGAATTTTTCTGAAGCCCGCCACAGTTAATTGGCGGGTTTTTGGTTTGTAGTACAATAGATACACTTATGCTTACACCATTTGCTTCGGTATTTCTGCCGTCCATTATTACTTTTTTCGTTGCAGTTCTCTTGGTTGAGCCTTTTACAACATTTTTATACAAGCATCGTCTCTGGAAAAAAACGAGGCGCGAAGATAATAACCCTGATGAAATTTCTCAGGCATATATGCAGATTCATGATGGCGCTAAAGAAGTTAAAACACCTCGCATGGGTGGAATGCTGATTTGGCTTTCAGTGCTTGCGGTTGTAATACTGTTTTTCTTGTTGCCATCAGTCGCTCCTAATGATGCGATTACGCGTTTGAACGTGCTCAGTAAAGAGCAGACGCTTATGGTTGCACTTGGATTCTTTGCAGGTGCACTCATTGGACTTATTGATGATCTTACGAGTGTAAAAGTTATCGTTGGGAAGTTCTTTGAACATGGTATTCCTCGTTGGCTCTTTTTTACTATTATGTTTGCCGTAGCTATTGCTTCTGGGTGGTGGCTTTTTGCAAAGCTTGGGATGACAACACTTCTTATTCCGCTCATGGGAACTATTAGTATTGGCTGGCTTATCATTCCACTTTTTGTGATTGTGATGCTCGGGCTGTTCTCGAGCGGTGTGATTGATGGAATTGATGGTCTTGCTGGCGGTGTGATGACGATTATTTATGCAGCATACGGTGTAATTGCACTCTTGCAAGCACAGTATGATTTGGCAGGGTTCTTGTTTGCCATCATGGCAGCACTGTTGGTATTTTTATGGTTCAATATTCCGCCAGCTCGTTTTTATTTGGGAGAAACGGGGATGCTTGCGCTGACCATGGGTCTTGCATATGCGGTATTTATTACTAAGCAAGTAGTAGTATTGATTATTATTGCATTACCGCTGGTTGCAACATCCCTTTCATCACTTATTCAAATTTATTCAAAAAAATATTTGGGCAAGAAAGTATTTAAGGTAGCACCACTCCATCATCATTTTCAGGCTATTGGATGGACGAATGAAAAGGTGGTAATGCGTTACTGGGTAGTAACTATTGCCTGTGCAATTATTGGAATTGCACTTACACAATTGGTGGTATAAACATATGCGCATTAAGAACGTCTTCATCTACAAACCATTTTTTATAACCTTCCTGGTAATCTTAGGTTTGGGATTTTTGGTGTTCTTGTCGAGTTTGTTCTCGGTGCTTTCAGAAAGTAAACAGCTTTTCTTTGAGATTCTTATTTCTCAAGTTGCAATGGGACTCATTGGTGGTGCCTTAGTTGGATGGGTACTGTTTTATATCCCACCACGATTCTATGAAAAGGTTGCATATCCATTATTTATCTTTGCAGTAGTATTGTCACTCTTAGTATTTATTCCTGGTCTTGGAGTGTATCATGGAGGGGCTCATCGATGGCTTAATCTTGGATTTACTACATTCCAGCCGGGAGAACTTTTAAAAGTTGCGGCTATCTTGGCATTTGCAAAGTTCTTTTCAACACGCGTACCACGCATTCATCATAAAAAACATGCTGAAGAAGAGGTGTCGGAGAAATCAAGTTGGAAAGAAATGTTTTTACCCCTTGCAACTATGCTGTGTGTTTTGGCAGGAATCTTTTTGGGTCAACGTGATACAGACAACTTAGTGGTAATTTCAAGCGCCCTGATTATTATGTACTTTGTGTGGGGTGCACCACTTAAACATTTTGGTGCATTGTTAATCGGAGGAATTGCCTCACTTGGAGCATTGGTACTGGCGCGTCCATATGTATTAGCGCGCTTTAAAACATTCTGGAGTCCAGAAATTGATCCATTAGGGGCATCGTATCAGGTACGCCAGTCCTTGATTGCAATTGGAAGCGGAGGACTTTGGGGTAAGGGATATGGAATGAGTATTCAAAAGTTTAGTTATTTGCCTGAACCATTAGGGGACTCAATTTTTGCTGTGATTGGGGAAGAGTTTGGGTTTATTGGAACAATTCTCCTGATTACGCTCTTTATTCTCTTTTTATATTTTGGTATGCGCCAATTACGATTTATCCATGGAAACTTTGAGCGACTGGTAATCATTGGAGTTATTTGTGGCATTGTGATGCAGGCATTTTTGAATATTGGTGGGGTGATTCAGATTTTCCCAATGGCAGGAAACGCGTTGCCGTTTGTGAGTCAGGGAGGAACTGCACTCTTCTTGCATATTGCATCTATTGGAATGATTTTGGGGTTAGTATCGCATAATGCACGAGGGAAGATTTAAAGTGAGATGAATTTCGTTTCAATCGTAAAGGGTGGCAGGAATTTACCCATGATATAATGGCGATATGAAAATTGCCTATACAGGAGGAGGAACTGGTGGACATGTATATCCGATTATTGCCGTAAATGAAGAACTGATGGATATCTACGATGATGAAAAATTTATCGATCAAGGAGTGTATTTTTTCTCAAACACTCCATATAACGAAGAACTCCTTCAGCGAAACTTTATCGAATACATACATGTTCCAGCAGGAAAGATGCGCATGTATCCATCATTTCAAAATTTCATTGATATTTTTAAAACACTCTACGGAATCATTGTTGCGTTTGTGAAGCTGTATAAAATTATGCCGGATGTGGTATTTGGAAAAGGCGGCTATTCAAGTTTTCCAACTGTCTTTGCTGCATGGATGATTGGTATTCCTATTGTGATTCATGAGTCAGATGTTGCTCCAGGGCGTGCCAACACACTCTGCGGACGCTTTGCAACCTTTATCTGTGTGTCCTATGAAGAAGCTCGAGAATACTTTGCTAAAAAAGATAAGGTGATCCATACGGGACAACCAATCCGTCGTGCATTGCAAACGCGTCTTGATGAGGAATTTGCCTATGAGGGAATTAATCATAATAAAAAGACATTGTTGGTAATTGGGGGAAGCCAGGGGGCACAGATTTTTAATAATCTTATGATTCAGCTTGCACCAAATTTGGTGAAGACTCATAATATTTTGCATATTGCCGGTGCTAAAAACTATGCCAATCAAAAGCAGGTAATTGATTCAGTACTTGCTCGTAATCCTGATAAAGACTCATACATTTTATTTGAATATGTTGATGAGATTTTGCTCCGTAAACTCTATTCTGCCGCTGATGCTGCGCTTACTCGTGCAGGTTCAACGCTCTTTGAAATTGCATGTTTTGCCGTGCCATCAATCGTGGTGCCATTTACGGTTTCTAATAGAGACCACGCACGCAAGAATGCATTTGCATTTGCAGCAACAGGGGCTGGAACGGTAATTGAAGAAGCCAATCTGTCCGATGAAATCTTCATGCAAGAGCTCACGTTTATTGAAACTGATGAACGATTCAAACAAGCAGCAGAAACATTTCCATCACTACAACTTCACCGTCATGCGGCAAAAACAATTGCTGAGCTTTTGATTACGGTTGCCAAAGAGCACTATAAACAGTAAACTGAATAAATGAAAACGAACCAAGTTGTAACACGTTTTGCACCAAGTCCAACGGGATTTATGCACGTTGGTGGTGTGCGCACGGCATTGTACGCGTGGCTTTTTGCCCGTAAAAATGGCGGAAAATTTATCCTTCGTATTGAAGATACTGACAAAGAACGTGAAGTGCAGGGTTCTATTGAACATATTATGAAGTCACTCAAATGGCTTGGCATTGAGTGGAATGAAGGGCCGGATATTGGCGGACCAAATGCACCCTATATTCAATCTGAGCGCAAAGCATCACATCAAAAATATGCACAGCAATTGATTGATAAAGGACTAGCATATGCTGATCCATATACTGAGGAAGAGGTTGAAGGATTCCGCAAACAAGCAGAAGAAGCTAAGAAGCCATTTTTGTATCGTGATTATCGTCCGGAGAATCCACCAGTATGGGATGGGTCACAACCGCTTCGTCTTAAAATTGTTGATCCAAAAGAATCACATTGGCACGATTTAGTGCGCGGAGATTTATCTGCAGGACCAGAAGCGCTTGATGATTTTGTGATCATTAAATCTGACGGATACCCAACATATAACTTTGCTCATATTATTGATGATCTTGAAATGGGGGTTACGCACATTATGCGTTCTGATGAGTTCATCTCGTCAACGCCAAAATATTTGGCACTCTACGAGGCGCTTGGTATTGAGCGTCCAGAGTTTGTCATGTTGCCACCAATTATGGGGGCAGATGGAAAGAAAAAGTTGGGAAAGCGTGATGGCGCAAAAGATGCTATGGATTATCAGCGTGAAGGATACTTGCCACAAGCACTCATGAACTTTTTAGCATTTATTGGATGGAATCCTGGTGGCGAGAAGGAAGTATTTACCCCACAAGAACTCATTGAAGAGTTCAGTATTGAACGTATTCATACCAGTGGAGGAAAATTTAATGAAGAGAAATTGAAGTGGTTTAATAAGGAACATCTTAAATTGATGCTCGAGGATGCTCAAAAAGAATATATTCGTCCAGCAGTGGTTGGATTAAATGTGACTCAGGATGCGGGGCGTATCGAACGTTCACTTCTTTCTACTCTTGAGCGTATTTCATACAGTGGAGAAGTGGCAGGATTACTCGAAAATGGAGAGCTTAACTACTTACGTGATGAAATTGTTCTTGATCCAGCACTTATTGCATGGAAGCAGTCTACTCAACAAGATGCATATAATCATTTAGGTGTTGTGTTAGATAAGCTTGCTGGCGTACCCTCAATTACTCAAGCGTTTACTGATGATCTGCTTGCCTATGCAACTGAGCACGGAAAGGGAAATGTTCTATGGCCGCTACGCTACGTATTGAGTGGCAGTCAAAAATCTCCTGATCCATTTACACTTTTGACGATTCTTGAAAAAGAAGAAGCTGTTAAACGTATTGAGGCTGGACGTACACAGCTTGCTGGAATCCTCTAAAAATAAAAACTCGCTAGTTAGGCGAGTTTTTATTTTTAAATTTAGTAACTTACTTATCTTAATAGGGTAAGTAGAACGAGTACAGAAAAAAAGAAAAATCCTCCTAAAAGAATATTTACTTTAGAAATCTTCTTTCCAAAGAACTTATGTATATAAAATTGTATAAATTCATCATCAGAGTTTATTTTTTTATCGTAAATTCTCCTCAAGTTAAATTCCCACTTGGTAGGTGGGCAGTATCCCAAGAAAATCCAACAAGACATCCAAATCACTAATGAAACTAAATAGAAATACTTAAATTCTGGGAATAACCATCCAGCAAGAAATACAATGCCAAGAAGTACGTGAAGGACAAAAAGAAGATTGGCGAACCCAAGGATTATAATCTTTTTCACTCCTTTAATATATCATGGACTCAAAAAGTTTTAATGAATATTTTATTTCCTCAAAGTGAGCAGTCGCGCAGTGGCTGATAGAGAGTGCCGCTGCAGCGCTTCGGCACGACCATATCAGACCGCGAGCGTAGGGCCAATAGAGCCCGCTGCGAACGAGAGGAAATAGCATTTTGCATTAAACTTTAGGTGCTACCGCTATAGTATACTGAGAAGAACTATGCAGCGCGTGGCTTTTATAATGTTTTCTCTTGCAATAATTGGTGTAACGCCACTTATTACTCATGCATCCGCAAAAGAAGAATCGTTAAAAGTTCAAAAAACTATTACTACGCTTGAGCAGCAAAAACAAGATTTGCTGGATCAGCAACTGCAGCGCAAAGAAGAGCACATGAATATTAAAAATAAACTTAAATATAATGAGCTCAATAAAGAAGAGACACTCTTGCTAATTGCAGAAGAAATGAATGAATTAGAATCAAGTGGCAGCACCATCTCAACGCTTACCAAAGGAATCATCTCGCAAGAGCGACTGGTAAAAAATCTCGTACGCCGTATTTATATGCTGCAAAGCCAGAATCGTTTCTTGACGTATCTTTCTCAAAAGAAACTTTTGGATGATTCAAAAACTTCATATGTTGGGGTGCTTAATAATCTCCACTCAAATATTACGCAATACAAAAATCTTTTAGCTGCGCTCTCTCAAATTCAGGATAGTCATGAATTGTCTCAACTCAACCTTGATCGTCTTGAAGAAATTTATCAATTTAGAATGACGGAGCTTCAGCAAGTCATTGAAGCTGATACACGAGAAATGCAAAGCCGCAGCGAGCAGCTCAAGCAACTTGATCAAACCATCAACAAGCAGAAAGAACACTATGCGGAACTCCAAATAGAGATCGAAGCCGATTTGATTATGGCTGAGAATCGTAATGTGTCATACAAAGCACCGGAACCAGGTGAATTGTTCTCGTGGCCCCTCAAAGAAATATTAGTAACACAGATGTTTGGACAAACCAAAGATGCTAAGCGTTTGTATGTATCGGGCAGTCATAGTGGGGTAGATTTTAGAGCAAACTATGACACCATTCTTTCAATTGGAAAAGGAGTAGTTGCGGCTGTGGGTGATACCGACTTGGCATGCAGTAGATCATCATTTGGAAAATGGATTTTGATTGAATATCCGGAAGGAGTGTCAGTAACCTATGCACACTTGTCTAAAGTATTTGTGTCACCTGGTGATGTAGTTGGTGTAGGTGATGCAATTGCAGTATCAGGAAATACCGGACGCACTACGGGGCCGCACCTTCACCTGGGAATGTATACCACGTATGATAATCTGGGTAAAAAAGTGGTACATGTTGAAGGAAAGGAGAGTACAGTTTGCAAGGGAAAGATTTTAGTACAGCCACGTGCGCCACGTAGTGCGTATTTGGATCCTCTTGAGTATCTACCCAAACTCCAAAAAGGTATGGCAAAGGTAGGATCAACTCATAATCATTGATTCAATAAAACCACTCATCTGAGTGGTTTTATTGAATTGGTGCAAATCTAAAATTATTCTTTTGATAGAGCTCAACAGAAACTCCAAGTGAAGGCTCGAGAGGAATCACGGTACGCGTATACTTTGAAACAACATCGTGATTTGCAAAATGAATCATACGTTCTTGCTGAAGCTGGCTAAATTCTGCAATAGCAAGCGTAGCCCCATGCTTAAGGATTCTGTGAACTTCGGTAAGGAGGCTTTTCTCATGAATAAATTCATGGAATGAGTTCGAAAAAATCACCAGATCGGCACTTTCATCAGGAAGCTGGGTAGAGAAGATCACAGGTGTCGCCATGTAAAGGATAGTGATGTTTGAATATTCTGCGTATGCTTTTGAAAGCTTAGCGTGTTGATCCTTTGAATGAGTTACACCAAGGTATAAGTCTCCGGTTTTGAGTGCTTCTTCAATAAGCGGTGGATGCCCGTATGATGAGAATACACCAAACTCAACAATTCTATACCCACGGAATTGCGGATTAAGGATCATTTTTTGAATTTGAAGCGGCAAAGCAAACCACATATCATGTTTATTGTAGCATGATGGTGAGGATGGTATATTTAGTATCATGTCTCAAGCCTCTGAAACAAAAACTAATACTATTTTAAGAACTTTAGGTAAAATAAATAAAATTGCTATTCAGGAGTATCCTTGGTTTCTGTTTGGAATCCTGATACTAACTCTTGTGCTATCTGCAGCACCATATATGTTCTCATTTGTACAAGGAATATTTGTTGATCGCCTTGTAGACTACGTAAACCTTGGGTCCAATACTCTTAAAAGTATTTATACAATTCTTGGTGTTTTTGTAGGCGTTTATTTGATTCAAGAAATTATTGGAGTATTTTTAAGTTTTATTGATCGTAGATTTGGTGTAAAAATTGATGGAACGACCTCACTACTGCTTCTTAAAAAGAAGGGAGAACTTAGTGTTGCTGATTACGATAACAGTGAAATTTGGTCGAGTGTCACCAAAGCAACAGAAGCCCAAGGTTCAATCCGGGCAACTATTTATGCACAAAATCAAATCCTTAAACAGATTATCAGCTTGGTGATCGGAGCAGTGATTGTGGCTCGATTTTCAGGTCTTTCTCTTCTTATTGCACTCCTTGCATCTGCTCCTTCTGCAATTATTAGTTTTCTTGAGAATAATGCAGATTGGAAGCGTTGGCTTCAGGATACAACCATGAGAAAACATATTAACTATATTTATGGACTTTTCGGCACAGAGAGAACGCTTGCTGAGATGAAATTTTTTCAAGTTGGATCTAAGTTAACTTCAAAATGGGATACAGAGCGAAAAGAGCATATTGAGAAGAAGATTTTTGCTATCCAAAACAGATTTGCCCCTCTCTTCAGTCTTGCATCTGTTTTTTCTGCACTCGGATATATGGCAATTTTTTACATCCTTACCCAACAGGGGATTAAAGGAGAAATTTCTATAGGAGATATTATCTTTTATATCTCAAGTATTTTTGGTTTGAGTAATGCGTTCTCAGGACTTCTTTCAAGTATTGGAATGAACTATCAAAACGTTCTTAAGCTTAAAGAATATGTTGACTTTCTTGAAATAAAGCCGTCAATGGTTGATGGGACAAACTCTCCAGTTCAGCTCATTCATCCACCTTTGATGACAATTAAAGATTTATATTTTGGATATCAAGATAAAAAAGTACTCAAAGGAGTTTCGGCAATAATTAAACCGGGAGAAAAGATTGCAATTGTTGGTTTAAATGGAGCAGGAAAGACAACACTCATTAAAATGATCACCAAGGTATACAACCCAGATTCAGGTTCAATTAAAATTAATGAACATGATCTTGAAGATCTTGCATCATCGTGGTGGTATGGACATTTAGGTGTGCTCTCTCAAGAATATACTAATTACAGTTTTACGGTTGAAGAATCTATTGCAGTGGGAAGCAATGATCCTATGAACGAAGATCGCGTGATTGAATCTGCAAAGCTTGCTCAGATTCATGACACGATTATGGAATTGCCACTTGGATACAAAACACAGCTCGGGCGTCAATTTAAAGATGGACATAACTTCTCAATTGGACAGTGGCAGAAGTTAGCAATTGCGCGTGCGCTCTACCGCAAGCCAAAAGTACTCATTTTGGATGAACCAACCTCAGCCGTTGATGCAGAGGCAGAAGAAGCTATCTTTAATAACCTTCATGATCTTTCAAAAGAAACCACGCTTATCTTCGTCTCACACAGATTCTCAACGATTCGTCGTGCAGACCGCATTCTCTTGGTATCTGATGGGAAAATCAGTGAACAGGGAGCCCACGAGGATCTCATGAAGATGAAGGGTGAATATTCGCGACTCTTTACTCTTCAGGCTAAGTCGTATCAATAATATTGACATTATCTATTAATATGTTATACTGAAATCTGTAATATAAATTAACATTTAAATATCATATTAATGGAAAAATTGAATAATATCGACCTCTACAAACAGATTATTGGCTTCGCAAAGCCTTTCAAAAAGCCCTTCATATGGGTGTTCACCTGCATTGCTATTGCAAATGCTGCAAGCGCTCTTGCGGCTTGGTGTTTCAGTAAGATATTTAATATCATACAAGAACATCGGACAGATAAGGAATATCTCTATGTCAGCTTAGGTCTTACGGTAGTATCAGGAGTATTCTTCTTGATAAGAATACTTGTAACAACTAAGCAAGGAAAGATTGAAGTAAAGTATTTGGATTATCTAATTCAGAATTATTTAAATCATGCATCGGTCGCCAAATTCTTTTCTTTTTCAGGAGGTCAGCACTTGAACGAACATTCAGGAGTTAAACAAAGTATCGTAAATAATGGAGTATCGTCATTAAAGTCTCAAATTGAAGAACTTATCTACGACCTTACTCCCAATGCATTACGATTTCTCATGGCGCTATTCCTACTAATGTATGCAAACTTATTGGTAGGATTATTGTTTATTATTGTATCTGTGATATTCGGATTAATGATGCATAGATATAATTTAAAGCTTGTGCCTGGAATTCGTAAGCTGCGAGACTACAACATCGTTAGATCCCGCTTTACCTCTGAACTGTTTAGGTTTGTTGGTCTTGTTAAAAGTGAAAGTCAAGAAAAACGTTCGCTCACAGAACTCAATGGGGTACAATCAACCGGTCAAGAAATTTATGCAGAAACTTGGAATCCAGCCATCGATAGGATGAGGGTCATACGGTTTATCGTAACAAGTTTGCGCTATGGACTTATTGCTCTTGGGGTTTATTTATTTTTTGATAATAAGCTTGGGGCAGGCGATTTATTCTTAATCTTTACATGGTCAACCACCTTTATTGACAGCTTGTGGGAGTTTACTGATTTTCATAAAAGATTTCTGCTTGATAAGATAAATATTGAGAAATACTTTCAGATACTAAATGTTAAGCCTGATATTCTTATTGTTGAGAATCCAATAAAAATTCCCAATCTAAAAGGGGTTATTGAGTTTAAAGATGTTACTTTTGGTTATCCTAGACGAAAAGATTCTCATGAAAGTATCGAAAACGATGAAGAACCTTTTCAAAATGTTCTT
The DNA here is from genome assembly GCA_036405175.1 of Minisyncoccota bacterium. Taxonomy (GTDB): domain Bacteria; phylum Patescibacteriota; class Minisyncoccia; order Phycocordibacterales; family UBA1006; genus DASWYC01. The sequence continues at coordinate 240,242 of DASWYC010000002.1, forward strand.
CATAAAATATCTTTTAAGATATATCCTGGAGAAAAAATAGGAATTGTGGGGGAATCAGGTTCAGGAAAGTCAACTTTGGGATCATTAATATTGAGAAGTTTTGATCCTCAAGAAGGCCAAATATTCATTGATGGTAATGACTTGCGTTTACTTGATCTTGGTCTATATCTTAAACAAGTAGGCGTTGTTCCTCAGCAGGTAGATCTTCTCGACCGTTCCATTAAAGATAATATTCTTTTTGGACTGAACGAAGGGGCAGAAATACTCTCAGATGAACAACTCAAAGAAATTGCAGAAATGGCTGGCATTAACGGTTTCTTTTCTCGATTAGAACATGGATTTGATACACTTGCTGGTGAACGTGGTATAAAGCTTTCTGGCGGAGAACGTCAAAGGATTGGAATCGCTCGAGCTTTAGCAAAGAATCCTCAAATTATGATTTTTGATGAAGCAACATCTGCGCTGGATACAGTAAATGAAAAGATTGTTCAAGACGCAATAAATAGGGCATGTAAAGATAAAACAGCTCTGATTATTGCTCATCGCTTATCTACGGTTAAAAGTTGTGACAAAATTATGGTCTTTAGGGCTGGATATCTTGTTGATATTGGCTCTCACGAAGATTTATTAAAAAGATGTGACTATTACTCTGAGCTTGTTGCTCATCAAATCGAGCAAGTTACATTTAGTTTAAATTAATTTCTTAAAAAGACTCTCAAGCATCTTGAGAGTCTTTTTGTATGAATATCAAGATTTTTTGTTAAAAAATCCACCTGCAGACCGGTGGGTTTTTTGGTATACTAGTTCCGTTATGTCATCACTCTACAAGGACGCAATTTACTGGATTGAAACCGATCAAATCCAACCAAACCCTTACCAGCCTCGTAAAGAATTTGATGAGGCCGCTTTGCTTGATTTGGCAGATTCTATTCGCCAGTATGGGATTTTGCAGCCTTTGGTGGTGACCCGTGTTGAAGATATTAATCCAGAAGGTGGAATGGACGTTCGCTATGAGTTGATTGCAGGAGAACGTCGTTTGCGTGCTTCTAAGATTGCGGGGCTGTATCAAGTACCGGTGATTATTCGTAAAAATGAAGACAATAAAGCAAAATTTGAGTTGGCAATTATTGAAAACCTTCAGCGCGAAGATTTGAACGCAATTGATCGCGCTATTGCGTTTGATCGTTTGGTAAATGAATTTGGATTAACGCATGCTCAGGTTGGAAAGCGTATGGGAAAGTCGCGCGAGTATGTTACCAACACCTTGCGTTTGTTGGCACTTCCTGAAGAGATTAAGCAAGCGGTGATGAGTCGTCGCCTTCCAGAAGGACACTGTCGTCCTTTGTTGATGTTGAGTGAGCGCCCAGAAGAACAAATGACCCTCTTTCATGAGATAGTTATTAAAAAACTAACCGTACGTGATGCGGAACGTATTGCACGTGGAATTGCTCAGGATAAAGTTCGCAAACCAAACGCTGAGCCGCGTGATTTGGATCTTGAAAAGCGAGAACAGGAGGTTTCTAAGAAAATTGGTGCACGCGTGACGGTTGAAAAGCATCGCGGACAAGGTGGACGATTAGTGGTGGAAGTGATGTCTGAAGAAGATATTGAGCAGATCATGAAAGCTTTGGAAGCACTTGGAACATTGCCAGGGGCTGAACTGTTGAAGTCTCAACTTGCTGGATCAATTGAAGATTTTAATAAGAAGCGTATGAGTCAGGGTGGTGGTGTGTTTGAATCAGCCGGAACTCACACAACCGATGAATCTTCAACCGGATCAATTGAACAGGCGCTTGAAATTGCACAAGAAGAAAAAGAGGAAGAAGCTTCTACTTCTAAAGCGATTAACTATGATGATTTTTCATACGCAGAAGATGACTATTCAGTATTTGGAGGCTCAGTATTAGAAACTCCGCCTGATGAATCAGATTTTGGATCGTATGCAACCCAAACGCCTGCAGCAGATAAGCAGCAGGATGATAATGATCCTTCAATCACGTTTACCGTATAATGGAACGCTATTTTTTGAAAGAACTGGGAATTGAATATGTGGTAAAGCAGAGCACTCGCGCAAAACGAGTGTCCATTGCGGTGCATCATACCCATGAGGTTGTGGTGACTAAACCGCGACGTATTTCGCTATCCTCAATTCATGATATTGTGAGGCAGAATATCGGTGTAATTGAAAAGATGCGAGCTAAAATTGCAACGTCAGATAAAATTAGTTTAGGTGCTTCGCGAGAAGATTATCTAAAAAATAAAAAGCTGGCAGAGGACCTGCTTGCACCGCGTGTAAAAGCATTGGCGCATCTTATGGATATTAAATATGAAAAACTAACAGTACGATATCAGGTAAGCAGGTGGGGAAGCTGTTCAAGCACGGGAACAATCAGTCTTAATTACAAACTTATTAAACTTCCTATTCATCTCCAAGATTATGTAATTATTCATGAGTTGGCGCATAGAAAAGAAATGAACCACTCATCTCGCTTTTGGAAACTCGTTGAACAATTTGATCCACAGTATAAACAAAACAGAAAAGAACTCCAGAGGTATTTTTAAGCCACTCATTACTGAGCGGTTTAATTTATTTAAAGAATCGCATAAACAAGCTGGCCTCTTTTGATTTATTACGAAGATTGCGCTTGGCAAAGCTGGTCTTTGCAAACGGCAATAACTTATAACTTGGTTTAGCCTTTGGATCCACTTCAACATGCACTACATCATTAGAGTGAAGTTCAGTTTTTAAAGAAGAATATTTTCCATTAATAGTTATGGCGTGGGCGTGATCACCGATATCAGTGTGTACGGCATAAGCAAAATCAATACCCGTTGAGCCGTGTGGCAAATCAATAACGTCACCTTTAGGGGTAAATACAAAGATACGATCTTCAAAAAAATCGGTCTTTAACGATTTTAAATATGAATCAGGATCCTTTGATTCGCTCTTAAGATCAGATAAATCCGAAAGCCATGACAATGCATGGTATTTTTCTTTTTTAGTATCAATATTAATAATTGAATTTTTGTATGCAAAGTGTGCGGCAATTCCAAATTCTGATTGCTCGTGCATCTTGTGCGTTCTAATCTGAATTTCCGCAACACCGCCATCACCGGTAAATACCGTAGTATGAAGCGATTGATAGCCGTTTGGTTTTGGAAGCGCAATGAAATCTTTAATACGTCCCGGTACTGGTTTAAGGTGGGCATGAATAATCCCGAGTGCGCGATAACAATCTTCCGGCGTATCAACTAAAACACGCAATGCAATCATGTCAGAGACTTCGTCTACCGAGTATCCTTTGCGGGTCATCTTTTTATACAGTGAAAAGACTCCTTTAATGCGGTGAGTAGTTGAGTTGGCAATACCGTTATCGCTTAAAATGCGTTTAAGTTTTTTGAAGAGCTTTTCAACCATTTCCTCATTTTTCTTAGCACGGGAACTCATCACCGTCATGAGCTTTTGATATTCTTCTGGATAGGCATAGGGGAATGCTGCATCCTGAAGTTCTCCAGAAAGTTTTGCCATTCCCAATCGTCCTGCTAATGGTGCATAAATCTCAATACTTTCAAGTGCAATACGTGGGCGCTTGTCCGGGCGTACGCCGTCAAGTGTTTGCAGGTTATGAAGACGGTCACAGAGTTTAATGATCACCACACGCACATCTGCTGCGGAGGCAATAAAGAATTTGCGGAGTGATTCCACATGACGATCACGTCCTTGATATTTTAGCTTTCCAAGTTTGGTAACTCCTTGTACAAGGCTAGTAATCTCGTCGCCAAATTTAGCACGCAATTCATCCTCAGTAAGTGAGGTATCTTCAAGAGTATCGTGCAGAAGTGCAGCGGCAATGGTTGTGGCGCCCAATCCATAACGAGCAACGTTGCATGCCGTCTCAAATACATGATACACATACGGCTCGCCACTGTTGCGCTCCTGTCCATCGTGATAGGTAATAGCAGTATCTAGGGCACGTTCCAAAAGCTCCACTTTGTCCGCCGTAAATTCACGCCCCCAGGCTTTTGAAGAGGTTTCAACAAGTTTTGCCACGCTCAAATCCTTGCGAGGATCTTTGGTGATTGCACGGGTTGTCATTGACTCATCATATCAAAAATATCCCTAATATGGTATAGTTTGAAACATGAAACGCATTGATCCAGAAACCGCCAAAGGGGTAGAGGATTACCTTCCGGCACAAGCAACGCTTAAGAAAAATCTTATTCAAACTATTAGTGCAGTATGTGAGCGGCATGGATTTGAATATCTTGAAACACCAATTTTAGAAAATATTACCACGCTGAAAACTGCGGAGAGTGACTTTAGAATTTTTAATGCACTTACTGGTGAGGATGATGCATGGGATACGGGCCTTCGTTTTGATCTTACGGTTCCGCTGGCACGCGTAGTTGCTATGCACTGGAATGATCTTTCAAAACCCTTTAAGCGATATCAGGTGGGTGAAGTATTCCGTGGCGAGAAGCCTCAAAAGGGACGCTTGCGCCAATTTACGCAGTTTGATTGTGATATTGTAGGTACTCAGAATAAAGATGCTGATGTGAGCTTGCTTTTGTTGGCACGTAATGTGTTCGACGAGCTTAAGCTTGGACAAAAAGCTACGCTTCATATTAACTCAAAAGAATATTTTTATGCTTTACAAGATGTTCTTAAGATTTCTGATGAAACGTTGGAAGAGTTAGTAAAATTGTTTGATAAAAAAGCAAAAATTAGTGCAGAAGAATGCGAGCAATCACTTGTTGCACTTATTACTGATTCAGCGGGGCAAGAGGTATGCCGCAAAATCCTTAATCATACTCCTTCAGAAGACTTTGAAACCATGTTGAGTTATCTTTCTTCTAATACGCTTGTAAATATTTATGATAATGGAGGTCGGCTTGAAAAGCTGCGTGATGAATTTGCTGCATTAGAAGATGTTCTTTCTAATAACGAAGCAAGTACCTCATTTGTATTTAATCCAACCATCGCGCGTGGCTTTGGCTACTATACTGGCATGGTATGTGAGGTGATAATCGATGGGTTTAACTTCTCAGTCCTTGGTGGCGGACGCTACGACAAACTTACTGAACGTTTTTCTCCACAAAATTTCCCAGCGGTGGGTATCTCATTTGGCGTAGATCGCATTCTAATTGTTCTTAATGAACTTGGCCTTACTCTTACACCAATCCAGAAAACTCATGTCGTTGTTGGATATATTAATGAGTCAGCTCGCGCCTACGCATTTTCTGTATTAACTGGCTTAGATGCGTACAAAGACTCTATTGCATCAGAAATGTATATTGGTGATCAGATTGATGCGCGCAGTATTCTTATGTATGCACTTGCAAAGCAAGCAACCCATATGGTGGTAGTAGGTGAAGATGAAATGGAAAATAGTAATGTAACGGTAAAGAATCTTGCAGCCAAAGAACAAACAACCATTCCTGTTGATGTTCTTGAAAGTTATCTTCGTGGATAGGGTATACTGTATTCATGAATAGAATCCTTCTTTGGATTGTTGAACACATCAGTACTTTTGTGGCATATGCTCAACAGCAAACCCCGGCTGCAGGGCCAATCTTAAATATTCCTAAGTTTGAAAATCCACTTGCAAAGGCTGGTATTAATGACCTTCCATCATTTATTGAAACTATTCTTAAATTTGTTGTTGATCTTGGAACACCGCTCATTGCTATTGCATTTATCTGGACAGGGCTCCAGTATGTATTGGCGCAAGGAAATCCTGAGAAGCTTAAGAATGCTCACCGTGCCGCAAAGTATACATTTATTGGAGCAATACTTATTTTGGGAGCCTTTGTGGTAACGAAGGTAATCTCTGCAACGATTGGAGAAGTTATTGATTAAAATATTTTTATGAACATCATTTCATTTATCTCAACGTATTTTTCACCAGCAATTATTGCTGAAGCTGCATGTACCAGCCCATCATGTGTTGGCTCATTTGGTACTTTCGTTGAATATGTAATTTATCTGATTAGTAAGGTAGCTATTCCAGTTTTACTTACTGCTGCGGTTGTTGTATTTTTCTACGGTATTATTAGAACCTATATTTGGGAAACTGACCCGGCAACAATTAATAAAAATAAATTTTATGTAGCATGGGGTCTTGGAGGAATCTTTGTGATGCTTGCTATCTGGGGAATCATTAATGTGATCTCAAGCAGCATTGGTATTGGAATTGGTGGGGATATCGTTATTCCACAGTTTAAATAACTTGATGAAGTTTGTAGGTGTATACTTAAGGGGTATCAGTTAATCATTACGGATATCAATTAATTTTTTTATTATGAAGACATTACAGAAATACGGAGTATCCCTCATGTCATTGGTGTGGATAGTTCCTTCATTTGCATACGCACAGGTTATTCCTGGTGGACGTTCTCTTTGGGATATCGCAGGTGAATACATTAAGTACATCACCAACAACCTTATTCCAATCTTGGTGACGATTGCAGTGATCGTACTCATTGTTAACATCATCCGCTACATTCTCTGGAACAACAAAGGAGAAATCGAGCACAAGAAGGCTGCATCTCAGCTTGCATGGAGCATCGGAGGACTCTTTATCATCCTTGCCATCTGGGGAATCATTGCGGTAATCTCTAAGACTCTTGGTATCGGAATTGGAGGAAATCCAATTGATCTTCCTGGAGTTCCATTTCCGTAAGAGATTTTCACTCCTTATTAAAAACAGCATTCGTGCTGTTTTTAATTTTCCACGTGTATCATTTTTGATACAACGTACACGGTATACTGTATCTATATGTTAATCAACACAGTACTTTTGCACGGATTTCCTATTGCAGTTGGTGTGGTAGTTGCAATTATTATCGCAAGTATCCTTAGATATCACCACGCAAAGAAGAAAAATAAAAAAGAAGCTAAAAAGCGTCTCAATAAGCGAATCGGTTGGTATATTGCAACCTTGCTCGCTATTGGTATTTTGTGGATGCTTATGATTATAGGCACTCGATAATCAAAAAACAACTTATAAACATTGGCATCAACGCCGGTGTTTTTGTATACACAAATAATTAGTGAATAGGTGCGCTATACTATGTACATGAATCTCATAGAACTCATATCGATCATCACTCCTACTGCAGAAGCAGCAACTGCTGTTGAAACAGCGAACAAAGCCATATCAAAATTATTTACCGCGATTATTAATCCAGTCATTAAGCTTGCATTCGTAGTAGGTATTTTCTTCTTCTTTTATACAATTATCCGTCGTGTATTGTGGGAACGAGGAAAGACCGATGAGTTTGGTTGGAAAGAAGGGCGCGGAGGTGTCATGGTATGGGGAATCCTCGGACTCTTTATTATGATTGCCGCTGCAGGAATCATTGGAACCATGAAAACTGGAATTCTTAAATTTGGTAAAGCAACAACCGGAGGAGGAAATACTACGACTCCAGTAGCTCCTGAACCAGATTTTACGCTTCCTAATTAGACCTTATTTGATGGTATACTAACCATGTATGCTCTTTGACCTTATCTTGCAATCACCAGAATTTTTCAACGGTGCGTTCAATTTTTTTGTAGGCTATATTTTATTGCCAATCGTTGGTGTGCTTGCAGGGTTTTCATTTATTATATTTCTCTACGGATACGTTAAAAGCGTCCACCTGGGAGATTATTACAGTAAAGGTGAAGACGAAGGCAAAGAACTTATGGGGAAGGGCCTCCTGTTCATGGCGCTCTGTGCAGGAATTTTTATCATTTCATATTACTTTCTTGTGTAACCCTGTATGAAAAAGCCAATGTATCGTGATTTGCTGGTTATTGTTGGACTGGTGGCTATTGTTGCCGGATCACTTATTATTTACAAAAAGAAATCACCGCTCAGCGTTGCTGTATGTGATGAAAATACCTATCTTATCTCAGAAAAGAAGGTTACCTTTAATGAGAAAACTGATACTTATGAAATTGAGGTTGATTTACCATTGCCTCAATCATCTGAACTTGAAACATTTATTAGAAAAGTTGCCAATGAACGCATTGATGGATTTAGAAAAGGAATTACTCAACCATCAGAAGGAGATATTACCAATGGATCAGGAAATCCTTCACAACAAATTCTTAAAGGAGAGCTTTCTACCTCAACCTCGTTCGTAAATTACCAACTCCTTAACTATGTATATACTGGTGGAGCTCACGGCATGCCACTTACCGAAACATTTGTATTCTCACGTGCTAATCCAACCAAGACCATTGAATTTGGAGATCTTTTTACCGCATCAGAACAATTTATTCCGATAGTCACATCGGTAGTTATTCCAAAGATTCTTGAGCAATACCGTGATATCTATATGGAATCAACAGTATATACTCCAGAAGAACTCACCAATGCACTCACGCAAGGCACCGAATGGTCTGAATATTTTAAGAATTTTATTCTTACCGATGAAGGTATCACATTTATCTTTAGCGCATACTCAATTGCACCATATTCAGAAGGAGAGCCAGAAATTACTGTCCCATGGAGTGCCGTCGATTCAATCCTTACCGAAGAAATGCACGAGCTTCTTAAAGTGTGTGCAAAAAAGTAACATGAACTGTTGTATACTTGATGCATATTAGTAATGTTTGATAGCTATGGCAAAAGGACAGAATCGTGACGCAAAAAACAAAAATGTAAAGAAGCCAAAAAAGACAGCGGTAAAGAAATAGAAAAAAGACTCTCTTAACGAGAGTCTTTTTTAATACGAGCGATTTCTTGCTGAAGTTCTTCAAGGAGTGACTCAATCTTGTTAATACTGTCAGGTTCTTTTTGCGTGGATGATGTAGGTGTTTCTTCTTCGTCTAAGTCTTCTTGAATATCACCAATATCTTCCTGGATCTCGTCAATGTCATGAGCAACTTCATCCATATCTTCTTGAATGTCTTCAATATCATCATGAATCTCATCAACATCCTTTTGGATTTCATCAATGTCTTGGGCCACCTCATCGATATCTTTCTGGATATCTTCAAGATCATCTGATACTTCACTAATATCTTCAGACACCGTGGTAAGTTGTTCCTCTGCACGATTTACTGACATTTGAATAAAAATAGAAAGATAGATAGCTTCGAGCGACACGATGGTTGTAAGAATAAGGAGAACTTTATTAGTATCAAAACCCAAGAGAATCAACACCATAAAGGTAACAAAAATAATAGTATGCAAAAGGAGCGATATTGATGACCCGATAAATCGAGTAGATTTTTGTGAGATTTCTTCGATTTTTTTGAGTAGACGCTCCTTCATAGTGTTTAATATATACCATAAAATACTAATATTGGCAATATCAGGCAGCGTGAGTGAAAAAGAGGTATTATGAAAGTATTAAATCTTTATACAAAATGACCAGAATTGGTATACCAGGATCCGTACATCTATCGCTTGAGGACCATACGTGCATATTCGCATTAATGATCCAATCGCTCCTTGAACTGTCCAAGAACGGACAATTAGGACCTTTTGATGAATATGATTGAAAAAGTGCCTCGTAAATTAATTTACGAGGCTTTAGTGTATACGTGCTACACTTTTATATATGCAAACTCTTAAAACTCTCCTTGCAATCATTATTCCACTTATTGTGATTGACGGTCTTTGGTTGTTTACTGCTGGTAAAGCAATCTATCCAAAATTTATTGGTCATTTGATGGCGCCAGATACTACCTGGATTCCAATTATTATTTTTTATCTTTTGTATACGGTTGGACTTTTTGTATATGTGGTAAATCCATCACTTCATGCCAACACCACCTGGATTGTGGTATTAGTAAAAGGACTTTTGTTTGGATTGGTAGCGTACGGTGCATATGATTTAACTAATCACGCCACACTACTTAATTGGAAGACCCCTATGACCATCATTGATATGGCATGGGGAGCAACCGTGACTGGGCTTGCAAGCTTGATTGCGTATTTGTGGGTAAAGTAAAATCCCTAAAAATAATTATAGGGATTAACTTAACCATATGTCAGATAGCAACTTAGAAAGATTGCTTGACCACCCACTGTTACCATAAGCATTAGTGTTTCTTGTTTATCGGATGATTTTTTTCTGGTCCTCTCTACTTTTGGGTACATATTCTTTTTTAGAAAAAAGATTGTACATCTCACAAGCAGATATAAATGTGCTACTAGGACACAGATATTGATTAAAGTATAAAGGCCAAATAGTATCTTTACAGCCATTGGAGCGCTAAACCCCAAACCTTTGATTCCTAATTGAGCCTGTAATCCGTGCAGGAATACAAACGCAATCAATAAAAAGGCAAGTGGGATGAAACGATTTCTACGATCCATGCAGTCAGCGCTGTTATAAAAACGAAATATTAATAACCCGATTACTGCTTTTCCTACAAAAGGAAGCTTGCCAATCATTTTTGTAAAATTTTTCATTGTAAAGAAAGTTTAATGTAATCCTGTACTATATAGCTTTAGGTCTTACGGTTTAATGAAATAATAGCATATTATCTCATACTTGTCAATATATCAGTTATGTTCACACCATGAACACTTTTTTGCTTTTCTGTCAAAAATAAGCTAAAATCAATCACATTATGGCTAAAGACGCAGTAGTAATTCGCTTTGAAAACGTATCGTTTGATTACGGACCACACAAACAAACACTTGATGATGTGTCATTTTCAGTGCGCACCAAATCAAAAATCACCCTCATGGGGCAAAACGGAGCAGGAAAGTCTACGCTTTTTGGACTCATTACCGGCGATCTTGAGCCAACTGAAGGTCGCATTCTCCGTGAACATGGCGCAACCGTGGCTATTGCTCGTCAGGTAATTCCTCGCACCCATCTTGATATGACCGTACGTGAATTTTTCCAATCAGGATTCAAAGAAAAAATCTATGACATTGATCCACGCATCAAGAAAGTATTGGAAGCGGTAAATTTTGATACACCGTATGATCGTATTGTTCGTACGTTTTCTGGAGGACAGCAGGCACGTCTTCTTTTGGCATCAGCACTCATTCTTGAGCCAGATATTTTGTTGCTCGACGAGCCAACCAACAATCTTGATCATGCAGGTATTGAACACCTCACGCAATTTCTTGTTGACTACTCAAAGACCGTGATTGTTATTTCTCACGATGCAGACTTCCTTAATAAATTCACCCAAGGCGTGTTGTATTTGGATGTGTATACCAAAAAGATTGAGCAGTACGTTGGAAACTATAACGATGTGTTAAAAGATATCACTGCTCGCGTTGAAAAAGAGAACATGAAAAACGCGCAGCTCAAAAAAGAAATCATTGCCAAGAAAGAAAAGGCAAATGAATTTGCATACAAAGGAGGACAAATGCGTATGGTGGCAAAGCGTATGCGTGAAAAAGCAGAAGAGCTTGAAGAAGAAATTGTTGATGTGCGCAAAGAGGACAGAACTATTCGTCCATTTGTGATCCCATCACAAGAAACGTTAAGTGGAGAAATCATTACGCTTTCAAGTCTTACTATTTTCAAAAATCACACACCCGAGAAAAAGGCGGTGAATAAAAGTTTGCGCAAAAATACTCACTTGCTTTTGAAAGGACCAAACGGAATTGGAAAGTCTACCTTGCTTGAACGTATCACAAAAGGTGATGCTGATGGGGTAAAAATTGCATCAGGTGTACGTGTTGGATACTACCGACAGGACTTTTCTAATATTGATTTTGAACAGAGCTCATTTGAAGTGTTGAAAGAGGCGATGATAAAGGGAGGAGAAAAGTTTGATGAACAAAAAATGCGCGCCGTTGCAGCTGCGTTCCTCATTATTGGCGATATGATTCATGCAAAGGTTGGATCACTCTCAGAAGGGCAAAAAGGATTGTTGGCATTTGCACGTTTGGTGTTAGAGAAGCCAGGACTTTTGGTATTGGACGAGCCAACTAACCACATTAACTTCCGTCATATTCCGGTAATTGCAGAAGCGTTGAATAAATTTGGAGGAACAATGATTCTTGTGTCTCACGTGCCGGAGTTTGTTGAGAAAATTAGAATTGACGAGACACTTGATTTGGGGAAGTAGTTTTTAATATCTATAAAAGTTTCAGGTGATATACTTTACTTGATATGGGCGTTACCCCTTTAGCTGTTTTAAAAAAGTTTTCAACTCTCGAGGCTTCTCCTAACTGGTCATTTTCGGAATATCAGCGTATAGATACAACAATGATGAGTCATAGCTATCATCGTTATCCTGCAAAATTTATCCCACAATTAGTCGATAAATTAGTCGATAAATATACAGAGGAGGGAGATACTGTGTGTGATCCGTTTGGCGGATGTGGCACAACACTAGTACAGTCAAAAATTGTTGGTCGCGAAAGTATTGGTTTCGACATCAATCCTGTAGCCAAATTAATTACTGATACAAAAACTCGGGCGATAGATCCAAAGAAGCTAAATCGCATAAGAGAAGTTTTTATTAAAAAATATGAACAGTCTCAACAAAGAAAAAAAGCTTTTGTGCATAGCGAACGAATCTATTACTGGTTTGATGAGAAGATTGTTTTAAAGCTGGATGTGATATATTCTCTAATTTTAGATATTACCGATAGTGAAACGCGAAGATTTTTCCTGTGTGCATTTTCTCACATTCTAAAGAACTGCTCAAGATGGCTAATGAAGAGTATTAAACCTACCATTGATCAACATAAAGAGTTTCCAGATCCAATAAAGGTCTTTTTAAAACACCTTAACTCAATGATAAAAAAGAATGAACTCTTCTACAACTCTCTCAAAGATTCAGGGTGCTTAAAAACTCCTGCTAAGATGCAGCTGTGGAATTCTACAAAAAAGTTACCTTTAAAAAATAGAAGTATCGATCTTATCGTTACTTCACCGCCTTATGTAACTTCTTATGAATATGCTGATCTACATCAGTTGTCGCTTTTATGGTTTAGTGAAGATAAAAAGCATTTTAAAAAATGGGATAAAGTAATGAGCAGATTCCTTGATTTTAAAAAACAATTTATTGGCAGTAGCCATAAAAAAAAGATTGCAAATAGGGAATTTAAGAGTAAGATTGCAGAAGACATAGTCTCAAAGCTTGAAATTCAGAATTCCGCACTTTCGCAGAGTGTAGCTAGCTACTTTGATGACATGAGAGCATCATTTAGTGAGATGTACCGAATTCTGAAAAAAGGCAAAAAAGCGTGTGTCATTATAGGTAATACCGAACTGCTAGGAATCCCCATATTAAACGCCGAGGTAGCAACGGAACAGATGATAAATCTTGGATTTACTAAGTCAAAAGTTATTAAAAGAGAGGTTTTAAATAAGATGATTACTCCTTGGCGAGATAATAAGACAGGTAAATTCACAAGTCAATCTAATCCTAGCAAAAGACGAGCTTACGAATATGAATATATCTTACTCATGGAAAAATAAAAAATACTCTTATGAACTCTTTTAATCTAGATGAGCTCAAAAAGGAGACAGTGAATAATAATCGATACGAGCGACGACTGGCAAAACTCATTTTAGCCAATCAACAGGTTGATCGCATCAAGGGTGTCATTGAGAATGCCGTGATTAACATAAAAAGAGGACAAAAATCTTTTGTTATCTATGGAGAACCTCAAAGTGGTAAGACCGAAATGATGATAGCTCTTACAGCAAAACTTCTAGATATAGGAGTAAAGATCGTTATAGCATTATTAAATGACAGCGTACAACTTCTTGATCAAAACCTTGAACGCTTCCAAAGATCTGGACTCTCTCCCTCTCCCAAGAAATTTAGCGAGGTTTTATCGCCAGAGGTTAGTATAAAAGATCATCAGTGGGTAATTTTTTGTAAAAAGAATTCAAGTGACCTACAAAAGCTATTACATAAGCTGCAAGGACATTCTAGCAGGGTAATAATCGACGATGAAGCTGACTACGCAACACCAAACTCAAAAGTTAATAAGCAAGAAAAAAGTAGGATTAACGAACTTACTGAAAAACTAATTGGTGCTGAGGGTATATATATTGGAGTTACAGCAACGCCAGCTCGTCTAGACTTAAACAAAACTCATGCAAACCAAAATGAGCATTGGATTGATTTTCCAACGCATTCAAACTATACAGGGCAGGATGTGTTTTTTCCTATTTCTATTGATAATATACCCTATAGACTAACTTTTTTACCAGATGCGGGCGATAATCCAAAATACATGCGAGATGCAATCTTTAGTTTTATTATTAATGTATCTTACTTAAATACCTCAGTGAATGATCCTGAAAGAAATTACTCTATTTTAATTCACACCAGCAGCAAAAAGGCCGACCATACGGTTGACTACAAGCAGGTCATCAAAACTTTTGAAGCACTTAAAGACGACTCTGACCCTAATCATGAGATTTATTTTAAAAGAATTTGGGATATCGCAAGCGAGCGCTATCCTGATCGCGTAAATGAAATTACTAAGTATGCAATTGCAAACTGTGATCGCAATAATATTGTTGTAATGAATAGCGATAAAGAAGTAAATGCGGCGGATAATCGTACAGCAACTGACCCCACTGCTCCGTTCACGATTATCATTGGAGGAAATATTGTTTCTCGTGGGGTAACCTTTAATAATCTATTATCAATGTTTTTTACTAGAGACGTTAAACATAAATTACAACAGGATACGTATATTCAAAGAGCCCGAATGTTTGGATCACGAGGTGATTATCTAAAATACTTTGAGTTAACGATTCCTAAATCCTTATATTTAGATTGGCAAAAGTGTTTTATTTTTCATAGACTCTCTCTTGAATCCAGAAAACAAGATAAACGTTCTCCTGTTTGGCTAGACGGACAAAGAATTACAGCAGTAGCAGGGGCAAGCATAGATAAAACGAGTGTGGTTGTCGACCGAGGAGAAATGAGTTTTCAGTTGTTTGAATTTGACAAAGATAATATTTATGAAATATTAGGTCAAGATATAAAACCAATCAACAAAGTAAAAGCTCTTTCTGAGTTGTTAGGAAAAGATTGCCTGCCTGATTACCTAATAAGCTACATAGAAAGCTTTACCCCTGCTGGGAATAATTCTCTTATCATTCATGAACCTAAAAATATTTCTGGATATAAAGATAAAAAAGAGGAGAAGGAAATCACTGATACCAACTCTGTGTTTAGAACAAAAGGTTTTATTGGTACAGGTGAACTAGAAAAAGGGAAATACCCTGATGCAGTTCATCATATTTTTATTTTATTCAACGACATCAACAAAGCTCGCATGTTTTATAAATACGATGGCAACATAAGATTCCTAAAAACTCCAAAAAAGTATGATTAAAGAATTTGAATTTTTTCACGGATTAGTATTCGCAAGAATACTCCACGGAACTCAGCGGCCACTTTCTTTGAAGCCGTTTCCATCTGGATCAAATGCTTCCTATATAATCAATGAAAAGACTGGTATCTATATCAAATACTCTAGCAAAAGAATGACACCTTGGAGGTTTTCTTTTGCAAAGCAACATCAAGAAGAGATTGAGTTAATGAAAAGTACATTGAAAGAAGTTTATCTACTACTGGTTTGTAATGATGATGGAGTTGTATGTTTGAATTATTCAGAACTTAAACAAATACTAGACGATCAGCATGAGGCAATTGAATGGATTAGCGCCAATCGTCACAAAAGAGAGATGTACACGGTCAAAGGATCTAACGGAGAGTTGGGCTTTAAAATTGGTCCAAATGATTTTCCTGGAAAGCTATTCGATGTAGATGCCCCTAAGGGAATACTCGGATGGTTTAAATAATTTATTATTTATTTAAACAAAATCTGATAGAATGAGGTTATGAAACCAGCAATCTATTCAGACATTAAAGAAAAGGTGGTTCTTGTTACCGGAGCAGCACGCGGGATGGGTAAAGCTATTGCTTTGGCATTTGCTCAGCAAGGTGCACATTTAGTAATTAATGATTTACCTGAGCGCGCTAAACTACTCAATCAAACGGCTCAAGAGATTATAGATCTCAATATGAAAGTTGAAGCACTGATTGCCGATGTTCGCCTAGAAGATGACATTAAAAAGCTTATTTCAACAGCTCTTGCCACATACGGACGCATTGACGTACTCGTTAACAATGCAGGTATTGCGTACGATAAAGATTGGGAAACCAAAACCAAGGACGAGTGGCATGATACCTTGGATACTAATTTGATTGGACCATACTTGCTGATCCGTGAAGCTCGTGAGGCACTTATTGAATCAAAGGGAAGTGTAATTAATATCACGTCAACAAATGCATATAAAGCAATGAGTGCATTCTCGCTTGATTACGATGCGTCAAAAGCAGGACTCATTACCTTAACGCACAATACTGCTTCTGGACTTGCGCCGCATGTGCGCGTGAATGCTATAGCTCCTGGATGGGTGAATACGGATATGAATAGCGAACTTCCACAAGAATTTATTGATCAAGAAACCAAGAAAGTATTTGCAGGAAGATTTGCTGAACCTGAAGAAATTGCATCAGTAGCTGTCTTTCTTGCATCTGATGAAGCGCAATATGTAAATGGTGCAACAATTACCGTTGATGGTGGGTATCAATAGAAAATTGACAAAATATATAATTATAGTATAAATCTAAAAAATCTTTCACCAATCTCAAATGAATAAGACATGGAAATAAAACCTAAAATGCAGTTTATAAATGCGACCAGAGAACTCATTAATCAATCTCAGCAGCCCGAAAGTGTAACAATCTCAAGTGTCCGGATCACAACGCACCCCGATGTGTTTAATCCCTCAACTTTCTTTTCGTCAAAATGGTTTGCTGATCAGCTATCCCATTTGATTCACAAAGAAAGTATCTTTATAGAGGTTGGTTCGGGAACCGGTATTGTCTCTATAAAATGTGCCCTCAGTAATCCGAAGCTGCAAATTTATGCTACCGATATAAGCCAGAAAGCAGCTGAATTAACTCGAGCGAATGCCACAAAAAATGGTGTAAGCGGAAGAGTAGTCTCATATTCAGGCAATGTTCTTGATGCTTTACCGGAGCGTATTAAGGCAGACAGTATATTTTGGGCTATGCCGTTTGGCTACGTAGAGCCAAATTACACCTTGGTCGGAAGAGAGGCTCAGGTGTTTGATCCTGGATATGTAGCAATAAGAAAGTTTTTTACTGATGCTGTTAAGTACCTAAAAAAGAAGGGTAGACTTATTATTGGCTTTTCTTCCGATATTGGACATTATGAGCTTCTTGAGAAATTCGCTACCGAGAATGGATATAGTCTCAAGCTTCTTAAAAGAATAACAGGGCAAGAGAAAAGTAATGTATCAATGGAACTGCATGAAGCACGTCTTATTAATAACTCACTTTACTAAATTTAGCATAAAAGTAAAAGCTAATTTAAATGCCTTCTGGTTTATCCCAGAAGGCATTTTGTAATAAGAAGACAGAACTTACGTGCCCATGAGCTCAAGTACACCTGTTTTCATTTCGGTAATTTCATAAAGAACTTGCGCTCCGTCATAAAACCCTTCGATTTCGCCATACTCGCCGGTTTTAATATCTTCAAAATATTGAGCATTCTCTGGGGAAGCTATCAATACAATCTCTGTTGATGGCCACACTTCTTTTACCGTGAAGGCTTCTATGTTGCCGTTAACAATAAGCGCATCTGGTATAAACACAACATCCGGGTGCACTTCGCGTGCGTAAGCATTGGCAATCTCTGTTGGTTTAACGACTTCTACGTCAAATTTTTTACCAAGAAACTTACCAAGCTCTTTGGCAGTTTCTTTGAGTAAAGGATCCTTGGGATTGAGAACCCAACCGTTGTCTATAATATAAATACGTTTTTTCATCGAACTGGAGGTTAAATTAATGTATATGTTTATTGAAAAGTACCACCTGACTTGAGGCATGTCAAACACGGCACAATAAGCTAAATCATGCTAAAATCAGCTCATGAAAACTTCTTTGCGTACGATGTTTATTTTCATAACAGTAATGGCAATCTTCTTGCCATTGGCATCTTTTGCTCAACAAAATCAACAAGAAGAAATTCTGCAAGCTCGGGTAATTAAAGTCGTGAGCGAAGAACAAATTGAAGTACCCGCAACACACATTATTACGACACTTCAAACACTTGAGATTGAACCGCTCAACAACCCGTCACAACGTGCCATTATTCAAAATGATTACATTGTTCTTGAAGAAGGCGACAAGATTTTTGTACGCGCAACACCCGATGAAGCTGGGGCAATAATTTATAGTATTGTTGAACGCAATAGAATCTCAACACTCCTCATATTTCTTGGACTCTTTATTATTACTATCTTAGTGTTTGGAAAGAAACAAGGGTTACGATCACTCTTAAGTCTTGCGGGCAGCATGTTTATTTTGGCATATGTGTTGATTCCCTCGCTCACGAAGGGTGTTAATCCTGTAGCTGCTAGCACGATCATTGCTGCACTTATTTTGTTTGTTGCTATTTATTCAACGCACGGATTTAAAAAAGAATCAACCGTAGCATTTACTGGAACCGTTATTGCGGTGATTATTACCAGTATTATCTCGTTAATTGCGGTAAAGATTTGTCACTTTACCGGACTTGGGTCCGAAGAAGCAAACTTCCTTAATATTCAAAGTGCAACACGCCTTAACTTTAGCGGACTTCTACTGGGTGGAATTATTATCGGAATCCTTGGAGTGCTTGATGATATTGCTATTACACAAGCATCGGTAGTACGTGAATTGTATAGCTCAGCAGCACACCTCACAAAAAAACAAATTTACACCAAAGCACTCCGAGTAGGACAGGAGCATGTGGGAGCTCTTGTAAACACACTTGCATTGGCATACACCGGAGCCTCATTACCAATTTTATTACTCTTTTCTACCTCAACATTTCCGCTTGCACTCATTTTAAGCCAGGAGATTTTTGCGGTTGAGATTATCCGTACGATTGTGGGAAGTATTGGGCTCGTACTCACGGTTCCAGTCACCACACTTCTTGCAGCGCATATGCTTGAGCATTACCGTGGCAAAGAATATTATAATGATCATCATCACGGACACAGCCATGCGCACTAATTCTGGGGCACGACGCATGCTTGACTAACTATTATTTTCATAGTAAAAATAAGCCATCAAATTTCTTTTATAATTGAACCAAAAAACTAAAAATAATAGATGAAAAAAATCTTATGTTACTGCTATCGGAAATTCTTTATACTCGTATTTATTGCGAGTCTGGGAATCTTTCAAGCTATATGGGAATATGGCAAGAAACCCGAGCGAAAAACCTGGGAAAATACTTTTGAAATACCGCCGGGTACTGACCGTTTTAATAACGGTCGGATGTTTGGTGACTTCTGTAATAAGAAGCTTTCAAAAGCTAATGAAAACTTTCATAAAGGCATTCCGTATTCGCCTTATACATGCTATAAGGATTTACGAGAAATTGCACTTTTAAAGAAAGCTCTGGGTATTTTACAGCCCGCACCGCCACACCTTATTACCTTAATGCATGAGGGCGTCCGGTCAGGTAAATATACCTATAAAGATGTAGCTAAGGCGTATGCAATGTATATGCCCGAAACGTACAATGAAAGAAAGAAGCGCACATATCAGGGTGATGTTTGGATTGATATGTCTTCATGGTTATTGAAGATGTATCTAAAAATGTTACCATGGGCTTTCTTGCTGCTCTTAATATGGAATTATGAAAAGAATGAATCTTCATCGTTCAAGATTAAGAGTCCTCTTGGTTTTTTCGTTTCGCTGTTAGGGTATCCAATAGTATTAATTATTGTTGCATACCGATGGCTACACTTGAAACAGCGCTTCTTTGAGGCCTCAGTAGAAATGCGCAGAACACGAGACAACATGCTTGAGCTTTTGTCAGAAGAGGATATACAACTCGCCTGGCGGTACGCTCACAGTAAAATACGCTTGCAAGATCTGCGCCAAATTCATGGGCGTGCCCTTAAACACTCATTTGGTGCTGCATGGATCGCCACGGTCATCATTACCGTTGCCCCACAAGCAATCGAGTCTACAGCAACTATGATAGTGGCATATGATGTAGTTATTACAACAACCCACACTTGTTGTTCAAAGAGTAGGCAGTCAAAGGCGCCACCGGATTTTCTGTACACCGTGTACAAAGATAAAGAAATACCTTCTTTTCTTGTTTACGATATGGAGAGTTTGGAAATTACTAAATATTTGAAACATTTTTTTAAAGACTTTGAATCACGGATATTAAAAGGATTTACACGATCTCTTGAGTCTGTGCCGTTATATGGATTAATCTCTGCATTAGGATTAATCACATATAAACTCAAAATCAATGAAAAAAATAATCATATTAGCAATAACTTTTTCTGCTGAAGTATTAGCCACCAGTGCATGGGCACAAATAGAAAATGTTGCCACAAAGGATAGCAATTTAGTTATCAGCAACATCTACGCTGGATTACTAGCATGGACTGGATACAAGCTTGATACATTCTCATTACCATCTGCTGCAACAGTGCGCGTTGGATCAGTACTTACATGGAAAACTTCTCAAAAACTTTCCATAGAAGTAATGGGAGTATATGAAGCGGGCGCAGGGAAGCCTCTTGTAATTGCTGCTGGATGGATGCGGTATAGACCTGCTAAAAACTGGAAAGTTATGGCTGGATATATTCCCACACCAATTAGTGAGCAACGACCATTTCCGCTTTCGCCTGGTGGGCAATTTGAGACATGGACCATGTCTCAAATACCTGGAGGCGCGCTCGGATTTAAAAATACCCTGATTCTTGGTAAAGCCACGTTAGTGAGCGGCATTGTCAGAAGATCAGCTGGATTTGAGTATCAGCTTGCTGGCAGCTATGGACCCCTCACAACCGGGCTCTATTATCAGCCCGACTCAAAAAGTATGGGTTTTGCAACAACACTTACGACTTCAAAAGTCTATAGCTTGCTGGTGATCAAGCCCACCCTCATAGGGAATACAAGCGTACTCAAAGTTGCAAAGAATCTTAAAATCTATAATGATTGCGGATTCGACCTTAAAGAGAAAAAGTTTTTACGTGAAGTGTTTGGAATTTTTAGACCTTTCACCTCAAAAACTTTTAAAGGGTTGCTGAGTTTTAGTTATAGTGTGACAGACAATAGCCTAATAAGTTGTTTGTTCATCCATATATAAAGAATTGCCTCTCAAAAATATGAGAGGCAATTTTATTTTCACAACCTATTCTTTGCTTTGCTATACTAGTACCATGATGCGATTTTTTACAACGCTTGCTCCGCTACTTATGATCGTTGGATCATTTTTTACAACAACTGCAGCTTCTGCAGCAGTTGAACTTACCGGAAGTAACTCATTTACCGGAACAACCAGTGTTGCAATGCCAATTACCGATCTTCAGCTTACCGGAAGCAGCGGATCACCCGTGCCAGTTAAGCTTTTGGTAACCAATGGAACACTTTCATTAGGCACCACTACCAATATCACGTTTACCTCAGGAGGAAATAACGCATCCGCACTTTATTTTAGCGGAACAGTAGCAGATATAAATGCAGCCTTGGCTTCACTCACATATACACGCGGGAGCGCAGGAAGTGACACACTTGAAGTTTCATTGGTAAATCCTGGAGAAGTATTTTTCCCAGATAATGGACACCTCTATAAATTTATCTCAGGAAGCATCAACTGGAACAGCGCAAAAACAGCAGCAGAAGCCTTAACTGAATATGGCGTATCAGGATATTTAGTAACCGTAACATCGTCAGCAGAAAATGCCTTTGTTGCCGCACGTCTTGGCGCAGACGGATGGATGGGAGCAAGCGACGCTGCTCTTGAAGGCGATTGGAAGTGGGTAACCGGACCAGAAACAGGAACATCATTTTGGTCAGGAACATATACGGGAGGGCCAGTAAGTAGCCGTTATTCCAACTGGAATAATAACGAGCCAAATCAAGCAGGAGAAGAAGATTGTGCGCAATTTTACTCAAGCAGTGGAAAGTGGAATGATCTTTCTTGTGGAAATAGTATTGGCGGATATGTTGCAGAATTTGGAGCAGGAAGCACTAATCCAACCGTTGTTGCAAAAAATATTTCAATCACAACCGCCAATAATCCAACTATAAGCAGCCTTACACCAGCGGATAACTCAACAAACATCACCACGGGAACTAATCTTACCATGGTGTTCAGCACCACTATTTCGGTGGGCACCGGAAACATTCTTATTAAAAAGACTTCTGATGACTCAACGGTTGAAACCATTGACGTTGCAAGCGGCAAGGTAACCGGATGGGGAACTAATACTATCGTTATTAATCCCGACACTACACTCGCAGAATCTACCGGTTACTATATTTCTATTCCTAATACTGCTTTTAAAGATGGATCAAATCGTTTTTACGCAGGAATTTCCAACAATAGCACCTGGAATTTTACGACTGGAGATTTTACTGCACCAGTTTTGAGTGCAATTAATTCTGTGCCATCTTCAACTAGTACAACTATTACCTGGACAACTAACGAGAATGCTTCAACACGTGTATCATATGGCGCAACATCATCATACGGTGTAAATACATCAGAAACAGATACCTCACCACGCGTGACCAGTCACACCGTTAACTTAACCAGCCTTATTCCATGTACTACGTATAACTTCCGCGTAACTTCTACGGATGGATCAGTCAATGCAAACGTAGCTAACTCAACCAACAATACGTTTAAGACCACGGGGTGTACTGCAAATTCAGAATCAACTGCACAATCATCAACAAATGTAACAACAAGCAGTACTAGCACAACCTCATTAACCGATTCATCAACAACACTCGTTGTTCAAACACCGTCAAACTTTACCACCACACCGTCATTGGTAATTCAAATTCAGTCACTTCCAAGCAAAAATATCATTAGTAATATTGGAACACCATCAGGTATTCCAAATCATATTGGAGATATTGTATTTGATGTTAAAGCAATCGTTAATGCAACAACCGTACTTGATTCATTTGATGCGCCTGTAACGATTACCTATACGTATACCGATGAAGATATTGAAGGTATTGAGGAATCTACACTGTGGCTGTATCACTACCACAATAACGCATGGGCAAAACTTGATAACTGTACGGTAGACATGGCAAATAATTTTATTCAATGTACCACCCAAGGATTTTCACTCTTCTCGCTCTTTGGGCAAACGCAACAAGTTGCTACCAGCAATGCGCTTCGCGCAAAAGGATGTAGAGATTCAAAAGCAAAAAATTATTCTGACTTTGTACTCCATGTGCAAGAAATGTGTGAATACTCGGCAAAGACTGCAGACGCAAAAGGAAAGAAGATTAGCACTCCAGTTTTTACCAAAGATTTACAACTTGGATCAAAAGATACGGAAGTCTATGAATTACAAAAATTCCTCAATAATAATGGATTTGTAATCGCTAAGAATGGAGCAGGATCACCCGGGAAGGAGAGTCAGCAATTTGGTGCGCTTACCAAGAATGCACTTAGATCATTCCAAAAGGCACATAAGATTTCTCCAGCAACAGGCAATCTGGGACCAATTACTCGTAAATATATTACAGATTTAAGCCAGAAAAAGTAAATGAAATTTGAATGAAGCTCATCATGCGTGATGGGTTTTCATTTTGAGAGATAGGCGTATACTACCAGTATATGAAGAAAGCAATCATTACCCTCATTATTCTGATTATCATTGTTGCCGGAGTGTCACTTATTCTTGCCAAGAAACAGACCAATGCACCTGTAACAGAGACTCCTACCACAGAAACTGCCCAAGATATTAAAGGTTGTTATATAGCGCGTCTTGCAAAAGATGTATACACCCTTAATATTCAAAATCAAACCAACGAAGCTGTGACTGGAACTCTCGCATTCAAGAACTTTGAAAAGGATAGCTCATCAGGAACATTCTCAGGAATGTATCAGAATGATGTTCTTCTTGGAGTATACAGTTTTAGTTCTGAGGGAATGGATTCTGTGATGCAGGTTGCATTCAAGAAAACTCCTGAAGGATTTGTTCGCGGATTTGGCGATGTAACCACCGAAGGAAACACTGTTAAGTTTAACGATGTAAATGCCCTTGAGTGGGACACTAAAGCGGTGTTTAAAGCAGAAGCTTGCCAGTAAATAAATCCCATGGAACAGTATTGGCTTTCCAATTCTGGATATTATATTCTTAAAGATTCTGGTACGTGGCCAGAATTTTTAGGTGCGTTTTTAGGTGCACTTTTTGCCTTTGTATTTGGACTGCTTACCTACATAATCTCAAAAAAGAATGAACGTTTTGTATTAAATCAGAATGCCCTAGTAAAACTAGAAAGGATATTACATAAGCATTTAAATAATTTAGGTATATTGGAGGCAATAGCGACTGGAGCTCAAGATATATTAAAGGCTCAGGGTATACCTACGAGTAGAATTTTCCCTATTGAAACCCCTGATCAAGCTGAAATGGATTTAATTGATATTGAATTCATAAATAAAGTTCATCTTTACAGTATGAGTTTAAGAGCTCTAAATTTTAATATTATGACAATAACTCATACACTAACGCGAATAGAAGATCTTTATATTAATGGTCGAACTATTGAAGCTAAAAATTTCGAAGTCATTATAAGAATGCTTCAAGGTTTTCTAAACGATCTTCCTTCTATTAACAAGAAAACCAAACAACTTCTCATTATTACAAGACTCCATATTCATCACTTAAACAAAAAAGTGAATCTCTTGGAAAGACTTATTAAGAACAGCTGGAGACCGCTCTTTACGGAAGAACTAATCTTAAATGAACAAAAGAAGCTTGATGAAGAAATTAAAAAAATACAGGAAAGCGGAGACGATAACTTTTAACCTAAGAATTTCTACTGAAAAGCTGTATGAGTGGATTTTATTTTTTACCCAAACATTTCAATTTTAAGAACATAGAGACGGTATACTAGATACATTATCTGTATGCGCAAACAATCTTCATCTCAACAAACTCACATTAAAAAATCATGGCACAGTATGGCGCTTGATGAGGTTTTTGCTCAAACAAACTCATCAGAAAAGGGAATCTCTCCTAAAGATGCCACGCATAGATTAGCCCAATATGGTCAGAATACACTGCCAGAAGAAAAAAGTGATTCACTCTTAAAGCTATTCATCCGCCAATTTAAAAGCCCGCTCATGTATATTATGATGCTGGCAACACTGGTATCGTTTTTGGTAGGCAATAACGTTGAGGGATTTTTTATCATTTTTGTAATGATCAGTAATGTATTAGTAGGGTTTTACCAAGAATACAAAGTAGATAAGTCACTCCAATCACTCAAAGAAGTGATTAAGCCTCAAGCTCGCGTGATCAGAAGTGGACGAGAATATGAAATTGAAGCAATTAATATTGTCATAGGAGATGTAATTGCACTGCGTCCAGGAGACAAAATTCCGGCCGATGCACGCATTTTGGAATGCAAAGGACTCAAAGTGAACGAAGCAAGTTTAACCGGAGAAGCAAAAGCAGTAGACAAAATGGTTGGAGAAGTTAAACCTGATGTTGAAGTTGCTGATCGCACCAATATGGTATTTATGGGAACAACGGTTGAAGAGGGATCAGCGATTGCTATTACCGTTGCAACAGGTGCTCATACAGAATTTGGCGATATTGTATCACTGCTTAAAAAAACCGCGGAAGAAATGACACCGCTCCAAAAAATGGTGATTTCACTTTCAAAGTTTATTGGTATCTTTATCACGATTGTTGTTGCAGTAGTTATTGCTATTGGATTTTTCTCGGGCTACGATTTTGAAACTATTTTTGAAAGCGCGTTAGCACTCTTTGTCTCAGCAATTCCAGAAGGATTATTGCCAGGAATTACGATTGTATTAGTGCTGGGTGTTCGTCATATCTTAAAGAGAAACGGACTTGTGCGTCGCATTGCTGCCACAGAAACACTTGGAGGTGTTACGGTAATTTGTACCGATAAAACAGGAACACTCACGGAAGGAAAAATGGAAGTGCATAGTCTGATCACCACAGATGGCGTACACGTATGCGAGCCTCATACCTATGATCAACTTTCTGAACGTGCCACAGCATTAATCCATGCAACCGTACTGGCAACTGATGCGTATGTAGAAAATCCATCAGCTAAAAAAGAAGATTTGATTGTACGCGGAAGCATGACTGAACAATCGCTTATCCGCATGGCAGTTGCTGCACAGATGGACACCTATGCAATGCGTGAACGTGAACCAATTCTTGACCATATTCTGTTTTCTTCAGATAGAAAGTATTCAGCAAACCTGAGAACATCTAAGGAAGGGAATGTTGTGTACGTACTAGGTGCACCGGAACGTATTTTAAATCACACAACGCATGTATTAACCAGCACAGGAGCTGTGTCAGCTTCAAATGCTGCATACAAAAAGCTTCTTGCAGAAAAAGATAAATTTGTTGCCATGGGGTATCGCGTAGTGGCATGTGCATCAAAATCTATTGATCATACCGTACAAACAGGAGAGCTTGAGGCAGAGATGTCTGATCTTACGCTTATAGGATTTATTGCTATTTCTGATCCAGTACGCGCGGATGTTCCAGCCGCATTTAAAGACACTAAGAAAGCAGGAATCAGAACTATTATTGTGACCGGTGATCATGCATTAACAGCGCAAGCAGTGGCTGAACAAATTGGCTTCACTATCCCTGCTGATAAAATTATTGAAGGACATGATATTGAATCAATGACTGACGCGACTCTCAGAAAGAAAATTAAAACCATTGTATTGTGCGCACGTGTTTCTCCTCGTCATAAACTTCGTATTGTTCAGGCGCTTCAATACAACGGAGAAGTAGTTGCCATGTTTGGTGATGGCGCCAATGATGCACCTGCACTTAAAGCAGCCGATATTGGAGTAGCGGTGCAAACAAAAATTTCTGCCGTGAGAGAAGTTGCAGACCTTGTGCTTCTTGATGGCGGATTTGGTACCATCATTAAAGCAATTGAACAGGGAAGAATTATCTTTAACAATATTCGTAAGGTGTTTTTGTATTTGATTACGCAAGATTTTTCTCAATTCTTTATTTTTATCATGTCGATCTTGCTCGGATTACCACTTCCAATTTTGGCAGTTCAGTTACTCTTGGTAAATTTAATTGAAAGCGGATTACCAGACCTTTCACTTACCACCGAACAAGAAAAAGAGGGAATTATGGATGAACCTCCACGTGATCCAAAAGAATCTATTCTTAACAAGTCTTCCCGATATTGGATGGCAGCGTTGTTTATCACCAGCAGCAGTATTGCGATGATCTTGTACATTAGCTTATTAAGAACCGGCATACATATTGATCATGTGCGCACCATGATGACCGTGTTCTTGTGCCTTGAATCACTCTTCTTAGTATTCTCAGTACGATCATTCACACGCAGTATTTTTAGAAAGAGTATCTTTGAGAATAAATTTATTACCTGGGCAGTAGTGATTAGTTTTGTGATGATATTAGCAGCGGTATATCTACCGTCACTACAAAAGGTTCTTAATACCGTATCACTCAGTTTCCATGACTGGCTGTTGATTGCAACACTTAATTTGTGTGAGGTTGCTATTATCGATCAATTCAAGAGATACTTCTTTCAGAAACCAAAGAAGATAAAAGGCGAAAGACAGGTATTGCAAAGCTAGATGAAGAAACTTATTATAAAGAGGTGTTTCCTTAACAATGTTTTCAGTTCATATTAGCCATAGAAGAAGCACTCCCTAACTAACGGACTTTTCTTATTTAACACCAGCCTAATATTGAACACATTAAAAACACAAAACCCTACAAATCTAGCCGACATCCTACTATGGAAAAGTCGGCTATTTTTATGCTCAAAATCCCCATTCTTGACAAATTTATCAAAAAATGCTATTTTTTACACATTGGGATATAGCTCGGATACATTTTATGACTGTGTTTCAATATTACTCGGATAACACAGTGGTGGTCCTTCACATAAGAAAATCTATAAAAACCAGTAAAACTGGCTGATACTCGTGTGTTTTACTATTACTCAACTTAAATTATGGCTTTTAAACCAGCAAAACGCGGGCGGCGCAGCGAACACGCGCAGCAAAAAAATAGAAACTATAAACAAGCAGGCGGACACGCCGGAAAAAATCAGCGCAAGCGTATCATGCGTAACGGCATTGATATTTCTAAGTTCATCAACAAAGCAGAACCTATTAAGGAAGCTGCTCCATATATTCCTACGCATACATTTGCAGATTTTAATTTACATGAGTTGCTTCAAAAGAATATTATTGCAAAAAATTATGTTAATCCAAGTCCAATTCAAGACAACGCTATTCCAGCCGCGCTTGAAGGACGTGACGTTGTTGGTATTGCCAACACCGGAACAGGAAAGACTGCAGCATTTTTGATTCCAATCATTAATAAAATTCTTGAAAACCCATCAGAGACCGCATTAATTATTACGCCAACGCGCGAGCTTGCGATCCAAATTGATAAGGAGTTTGCAAGTTTTACCAAAGGAATCAGTCTCTTTAGCGCAGTATGTGTTGGAGGAGCACCCATGTTCCAGCAGATCAAAAACATTCGTAAAGGATGCCATGTGGTTATTGGAACACCGGGACGCTTGATTGACCTTGCAGAGCGCGGAGAAATTGATTTCTCAGGCGTAAGCAATGTTGTTCTTGATGAAGCAGACAAAATGCTTGATATGGGATTTATTGATGATATTGCCCGCATGCTTGAGGTAATGCCAGAGGATAAGCAAAGCTTGTTCTTCTCAGCAACCTTCCCAAAGAAAATCGAAAACTTGGTTCAGAGCTTTATGCATGATCCGGAAATTATTACCGTTAAAACACGTGACACCTCAAAAAATATTGATCAGGACGTTGTGTATACTACGGATTTTCCAACCAAGATTGATGGTCTTCATACAATTTTGTCTGAGGGCGAAGCTAAGAAGGTAATTATCTTTGCAGGTATGAAAACTACCGTGCATGATCTTGCACTTGAGCTTGAACGTCGCGGACACCGCGCAGGTTCTATTCATGGTGATAAGCGTCACCGTGAACGTCAGCAGATTCTTGAAGCTTTTAAGAAAAATGATATCTCAATCCTTGTTGCAACCGATGTTGCAGCCCGAGGGCTTGATATTCCAGAAGTTACACACGTAATCAACTACGAAATTCCAAACAGCTACGACACGTATGTTCACCGTATTGGACGAACAGGACGTGCAGATAAAAAAGGTTTTGCAATTACGTTTGTCTAATTTTAGAAAGAGTAAACATAAATAGGTGCGGCTGAAGACACACTTATACAAAATCCCTCAGAGAAATCTGAGGGATTTTAATTGATTCCTTGCGAATTAGGGTCATTTACTCGAAAAGTGTTATACTCATTAAAATGAATACGCTTGACTACATCAAAACAAAACAGCAAACGTGGTTTAAACATATTCAACCTTACCTGTCTGCGACAAATCTTAATGTGGGAAGTGGGCATGGGTTTTTCTCCCAAGCTGCACAGGATGCAGGTATTTCAATGACTTCATTAGAGGTATGTCTTCCTGAAAACGTGATTAACAAAAATGATGTAGTTTTGTACGATGGCATACGTATGCCTTTCGACGATAATGCTTTTGATGTTTCGATTGCAATGTACGTTTTACATCATACGTCAGACCCAGTCCGTGTTCTTAACGAAATGAAGCGGGTATCGAAAAAACGAATAATACTAGTTGAACAATTATATACAAACTTCTTTGGGAAAATTTACTTAGCAATTGATGATTGGTTGGTTAACATTAGAGGAGGTCTCAGATCAAGTTTTTATTGGCATAGCTATCTCACATATAACCGGCTACGGGATATTTCTCAAGAGGGCGGATGGAAGATATATCACACAGAATCGAAATCGAGAACAGGATTTAATGATGTGTTATGGATTCTTGAGAGAATATGATACGCTCACTTTTAGCAATATGTCCACCGATGATAAATCAATAAAATTCTATAAAACTAAGGCTCAGGAATACGCTGCTCAAGTTCGAAGCCCAAAAGATTCTGTCTATCATGCTTATTATGAAAAACCTGCAATGTATTCGCTCTTGCCTGATCTTATTAATAAAACAGTATTAAGCATAGGCTGCGGTAGCGGAGAAGATAGTATCTATCTCAAGAAGCAGGGGGCTGAAAAATCTATCGGAATTGACTTGTCTGATGAACTAATCGATATTGCCAAAGATTCCTATCCTGAATGTGAATTTCATGTCATGAATATGGAGAAGTTAGGCTTTCCTGACAGTAGTTTTGATTTTGCCTATTCTAGTCTTGCTATTCACTATGTTGAAGATTGGAGTATTGTTTTTAAAGAAGTCTTTCGTGTTTTAAAACCCAACTCTCATTTTCTTTTTTCATGCGGACATCCTGTTCGATTTGCCCTAAGCAATGAAAAGACCGATGATTATTCAACCAAAAAGCTTGAAGTAAGAAAAAACAACCATACAGGTGAGATTATAATTACTGGTGATTATCTTACAAAAAAGAAAGCACTTGATGCAATGGGAAAAGATACGGTAAACCTTTGGGTTATGCCAGTAGGAGATATTGCAACCCTAGCCATCGACGCAGGATTTGCGATTGAAAGACTCATCGAGCCGCGACCTCTTGAAAAACTTAAGAGTATTGACCCTAAAACTTATAACATATTAAGCAAGATACCTGAGTTCATTATATTCAAGTTAAGAAAAGTATAGCTTTCTGTCGAAGAATGAGTGCATAATTCGATTGTGAGGTATACACTTAACTTATATGCTTGACTGGGCAACCAATATCATAGAATCAAGCGGATATCTAGGTGTATTCTTAGGAATGTTTCTTGAAAATATTTTTCCTCCGCTTCCATCAGAGCTTATGATGATCTTTTCTGGTGCAACTGCAGGGAAGGGAGATCTTAATATTATTTTGGTTATCTTAGCTGGTTCGATAGGCTCAGTCATTGGATTGCTGCCATGGTTTTATCTTGGTAAGTGGTTTGGCCGCAAGCGACTCAAAAAACTTGCTGATAAGTTTGGAAGATTCTTAACATTTTCAGGGGAAGATATTGAAAAAGCAGATAAGTGGTTTGAAAAGCACGGAAAGAAAATCGTATTCTTTGGACGATTCTTACCGGCGGTGCGCACACTCGTTGCCATTCCTGCAGCTATTACCGAAATGAAGCTCTGGAAATTTATGCTCTATGCATTCTTGGGATCAATTGTGTATGATGGAGCATTTGCAATGTTGGGGTATTTTGTGGGAGATAATGACACTAAGCAACTTGAAAAGATTGTTGATATTGGAACCTATATTGTTTTAGGTCTTGTAGTTATTTGGTACATATACCGTGTGATTACGTTCAAAAAGAAAAAATAAAAATCCGCTCACTATGAGCGGTTTTTTATTTTATATATGTTCAACTTTTCCAATATCTTGAGTTTTGATAACTGGTTCTTCAACACCATCGTACATAATTTTGCTTGAATCACGCGCAGTAGCTTCAAGCGCACCGGTTGCATGAACTTCTGCACGAGCAACATCATTGGTTATTACCACAGCTTTATTCACCATCAATTCCATTCCTTCAAATCGGCTTGCATCATTCATTTCTAACGCAAGATTTGCCGCCGTACCGGTAAGCATACTGCGTGATACATCTTCTTGTTTAATCACAAGATCTTTCACTTCAAGCATACCTTCTAAGCGTGATGCATCTTGCAATATAATCTTCACAGCATCGCCCTTGAATGAGTCTACGGTAATGCGTGAAATATCATGTGCGGCAATTTCAGCAAGTGATGGTACGGTGATAGTGATGTCAGGATCTTGTTCACGACCACATCCTAAACACCAATCGTCATTCTTTTCGTTAATCTTCAATACACTATCCTTAACACCAAACTGCAAACGATCAAGGCGAGCCTGCACACCTTGTGCAGTTACTGAGTATTCATCACCTTGTATAACTTTTACGCGAGTTGAATCATACAGATCAAGCTTGGTAAAATCTTTCACATCAATGACTTTACTCACTGTTTGCTGCTGCGGAAGATTCTCAATATTATTGCTAATCTGTGGCGCATATTTAAGGGCCAAAGTCCCTGCAGTAAACAAAGATACAATCCAAATACTCAACAACGTAATTACCGCTGTGAGGCCCATTTTTCGCTTTGCAGAGAGCATTGAAACACCAATAGCTGCAACAAAGAGCGCAGGAATAAAGAGGATAATAAATCCAAGAATCACGGCAATATAATAGAGCCCACCTGGAATAACTTGCTCAATAGGGAAGTTTATATACCCGCTACTTGCATTGAAGATCATATTGATTACCACAAAGATAAACAAGAGGATCATCATGATCGGAACAACGGTAAGAAATAGTCCCATAAGTTTTACAAAAATCTTCCAGATACCACGTACCACGATACCAAAGATTTCAAAAATCTTTTCGATAAATCTGCGGAGTGGAGAACCTTCTTCTCCCATCTTTTTACTATTCTTAGTAAAATCATCAACGTGTTCACGCATCGTTTCTTTAAATGAGTTAAGCGTCATTGGTCCACCACGCATTTTGATCTTATCTGCTTGAGTAATTGCTTTTGGAACAAATATTGCAAGTGCAATATACGCAAAGATAAATGCTCCGGTAGTAAAGATAGCAAGGACAACAAAAATACCTCGCATCAAAAGTGGATCAATACCAAAGTACGCCGCAAGCCCCGATGCAACACCGGCAACAATTGCGTCATCAGGATCTCGGTAGAGTTTACGCGGAGCAGATGCTTCTTCTTTTGATTCTGACTGTTCTCCCGCTTCATCGCCAGTAATTTCTTCAACCGTTCCCATAGAAGTAATAACCGCATTCACATCTTCAAGTGTCACAATATTATTATGAGATTTAATAGCCTCAAGAAGCTGCTCGGCAATGCGCGCTTCAATATCATCAACAACATCCTGGTTGTCAGGAGTTTTACCAAAATATGATTTTATAGAATTCAAATACTGACTAAGGCGATCAAATGCATCTTCTTCAATGGTGAAGAGGCTGCCAGCCAATGTGATTTGTAGTGCTTTTTTCATAAGAGTTATTTAATAAGAGTAGTAATAGATGCAACCAGGGTGGACCATGTCTCGGTAAGCTCAGCAAGTGCTTGCTTGCCGGCGTTTGTAAGCGTGTAGTACTTACGTGGCGGACCAGACTTGGATTCCTCCCAACTATGATCAAGTAATCCTGCAGCACGCAGACGACTGAGGAGGGGATAGAGTGTTCCTTCTACCACCAAGAGATCAGCCTTTTTAAGTTCTAATAAAATCTCCGAGGCATAGGTGCGATCACGGGAAATAATGAGGAGAATACAAAACTCCAAAATCCCTTTACGCATCTGAGCCTTGGTTGTATTGGTTGATGATTCTTTAGGTGCCATTTTTTTATAGTATCACATAGTACCTTGTTATACAAGGTACTATTATGAAGAAGAGTGGAAAACGGGTTTACACATTCAACAGAGAGGCATACCATTAATACATACCAGTAAGATACGAAAATAGTATGCATACACATACCACGTTCCAAGCGGCAACCGCATCAAAACGGCTCGTAAATTATCTGATAGACAATGTATTCATTGTTGTAATACTTCTAGCATTGTTCAGGATTATTCCGTTCTATAGAGAAGGCACACAATTTGTTGTTACATTGTTAGTGTACTTTGGATATTACTTTTTATTTGAATATTTTTGTGAAAAGACCCTCGGAAAGTTCATCACCAAAACGCGCGTGGTGACGTACGAGAATAAGAAACCAAGTATTGATCATTTCTTACTCCGCACTCTTGTTCGATTTGTACCGTTTGAAGCATTTTCATTCATTGCAAAACGACCGGTAGGATTCCACGACGTTTGGGCAAGTACCCGCGTGGTGTCTGATCAAGAAATCAGCAATCAAAAACTCCCTGAATAGGGGAGTTTTTGATATAAAATAAAAACTTAAATTATGATACACTGACTTTAATATATGAATTTAGACATTATCTATATCCTAGAATTATTTGCACCCATAGTTATTTTAGGAATACTCTTTATTATGGCCCTTATAAAAGTTTATTCAAAATCTGACACAAAGCACTACAAAGTCTGGGGAATTGTTACGGGAATTATACCTTCTCTCTATCTATTCCTTTCAATCCAACTTTCTGGATTTAATTTTTTTGAACCTCTTGGACCTAGCAATAGCTTTACCCATAGCGGTGAAGTAAGTAAAGCATGGATCTTTTTTATGGGTGTATATATTGTTCATATTATTTTTATTCTCCTCTCATTAAGAAAAAACTTACAACAAAATACCGCTCGCGCACTTAAAGCATTTGGCGGAGTGCTGCATGTAATAAATTCACTACTATTAATAGCTATCATTCTAGGAAGTTTGGCAATGCGTAGTATTTAAAAAGATATGTCGAATCTCTATCACGGAAGTGTTGTACGAAATCTAAAGACGCTTGAACCTCGTAAAAGATACACACCAAGCCAAACTATTGAATATGCTGCCATTTATGCCACACCGTTACCAGGATTTGCTGCGGCACATAGTTTTGCGTGGTCATCAGATGAAGGAGTTGAACTTGATGTTGAAAATGGAAAGGTGACCATGCTAATCCCAGAAACATTAAAAGAACGGCTTAGTATTCCAATTTCAATCTACACACTTCCACCTGATACTTTTGAACTCACTAAAGAGGAGGGAACAGGCGCAACGTGGCACAGCACTCAACCAGTAAATATTCTTCAAGAGAAAAAGTATTCAAGTGTTTTAGAAGCACTAACCGAAAATGGTGTAGAGCTAACTTTTAAATAATATGAATAAAAAAGTCACCGTAAATGACAAAATGCAACATGGATATACTTATGAACTTTCTGCACCCACCGGAAAGAAATTTGAGCCAGAATTTACACCCGACCTAACTCCAGCAGAAATGCTCAAGTTAGGAGTTTTTGGCGGTAAATATATGACTGACTGCGCCAAGGAATTTCCTGAGAGTTGGTTTAAGCATGCAAAGCTTTCTCCAAAGAAATATGATAAAAATATTAATTTCTTTAAAATAAAAGCAAGCCAGCCACTCAGCGTATGGCGCGCAAAA
Organism: Minisyncoccota bacterium; assembly: GCA_036405175.1. Classification (GTDB taxonomy): domain Bacteria; phylum Patescibacteriota; class Minisyncoccia; order Phycocordibacterales; family UBA1006; genus DASWYC01. The sequence continues at coordinate 275,403 of DASWYC010000002.1, forward strand.
GGATGGATTAACGAGCAGCATGATCCACGTGGATGGTTTCAATGGTATTGCCGCTATTATATGGGCCGTCGTTTACCAGAAGAAGATGCTCGGCAAATCAAGCGATGGAAGGCTATGCGTCGCCACATTGCACAGATTAAAAAATATTGCTATCCAGGGAATCTAAGCTGCCATCCAAAACAACGCCAAGCACTTTTGCATTGGGCGTATGATTCACGGAAAATGTAAAGTGATATATACTTCTAGTATGAATCCAGAGAAATTCGGCCAAGAAAATGAACATTCCGAGTCAAAGCAAGAACTTGAGTGGCAAGAGTACTACGAAAAATCAAAACAGCTTAAACCTCGATGGACCTTGGTTCAAGCTCTTGAATTTGTAACTAACAGAGATTCCGCACTTGATATTGGCGCAGGGTCACTTAAAGATGCAAAGTATTTGCTGCAAGAAAATTTCAACCATGTTACAGCTTTGGATGTTGAACCAGTAGCTCAAAAAGATGCCGACGCGTTACCGTCCGATAAATTCAACTACATTATTACGCCTGTAGAATCCTATGATTTTCCTAAAAATGAGTACGATTTTGTTTCAGCTCAATCAGTGCTTCCATTTCTCACCAATGAAGAAGTGTCTCAGGTTTTAGAGAACATTATGCAGTCATTGAAGCCTGATGGTATTCTTAATGGTCAAATTTTTGGCGAGAACGAATATTGGGAAAAGTTTTCACATCCTGTCCAAAGTATCTACACCAAGGAAGAAGCAGAAAATCTTATTACATCATTAGGAGGAGAAGTTATTCTCTTTAGAGAGGTCGACAGACAAGAACCAAATGTTCATGGAAGTCTACGAAGATTCCATTATTTTAATTTTATTATCAAGAAGTCAAGCTAAATCGTATGACCATTACATCTCAGCAAAATAACAATGATTCTTGCGTATTCTGCTCAATTCCTGAAATTAAAACACGTACAATTATTGAGAATGACTTAGTAGCTGCCTTTCCTAATAATCTCCCTATAACTCCTGGGCATACCTTAGTTGTACCTAAAAGATGCGTTAAAAAGCTTGAGGATCTAAGCAAAGAAGAAAAGATTGCAATATTTGAGTTAGCAGAAAAGATTATGTCAGCCTTGCGACAAGCTTACGGAGCTGAGGGTTTTAACTGTGCATGGAATCAAGAGAAGCTAGCTGGGCAATCAGTACCACATTTTCACCTGCATATTATTCCAAGAAAAGAGGGTGACACGGGACTTTTAGGGTATGATCCAAGAAGTATGATTTATCGAACTGGAGATCGAGAACCTGCAACAGAAGAAGATTTGCTCGCCGTAAAGACCTTAATCCAAGATGCTTTGTTAGAATAATCAAAGATATGATAAATAACCCTTCTGCGAAACAAATTCTTATCTATGGAGATTCTCTCGTGTATGGTAAAAAACCTTCGGTTCCAGAACGATTTGATAGTGCTACGCGATTCACCGGTATCATCCAAGAACTTCTTGGTAATAATTTTAATATTATTGAGGAAGGGCTTCGCGCTCGCATGTTAGTAGGAGAGAATGTATTTTTTCCAGAACGAAACGGACTTGAACAATTTGGTCCAATTTTTGGAAGTCACGTACCACTTGATTTAGTAGTGATTATGCTCGGTACTAATGATGGAAATAGTGGACAACATAGAACAGCAGAAGAGTACGCATCAACTCTTGGAAGCTATCTTGAAAAGATATCTACCTGGTGCACAAACCTAGGAATTCCAACTACTCCAAAAGTTTTACTAGTAGCCCCACCGCACATGCAGGCTTCAGAAATCGCTCAAGATACTGCACTTACTAAAATATTTGGCGAAGCAGCAGAACAGAAGAGCAAAGAACTTGCTCCTATTTATGAACAGTTTGCACGAGAAAATAACATTGCATTTTTTGATGCTTCAACCGTTTGCAAAAGCGCATCAGGTGAAGGTGTTCATTTAGATATAGAAAATAATAAGTTGCTCGGTGAAGCATTAGCACGTAAAATTCAAGAACAAATATAATTTATGGAACAGAAATTCAATCTACTTTTAGAAGAAGTAAAAAATGACCCCAATATTCTTGGCTTTTGGTTGAGTGGATCTCGGGGTAAAGGACTTATCACGGAAAAATCAGATTACGATTGTGTAATCCTTGTAAAAGATGAGGTATTCACTGATTATAGGGAGAAGTTTAAGGAGCGTGAAGATGAAAACTTTGAATTTTTTATAAAAACAATGCAAACATTTCAAGATCAAACAAAATGGGGATCTGACCAGCGGTGGAATAGATACAGCTACACACATGTTAAGCCATTAGTAGACAAGACAGAAGGAGAAATTGAAAAACTATTTGCAGAAGTCTCAGTAATTCCTCCCGATAAGATAAAAGAAGTAGTTTCTGGTTACCTTGATGCCTATATTAATCAAATATACCGCTCTCTTAAGTGCTTACGAGACGGGAATCTAATTGCTTCTCATCTAGAAGCATCCGAATCAGTGTCATTTCTTATAAGCGCCTTGTTTGGATTGGAAGGACGTCTTAAGCCTTACTATAAATATATTCAGTGGGAATTAAAAAATTATCCTCTTAAGGATTTACCGTGGAGTACCGATGAGTTTCTGGAAAAAGTTATCAGAATCCTTAGCTCTGGTGACAAATCTACTCAGCAAGAAGTTTTAAAATCAATTGAACCAATCTTTAGAGAAAATAATTACGGAGGAGTATTTGATGCATGGAAAGAAAAACTTATGTGGATGAAAACTTATAATTAGGAACTTATGCATTCTATTCACTCTACAATCCTCAAAGAACTTAAAGATCCTAAAAATCAAAAACCCTCATCATGGGATACAGAGAGCTATTTGTTGAGCGGACACACATATTATGGCGTTCCAGTGCCAACACGCCGTAAAATCGCAAAAATGTGGCTTAGGGAGCATTCTAATCTTTCAAAGAAAGAATTCTTTGATGCTATAGATACACTTATGAAAGGCGATTCTCATGAAGAGAAAACAATTGCCGCAATACTCCTTGAATATTCACCAGAAATGCGTAAGACTGTAACATTTAAACAACTCAACGAATGGCTTAATCATCTGGTTGGTTGGGCAGAAATTGATGCGCTATGTTCTGGGACTTTTAAAGCAGAAGATTTTATGATCGACTGGGATGGATGGAAAACATTTATTCAAAAACTTGTTAAAGATAAAAATATTAATAAACGGCGGGCAGCCTTGGTATTTTTAGTCTATCCAATTCACTACATCTCCAACCCCGACATTGCTCAATTTAGTTTTGAAGTTATTGAAGAACTCAAACACGAAAAACCAATTATTATCACCAAAGCGATCTCATGGGTTCTGCGAAGTGGAGTAGGGCATCATACGGAAGCAATTAAAAAGTATATCCAACTTAATCAAGATACTCTTCCTAAAATTGCTATTCGCGAAACAATACGAAAGATTGAAACGGGGAGAAAATAAAAAGCATGCAATTTTTATTTGCATGCCAGTAAATGGTTTTTCTTGGTTTATTTTTTATAAGCTATTTTTTCAGGATTTAACAGTAAATATTCAAATCCTTTAGCTACGGCAGTAATCCAGAGGATAATGCCTGAACCCCATAGAGTGTATGCGGTCCAGTACGAGTTACCAGGATGCCATGAAACTATAAAAAGAATAATTCCAACGACCAATGTGATTCTCGAAAATAAGGTAAAGATAGCAAAGGTGGACATAAATAAGAAGAATAGAATACTTATTATCGGCACCATAGGTATGAATATCTTTACAATGCTGCAGAAGATAAAAAGAAAGAAAGCGCTTAAGAGAACTTTGATCCAAATACCTAACAGGATTTGAAAATATTTTCTGATCTTTCGACCAAGAAGATACGAATATACTTTTACAAGTTTTTTCATTAATAAAGAATGTTTTGATTTGAATTACAGAGTATCACACAAGACTGATACGTCAAGAGGTAAGGGGAGAGTAGCGTGGGGGTTATGGTATACTTTTTAGACTATGGCAAAGTCTCAAGAATCTGAAACATTACTTCACACATCTAAAGGCGGACGTGTGATGGGTAAAAAATATAATGAAGACCAAGAACGCAACGTAGCGTTGTACACGCTTCATAAACTTGATCCGCATACCTATACCGCTTATTTGCTTGCTAAGATCTTTCAGCGTGATCGCAAGACGGTCTACGATATCATCAAACGACTTCGTACTCTTGATGATGCTGGTGAGCTTTCGGGTAATTCATTTTTAAATGAATAAAAAATGCTGTACCTCAAAAAAGCGGATACAGCATTAGCCGGGAAGTCTCATTCTAATCCTCTCAAACAAGAGCGAGCATATTTTAAGTCCCTATTAGCCATACGCTCTGACTTCACCTGGTAGAACATAGCCTATCATACTTTTCTTAAATGAGTAATGTATCGTCTCTATTTTTACGTAACGTACCGTGGGGGTTATAGAGGGAAATTACAAGAGAGGAAATTATACATAAATTAAATAAGATGTAGATATGTCTATAAGTAGAGCGTTACCATAGGAGATATTAGTTATTAGATAGTATTCAAATGAAACCGACAGAAGCCAAAGCCGGCCAAACAGATTAGACAATGGTGCAACGGGCGTTATTTCATGGCTTCTGTGTCGCAAAAGATATATTGTACGACATTCAAGAATCCCTAAAGATGAAGAAGTTTTCCACATACGCTTTACCAGCTATTGACACTACCCTGTCATCACATATTCCAAAAGTTTGGTCGCAATTAATATATTTAGATAATTACATAATTAATTACTTAATAAAAAATCCCTATGATCAAGCGGTCATAGGGATTCTAAATTACAATTTTGTTAAAAATCTAAACCTGTCTTATTTGTTATCCCCTCACCTGAGGGGAATACTCTTGCTCAAACACAAGAATGTAAATTTCTTCTTTTTTTCTTTCCTGTATTTTTTTATGATTCTTCTTAGTATCTGGTCTCCAGATAGGGCGACTTTCTTGCCAATCTGCATACGTATACAGCGTAAACAAAAATACTGCCGAACTGGCTAAGGTAACCATAGAGTCAAAGAACGGCACTGTTCTGGTAGCGCTTCTATCCAGAGGGATTATTCCAATAAATCGGATTATTAAATAACTTGCAAAGATCATTGGAATCGTAAATATAATCTTCCTCATTCCCAAACTCTGCTCAGCTGCAAATTGAGCAAACTGAGTATTGTAAAAACTTTGGTAAAGAGCATGAAAGACAACACTCCCAGATAATAAGGCCATCGTGAGTCGGATTCCGTAATAAAAGATTGCAGAACCACTATTTTGAATTTTATGTAGTGATAACATCGCAAGGAGGTTTTAGGTTGTATTGTTAAAAAGAGTATATTTATTTTAAATAATAAGGGTATTATGTCAATCCCTACAAATTACTATAAAAAGTTATCAACATTTCTTCATCTTCCCTCTTGCAAATATAAGAAAGTTTGTAATAATGTCGTCAATCAGTTTATTTTATACTTATCGCTGATTTTTTATTAAGTAGTATTTACACGACACCATGACAACATTAGTTGATGACACATTACATCTTGGATATATCTTTGCCACAGGCGAAGGAGACGATACCACTACCGATTATCTAGAGACAGAGGAAGAATCAGATACCACATATAAACCAGTGGATCCTCGACATGTTCCTCAAGAAGATAGATTTGGACTTGGACTCGTTGGCGATTCAGAAGATGAATCAGAGGAAGAACCTGGTTCTGATGATTTATTGGAAGAATCAGAAGAAGACGAGCTTGATGGCTTTGGAGAAGAAAGTGAGGATAATTACTAAGTTTCTACCCTAATACAAAAACACAGCAAATGCTGTGTTTTTGTATTAGCCCAATTACTCATTTAAGAACCAAGACTTCATAACATAAAATTCGCCCAGTTTCCTAGACGAATTTTATGAAAAGATTATTTTTTTGAAGTCTTTTTTGCAGCTTTCTTTACTGCTTTCTTAGCAACCTTCTTGGTAGCTTTTTTAACAGCTTTCTTTACTGCCTTCTTTGCAGCCTTCTTTACTGCTTTCTTAGCTTTTTTTGCAGCCATACGTTTACTTTAGTGTGAAAATAACTTGATTATATATTGCTATATAAAAGTTACGATTAGCTTAGTCGACCGCATGAAAGTATAAATGGTCGATAAAGGCATTTATTCTTCATGTGAATATATTGTATGAATAATTTTTTATACTAACAAGATAAAAGGCTGTGTATAACTCAATTTGAAATAAAAATATGCAAATGATTTGCAAAAGCGCTTTTGCTACTTTTTAGCACTTCTCTTCCCTATTATAAACTTTTTTGTAAAACTCAACTTTCTTTTTACGTCTTTTAAACTTTGACTTCTTCTTATATTTAAGCTATAAAAGACTAAGTTTAAACTTAATATGTAACAAAAAACCAATTATCATAATGCAGGTACCTGATATGAAAGTCATTCTACTGGGAGGTATTCCTCAGTATGTAGAACAAGTATCTAAGATTTTTAAAGAGAATAGTCGGAAGATCTTAGATATCATCCTGGAAGTAACCTTTAGCGATATTGTTGAAGAAGAACCTATTCCGGGCGGTATACGGTGGACACTTTGTTCCCATATAAATCCCAGTCGAGACAGAAGAGTCATGATCTCGTTCTTCTATACAGGAGAAATATCTATGGTGCCAACTTCTTCTTTAGAGACAACGGATGAATCCTCTGAAACAACGCTTCGTTACAAGACCAGTTTCGTACGCGAAATGGTAAAGTTCATGGCGGACGTTATGTCTATTCTCTATCCTTCTGGATAAGTCCTAATACTTACGGAAGCCTCTTTACGAGGCTTTTTCTTATAAAAGATATATTTTATAGCACATTTCTCCGCCATACAGCCGGTTCCTTGTACTAGGCGGTGCTTATTTGCAAAATACCCCATATCATGGTATTATTTGCCCACAGTAACGTATTTATATAAATCACTATGGCACATAGAAAAGCGGGGGGAACAGCGAGAAGCTTTAGAGATTCTAATCCTCAGTACCTCGGAACCAAAAAATACGGCGGAGAAAAAGTACAACCTGGAAATATTATTATTCGCCAGCGCGGTACTAAGATCCTCGCAGGAGCCAATACCGATCTTGGATCTGACCACACTATCTACGCAACCAAAGAAGGATACGTGGTATACGGAACTAAGCGTGTACAACACTTCGACGGAACCGTAAAAATCAAGAAGATTGTTTCCGTTCAATAATCTTCAATCATAAAAGCCACAGAAATGTGGCTTTTATGATACCTGGATCTTTAAATTGGTCGTTTGCTTATCTAAACAATGAATCTTTACCGTTGATTCCCCTATCTTATGGATTGGTTCATCCAGTAGTACATCTGATTCTTTGACACTCATCTTAAACTGTTTAAGAATTTCTTCCACAATTACTTTCTTGGTAATTGATTTATACAATGTACCTTGCGGGGTTTTTTCTGCATGAACACTCAGTGTTTTATTATTAAGAAGATCATGACGCTTCTGCTTGAGCTGCTCACCTTCTTCCTGTGCATGCTGGCGTTTCTTATCCTGCTGAGCTTTCTCATTAATCACCTGAGCAGTAGCTGGTTCTGCCATCTTCTTAGGAAAGAGCATGTTCCGAGCTTGTCCCTCGCTCACTTCTTTAATATCTCCTTTTTGCCCCATTCCTTTAATATTTTGCAGTAGTCGCACTTTCATATAGTCTCATTATTACGTAATTCTCTTCTAAAAACAAGAAACCCTCATGCTTTTACAAGTATGAGGGTGATGCAGACAAAAACACGTTTTATCTATTCCGCGGTCCACTTAAGACAACAAGTCCGTTTTTAAAACAATCAATACCCCACAACTCTTGGCGAAGCCGAAAGGTAACATTCATTGTTTGTTTAAGCGCCAATATCTGTTGTGGATGAAATTTAGGAAAATCAACCCCTATCGGCTGATGAACATCAATGAATCTTAGAATCTCAATAAGATTTCCCTTAATCTCTTCAGGAATCTTCATGACTTTTAAGATCACCGTCGTGCTTCTATTAATGCCTATGGATAACTTATTCAGCATGGCGATATCTGGTTTTTAATTTTATTCACTGTATCAGACTTTATATAAAAATAAAACCACCCTGTCGGGTGGTTTAGTTTATTTCTTTAATAATTCAATTGCTTTATCCAACTGAGGATCTTTCTTTCTATCTCGATCTTTTAGTTGCTCTTCGGTAAGCTTTACCTCGTAATCAGGAGTGATTCCCTTCTTAGAAATCTGATGATTATCTGGGGTGAGCCACTGTGCGATCGTAATTTTAACCGCAGAACCATTTCCAACACTCATAAGCTCTTGTACTGATCCTTTCCCAAACGTAGTTGTTCCTACTAATTGCGCACGATCATTTTCATTTAATGCACCTGCAAGAATTTCTGCTGCTGATGCTGATCCGCCATCAACCAGTAATACTACCGGAAGAGATTTTGAAACGGTGCTGTATCCGTATGAAACATGATCAATATTCTTTTTCTTGCCTCCAAAGTCTTCTTTAACAATCACCGCATTCTTTGGAAGGAAGTGACTGGCAATATCAATAGCTGAAGAGAGCAAGCCTCCTGGATTACCCCGAAGATCAATGATCAATCCCTTTGGATTAGTTTTAAGAGCGTTATTGAGTGCAGTTTTAAAGAGTGCTGCAGAATCCATTGAGAAACTCGTCAGTTGAATTTCATAGATTCCATTTTCAAGCTGCTTCTCTACTACGATTGGAACTTTAATGATCTCACGTACAATCGTCACATCAAATGGTTCAGCTCCTTCGCGCACGATAGTGAGTGTAACAGCCTTCCCTTCCTTTCCGCGAATCTTTTGGAGTGCCTGCTGGATATTAATATTAAGCGCATCTTCTCCATCAATCTTGGCAATAATATCTTTTGGTCGAAGACCTGCACGTTCTGCCGGGCTTCCCTTCATAGGAGTAATAATAGTGAGTACGCCGTTGATTGAATCAATCTCGGTTCCAATACCGCCAAACTCTCCTTGAATCTCTTGTTCAAATAAACGAGCTTCTGTTGGTGAGAAATACATAGTGTATGGATCCTCGTACGATGCAGTCAGTCCACGAATGGCGTTATATACCTTTTCCTGATTGTCCGGCTGCTTAAATGGATATTTATCGCGCAAAAGCTGCCATACTTGCCAGAATTCGCCAAAGTCAGCAGAAACGGTCTTAGGAACAGCAACACTTGTTACCCCTTCAACCTTATTTACTTTCACAAGTTCTTTTGATGAGCCCACCTTAACGCCAACCAAGAAAATGGCAATCATTAAGATGAATGAGCCCGCACCGATAGCTGAAATATGTGGAATTTTGTCTTTGATCTTCATGGGAAGATTATATCATTTTTTAAATCGTGATTAAAGTAGTTTTTTGAAAACAAAAAGTCGCATATTTATTGTAAATATGCGACTCAATAACATCAAACTTGAATGTTACCTTTTCCAAACTCGGTGCTGAACGCTAATTAAGAGTCCCAGGGTAAAGTATTTACCTTGCTTGAAATCAGTGCCCAACTCTGCCAAAATGAAACACTTTATTCCTTCCTTATCAGCATCTCCGACTTTAGTCATGCGCTCAATTCCCCATCCGAGATATTGACCACGAGTGGAAATACTTTTTGAATAGAAGAGGTAGGTATCCCACCCATTCTTTAAGAAGTATCCATTTAAAGAGTTTAGAGAATTATTTGATGTTCCATACAAAATACTGTGGTATGTTTTTGGAGTCATCATTAAGATATTCAGTGACAAATTCATGCCAACATTGAATGGCTTCTCAACAGTCTTGAAGTCGGTAGTTGAAGCAAGTGATGATACTGCTCCGACTGTTACCTTTTGAAAAATTTTCAAAGAGTCAGCTTTTTGAGCTAATGCGGTGTTAGCAATAAGTAATAAAAATATTATTTTTTTCATCCTCTTGAGAGTTTAGATTGGTTTTATTGTAAATATTGATACTAGTATTATATCATATATGCCATACTATGTCAATATCATCTTATTGTTGTACTTTCTCTTCTTTTTTCACCAAATCATCTCCAAACGCAGTATATGCTTTTTCTGTATAGACATTATTAGGGCTCCACACCATAAATCCTTTTGTTCCATGTAATGAGACTGCGCGCAACTGATCAACTACTTCTTTGACACCATACTTCTCTTTTAAGCTAAAATCTTGAATCCATGGACGGATTTTTCTAAACTCATGCTTGGTAAGCTCAGACTTATTGTACGCATCCTGCATCACTTTAGTAATAGTTTCAAATGGATGCTTTTCTGGATCTTTAATCCCCACTGAACCGCTTGTATAGTGTGATGGATAGATCATGGGTGCAACATAATCAAAATTATCGAGTGCAATAGCAAGATTTTGTCCAATACCGATATCATCTTCTGTAGTTAGTAATCCAAAGATATCAACTGAGCTGGTTATCTTTTCTTCCTTTAAGCCTTTATTAAGATGTTTAAAAAATGCCTCGATCACATCTTTTTTAGTATCTTCTCCAGTTGATGGATATACTAACGTGTATGCACTACTCGTTTCTGTTGGATAGCGAACATAATCAAAATTAATCTCATCAAACCCATATGATTTGCCGAGCTTTGCAATATTCAAAACATAATCCCATGTTGGCTTATACCCAGGATCAATCCATGATACGTTTTTACGATCTTTCCACGGCTTCTTAGTTATACTATTTTGAATGGCGCTTTCTGGAATCTTTTGTGTATAAATATTATCTTGAAATACTGCAATACGACCAATTACATAAATTCCTTTCTGATGAAGCGTATCTACAAATGATTTAATATCCTGAATCCTCACCTGCTTATTCTCATTTGCATATGGATAGAGTGGTGAATCTTTTGGTACTGGTACGGAAATCACTCCTGTCTCATCTTTAAGATCAATAATAATGGCATTAATCACCGGAGACTTGTCCACCATATTCACCAACTGAGTTCTTTTTTGAATCGTACTTCCCACCCATGAGGTCATATAGACAGCACGAATCTCATCACTGTTTGGTAACTCATAATGAGTTACTGGTGCCGTTGTTTTTGTCATCACAATAGGATTTTTACTCTGCGGCTGCCCTTCTGCAAACGCAATAACCGTTCCGCGTAGTTGTTCAGCGGTAAATGTTTTAAAGGTATCTTCTTGCGAGAGTGGCTGTGCCTCATTTTGGGAAGGTTTAATAGCATATGTGCGAGATACATGCAAAAATCGCGCAGCGCCCACCAAAAGCGCAAGAATGATCAAAACTTCACAGGCAATAAAAATCTTATTAATCGAGGACTTCATACCGCTTAGTATACCCTACGCGCGGAGCGGTATCTTCCCCATGTTCTGGAAGTGTCTTGCGGATAATACGCCGCTTAAGAATGCCGGTAGGAGTTTTAAGAGGTGCAGGCTCAGATAATGGCACCTGTTGAGCTGGTTCTGGAGAAAAGACACGCTGAGGTTCTTGAGGTACTACTGGTGTAGGCTCAATTTCTTCACTATCAAGTATTTCATACGCAGGCATAGTTTCTTCTTGAATATGAGGTTGTGGTGGGACAACTTCATCTTCTTGTGAAAGCGCAGAGCGTTTAGTGCGACGACGTGGCGGCTTAATAACAAACGCTTCAATCTCGTTTTCTGAAAGATCTGGATATTGCTCATCTTCTTCGACCTCTTCAATGGGAGTAACTTTTTTTACGGGAGCTTTTTTAGCAGTTATGCGTCCAAAAATAACCCGCTCTTCAGATGCTTGTGGCACAGATACTTGTTCTTGCGGATCGGCTATGAATGCATTGTTGTATTCAGAAACTTCTTCAGGTTCACTATCAATAATAGGCTCATCTTCCTGAGCTGTTTGCGGTGCAGGCTCTTCAATAATAGCTTGTGTGATTTCTCTAAACACCTCATCAACAATCTCATCAGGATTATCAGAAACAGACACGATTTCTTCTTCAGTAGCTTCTTCTTGCAATGCAGCCGGCCCACGTTCAATTAAATCTCTCAACGATGGACGTGGTGCACGAGGTTGAACGGGTTCTATATATACAACATCTTGTGGCTCCCCTAAAACTTCTTCTTCATAACGAGGCGCAAATGAAGTTTCTTCCCGTTGATGCGTTAATTGATCCAAAAACTCTGGACGCTTGATAGTTGGAATCTTGGCATACTTTCTGAGTGATGAAATCCCCGCAACAATGCTTCGTGATGCATCAACAATTGTTTTGGTGTAGGACGAACGAGTAATCACTCTTCGTGGTGCCTCAGTACGCGCTGCAGCCTCAACCAACTTTTCTTCTTGAATCATTTCCTCAGTAACCACAACGCTTGTTGTCTTTGATGATGCAACCGATGATTGATAGAGTGCAAAGAGCGCACCAATAATAATCAGCCCTAGAATAATAGCAATCACAAGCGTTGTCTGGTACGAAAGCCCAATAAAAAGAGTAACAATCAAGAGCAGCGTTGCTCCACCAATTACTTTCAAGAGCCAGATTTTCATATCTCTATTGTATCAAGTTTTGGGCCAGGAGACATCTTTATTGACGCTAGTGTCACAGTATGCCAATATAAAGATCTGGGTTTTGTCTCAATCCTCATTACTCCCACCCCTGACGTACAAATTTTGTTCAGTTCAGGGGTTTTTATATTCACTTTTACTTTTTAGGCGGAAGTACCGTAATAGCAAACTCTCCCTTAATGTTTTCTCCAAAAGCAGCTTTAAGTTGATCAGTAATCCCATCTGGCGCTCCGTGGTATATAGTTTCGTGAAGCTTAGTGAGCTCTCGTCCAATAACAAGCGTGCAGTTGATTTCTTGCAAATCTTTGAGGAGCTTTAAAATTCCATGCGGACTTTCATAAAGCACAACGTTATATTCAAGTTCTTCAATCAAATGTTTAATTTCTTTAAGCTTGGTTTGACGCCCTTTCTTTTTTGGCAGGAAGCCAATAAATACGATGGGTTCTTCGCCAATAATGCCTGAGATAGAAATTTGTGCCGCAAGTGCTGAAACGCCCGGAATCGGTTCTATAATGGTTTCTGGTGAGTTAGTGCGAATATAGTGAACCAAAAATCCCCCAGGATCAGATACACCTGGTGTTCCTGCATCAGAAATATATGACACGTGTTCGCCTTTATTGAGGCGCTCGATGATTTCTTCAAAAACTTTACGCTCAGAAAATTCATGCAACGAGTGACATGAGGTGGTAATGTCAAAATGCATCAATAGTTTTTTACTATTACGTGTGTCTTCTGCAAAAATAACATCGGACACTTTGAGAGTTTCAACCGCACGTGGCGTCATATCACCTAAATTACCAATAGGCGTAGCAACAATAGAAAGTTTTCCGGTTGAATTATTCATAGGTATAGGTTTCAAGGTTTACACGATCAAACTCAATTAAATTCTTTTCATCAAGATTATACGCAGCATTTTGATATTTGTTTTCGGGCCAATCCAATTTAAATGGATTAAGCTGCATCAGATAAATAAGTGCTTTTGGTTGCTTTCCTGGATAACACCATAGGATCCACTTTTGATGATCTTGAATGAAGTCATTTGGAAGTCTCACTTTTCCTCTAGAAAGTAGATAAAACATCAAATGTTCCTCTAAGAAGAAATTGACTTGATTCTCAGTTAACTCACGCTTAAAAAAGTCAGCATCTTCTTTTATATATTGCTGAAATTTTTCATCCTGCTTATAAAGACTTTTTATTTCACTAAGTTTAATATTAAAATTTACAGTACCAAGATACATCTGGTTCCATACCATATAATTAAAAGCATTTTGAATCTGAAATTGCGTAGTATTTTTACTCAGTAATTTTGACATTTCATTCTTATGATTAATAACTTGAGTCATAAACGTATTTTTAAGCTCTGCTGCTGGCTTATCAGAACTTAGATACAGAAAGTCCCCGTAGACGAAGTTGAGTCCAACTAATGGTTTAGAAATTTTAGATGGAGAAAGATGACGTATATCCTTCAAGCATTCTGGCGCACTTTGACGATTCAAAATACGACTCATCGAAATTGGAAACAGTAAAATCCCCTTCTCTGCCGGAAATTTATTAATGTCAAAGAATTCATTCTCTACTCGATTCATGAGAAAAATATACAATACTTTCTAGATTATGTAAATATTAGTTAACTCTGAAGATTTTCCCCGCTGGTGGATAGATTTTAATCAGTGGATCTTGAGAAGTATCGTAGGGTTTTGCGGGAGCCAATCGTCGCCCATAGGCAATAAACTTATGAGGTGCATCAATCCAGGTCTCTTTTGGAATTACTTCCAATAAATCCTTCTCGATCTTTTCTACTTCTGTATGATCGGTGAGATTATATCTAAGAGCAAAACGCTTTACATGCGTATCAACCGGCATTCCAGTGGCGATATTAAATGCATACGCACGCACCACCTGAGCCGTCTTGCGCCCCACTCCAGCAAGTTTAGTAAGCTCATTAATTTCTTGAGGTACTTCTCCATTAAATTCTTCAAGGAGTTGTTGTGAAAGTTTGATAATATTTTTAGCCTTTGCTTTATAAAATCCGGTTTGATAGACAATCTTCTCAACATCAGCAAGATCAGCTTTTGCTAACTTTTGAGGTGTTGGATACTTTTTGAACAACACCGCAGTTACCTCATTCACCTTTTTATCCGTACATTGTGCAGAGAGTGCAACCGAGACTACTAGTTCCCATGGATTCTTCCAATGAAGCTCTGTGTGGCGATCTTCCGGATAGAGTTTTTTGAGTTCCTTCCAAAGAAGTTTAAATCGTTGCTGGCGTTCTTTGAGGAGTTCTGATTTCATAATTGGAATATATCACGCTTAAGGCATAACAAAAAGGCAGATCAACTGCCTTACTTTTGTTAAAGTTCTATAGACCCGTAAATACATGAGGATTGTTTTAAGTACACAGCCCACATACGATCACCCCAGCAAAAGTGCCACCACTCGCCAGGGTACCACACGAATTGTTCTCTCCTCATTGTTTCCCTTAAGATTTCTCTATTTTTCTGCTGCAACTCTGTAATACCTTTTGACAGCATAGGATGATTTACCCGATCTTCCTTACTTGCAATATTAAGATAGGGTGTTCCCATATCTAATAAGGTGCCGTCTTTACGTGCCAGTGTTACGTCAACAGCACCACCACAGTGATGGTTTGCCAGCTGAGTAGGCTTGGCTACCAAAAGCCGTACAATCTTTTCAATATCATCGTCCGATAAAGCAGAATTTGACTGCTTCACTTTTAGCCATTCCCTATCCCAACTTTTCTGTTGAGATTCCAGTGTTCGATAACCCTCAATTACTACTAATTGTAGATCTAATTGAGAGCTGAGGTAATTCCCAATCCGATAAAGTTTATCCGCGATTGTTCTACGTACAAAAAATATTGGACTATTAACGCCAAATCCAGTTCCTTTTATGAGTCCAGGGATTTTTTGTAATTCAACGAGAGGTTCATTATTTTCATTAATAACAATACCCTCCCAATCATTGCGAGATAGTACATGTTCTATTTGTGTTTTCATTTGATTCTATTTAAAGGTTTTTAACAATTGATACTCCTCACCTTACCAGATTATTCTATTTTTTCAACTGTCTGTGGGTGTACCAGGACTCGAACCTGGGACCTCGTCATTATCAGTGACGCGCTCTAACCACCTGAGCTATACACCCGTTTGTGAATCTATACTAGCATAATTTTTGAGAAAATAAAACCCTAAACCAGCAAGAAAAAGTTAAAAAGAAAAACACCTCTCGGTGTTATTTCTTTTTTGCTTCTGAGCGCTTTACGGTTGGTTTCTTGGTTGGGAGTGAGTTACGTGTACGTGCCTCAACAATATTGTTGCGAACCATAAAGTTGTGAACGGTATCTGAAACTTGTGCTCCAACTCCCATCCAGTATTGTGAACGTTCCTTGTTGATTGAAACAGTTCCTGACTTTGGAGTGTAATATCCAAGTTCTTCAATGAATTTTGCTGACTTTGGACCTTTGCGGGCATCGGTAACAACCACCTTATAGTGAGGCTCGTTTCTGCGTCCGATTCGATGTAATCTGATCTTTAACATGTTCCCTATTCTATCAATGAAGGGGTTATTTGTCAAATAGTTATGAGTGTATTTTTAATTAACCGGCACCACCTGCTCTGCCCCAGCCAAAACAGCCTCCTTAGTGTGCCCTACAAGCAAGAATCCAGCCCGGTGACAGAATTTAAGCCCTTCAATACCAGAAACAGCCTGAAGCTCTTCTCCGGAAAGTCCTCCCCATTCTTCAGGAAATCGCACCCAGCGTGAGAAAGTGCCCTCCATTTTACGCACGGTTTCTGCTCGCCATTCATTATTTTTTGGGTATACCACTACATGAACATCTGGATATTCGGTCTCAAGGCCTTCCCATAAATACATTTCATCAAATACAGCAGTATTCCCCTCTACATTGTTAAGCACCTCACGAGCACGATTATGCTCTCGCTCAACCACATATGCACGGGCAAGAATGCGCACGATCATTCCCTTCACGAATTCCATAGCCTCCATAAAATATGGATCAGTGTCTGTGCTGTCGAGGATTGGCTTATATGTTGAAATGATCTCACCTAAATTATATTGTGGCTGAAGTCCGCCCTCAGTAAGAGTTTGAATCAAGATGCCATTATCATGCGCATCTACTGGAATACAGATACGATCTTCAATTTCCTGCCACAACTCTTTATTGTTATTGCAAATCTCATATCCAAAATGACGCCACACCAATCCACATGATGCATATGGAATACCGTTATGA
Organism: Minisyncoccota bacterium; assembly: GCA_036405175.1. Lineage (GTDB taxonomy): Bacteria > Patescibacteriota > Minisyncoccia > Phycocordibacterales > UBA1006 > DASWYC01. Next base: position 292,320 of record DASWYC010000002.1, read on the forward strand.
CGGATCCCGGCACCCTCTTGTTGATGATGATCAAATCTGTTGGCAGCTTCATTATAAATATGTCCAACATCAATTACATAATCTCCGGTTGCAATAACTTCTGGATCGCGGGTGCGGACCACTGTATAATCTTCTGCTTGCATGCCAAGGTAAATACCGAGCATGGCAACAGCACATACTTCATCGGCATGGAATCCTCCATTGTGGGTGATAACTTTTTTCATACACTAAAATGTTTCTGAGACAATTACGCTATAAAATCCAAGAATAATAGCAAAGAGCCACAAGATGCCATTTGAATCAAAGAGTATCAGTCCACTTGTGCGTGCAATACCATACACAATGAGCACCATAAGCACTGAACTGAATAATCCAAAGGTAATAAAATTCAATGGAAACGTAATAAATCCCAAAATTGGTTTAATAATTTCAAACAAGACTAAGAGGATTGCTCCTCCAATTATAAAATAATAGAGTGGTCCCGGAATGGTAATTCCAGGTAAGAGTTGATCAAGTCCGTAGAGTCCTCCCGAGAGAAGGAATAGTTCAATAAGTTTGGAAAACATATGTTTCTTAAGATTACAGCTAATAATCCAACCAAACGTTGCGAGCAGTACTCGCAAATATTACCTTACCAATTCATCAACTACCTCTTTAACAAGTGCTCCATCAGCTTTTCCTGCAAGATCTTTCATTACTGATCCAACAAAAGGACCTTTTGAAATTGGTTCTGGAGTTGCTGCGATTTTTTCTTGTACAAATTTAGTAATATCTTCTTTACTCATGAGTTGTGGAAGATAGATTTCAAGTACGGTAAGTTCAAACTTTTCATTATCAGCAAGATCTTCACGCCCTGCTTTAGCAAATTCTTCAATAGCATCTTTGCGCTTTTTTGCTTCACGACGAATTACAGAAACGGTTTCTTCTTCTGAAAGCGTTCCGTCTGGACCGCGCTTGAGATTTACGAGTTCATTAGTGATTGATGAGAGAATTCCGCGGATTACGGTAAGTTTCTCTGATTCTTTGGCACGCATTGCGTTTTTCATGTCTTCTTTGAGTGTTTCGAGGAGTGTCATATAGATCAGAAATGTTTTATGAGTATGAATTTAGAATAGCATATTTGACGAGGTTTCTCAATTGGGGCGTTATATAAATTTATTTGCATAACAGAGGCGCGACCTTCGGTCGCGCCTCTGTCCACTACAATCCAAACATTTACAACGGCTACTCAATTAACTCAATTCCACTTCCTGGCGCATCGCTTGGCAAATCTGCTACCCCGCTGTTATTTTTTTGAATTCCCCAGAAATCTGGTGAATCAATAAATGATTGTTTAAGGAACTGACGCATTGCCCATGATGCGGTAACTGTAGTAGTTTTTGGTGCACTCTCCAATACCAGAGCAAATGAATAGCGCGGATTTTCATACGGGAAGAATCCTGTTACCCACGAGTTAATCCTGGTCTTGTCGGTTCCGACCTGTGCCGTTCCTGTTTTTGCAGCAATATTCACCTGAGACAGGTTAAGAACCCATGCCGTTCCACTCAATACTGTTTGGCGCATTCCATCTCTAATTACTTCATACGCATGCGGATCAATATCAAATACGTCAGACTTAGCCCCTTGTTCTCCTTTCAAAATCACCGGCGTTACCAAGTGCCCCCCATTTGCGATACCTCCAATACCACGCGCCAACTGAATTGGTGTCACCTGAAATCCATACTGACCAATTGAAGTAATATAGGTATCTCCAAGCCACCAGTTTTCTTTGAAGAGTTTTTGTTTCCAGCTTGGGGTTGGAAGATTTCCCTTCTTTTCGTCCATAAATGAAATTCCTGTTTCTGATGCCAAACCAAATCCTGCTGTATATTTTTCAATATTCTTAATTCCAATCCCTTTGATATTTTTATATCCTCCTCCAATTGCATAGAAATAGGTATTTACTGATTCTGCCAACGCTTTGGTTACATTGGTAACTCCGTGACCTCCCTTTTTCCAATCACGATAAATAGATGGCTTATCCGGATTATATCGATTGGGAATTTCTATAGCACCCGTTGAATCAACTGTCGTATCTGCAGTTACGGTTCCTTCATTGAGTGCAGCCAGTGCAATGAATGGTTTAATAGTTGATCCTGGAGAGTAGAGTCCAGATGTTACACGATTCAAAAATGGTTTACGCTTATCATTAAAATAATCACGAATAGCTGCAACATCGGTACGATCAGAAAATACCTGTGGAGAAAACTCCGGTGCACTCGTCATGGCAAGCACTTCACCTGTTTGAATATCCATAATAATACCGGCAGCTCCCTGATATCCTCCGTCATTCATAGATGTTGAAAGTGCGTTAAAGAGTGCACTCTGCATGTTGGCATCAACAGAGGTAATCACATTGCTTCCATTTTTTGGGGGCACAACAGTTTGTGTTCCAATCTCTTTTCCGGTTGAGTCTACCTCTTTATAGATTGAGCCGTTTTCTCCGCGCAATAACTCATTATATGTTTTTTCAAGTCCTTCATATCCTTTGAGTTCCTTCTGCCACAATTGACCCTTTTTATCTTTCTTTGGATACTCAATATAGCCCAGCATTGAAAATCCTGGTTTTTCAATATAGGTGCGACGCGGAAAATCTTCATTTCCTGTTACGGTACTATTCCATGCTAAAAGTTTCCCATTTCTATCCAAGAGCGTTCCACGCTGTCCCCATAGTGGTGTTGATGCAAGGCGATTCTTTTCTGCAATCGTCATATACTTCTCTCCGCCTTTCACTTGAAGGTTATAGAGCTTTACTCCTATACCGAGCAAAAATAAAATCATAATTGAAAATACAATTGCACGCGGAAATGATGGCAGCTTTGAATTCATCACGTTCTGCATCTGATCAACATCAAGCCCAGAAATATTTTCACTATCAATAAAAATCTCTTCCAAATTCTTATACGATGGTTTTGACTTCATTGAACTCGTTATCTTTTTACGATGATAGTTAATACGTATCATAGCTATATCACCTGAGGAATTTTCATTGAGTCTTTAATGCGTTCGCCAGCAATAATTAATACTCCAATACATCCAAATACGATAGCAAGTGTTGTTAATTCTGCTCCACTCATAAGCACTGAGAGAAACAATGTTATTAAAATGATTCCTCTAAACGGAGTCACAAAAAAGACCACAATACAGATAGGAATTAACAGCCATGTTGGCAGTACCAATGCTGACCAGATAAGGAGTATTGCTGCGATGGTAAATTGCATAAATTAGACCTAGTATAGAGTCTTTCATGTTTCTTGAAAAGACTGCTCGGGAGTATATACTAGGATATATTCCTAATACTTTACACATATGGTAGAAATTTACACCACCAACACCTGCACCTATTGCGTTATGGCAAAAAACTTCATGAAAGATCAAGGTATTGAATATACAGAATACAATATTAGCAACGATGCTGATCGTCGCACCATTGCAATTGAAAAGTATCACGCGCAAGGGGTACCTTTGATTGTGGTAAACGATACTCCTATTTATGGGTTTAAGCCTGATGAGATTTTACGCCTTCATAAAGAAGCTCCTATGACTGTTGCTAAAAACGGTTCTGATTTAGCTCAAGCAGCATAATCTCTTATTTGTATGCTTACCAAACAAACATTTAGCTTTCATTCAAATACCGGACTTTCTGAAGATGCACTTAAGGGGCATGTTGCGCTCTATGAGAAATATGTAGATGAGGCAAATAATATTCTTACCAAGCTTAAAGGCGACGTTGCATTGCCTGAAAAACAAGAATTGATGCGCCGATTCTCATTTGAGTTTAACGGAGCAAAGAATCATGAGTACTTTTTTGAGACACTCACTGGCGAAGCCCGTGAGATTAGTGAAGGCTCTGAATTGCACAAGAAGATTTCAGCAACATGGGGATCATATGATACATGGAAGTCTGAATTTATGATCCTGGCAAAAACCCGTGGCGTTGGATGGGCTATCCTCTGGCAAGACAATCAAAGTGGCGAACTCTATCACTCATGGGTAGACGAGCAACATCTTGGACAGCTCGTTGGTGCAACACATATTCTTGGTATTGATTGCTGGGAACACTCATTTATTCTTGACTTTGGTATTACCGGACGTGCCGGATATCTAGAAAAAATCTTCCCCGCTCTTAACTTTGAAGTTATTGAACAACGAATTAAATAACAAAAAACCGCTAATTAACTTAGCGGTTTTTTGTTATTTCTTGTAGCTCAAATGCTTCAGATTTTTTAATGATGGCAAAGATTGCAAACATACAGCTCATACACGCAACTAAAATAAGTACCATGGTACCGGTCATGATAAATGATGGAATATGATATCGTATCGTAATCCCCATAGACACCAACAAACTTGTTGCTTTAGTGAGCCCCCATGCAGTCCACAGTAACAGTGGCTGGATAAGTGGCACCAGCTGCGCCAACATTCCTACGAGCAAAAAACCAATCCCTACGACCGTATACATAAATACCAGTGGAATAACCAACAGAGACATCACCATGCCTCCAGGTGTTGCAACACCAAAGTATCCAATAATAATTGGCAGGGTGCCCATCCAAGCACCAAGCGTTGTGACAATGGCAGACGCTAATCCGCTCACATATTTGTGAATCTTGAGACTTTTAGTGAACATGGTATAGATTTTCATCGTATATACAATACCTAAAGTTGCTGCACAAGAAAGCAGTAGTCCAATATGGTCATTAAGTGGCGTTACGGTGACAATACTTATGTAAACGATCAAATAGAGAATAGTACGCTCAATTGATGGCATGATACCGAATACTCGTAAGATCTCATGTAATAGGATACTTTGATATGCACGCGCAGAAGCTTCGGTATTTCCGGCAATCAACACTAGGATATATGAGAGTATTAATGAGGTTGCCACGATGGTGGTACGGTTTAAAAAACTTCTTCCCAATAAAAAGAGTCCTTCATATACAAGCAGAATATTATATCCAGATAGCACAATAATATGAGAAATCCCAACGTCTCTAAAAAGTGACGAGAACCAATATGGCAAGTGGTTCTGCATTCCCAGCACAATACCTTCTGTTATACCGAGTGTTTCTTCTTGTAAATAGGTTTGATAAATTCCAGACAAATATGTTTGTGTTGCATACACAATACGTCCCACTATCTTTGAGGTACGTTCTATTGATTCCTCTTCTTTAAGTTTTAATCGCACACGTGCTGGCGGAATCTCGGTTACCGTAAGTTTGCCGCGCAGCAGAACCTCATCGTGATAAAAGTAGATATTTTTAGTAGTGAATGCTACTGAAAGATGTGGATCTTCAAAGTATGCTTGGTACGTTTGATCTTTAGTAGTTTCAGAAAGCTTGCGCTCAACAATAACAGAATATTTTTGAGTTTGCCCTACTTGCTCTTGTAGCAGTGCAATTGCTTTGCGTTTTACTGCCTCTTGATGAGAAAATACTTTATACGAAACTCCACCGATTACCAGTGCAACCAAGCCTACTAAAAATATTATTTTAAATCGCACAAACTGGAATGTTGTACCAGCAATCGCAATTAACGCACTAGACAACACCAATATCATCACCAACGTAGAAGTTTCTGATGCAACGGCATTACGCACATAACTTGCCATCCAGATCCATACAATACACCAAAGTGGTAATCCTCGTGCAATGGTTTCAACTAATATATTCATCAACGTATCGTACGATCTGATGCAAAAACTTTCATTAGAAAAGTAACCAATTTTTTAGATACTAAAAACCCACCTTGCGGTGGGTTTTTAGCCGTTTGATAGTTGACCCAACATGATCTTAGGTCGTACTTATAGTATCGCGCAAAAAATTTTCATGTCAACTAGTTTTCCACACCCTGCTGATTGAGCACCCACGCAATCATGTGCTCTCGTTTGTATTGAGTTGATTGCAAACTTTCTGCAAGTTGAATAAGTGACACCAACAACTGCGAGTTAATATTTTTTTGTTGTATAAATTCTTGCTTGTGTTCTTCACTTAATGAGATTGATGTTTGATGTTCCCGGCCTGCATCATAACGTGACAATAAAATATATTGAACGGTTTCCAGTAAAAGTTCCGTAAAATAATCAAATGATTCAAGAGGAACCTTTTCAATGATCGAGAGTGCAGCAACAGGATTGGTGTAACTTCGCAAAAAGTTTTGAACGTCATGACCATCAATCATAGTAAACCCATCTTTCATATGAAGACGACGCTCCAAAACACTCAATGCATCACGGAATGACCCTTTGGCCTGATGTACAATGCGCGTAACCTCTTCTGTTTCAAGCGTCATTGATTCTTGCGACGCAACACCATTTACCAATGTCTCAATATCTTTGATTGATGGATTTTTAAAATCTAAAACTACACAACGAGAAATAATTGTTGGAAGCACTTTGTGTTTTTCCGTAGTTGCAAAAATAAATATCACGTGCTTTGGCGGCTCTTCAATCGTCTTCAAAAGAGAGTTCCATGCTTCTTTAGTGAGCATGTGCGCTTCATCGATAATATACATTTTGTAGTCGGAAGAAATTGGCAACGTGTATACGGTATCTTTTAAATCTTTTGCATGTTCAAGTTTTCGATAACTTGCAGCATCAATCTCGTACGTATCTTCCGGAGCAATGTTGAGCTCCCGTGCAAAAATACGTGCCAATGACGTTTTCCCAAGCCCACGCCCACCTACAAATAAATAGGCATGTGAGGGCGCTTTGGTGCCTGCCTGTTTCTTAAGAACTGACACCACATGGTCCTGCCCCACCACCTGATCAAAATTTTGAGGACGATATTTTCTATAGAGAACTTCTGACATACTTATATTATATGTTTTTTAACTGGAAAATACAAAAAGCCCGAAGTATTCAGGCTTTGAGTAAATAAGAAATCTCTACTTCTTAATAAATACCAGTTTTAGCTTTTAAATATGCCTTTTGATTACTTTCTGTATCCTTAAAGTCGCTTCTATCCGTAAATAATCTTAAAGCAACCAGTGATAAAAAACTCTCTCCTCCTATATGATTCACAGCATCAGCAAGCATATCAATAGCTTCTCCCAAACTCTTTGCCAAAGAAATTGAAATAAGCTTTACATAAGTCTCGGTTTCCTTGTTCCCCTTTATTTGTTCGGTTAAATTATTCTGTACAAGACTTTTAGCTCCATCTAACTTTTCTTTTAGTTGAGAAGAAATATCGAACAACCCCATTGCATCCGGTGTTGTCTTAAAGCTTCTATAAATACTCCCTAAAGGCATATCTATTGGATTCAGACTGAGCCCACTTTTTTGAATTGGCATAATATTATTCAATTTTAATGATTATAAATATTTAAAAAACTAATTTACCCCACAAAAATACCACACTTCACAATTCTTGCCAACTATTTAATACTATTCAAAATACTCATACATTCTTCATATGAGCGGCTCATCACCAATTGCTGCTTAAGCTCGGCATATTCTGGAAAGTCGGCAAAATAAGCTTTAAAATGCTTTGCCATCAGTGCAAATGCTTTGGGCTTAATCTCCCCTCCTTCAATGGCTAGAGTTTCACTACCAAATTCATACACTGCCGAACGCAATGTACCAACACTCTTCATATACAATTCAACGTGCTCCTTACACAGAGCAATCAACTCCTCAATATTTTTTGGCTTCATTGTTTCTTCTGGATCAAACAACCACGGCTTTCCAAAAATTCCCTTTCCAATCATCACGCCATCGCAGCCTGTTGCTAATCGCACCTCTTCCGCCTTTTCAAACGAGGTGACATTTCCGTTTGCTAATACCAATACGCCTTCTGCATGTGCAAGCTCAACAATTTGCTTAAGCACATCCCAGTGCGGTTCCGGTTTAGACATTTCATTTTTGGTGCGTGCGTGAATCGTTAAAATATCTGGCTTCAAAGAAATTACCCGTTTAATGTATGCCTCATCGTACGAGTTCCATCCAATACGGGTTTTGATAGAAATTGGAAGATGTGGTGCACCTTCTCTGCAAGCTTCAATCAAAAGCGCAAGTGTTTCAACATTTTTAATGAGTGCAGAACCAGCACCTTGTTTACAGATAGTATCGTCGGGGCAGCCAGCGTTAATATCAATTCCATCGTAGCCAAGCTCTGCTACCATGCGTGCAGCTTCTTTAATTTTCTCCGGATTACTACTAAAAAGTTGCGCAATCAATGGACGTTGGCGCTCGGTATATTCAAGATCACGCAATAAACTAACACGTCCTTGCGGATGAATAAGCCCATCTGCTGCAACAAACTCTGTCCAAAGTGCATGAAGTTTGCTTCCCGTTTCTCCCATACGAGAATATTTAGCCAGCATTTCACGTTCAGCAACATCAGTTACATCTGCCATAGGCGCTGCAACATATAAAAAGCCGTGCTTTTCTTTAAGATTGTGCCAAAATTGATTGCTCATAATCTTGACGATTGTACAGTATTGGGATGATTTTGTATACACGTATCTATACTACTCACTTCATTGTTATATAATTAAACTAAAACCATACCTTAATTTTTGAACATGAAAAAGAGATACAAAAGAGTGTGTTTTGTTGATCCCTGCTCAGCAAAACAGTCAGCTAAAAATCTGCGAGTTTTGGCTGTAAGAACGCGAAACGAATTTCGAAAATTTATTTTTAGATTTCAGCCCATTATTCCCTCCAGATTATGTGCATAACTTGGAAATCTATCTCCAAGAAATAGCCACCTCCGACGGTGGCTATTTGTATACAATCTTTGGATAAAACCGTAAGTCTATATATGAAAGTGTTTCAGTTTCTTTAGGAATATTTTTAATCACAATATCCATAATCGGCTCATCAGCTGCAGCGATTAATTTGCTCGATGGTGCATCAATGTAGAGCGACACAACACCAAATCTATTCGTAGACATCAAGCACTCATAGTCTGGTTTTTCATGATGATAGGTACACGCCAAGATTCTATGCTGCTCAGTTGAAACCAAACGGTAAATTCCTAACGTCTCTTCCGCAATGAATGCCGGTAAAATATTATTCACTAAATAAATTGAGGTATTAAGCTTAGGATTTACATCAAAATCATTTTGTGGAGTTTTTAATAGCGGGCGCCCGTTACTTGATCGCTGCCAACATGACACATCTTCATTAGGCAAGCTATTACAGTGCACAATGCGCGCCTCTTGCTCAACGATTGTTATGTACAGATCATTAAAACCATCGTACCAAACATCAGCTTCTGCAATTTCTGGATAGCGCTCAACAAGATAACTCTCAATTGCAGATGATGATTGCAAAATCCTATTTGGATACGGCACAATCACATCAGAAAATCTCGTTAAATATGACATGGTCTGTTTTCCAATTTCAAACGACGATAGCACTTGATTCCCTTTTACATGTACCCGCTGTACCCCAAGCTCCGGCGAACGCATGATCCCTACATAGAGTGCAGTGATAATAATGAAGCCACCGATTACGCCCCATAATGTGGATGAGAAAAAATGACCAACCAAAACAGCAGCCTGAGGCGGCTGTTTTTTTACAACTTTTCTGACGGTTTTAGGTTGTTCGGCTGGTGCAGTTTCCGGCATTACCGTTATTATACCGCGTCCAACGTACTAGCCAATACGATCAAACCCACAGTATGGCACCAATGCGTCCGGAATTTTGATTGATCCGTCTTCCTGCTGGAAGTTTTCAATAAGTGACACCAAAATACGCGGTGTTGGAATTGCCGTACAGTTAAGTGAGTGCGCAAATCGCATTTTTCCTTCTGAATCTTTATAGCGAATATTAAAGCGGCGAGTTTGGAAATCATGGAAATATGATGCTGAAGAAATCTCGCGATATTTCTCTTCTCCCGGTACCCATAACTCAGTATCGTATTTTTTAACCTGCCCCAACCCAAGATCACCAGAACAGTTGATCACGGTGCGATACGGTATACCTAATGATTCAATAAAGCTTTCAACATTTCCCTGAATCCAATCATGAAGTTCAACTGATTTAGCATGAGATGCCTCACATAAAATCACCTGTTCAAATTTATAAAACTCATGCACACGAATAAGTCCTTTTACATCTTTTCCATGCGATCCAGCTTCTCTGCGGAAACACGGTGAAAATGCCAAGATCTTACGAGGAAATTCTGCTTCTTCCAATACTTCATCACGGAAATATCCCATTGTTGCCACCTCTGCGGTTCCAATAAGATTTTGTCCGTCTTGAGTTTCAAATAAATCTTCTGCTTCATTAGGGAGATGACCTGTTCCAAAGAAATTTTCTTTATGAACAATGGTTGGTGTAATCATAAATTCTGGAAACCCATTCTTAAGATAAAAATCTTTTGCGTAATTCCAAATAGCAAACGTGAGGAGTGCTCCTTTATTCTTGAGGAAGTAGCCACGGAATCCGTGAACTTTAGTTCCGCGTTCAAAATCAACCATATTATGCTTGAGCATGAGGTCAATATGACTTTGTGGTGTAAAGTTAAATTTCTTGGCTTCCCCCCAGTGTTTGATTGGAACATTATCTTCGTCAGAATTTCCATCCGGAACTGACATATCTGGAACATTAGGAACTTTCAACATGAGCTCCTTCCAGCTGGTTAAAATAGTGTTGTATTGATCTTCTTGAGTGCGCAACGTTTCCTTTACCTGCTTCATTGATTCAATCTGTGAAGCGCGTTCAGTATCTGATGCGGAGGTAATTTTATCGGAAACACTATTTTGTTGCGTACGCAATTCTTCTATTTTTCTAAGGAGTTCCAAGCGATCATCGTCAAGCTTAATGAGCTTATCAATATCCACCTTGACTTTTTTTGAAAGTACGGCGTTTTTGACAATCTCAGTATGAGCGCGAATAAATTTGATGTCTAACATAACTTTTTGAGTATATCATATTTTTCTAATTCTTCATGATTCATTTTTATAGTTGGCGCAACAAAAAGTTTGGTTATTTTTTACTAGTGAAAGTATGGTACGAGATTTTATTATATGTAAATGATAGATGCTGATATTAAAGTTATTTCCAAATCTATGCTTCCCAATTATGTTGATGATTTCTTACGATCATTTCCGGATGAGTTATGGTATTGCGGAAATATTAATTTGTTACAAAAACCAATTATTACGATTGTTGGTACACGTAAGCCAAGTAGTTACGGGATACAGCTTGTGAGTCATTTAACGGAGCGATTGAGCTTATATGATATTGCAACTGTTTCTGGACTAGCATTTGGTATTGATACGTTGGTGCACGAACAGAGTATATTGAATGAAATTCCAACGATTGCAATCCCTGGATCTGGTCTTGGCAAGTCAGTTCTGTATCCACGCGGGAATATTGAAATGGCAGAAAAGATTCTTAAGCATCATGGACTCCTACTTTCTCCATTCCCTATTGATCGCCGAGCAGAAAAATATTTCTTTCCGGTACGTAATTGTTTAATGGCAGCCATTAGCAATGTAGTGATTGTGATTGAAGCTCAAGAAAGATCCGGCTCGCTTATTACTGCTCATCATGCGCTTGAATATGGAAAACCCACCTATGTATTCCCTGGATCATACTTTTCTCCATTATCACGTGGATGTCATCAGTTAATAAATGAAGGTGCTTGTGTGCTTAGCTCTTTTGAAGACTTTGTGAGCGATCTCGGTTTTCCTCTCAAGAAATCTGAGAATACAAAAAGTGTCACTAATATGACACTCGATATTTTTGATGCTCCAAAAACACTAACGGAATTATGTGAGTATTTTTATCTACAACCAACTGATATGCTAGTGCAACTCACCTTAATGGAGTTTGAGGGAAAGATTATAAATATGGGCGGAAGGTATCAAAAAAGTCGCCAATGATTAGCGACTTTTATTTTATTTAGACTTTACTTTTTAAGAACTTATTTAACTTTTTTAAACAGTTCAATCATGGAGCGCCAAGATATCCCCGTGCAAATAGCACCTATGTGAAAAAGTACCCCGGTGAGCAATCTAACTCCTTTTGCAAACTTTCTTGATGATAGGGTTTCTACCCCTGCACTAAAAAAGATTTGACCCATAAGGATAAATAGCATCATTATGAGCACTATCTGTACGAAAGGTTTCACCTTCCCCTTGTTGAAGATAGAGATAAATACAAGGGCAAAGAATACTAACAAAGAAAACATGTTCAGTTCTTCACTTGTTACTGGCTCCCAACCACCTCCGAAAATATCAGGGTAAACTAAAGTTGTAATTGCAGCTGTTAAGCATAAGCTCAAAGCCACAAGAGATAGACCCATCCAATCAATTGGATTATCTTCTAAGTTATTGTTTTTCATAGTATCTCGAAAACTTTAATGTTAAGTAAATGTATTAATTTATAAAAATCTATCACATCTATTTACATTTGTCAATAATATGTTATTATAGGTTCATTATATGCAGACCTATACATTTTCCGGCTCAGAACCTATATACAATAATGTATATATGGCACAATTGGGCGTTGCGTCTCGTCGTGAGGCGGATAAGCTCATTGATGCTGGATTAGTTCAGATCAACGGCAAAACAGCCACTCGTGGGCAAAAATTGAACGCTGGAGACACGCTTTCTATTAACAAAGAAGCTAAGGAATTCAGCTACTTTTTCTACTACAAACCTCGAGGAGAAGAAACTGGGGTTCATAAAGGAATGCCTGGTTTGCACCCTATTGGGCGCCTTGATAAAGAATCTGAAGGACTCTTGGTATATAGCGATGATCACCGCATGGTTGATGCGCTATTGAATCCTGATAACAAAATCACCAAAGAGTATGAAGTATGGACTCAAGAACGTATCTTTGATGAGGCAGAACAAAAACTCAAAAAAGGAATGCGCTATGAAGGCGTTACATACAGAGCACCAAAGAGCGTGATTATTGCACCATCACGTAACAAAATTACCATTACGCTTACCGAAGGAAAGAAGCATGAGATTCGCAGAATGTTAGCGGCGGTAAAACTTACCGTTACAAGATTGAAGCGTACAAAAATTAATGGGATCGAAGCCCCTACACTTAAGCCGGGAGACTTCAAGAAATTAAAAGGGATAGATCTACAAAACCTCAAGCAACTTCTTAAATAAATCACTTGAGTGATTTATTTTTCATCTAAAGAAAGTGGGGCGCGACCTTCGGTCGCGCCTCATTTTTCAAATATTATTCTTTTTCTTCAAATCCTAAACACACCGAGTTTATACAATATCGCATTCCTCCTGCTTCTTTAGGTCCATCATTAAACACATGCCCCAAATGCGCTTTGCAATTCTTGCACACTACTTCAACTCGATGCATTCCATGTGAATCATCTTCAATCAATTCAATATGTTCCAAGTTGGCTGGCTCGGTAAATGATGGCCACCCAGTTCCAGAATCAAACTTTGCATCAGAAGAAAAAAGTTCTGTGCCACATACCGCGCACTTATATATTCCTTCTTTATGATTATTTAGAAGTTCTCCCGTAAACGGCATCTCTGTTCCCTTTTCACGAGCTACTCTGTAAAGCTCATCAGAAAGCCCCTCTGAATTAGCATGTGTCATATAATTGCAGTATACACCCAGATTGCAAATTTGTTGCAAAAGGCGTACTATATGAAGAATTTCGATATTTAACTCCTTATTTATATATGAAGACTATTCAGACCCACTTTCATCATCACAAGAAGATTTATCTCAATATCTTCCTTATTGCATATGGAATAGCTTCAATCCTTCATATAATTACTACCCTTACTAACGATGCAACCTTTTGGGCGCTGGGTGCGTTTATAGCTGGACTTATTGTTGCAATTTATTCACACAATCGCCATGGCTATGAAACTATTGCACTCTTACTAATTCATATGGGTATCGAGTGGTGGCAGCATGCTCAACACATTAATATTTACACTCTTAAAGAGTATATATTTCATAGCATCCATGCGATTCTTGATACAATTCTTCTTGTTGAGGAGTCACACCACTTTAAAAATCGGAATGCATTCTTGATGATCGTTGCCTTAGGTTTGCTTGGCTTGGTTATCTGGTCATTTTTCAAAACTGAACATCATTTTGGCATTCACATGCTTGCACATACACATTCGCACACTCATTCAGCATGGTATACTGCGATTGAAGCAGCCGTAAGTGGTGGAATCATTGGTTGTATTATATCTCACCTCTATCGCTTAAACATTAAAAAAGCAGGTCGTTAAACCTGCTTTTTTAGTATTACATTTCGTCTTTTTCAATCTCCTCACCTTCTATTTCCTCCTTTTCATCATCATGAATCAGGTCATCTTCGTTGGTGTCATTTTCTTCATCCCCCATATCATCGGGAGAAAATTCATCCCCTTCAGCTCCAATTTCTTCAGTAAAATCTTCTTCGAGCGGATCTACTTCCTCATCTCCACGGAGCTTCTTATTGGTTTCTACTCCAGCATCTGAATTAATAAGTTCGTCAGCTGAAATGTTGTTGGTATCATCGTTCATACGCAATTTGATTAATTAGTTCAGTAAAAGTTAAACACTAATTCGACAAGTATCCTATTTTAGAGGATTTTCTCCCCTGATAATACGAATCAAAAACATGACCACGGCTGCAATCAGCAAAATGTGGATAAAGTTTCCAAGCACATGGAATGCTAAGAATCCGAGTGCCCAGAGTACCAGTAAGACTATACCTATTGTCGCTAGCATATACATCTTAATTAATTACTAGTATGACCTAAGTATACGCCTATCTATTTAAAAATTGCAACCTTTTTTATGAAGGTTTGATGAATTCAAAAATCAACCACAATAATTGTTGTTATAGAAAAACATCCTCACCGCAAGTGAAGATGTTTTTGAATTTATTCCATCGGCACCAAATAATTCTGCAATACAGTGAGTGGAATTGGAAGCGGCACGGGACCCATTGCTCCAGGACCAACTTCATACTTATCAAAATAAATAATCATCTCAGTTGGATTAAAAGCAAAATCATCAAGCTGCGCGAGTCCAAGCTTTTGTACCTGCTCCTTAAACACTGGCAATGTGTCACCTCCATCAGGACGATAGCTGAGCAATTGCTGCTTTACCGTATTAAGAAATGCACCCTGTTGATCTTGTTTAATTACATCATTAAGTGCAAGAACTTTTCCGGTTTTCTTTGAAGCCGTAAACACCTTATAGCTACTCATTCCATTCGCCCCACCCGTATACGCATAGCTATTGATCACAATAGACATGGTTGTTGGCGACTGGACTGTATCAGCTTCCATTTCTAGCTCATAGTGCGCCGTTGGAGCATCTGCGCCAAATTCTTTACGAAGATCAGGAACTTCTTTATCTGCCGTAACACCAAACGTTGCAACATTCTGATCCACAAATGCACGTGCAGCATCGGCAAGAGCACCAGTACCGCTAATTACTGGCTTAGTAGCTGAGTAATTCTCTTGTGTAATCTTTTGATCAGTAATTGAGATTTCTTGTGTTGTTTGAGTTGGCGTGGTGGTATCGGTTGGCATTTCTGATTTATTTCTATTCACGATAATTAAACCAATCAATACAATAATCACCAAAAAAATAAGTGCGGTAATGTTTGTCTTCATATACTTTATGGTACCATGATATAAAAAACTGAAGCAAGAGAAAAAGCGATCAAAGAATTTAAGATCACTTTTTCTTTAATCGCTTACTAATTAGCCACTAATACCTTATTATTACTTTTTAAAAAATAGAGCCTTGTTGCCGACGGAAGAACCTTTACTTCTGTTGGCTTGAGAAGGCTGTACATCCAAGCACCCCTACACCAATGGATCATACCAAGAGTAATAGATTTGGATGGAAGTTCTATAAGAAATAGGCTTGGGGCTTTTTGGGATAATTGCCCGCTTCCTTGCAAATACGCAACATGAGCAATAAACTCATCCTGATTCCAATATCGGGCAAGACTAAAACCATACAGAATAGAGATCTGATTAAGGAATGCTTCCCCTTCAGCTCCTAATTGATATACGAGTGAATCAACTTGAGTATTTATTTCGGGCTTAATGTCATCCACCTGGTCAAACAACACCGATTTAAACGTGGCAGTAAGTCTGCCTTGGCTAATGATATTCTTTGATTGAGCATCTGAAATAAATGGCATTCCAATCAATACTACGAATTGTATAAATCTTCTCATAAGAATATTAGGTTTTTATGGTTAACTGATTTTTTTAAACTTTTCTTTATTTAATACCTCATCATGCTTATTGTCAAATTAAAATCCCTCATATGAGGGATTGTAAATTATTCCATTGAAGTTTGATATTCTGCAATTTTCCAAACTCCATCTACTTGTACGACGGTAAGGTATACGGTTGATCGAACAGCTGCACCACCATTTGCAGCCTCAACGCTGGTCACCTCAACAACATCAGCAACCACCTCGTAATGATCTCCGGCAGGCTTAATATCTTTTACCTCCATACGGTCAGGCCATGGGCTTGATGTTGCACGCCCCGGAACACTCATTGGATCATTCATCCAGCGATCATACAATGCATCCGTAATATAGGGACGATATTCTTGATCAACAAGCGGCGGAATAAGCGCAGGGTTTGCGGTAGTTGGAACATTCTTAAGATGATTTCCAAATTCTGCAACCAATTTTGTAATCTCCATAGTCGCATCAGCCTGCTCAGTAGTTTGAGCAACCTTGTGTGATAATGATCGGTCAAGAACCGTTACTAATCCCAATAATACAACTGCAACCACTAAGTAGATGAGCTTCTTTTTCATATACCTTAAGTATAGCACTCATCTTCATGATTTCATTAAATTCTCAAAAACTCCCACAACGGCGAGCGGGCCAACCCCTCCGGGAACGGGTGTGTAGTAGCTCGCCTTTTCATAGCACGCTGGATCAATATCTCCTGCAACTTTGCCTGCTTGTTCGCTCGTACCAGCATCGATTAAAATAACACCTTGCTTAACCATGTCAGGAGTGATTAAGTGCGGCTTGCCAACACCAGAAATAATAATGTCTGCATGTTTGAGTGCGCTTGTATATTCATGCTGAGGAGTTGTTTCGGTAATAATGGTATGAGCAATATTTTGACGCTTAAAATAACGAGACACCACAGAACCAACCAAGCGTCCATTGCCAACGATAACAATATTTTTATGTGCAAGATCCACATTAATTGATGCAAGAATGTGATGAACCGCACTTGCAACGGGCGGCATAGCCTCTATTCTTCCCTGAGCATACGCTTCCAGTGCTATATCACTGAGTACATCACAGTCTCGTATGAGCGGAATAGTATTGAGAATCACCTGAGTATCAAGCTGCGGCGGTAGTGGCAACTGAACAACAATGCCATCATATTGTGCACTAATAGCGTATACAAAATCTTCAGCAGCTTCAGTGGTGAGTTCATCATCATATTCAACAATCTCTGCATCAATACCAATCTTTTCTGCAATTTTCATTTTGATATTCACAAATTGTTCGGTAGCATACGTGCGTTCAAACACAATAAATCCTATCTTTTTCTGAGGCATCGTTGATACTTGTTCTTTCAACGCTTGAATACGTTCTTCTGCAAGTTGCTTACCGTTAATCATCATATATTTACATGGTGCGTTTTAAAATTTCATCGATCTTTTCTGCAACTTCGCAAACACATTTTTCATCAAGACCCTGAGTGGTAACAAATGGTGTTCCAATACGGATTCCTGATGGATCCATAGGGCTACGTGTATCGTACGGAATAGTATTCATATTCACAATAATTCCCTCTTTCTCAAGTGCATCACTTGCAGCTTTCCCGGAAATTCCTTTTCCATTCATCCATGTATCAAGAATAAACAAATGAGTATCTGTTCCACCTGACACCACACGCCATCCAAGCTCTTCAAATTTTTGAGCCATTGCTTGAGCATTTTTGATAACCTGTTGGATATATTTTTTGTATTCTGGTGTTTGAGCTTCAGCAAGC
Organism: Minisyncoccota bacterium; assembly: GCA_036405175.1. GTDB lineage: Bacteria > Patescibacteriota > Minisyncoccia > Phycocordibacterales > UBA1006 > DASWYC01. The sequence goes on from DASWYC010000002.1 coordinate 310,305, forward strand.
GCCACTGCAACACCCGCAATTTGATTCATATGTGGACCGCCCTGCATTCCGGGAAATACCGTCTTATCAATTTTTTGTGGAAGATTGCGCGTATCTTTTTTTGAAAAAATCATGGCACCACGTGGACCCCGCAATGTTTTATGAGTAGTAGTCATGACGGTATCTGCATATTCAAATGGTGATGATATTGCGCCCGTGGCAACCAATCCAGCAATGTGTGAAATATCCGCATGCAAGTACGCGCCAACGGAATCGGCAATATCACGCATGCGCTTCCAATCAATAGTGCGTGAATATGCTGTGTAGCCAGCAACTATGAGCGCAGGTTGTTCTGTTTGAGCAAGCGCCATCATGGCATCGTAATCCAAGAGCTCTGTTTCTTTGTTTAAAATATATGGAACTTGTTGCCAAAGTTTTCCGGTGATTGATGCCTTATATCCATGGGTTAAGTGCCCACCTTGATCAAGTTGGAGTCCCATAATTTTTGAACCAACAGGAATAAGCGCGTGATACACCGCCATATTGGCCGGTGATCCAGAATAGGGCTGCACATTTACCGCCCATTTGTCATCGCTCAAACCAAATGCAGCCAATGCACGTTCTTTGCAGAGCTCCTCAAGCTCATCAATATACTGGTTACCCGCATAGTACCGTGCTCCAGAATATCCTTCTGCATATTTATTTCCCAAGACCGACCCAACCGCCTCCATCACATCATCTGAAACTACATTTTCTGATGCAATCAAATTAACCATGTCATATTGACGCTGTTGTTCCTGTTCGATTATCTTTTGAATCTGAGTATCCTTCATACGGCTCATTATACACAAAAAGACCCGCTTTGGGACTTTTTGCTATACCTCAGTATTTTGCTTACCATATTGTGCATGAGCTTCCGCCAATGCTTTCAAAAACATTTTCCACTCCTCTGATTTAATATCTTCTGCTCGCTCCGCATTCCAACTATCTATATCCTGTTTATATGAAATATTCCGAGACCATTCCATATCTGATGCAACACTTAATAAATCTTCAAAAATATTTGAATCAGAAATAGCATCAAATTGCAGACCAATCCCGGTCACTCTATACCCTACAAACTCTTCACTACATTCACCCTTATCCTTATATTCAACAAGCTTATCGCAATATTCTAAAAACAATTTAATCTGCTCGCGTTCAGGCGCTTCATGCATATGATTCCATATCTTTTCTAATTCTTCCTCCATACTATTTTGAAAGCATAACTTTTAAAACCTTATCATCGCCCTCCTGCGGATCACCGCGTCCGTCTTTGTTTGATGTAGCAATAAGTAAACTGCCATCTTTGAGTGAAGTAACAGCACGTAAACGTCCATAGGTATTAGCGAACATGGTAGAAAGCTCGCCAACTTTTCCTGAACTTGTGACTGGAACTACATATAATGTTTTTCCTTTAAGTCCATTAAAATACAACTTTCCGTCTAGATATGCCAAGCTTGATGGTGCCCATGTGGTCGTTGCGCCGGAATGAAGTACTGGCACATGCATTCCTTCTTTTGTTTCATCTCCTTCAATTATCGGCCAACCGTAGTTACCGCCTTTCTCAATATAATTTAATTCATCATAGCCTGATTGAACTCCTGACCGCCCATGCTCAGTTGACCAAAGGCCGTCATTAGCATCCCACGCCAAGCCTTGTGGATTACGATGACCATATGAATACACCGCGTTCTTAAATGGATTATCTATAGGAATACCACCATCATCTTTGATACGTAAAATCTTGCCACCAAGTGAATTAATATCCTGCGCAAGTTTTTCTTCACCCGCTTCGCCGGTTGCTATATACAAATATCCATCCGGACCAAATGCAATGCGCCCACCATTGTGCACCGAACCTGCAGGAATAGCATCAATAATAGTTTTTGCACCACTCACTGATTTTCCATCAAACACATATCTCACTACACGATTCACTGTTTTATTATTTGCTTTGGTTGTGAAATATATATAGAGAAACTTGTTCTCTACAAACTTAGGGTGGAGCGCCATACCCAATAGTCCACCTTCACTTGTTTCAATAACACCAGGAATGTTAAAACTCACATTCGATCCAACAATATGCATACGTCCGTTACGTTCCGTTACTAAAATCTTTTTGTCAGGCAACTCAACCATTTCCCATGGCGTATCCAAGTTAGTTTCAATCTCTGTAACTTTTTGCTCTTGTACTGCGGAAGTAACTGGTTCTGGGTTTATTAATTGTTTTTCAGTATCGGGGCGCAGTAAAAACCATGCGGTGATTCCAAGGATAATAATGATAATCAGGATGAGAATACGAGTGGTGCGATTCATATACATTCAGTATACGCTTCTCATCTGTATAAAAAACTACCAGACTTTTCATCTGGTAGCTTTTCTATTCTGCTTGCGCAGCGGCTTCAAGTGCAGCAATATCAAATTTTTTCATCTGCAAAAATGCCTGTGTCACACGATTAATCTTTTCCTGATCACCGCTTTGCATAATTTCTTCGATCATTGTTGGAGTAACTTGCCATGACACACCATACTTATCCTTGAGCCATCCGCATTGTTCAGATTCTGGAACGGCAGAAAGTTTTTCCCAATAGTAGTCAATTTCTTCTTGAGAATCGCATTTAATAAGTAAAGACACACCTTCATTAAAACTAAAGTCGTGCATCGTTTTCCCGCCATCCATAGCAGTAAGCCATGTATCTTCTAGCTTAAAATCAGTAAACATTACCTTGCTATCAGTATCAGGCGCAGCACCTTCTGGATAATATGCAATCGCTCCACGTTTACTGTCTTTAAATACTGAAAGATAAAAATTAGTTGCTTCTTCTGCTTTACCAGAAACATCTTTTGTGAAAAGCAGTGATGGGAGTACGAGCGGACGCTCTTCGCCTTCCGGATTTGTAAGAATCAGCTGCCATGACACACCAAATTTATCTTCTACCCATCCATAGCGCTTACTAAATGGATATTCACCAATCGGCATCATCACCTTTCCTCCTTCAGAAATCTTTGACCATACCTCATCAAGTTTTTCTGCAGCATCTGCTTGCTGGGAAGGATCAAAATTCACCATAAATGAAATTGATGGATTGATTTTAAAATATGGACCAGCACTAATAGCTTCAAACGGTGTTCCCATAACTTCAAATGAAACTATGTCGCAATCCCCTGATGGAGTCCCGGTAAGTTTACTGGTATGCGTTACCCGAGAGTTTGGAAATACTGATGCATAAAAGTTTGCAGCTTCAACCGCTTGTGTGTCAAACCAAAGATGAGGGATGATTTTTTTCATATACCTCAAGTATACAAAACTTTAGATCAAACTAACAAGACTATTCTGATTTATTGGTATTATATTTCTTGCGTAAAAACTTAATTCCCTGATGAACAAGTGCAGCTATAATTGAAACAACGATTAAACCTAAAATGAATACTGTTGCACGTTCTCCAAAATACATCGTAAATAGTTTTCCTGCATACACGCCTACAATACCCCAGAGCATTGAACCTAAAAAGCTGTAGATCATATAGCGTCTTGTTTGCACGCCTCGCACAGCCGCAAAAATTGATGGAGTTGAGCGAACAACCGGTATGAGCTTTCCAAAGATAGTGATGAGTGCAATATGTCGATCAAAAAGATCCCACGACTTTTGATACTTCTCGCTTGTAACAATGGTTTGGATCCAGCGGATGTTTGTAAATCGCTTACCCAAGAAAAATCCTGTCATATCACCCAGAAAACTCGCAATACCAACAATGATACATGCCACTAGTGGTGTCATAATTCCACTTTCAGAAAGACTTCCTGCAAAAATAGCAATCGTGCCTCCAGGAAGTATTGATCCAATGACTGGCAAACCTTCTGCGTATGAGAAAAAGCCAAGAATACTCATTTGTTGCCATAGCGGCACCGTTTGCAGTAACGTAATGATAGATTGAGAAAAAGACTCCATAGTATTTAGATTACCATGAAAGACCCTCTGTCTAAGATAAAGATTCAACTTCTTCAATCTCAAATTCTAAAATTTCAGAGGTATATTCTGAGCTAGAAGGCTTATCAAATAAAAATCTTCCTTTAAAGAATCCTTCATCGAGTAGATATGGAAACCAATGTTCATCATCCGGCCACATCATATCAAACGGAATCTGATCAAGACGAAACCACTGCGGTCTCATTTCTTCTGTTTCAACTGGCTCACCGGTAAAGTTATAGATTTTAAATACATGCACTTCAAGCACTTTTTGTTCATTTTGATATTCAAAGTCTAGAATACCAGCTTTTTTAAGATCTTCTGTTTTTACAGTAAGTCCAACTTCTTCTTGAATCTCTCGCACTGCTGCCGATTCTATAGACTCGCCTTCATTTAATTTGCCACCAAAACCATTCCAGCGGCCCTCACCAAATCCACGCTTTTTAAAACCCAAAAGGATCTCGTCGCCCTTAAACACCATGCAGAGTGTGAGTTGTTTTTTCATATACGCGAATTATACATCAGACTTTAAACATTTCTTTATATTCATTTTTTTGCCTTGATGACGACATCACGCTCTATTCTGTCTATAATCTTCACTTCTTTAAAGCCAATCTCTCCTAGCATCCTCATGAGAACTCCTTCTTGTAACCTGTATTGATCCGTTGCATCTTCTATTTCGTGAGCGATTATAGCGGAAGCAACATCTTCTGGTAGATAACGAGAATAACGTTCATTTTGTTTTTTCAATAAAATCTCTCCACCGGTATCAGGATATACCTTATCCATCAAGAAGAAATATCCTTCTGGAGTAAGACTTTCATAAATACTCCGAAGTAACGTTAACTGATCTACATGATTGAAGTTATGAATTGTCCAGCCAGAAAAGATAATATTGTATGAAGAGGCTTTTTCTAAATATTTATTTGCATCTTCGCAGATATACTCAGCCCTAGTGGTGAATTTGGATAACTTCTCCTTTGCGATATTAAGCATTTCTTGAGAAATATCCAATAGATCAATATGCGCTTTCGTATGCTCAAAAACAGGAAACGCGGAGTCTCCTTCGCCAGTTCCGATTTCTAACACTCTATCTCCATCTTTATAAACTTTTTCAATCTCCTTTGCAGTCATAATGAAAAGTATTGGATTATACGCAACAAGATCGAGAATAGCTTTATTATTCTCTCTTAAAAGATTGTCATATCTATTTTTCATACTAATATCCTATCAGAACAGCAAGCACTTTTATAGACTAGGAGTCCGAATTACCTCAAACTTGTCAAATTTTCAACTCGAGTAATTCCTCATAAGAACTCAAACACTCATAGAATATTTAAGAATTTTAATATGCGTATTTTGATATAATTACCTTATGTCTATACGAAATCTCACCCTGTCTGATGTTCCTGAAATTATCGAGATATTTAAATTCCATAATCAATCTGAAGGCTGGAACGAATCACTCGAACGCTTTACCCATGAACTGCATGAGTCGCTGAATTCTCAAGAATTTACCAAGCCATATTACGTAGTATATGAAAATGAACAAGGTAGTATTTTGGGTTTTGGCGCATATTCAAACACCGGCTTTGATGATGGAGTCTACGGCTTGTTTTGGGGCATTGTTCACCCTGAACATCAAGGTAAAGGCATTGGAAAAGCTTTAACTGAGGAGCGCATACAAAGAATTAAGCAAGCTGGAGCGCATATTATCCTTTCAACCACTAAAAAGACCTGGCATCTTGAGAGATTCGGATTTAAAGTTATAGAAAGTAGAGACGATGGATACTATCTAATGATGAAAACCCTGAAGCATTTTGAATAAAGAGTTTTACAAATATTCATCACAAAGAACGTTCCACCGTTAAGTCACCCTAAGAGAAGTATTTTTATATTTCAATTATACTTTCGTAGATTTATCAAAATCAACTGTTATAGTGTCACTAAAAACTCTTATATAGCTTTCATTCTCAAATCTAATGATTAAATGGAAAGTTGGTTCTGCTTGTTTTTCCTCGCAAAACCACTCGTGATCTACGTCTCTAGGTTCCTTATAGCCAAGTTCTTCAATATGAGAAGAGTTCAGAGAAGATGTGAAAAATTTCTCTACTAAATTCTAAGAATTGCACATTATTGAAACAGAGAATAAAACTATCAGGATCAGATTCTTTTACCCAAGCTCCAGAAGTTTTCTTAAAAAATAATTTTAAAATTGCTGAATTATTTTCACTTACCAAGGTTAAATCTTTATAGTCATAATTATTATGAACGTCTAGATAATATCCTTCACCAACCAGTGCTATGCTTTGATCAATAATAAAATCTTTTTTCATGTTGCCAGACATGGATTCGAACCATGATAGACGGCACCAAAAACCGTTGTCCTACCATTAGACGATCTGGCAATGTGGTACCAATATACCGTATTTTTCAAGAAAAATAAAGACTGCATCCCCATGGTATATTTGACAAAATCTCTGTATTTATTTACTATATTTTTGTTGTCTTACCTTAAAAACCCTATCTTATGATTTCAAAAGTAGAAGTCTATAATATTGCTGTACATATTTCAGCTGTATTTCACGTGGATATTTTTAATAATCTTATCCATGAAGAAACCCCTGAGTTTCAAAAGTTTGATTATGCAAAAGTAATTGATGGTAAAACCCATGTCATCTGTGTAAAACAAGAAGTCAAAGAATTATTTAAATTATTTATCAATGCGCCGCACACAAAATTCACCCACCAAGAATTTACCAAGCTCATCGAAGTACTATGTTTAGAAATATACTACCGTGATGTTCAAGGGCAGCCATCGCACATCAACTATCAAGAGATTGATTTGAATCCGGACACTCTTGAGGATATTCAGAATCACTTTCATATTCAGTATGATATGCGACCCATGTTTTGCAACCACGCCCATAACTGGTTAAGAGCATCTCATGCAGCTTAATTGATTTTATCTATGCAAAAGTCTGTTTAACAATCATGTTAAACAGACTTTTTTTATCCCGCAACATCAAACATTTTTTTATCTTTCTTAAACAATACCTCACTCAAATGATAAATCGTATAGGTGATGAAGAATGCCCCCAGAACATCAATTGAATAATGAAGGTGACCAAGTAACACGAGCACTGCAAACAACACCGAGATTCCTAAAAAGAGTGGGCGCAAAATCTCGTGTTTCCAAAAAATGAGAGCAAGCAAAAATGGAATTCCCGTATGCCCTGAGAAAAACAAATCTCCAGTAAATGAAATTTTATGGAAAAAATCAAATGCAGAATCAACAGTAATCTTTGTTGGAAATGAACCCAAGTGTGTAACGCTAATAAACAGTGAGCGGATAACAATAAAGAGTGCAACGCTTTTACTTAAATATGGAATACGGCGAGGCTTGGTAAGACAAAGAATAATTACAAATATTCCCATCGCTAATGCACCGTACACAAACCAAAGATTCACATCAAATGGCGGAATGTTACTGAGCACAATATCATTTACAAAATTACTCTGATTTTTATCGGCATATACGCCGGCAACATAATTAACAACAAAACTGATTGCCAACAAACTCAAACCAATCAGCGATGATTTAACCACCTCTGCCCTCTCAAGCTCTGATGTGTTGTGAGTATGCGGCGCACGCTTCATAAATTAATTACTTAACCTTGGTATAGGTATTTGTATTCCCTCGTTCAAGATATACAAGAGTGAGTTCTTTATCATCTACTGAAATCTGGTGATAGTATTCTTCTTTATTAGTCAAAGAAACTTCTTTAAGATAGAGTGCATCACTGCGCACTTCATCATATGGAGTTCCTGCAAGCGTTGTGATGATTTCCCAATTTCCTTTATCAACCACCTCGTTATCGTACACACTCTGGAATGTTCCATCTGCGGCATAGCTGATCAAACTTTTTTTATCACTCGTACTTTTCCAAGTACCAACAAGTGCAGCTTGCGTATCAGTTACGGCGCTTGCCATCAGTTTTCCTTGAGGCTTTCCAGCGGTTGCTGGTGCACAATCAACAGCAGTATACGTAATTTTCTTTGGCTCAACTGAAGTGTCGGGAACCAATCCAGTAGCTTCTTCTTTGAGTGGACGCTGCAACTTTACTAAATCTTTTCCTTCAATGATATAATCTTCAACTTCAGTATTTTGAGAACCCTCAACCGTATATGCATAGCTGAGCTTCATTGCGTTATCTTTATAGGTTCCGGTAAGTTGTCCGGTGAATCCATTGGTCATGTCAGGTCCAGATTGAGTCCCTTCTTTGCTTCCTTGCACTGATTCACCCGTAATGGTGAGTTGGACTTTTTCTGATACCGAATATGGAGCTTCTGCAGTAGCTGCTTGTTCACGAGCAAAACAATAGGTTCCATCAGCAAGTGCAACAGTATCTGAATTGGTTCCGGGCTTTTGAGTGCGAGCGATTAATAACAAGACTACAGCTACAATAATAACTACTACTAATAATGCGAGTGGTTTTTTCCCAAATGTTTCTTTCATATACAAGATAAATTATACAGTATTGCAGGAATGAGATATTTTTATATCGAATATTGACATATCTACTATACATGTTATATATACAGTATCTTTTAATTAAACATATCACATACAATATGGGAGACGTGGCACACCACTCAACGCAAGTGGTAGGATGGTTTTCATTATCCTTAATAATAGCGGGTATAGCCCAAGGAAAGAACCGATCAGGATTCAACTGGTGGATAGCAGGTCTGTTCTTTGGACCACTTGCACTCCTTTTTCTGGTTCTTTCAGAAAAAAGAAAGGAATCATAGCAGAAAGCCCTCTCTGAGTCTGAGCTACTTCACTAAACGAAGTGGCTCTTTTTATTTCTAGCTTTTAAAAACCAACTCAACTTGTCTGATAATTTATTACTGCTCCAACAAAATAGAGTACTGCACGGTATTTATTCTCCTTCCCTTTTTCACTCGAGACTCCTTTTTAACGCATTCTTTCATAAATTGATTTTTCTCTAAAACTTTTTGCATTCCAATATTATCCTCCTCACATTCAGCTGAAATTCTCCTTACCTTTGTATGAGTCTTAATATATTCAATAAATAACCCTAGGGCTTCATTTCCATATCCTTTATTCCAAACGTTCTTGTCACCAATCACCATTCCTAACTCACCTACACCGTGATGCTCATTGATGTCAGTAACTGCTATTGTCCCAATACATGTTTGAGTATCAGCATTGACGATAGCTGCATGAACTTCATCTGTTCGTGATTCACATTCATTAAAATATTCTCCTTGCTCTTCACAGGTAAGAACATTCTGCGGCTCAGGCATATATTCTTGAACCTGAGTATCACGATCCCACACATCCCATAATTCAATATCAGATTTTTTAAATGGTCGTAGCATTACTTTTTCAGAACGCATTTCTTGAGAGATAAACATATGTTTTATTCTATTACGGTAATCATACCGGCAAAAATATTTGGGTCTACTTCATGTACTTCCAAAATAGCAACCTGTTTGCTTTTAGATTCAAATTCATGATTATTATGAGTATCTTCAAAATCTTTTTTATCAAGAATATACAAAAAACCTTTTTCAAGCCTTGATTCACCGTTAACAAATTGCATGTTTATAGAGAGTCTGACCTTACCATTATCATACCCAACCTCTGCTCTTCCATAATCTTGTAGGCCAAGAATTGCCATAAATGCTCCGTAATAAAAATCATCGCTTGCATAAATAACTTCTTTCACCAATCCGCCTTCTACTGCATCAGATATTTCATGAGGGGAGCCATGAAATACAATGTCTGATCTTTGAGAAAACTCTTTTACAATCTCTTCGAGATTTTCCTTGGTTATAATCATTATCACTAGTATATACGAAAAATCACCCAATTGGGTGATTTTTCGTATTAGAGTGGACCCTAGCGGACTCGAACCGCTCGCCTCCGGAATGCAAAACCGGCGCTCTACCAGATGAGCTAAGGGCCCAGATGCCAGCTTCCGCTGGCACGTAGACAGTGATGTGGTAACCACTGTCAACAGTGTTTTTTATCATACCATATTGAACTATTCGTGCAATATGTTTATAGCTCATGAAAATCACTCGCTACAAGCTGATAAAAAACGGTAAATTAAGGTACATCTGCGCAAGAGTATAGCACAAAATCATGAAGAAACCATTAATAATAATTATTGTTGTGACTTAAAAAGCTTATTTGATTGGACTTTATCGCGCTTCTGACGATGCCATGTGAGTCCAAAGCGATGCGCTTCTGAGTTTACCAAAAATATATCACTGCGATACTTTTTAATGAGCTCAGAATCACCCAATACATCTTTAGGCTTATGGTGCTCATCTTTTACTACTGACACTACCGGAATATCTAAGTTATATTCTACCAAAACTTCCAATGCTGCATTGCGTTGAATATCGTTTCCATCCATCACAATCATCATCGGCAACTCCCATCCAGTATGTTTAAAGCGTCGTCGTAAGACCTCTTTAAGTGCCCCCGGATCATCAGCTTTAAATCTGGTACGGATAATAAACTTTCTATATGAAGATTTATCCATCTCACCGTATTTCATAACCGTCATCACACCTACCATATCTTTTCCAAAGGTATGAGCAACATCGTAAGCTTCGATACGAGAATCAGGTACACCATCGTAATAGTGTGAAATATCATTCTTAATAAGTGACACATCTTTAATATGAGTTAGCGCAAATAGCTTAAGCTTAATCATATGTGCTTCTTCAAACTTTTGCTCTTGAGCTAGTTGATGCATTTCTTTTTCGAGCGACACCAATAGATCGCCTTTCTTACCTTTGAAGAGCGTTACAATATGCTTGATGACTTTCTGATATGCCTGTTGAGCCTCGCTATCGCTTACATCAGGTGACAGCATAAGGCTTTGGTAAAATCGTTCATGGCGAGGATCGCTTGATTTTTTATCTCTAAACGGAAAAATACTTCGAATGATTTTGAGGGCTTCTTTGAGCGCCCCACCGTTTGGAAATGGTCCAAATGAATATTTAATATGGTAGCCAAGTTCTCCTCCAACCGAAAGCGCACGCTCACGCTCAACAAATACGCGTGGAAATGCTTCATCGGTAATGATTACATGATAGTAGCTGCGGTCATCTTTTTCTCTGGTGTTATAGTATGGCTTAAATTGTTTGATAAGCTTTGCTTCCAAAATGAGTGCTTCCAATACAGAATCTACCGGAATAAATTCAATGCCGGTTGCTTTTTTTACCATTTCAACAATCTTTTCTCCACGATCAGTTATGAGATCTTTTGAAAAATAGCTTTTGGTGCGCTCTTTTAATGATGTTGCTTTTCCAATATATAAAATGTTTCGATCATTATCGAGAAATTTATACACTCCGGGAGTATCCGGTAATTCAAATGTTTTAAATTCTTCCAACGTCATACGCGCTTACTTTCTAAGATCGTTGATCACGCCTACCACCGCAAGCGCTAATATGATGAGCATTCCGATACCATTCAAAATAGCTTGTGCATTGGTTGAGATTTTCTTACCACGAGCAGCTTCAAACAATACTACCAAGATGCGCCCTCCATCTAAAATTGGGAGTGGCAAAATATTGAGCACGGCAAGGTTGATTGAGATGATGGCAACCAATACCAAAAAGAGTGAAAATCCTTCTGCTAAGGTATTACCTAAAATGCGCACAATACCAATTGGTCCCGAAACGGATGCATCACCAGCCGTTGAAACACCTGGTTCATCTGGTGTCACCACATTAACCACAGCATGAACAAATCCCATAAATGTTTCCTTGGTTAAAAATGCAGTGTATGAAAATGAGTCACCTACAGCACGTATGAAGTTTTCTTTAACATGAATATCTTCAAGGAGCACCACACCTACGCGATACTTTCCATCACTCATCACCGGCGTCAACGTTACTGGCTCATCTACACCTTCAAAACTAATAGCAAGAGGTGCGCCAATCTGTACAATTTGCCCAAACATTTCTTGTGTAGGGTTAGCAACAATATTGTCCTGCACCACCACTTGGGTTACTTTCTTTTTAGTTGGAACGTTTGCTAAATCTGCAGGAGAGTCCGGAGCTACTTCAAAAAATGAAAGCGTTGGTGCATTTGTTTGAAACTCTGCGCGAAGCTTCTGCGGCAACGATTCTGCCGGCAAACTTACGCCACGTGTAAAGAGCATGGCAAACAAAAACCAAGCGGCCAACAAATTCATTACCACACCGGCAATTAAAATAATCAACTTACGCCCCGTAGTTGTTCCACTCAATGAGTCCTTAGACGTATCATCTGCCTCTGCACCATCACCTTTCAATTTAACAAATCCTCCCAACAATAATGCACCAAATGAGAACTTGGTTCCGCGGAAATTGGTACTCAAAATCCTCGGTGGAAATCCTACCGAGAATTCAAGCACTTTAACTCCCACTAACTTGGCAGCAAAAAAATGTCCAAGCTCATGGATAATCACGAGTGCAATAATAGCGACGAGTGGAATAACAATACTCATACAAATCTATACGGTCATCACCTCTTTTTCTTTAAGAGCAGCAAGCTCATCAAGTTTACGGTTAGCCGCATCAACAATGTCCTGCATGGTCTTTTTGTGGCGCTTCAAATCATCTTCATTAATTTCATTATTCTTTTTAAGCTCATCAAGCGCCTTGTCACAATCCTGACGATTCTGACGCACCTTAATACGTGCTTCTTCTTGTTTCTTCCCAATAGTTTTGGTGAGTTCTTTGCGAGTATCCTCGGTCATGGCTGGGATTGATACACGGATCCCTGAACTATCAGAAGATACCGACACCGGCATTCCTGATTCGCGGATAGCATTTTCAATAGCCTTTGAGGTACTTGCATCCCATGGAGATACCTTAAGCGTATGAGCTCCTTCTGGCGCCATAGATGCACATGCTTTAATAGGCTGCATGCTTCCGTAGACAGAAACAAGCACACCATCAAGCATAGCTGGTGTGATGCGTCCTGCCTGCACTAAATTGTATTCTGAAATAAGCCAATCTTGGCTATTTTTTACCTCCTGTTCGAGTGTTTTGAGTGGTTGCATATAGCTAGTATACTACTACATTTTTTGAGTTTTGTCGTGGGTTGTATGAAGAAATTTTCATACAAAAATTCCAGCTTTTTGGCTGGAATTTTTGATTCTTTAGCGCATCTCGCATCCTTTTGAACGGAGCATGGTGTAGATCTTTTCAATCTCTTCGTTTACCACAGCATCGGTAAGTGTTGTCGATGCATCCTGGAAGACAAAGCGGATCAACACTGACGTTTTGTCATCTTTGGTAAAGGTATCGGCAAGATACGGTTTTTTAATGAGGTAATTAAGCTGTTCATTCATACACCAACCAAGAACTTCTTGGGGAGTGTTGTCTGAAGGAATAAAGCATGACACATCGCGTGACACATACGGAGTGGTTCCCCATTGAGTAAATTTAGTATCACCGGTTGAGTCGCCAATAAATGCGTAATCACCTTCTGGATCAGCCTTGGTGTAATTAACTTTATACACCGTGTATCCGTCTTCATCGCTTATAAGTTCAAGCACTTTTTTAAGATGATGATCTTTAATCTGTTCATTAAATGCTTCAATCAAAGGCTTCTTTTTTGTCCCATCAAAGAGTACTACATGAAGCTCTTCAGTAGCTTCTTTGGTAAAGATAGTTCCAATTTCATACAAACAAATATTTGAAGCCTCGAGAAAATCCTTATTAAGACGTGATTGCTCAACTGAGTTTTTAAAACTTGTCACTAACGTATCGCGAAGGAATGACTTTTCTTTTGATACCGGTGAAGCAACCTCGAGTGATCCTTGCGCAACTAAACTGTGATTTCTGATTTCATTGAATCCAACTTCACTTAAAATCTGACGCAATTGAGTAACTACGAGGGTTCGCTGATCAATGTGCGGTGTAAAGTTAAGGCGTGGCAATTCTTCTTGAATGTTATTGTAGCCATACATACGACCAACTTCTTCAATCACATCAACCGGATATACAATATCTACGCGATCAAGCGGCGGTACAACCTTATACAGTTCCCCTTCAACAACAACTTGAAAGCCAAGTGATTTGAGGATTGATTCAATTTCTGCACTATCAATATTTGCTCCCAAGAGACGCTGGATTTCTTGCTGAGAAACTACCACTTGAGCAGAGGTTTCAACTTCACCCTTTTTAGTATCTTCTATTGTAATTACTGCGACATCCGCTTCTTCCTTTAAAAGAATTAAAAGAACTTTGAGCGCATGATCTAAGAGTGAAGACTTTCGATGCACAGAGAATCTTTTCGAAGCATCTGTAGCAAGGTTTAACCGACGTGATGTTTTACGAATATATTTTTCATCAAACACGCCAAGTTCAAAAAATGCACTGGTTGTATTCTCATCAACGATTGCGTTCTCTCCACCTTTAATTCCTGCAAGCGAAAGTACGCCGCTTTTATCTCCAAGAATAATATTAGGGTTCTCTTTGGTTCCGTCTCGAATTACTAGATCATTTACAGTAAGATTATAATTTTTACCACCCATCATTGTAAAGATTTCACCATCATGAGCAGGAGTCACAATAAATGAACCAGTGCATTTTGACCCATCATAGACATGAACTGGTTGACCAGTAATCAACATCACCATATTAGTAATATCAACAAAAATTGATTTTGATTGTATGCCACAAGCACTGAGAATGTTCTTCATCCACTCAGGTGTTTTTATTTGCTTTAAACCACTAACATGAACAAAGATTATTCGCGAAGAACCTTCAATAATAGCATTACCCTTTTCTCTTTTTACTTCTGGAAGATTCAGCTCCTTATTATAAACTGAATCATAGCTTTGTTTTTGAAACGCGCACAATTCTTTTAACAGTCCTTCATGACTCAATAAATCTCCGTATCTGTTAGGAGTAATTTCAAGATCAATAACTGAATCATTGCCAACTGCTTCGATTGATTCAACTTCGCACAAATGCTCAGTGATTAATTCATCAAGTTGTTCATTTGATGGTAAAGTTTTTCCGTAAATTTTTTCAAGCAATATCTTTGAGTATTTCATATATATTAGAATTGATTAACGCGTTCATCACCGGCATAAAATACACGCACATCCGGCACGCCATATTTAATAACCGCTAATCTATCAAGCCCCATTCCAAATGCAAATCCGGTATATTTTGTTGAGTCAAAACCTCCATTTTCAATAACTTCTGGATGCACCATTCCTGCCCCAAGGAGTTCAAGCCATTTCTTTCCGGTCCACACCGCTACTTCAAAACCTGGTTCAACGAACGGAAAGAACGACGGACGCAATTTAATTTTTGCACTATCGCCATAGAGTTCTTGGAAGAATCTCGTAAGTACGCCTTTCAAGTGAGCAACATTAATTCCCTCACCAATTACCATTCCTTCAACCTGATGAAACTGCGTCTCATGTGTTGCGTCAGTAGATTC
Organism: Minisyncoccota bacterium; assembly: GCA_036405175.1. Classification (GTDB taxonomy): domain Bacteria; phylum Patescibacteriota; class Minisyncoccia; order Phycocordibacterales; family UBA1006; genus DASWYC01. The sequence continues at coordinate 325,794 of DASWYC010000002.1, forward strand.
ATTTCTATACACCTTTCCAATCGTACAAAAAGCAAACGGCGGTTCAACACCCAACTCTTTAAGTTGTTTCATTCTGCGGATTTGTGTATTAGATGTATGAGTACGCATTACCATCCCAGGAAGATTTTTGAGATAAAAGGTATCCTGCATATCACGCGCAGGATGATCTTTTTCTACGCGGAGCGCATCAAAGTTATGCCATTCGTCTTCTAATTCTTGCGCTGAGGTAATTTCAAATCCCATTCCGGTAAGAATTTTATAAACCTCGTGCTCAAGGAGCGTAATAGGATGAAGTGTTCCTGATTTCATATGATTATTTTTTAGCTTCGAATAATTCTTTAAACTTGGCAGGATTGCCAGATCCTTTAGACGCTTTCATAGCCATTCCAATCATAAACTGGAGCAGCGCGTCCTTACCATTTTTATAGTCTTCCCACTGAGCAACGTTTTCTGCAATTACGGTATCAATGATTGCATTGAGCGCTGATTCATCCTGTACCTGAATATAGCCAAGTTCTTTAGCGAGTACATCTGGCTCACGATCATCATTCATCATCACTACCAATAAATCTTTCACACCACGAGAACTGAGTGACCCTGCACGATATAATTTAAGCAGATTCAAAAAGCGAACAACCGGTAACTGTTTAATAATATCCTCATGTGTCATTGATTGAGAAAGTGAAAGTCCCACAAAATCAGATTTAATATAGTTAGCCATGAGCTTAATCATTTCAAGATCAGGTTCTAGTTCTGCGCCGGCTTCAAAGTATTTTCTGAGCACCGGTTCAGCCAAAAAGAATTCTCCAATTTCTGGATTGAGTTTAAGATCAACTTCATAACGAGCACGGAGCTTCCACGGTAGTTCTGGAAGTCCTGCTTTTATCTCATCAAGATTGAAAAGTTCTGAAATATAGAATTTTGGAATATCTGGATCTGGGAAGTATCGGTAGTCATCACTATTTTCTTTAGTGCGCTGAGAGAAGGTGTTTTGATTTTCATCACTCCAACCGCGGGTTTCCTGCACAATTTCATTAGCGCGCCCTTCATCATGCAATTTAGTCATACGAGCAATTTCATAATCAATTGCTTTTCCAACTACTGAGAATGAGTTAAGGTTTTTAATCTCAACTTTGGTACCAAGTTTATCCTTATCTGGAGAAATAGAAATATTTACTTCAACACGCATGTTTCCAAGTTCCATGTCGGCGTTAGATACATCAAGCTCACGCAACAAGAGGCGCAATTCTTTTGCAAATCGCATCGCATCATCAGCACTATGAAGTACCGGTTCTGTTACCAACTCCATCAGTGGCACACCAGCGCGGTTGTAATCAACAAGTGATTTTCCTTCTTGATGAATTGACGTTCCGGTGTCTTCTTCAAGGTGGATACGGGTAATATCAAACCCTAACAATGATCCATGTTGCACGAGCGGATACTTATATTGTGAAATCTGATAGCCTTTTGGAATATCCGGATAAAAATAGTTCTTGCGGTCAAACTCGGTAAAGTCTGCAATTTCCCCATCAACTGCCAAACCAACCTGAATTACCTTTTTAATAGCCTCTTTATTAGGAACCGGAAGCGTTCCAGGGTGCGCCAAACACACCGGACATACATTAGTATTTGGTACCGTTTCGTGAGCGTCATTTTTACAGCCGCAAAACATTTTTGAGGCGGTGTTGAGCTCGGCGTGAATCTCAAGCCCGATGGTTGGATAGTAGGTTGCCATGTGTACAACAGTATAGCTTTTTTTTGGGATTTTTGGTAGTATGTGAGAGAAATTCAATTCCTTAAACCGCATGGACTTATGTCAACGTTCGACACTCTGAATGGTTTTACCCAAATCCACCCTACATTCGCAGGGATCAGTATTGTCTGCTTTCTTTTGGCCTCATATCTTTTATATGTCGCTTCGCATAACGTGTACAAGTCAGTTTCAGAACGTTACAGATTTACGAAAAGACTTCGTCTTTGGTAAATTCATTAAAACACCATCTCAACCCAAGAGCCATTCGAATTAATTTTGAATGGTTTTTGTAATCCAGAATACTTGTAATATATTGATAAATTGTAGTACAGAAAAAGCCATCTAATTCTTTAGATGGCTTTCCTTATTCCTTTTTTAATTCTCCAACAATATTTTCTACCAACTTTTTAGTAGAAGCATCGTCATACAGCGAAACACTGTGAACTTCTTTTCCAATAGCCTTACTCAAGCCTTCAACAAGAGGTGTAATATCACCTTCAAGATTATCGATCTTACTCATAACAACAATCTCATCTTTTTGCAAAAGTGCTGAGTCAAATGCACCAAGCTCATCTCTAATTGCTTTATACGCCGCAACCAATTCCTCAACGCTTTCACGTGCTTCAATAAAATGAACGAGTACTCGCGTGCGGCGAACATGCTGCAAAAACTTATGACCAAGCCCTTTTCCTTCTGATGCTCCTTCAATGAGTCCAGGAATGTCTGCAAAGATATATTCAAAATAGACCCCAAGATTCGGCTCGATCGTTGTAAACGGATAGTTAGCAACTTTTCCTTGTGCCTGAGTTACCGCATTCAAGAATGATGTTTTACCAGCATTTGGAAAACCAATGATTCCCACATCCGCAATAATACGAAGCTCAAAAGAAATGAGTCCTTCTTCACCTTTTCTTCCAGGAGTAGATTCTTTTGGTGTAACATTATTTGAACGCTTAAAGTGTTCATTACCAAAACCACCGTATCCACCAGTTAAGATTTGGAATCGTTCACCAACTTCAATAAGATCATAGCTTTCTCCGGTTGAAATATTTTTTACCAGCGTTCCGCGAGGAAGTTTGATCACCAAATCCTCTCCTGTTTTTCCATGCATACCAAAGTTGTCCCCGTTGCCCCCCTTTTCAGCTTCGAGCTCTTTGATGTTTCTATAGTGTTCAAGATATGAAAGGTCACCGATAGCTTCAATATATACATCGCCACCCTTTCCGCCATCACCGCCACCAGGACCAGACATTGGCTTAAACTTTTCACGACGCCATCGAACAACGCCGTCTCCACCGTCACCTGCCTTAACCTTAATTGTCACATGATCTACGAATGCCATATTGGGTATATCTTGACATATTTTAGAGTGAATGTCAAAAATTAATGCCTATACAGTTTATAACTGTATAGGCCTTTTCTTCTGTCGAGAGATTGCATAATCTCTCATGTAAGTGAATTTATGCGTACGCCACGTTGACTTTGCTTCGTATATCAACCAACCAAAGATGCTCGCTGGGAAGATGACCGCCCACACGATAATTCCTACTATTTGCATTTTCTTATATAGTGTTTATGAATTAAAAAATAAAAAACTCTCCATTTATTTATAGCACAGAGTGTGCGATTCCCCTATGTTACACGCGGAATTCAACAACATCCCCATCCTGCACAATATATGTTTTCCCTTCAACTCGCAGCTTCCCTTTATTGCGTGCTTCTGTAAGCGAGCCACATTCAACCAAATCAGCATAGCTCACCACCTCTGCTCTAATGAACTTCTTTTCAAAATCAGTATGAATTGCTGCAGCTGCAACCGGTGCAAGTGATCCAATTTTAACTGTCCACGCACGCGTCTCCGTTTCTCCGGTCGTTAAATATGACATCAACCCTAACGCTTTGTATCCGGCTTCAATAAGCCCATCAAGCCCAACACCTTCAACACCTAAATCGTTACGCATATCCGTGCGTTCTTCTTCAGAAAAAATCTTAAGCTCACCTTCTCCTTGGGCATCAATTAAAATTACTGATGCACCTAATGTAGTGTGTGCATAGGCAACAAACTCCTCGTATAATGCAGGATTAGTATCATTCAAATTACTTCCACCACTCTTTCTGTTTCCTGCAACAATCATCTTTTTATTGGTAAGCAAATGGAGTGCATACAAAAATCCTGGCTCATGTTCGGTTTCTGTTACAAAGGTAAATGCAGGCTTACTATTTTCTAGATGTTCTTTCAACCGCTTTAAGCAATTTGATTCTTGCATGGCTTTTTCATCACCGCGTTTCACATCTTTCTCAATATTGGAAATGCGCTTATCTACTGTCTGAAGGTCAGCAAGAATAAGCTCCATCATGATTACTTCAAGATCACGTTTTGGATTGGGTGAACCATACACATGAGTAATGTCGGTAGTAGCATTGTTTTCAAACAAGCGCACCACATGCACAATTGCATCCACCTCACGAATATGTGATAAAAACTGATTTCCAAGTCCTGCGCCCGTTGATGCTCCTTCAACCAAGCCAGCAATATCAACAAACTCCACTACCGCTGGAATTACTTTTTGTGACTTTGACATCTTTGCAAGCACGTCTAAACGAGGATCCGCAACCGGAACAATCCCCACTGATGGATCAATGGTACAAAATGGGTAGTTTTCTGCCGGCACCGACTTTTCAGTAAGTGCATTAAAGAGTGTTGACTTCCCCACGTTTGGGAGACCAACGATTCCAATCGAGATATTCATGGGACAAACTATACGATATTTTATGAGGTTTTTCAATGGGAAATACTTTGGTGGGTTGTAAATATGTTAATAGATTTAACTCTTCTATACTTATATTAGTTCTCACCTTAAAATTTAACACCATGCTTATAAAAATGACTGCTCATCGTTTCTCGCTTGAAGAGATCCTTTTGGACTTCTTGGGTGCCATTTATCTTGCTGATAAATCCTATGCCATCTTAAATACGAAAGAGCCCCTTTCAGTGCCTGATATATGGAATACAAGTAATAAAATTCTTGAAGATGTTGTCCACGTTGATTATTCAATCGATACTCAAAGCGCAATTCAGAAATGTTGGGAACAATCTGAAAGCTACAAACCTGGCGTTCTTCATTTTCCCACAATGCTTCCCATCACCTATCCAAGAAACAGTTTTATTGTTGTTGAAATTCTCCCAAAATCAAACTGAAGGGTTCCTATCCAGAAAGACAAGAATAATCTTCTTGTCTTTACTTTTTCTACTACTATGATTTAATTCTTTTATTCCTTATTTAAAACCTAATACAATGCTGATTCAAGAAAAAATACTCAAACTCAACAGCACCATTCACCTGAACTTAGGGGTGTTCAAAGTACTGAATTCAGAACATTCAATTGCCGTCTTTGAGGCAAAGTCTGAAGTTCACGCAGAAAATATCAGAGACTTTTTTAAAGGAGGTATAGAAACTGAAATTATTCCAGTTTCTATAAGCTCTCCCGAGCTCTATGAAACTCTAAACATCATCAACCAAGAAGTTTTGAATAGGCCGTTTGTAATTATTACAAACGACTGTTTAGAGAAAGATTTCGCCATTCCTTCTGGAGATATCATGGTTTTCATGAACGCAGCATAAGAAAAAGGTTGGAAGAAATTAATCTTCCAACCTTTTTACATTCCTGCTTTTACCACTTCTGCCCTTCGAGTTCTTCAAGAATCTTTTTGGTTTCTTTGGTAAGTTTTCCGTATTCAACCGTCACTACTACCAAAAGATCACCCTTTGGCTTAGTGTGGGCGCCAAGTCCCCGCACAGTGATTACATCTTTATGTTTGGTGAGTTCTGGAATACTAATTTCAATATCACCATCCCATCCTTTCAGAACATGCTTACCTCCTAGCAATGCCTGCGACAATGGAATTTTAACTTCAGTAATAATATGTTGACCTTCTTTTCTAAATCCTTTTACCTGAGCAACCTTGGCGTATACCACCAAGTCTCCAGGATTTCCATTACTGAGCTCTTCTCCATAACCACGGAACTTTAATCGTGATCCATTATCAACTCCTGGTGGAATAGTTACGTTTACTTTACGCGAACCAACCTTCTTTCCATCTTTATACGTTGGGATTTCAATTTCTTTTGAAACCCCTTCAAGTGATTCTTTAAACGTAATTGAAACATCGGCTTCAATAGAGCGTCCTTTGCGCACACCACCAAATCCTTCAAAGATTCCCGAGAAAATATCTCCCATATCAAAATCTTCAAAGTTCACATGGAATCCGCCAGCTCCTCCCCCAAATGGATTAAAGCCACCGCCACCAAAGCCATCAAATCCTTGCGCGCCTGCTGAACCGTACATATCATACTGCTTGCGCTTTTGCTCATCGCTTAAGGTTTGATACGCCTCATTCACTTCTTTAAACCTTGCTTCATCACCTCCTTTATCTGGATGATGAGTACGAGCGTGTTCATAGAACGCTTTTTTGATTTCAGCTTGTGATGCAGTTTTTGGAACACCTAACACTTCGTAATAATCTTTCATGCGCATTAGGCATTGGTGCCTGACTCAACCTCATCAGGTGCAATATCTGGTGTTGGAGTATCTTCCTGCTTCATATCTTCAGGTTTTACTTCTGAATAGATTTTCATCATTGCCTCAGAGAGTGTTTGAGTTTTTGCATCAATCTCCGCACCATCAGTCCCATCCTTAACTGCTTTTAAGTCACTAATTCCTGTTTCAATAGCAGTCTTAGTTTCTGGAGTTAACTTTTCTCCATACTCTTTAAGATTCTTTTCTGCAGTAAAGATGGTGTGTTCTGCGGTGTTCTTTTTATCAACAAGATCGCGCTTCTTCTCATCCTCATCCTTATATGTCTCTGCTTCTTGCTTCATGCGCTCAATATCTTCTTTTGAAAGTCCTGATGAACCCGCGATAGTGATGTTTGCTTCTTTGTTGGTTGCTTTATCTTTTGCAGAAACTTTAAGAATTCCGTTGGCATCAATATCAAAGGTAACTTCAATCTGAGGAACCCCCATAGGAGCTGGCGCGATACCATCAAGTGTAAACATACCAAGGCTTTTGTTATTAGCTGCCATTGGACGCTCTCCTTGCACCACGTGAATCTCTACCGATGTTTGATTATCCGCAGCAGTAGAAAATACTTGTGATTTTGATGCTGGAATAGTGGTATTCTTTTCAATCAATTTAGTGGCAATACCCCCACGGGTTTCAAGTCCAAGTGAAAGTGGCGTAACATCCAGCAAGAGAATGTCTTTAACATCTCCCTGAAGAACTCCCGCCTGAATTGCAGCTCCTTGTGCAACCACCTCATCTGGGTTGATTGATTTGTTTGGATCTTTTCCAAATACTTTTTTAACTTCTTCCAAAATGCGTGGCATGCGAGTTTGTCCTCCTACCATCACAATTTCATTAATTTCAGAAGCTGAAAGTTTTGCATCAGCAAGTACTGACTTAGTGATTTCGATTGAGCGATTTATATATTGCTCTGCAAGTGTTTCAAGTTGTGCACGGGTTACCTTAAGGGCCAAGTGTCGAGGACCTGATGCATCAGAGGTGATAAATGGAATGTTAACCTCTGTTTCAAGCGCGGTTGAAAGTTCAATCTTTGCTTTTTCTGCAGCCTCATCAAGACGCTGAAGTGCAAGTGGATCGTTAATAATAGTGATTCCTGAATCTTTCTTAAATTCGTTAGCAATGTGATTGATGAGTGCTTGGTCAATGTCGCGTCCTCCCATAAATGAGTCTCCGCCTGTTGCCTTTACTTCAACAACACCATCACCTACTTCAAGAACAGAAACATCAAAGGTTCCTCCTCCAAAGTCAAAAACCACAATTTTCTCGTTAGTCTTTTTATCAAGACCGTATGCGAGTGCTGCAGCGGTTGGTTCGTTAATGATGCGCTTAACATCAAGTCCTGCGATCTTTCCTGCATCGGCAGTCGCTTTACGCTGATCATCGTTAAAGTATGCTGGCACCGTAATAACGGCCTCAGTTACAGTTTCACCCAACTTTGCTTCTGCATCAGCTTTAAGTTTTGCCAAAATCATTGCAGAAATTTCTTCTGGACGATAATCTTTTCCATCAATTATTACCACAACGCCACCGCTTTCGCCTTGCTTAATGGTGTATGCTGCAGTTTCTTGCGCTTTTTGAACTTCTGGATCTTTATAAAGATGTCCCATGAAGCGCTTAATTCCATAAATAGTATTTTGAGGATTGGTTACCGCTTGGCGCTTTGCCAAAACTCCTACCAATCGTTCTCCATTTTTAGAAATACCAACAATAGACGGCGTTGTGCGAGCGCCTTCGCTGTTTTCAAGAATTTCAGCCTTTCCTCCTTTAATGATTGATACTGCTGAGTTGGTAGTTCCAAGATCAATTCCAATTATTTTTGCCATACAATTATATATTTAAATTTATTGTTGATAATTTCCGATAATAACTTGCGCGGGGCGAACAACCGTATTGCCAATCTTCCACCCACTTCGTCCTACTCCAATAACTTTGTGATGAAGTGATTCATCAGTTACGGATTCTTCCTTAAGAATTTCCTGTGTCGCATGGTCAGGCTCAGCATGGAGCGTAACCGGAATTTGTGCAAGCTGATTATTTTCAAAAATAGTGTTCAGCTGCTTGGCGATGTATTCAATACCAGTGCGCCAGTTAGCAGGAACTGATTCCCACACTTCTTTGTTACTCATTGCTGATTCAAAGCTGTCTGAGATGGTAAGAAATTCTTCTAGAAGGGCTTGCCTGGTCCGTTTGCGGACCTTATCGGTTTCATCCTTCATTTCTTGTTCCCGGTTAATATAGTCAGCTTTTGAGCGCTGCCAACCTTCCAGATACTCCTGGCGTTCTTTTTTAAGGGCTTTCATTTCGGTTTTGAGGCGCTTAACCGTTTGCTGAAGATCTTCTTCAATAAACTCATCGTCGGCTTCAAAATCGGGATCCTGATCGTTAAATTCATCGGTATTCGACATAGGTAATTCAAAGGTACTACTTGTATTTGACAATTATATAACGGGCGTTTTTACTTTGTCAAATATATGAATTGAGAGGCTGTGAATATCAAAAAGTCATTAATTATTGAGCTTTTTGAGGCATCTAAGCCTAGTATTGACATAGTTATAGTAGTATGCTATACTATTCCTATCTTATTTACTAATCAAAAACACTCAATATATGGCCTGACGAGCCAAAAACCCGTCGCTTACTAAAACAATGAGAAATTCATCTATTATCCGCTTTGCGATCCTTGCAGGATTTGCAGCATATTGTTTAGTGGTTATCGCTGGCCTTAGCCTAAACGGTTACAGCGAAAATATTAACCTTGTTCAAAGAGTATGGGTCAATGACTCATTTCAATGGAAAGGCTTGATAACTCCATTGCAAATCGAAGGAACCAAATTTGAAAGTACCTCACAAAAAATTGCTTTCACCGTACCTTGTATGTATGGAGGAAAGAAGTTTGATGTGATTAAAAACACTCCTACCGGGAACAGAATGACAAAGGAAGTGGCCGATTCATTAAGAACTGCTCTTTCAAGACTCATCTATCCTAAAACGGATTATTTTTACGGAGCTGGAGAATTAAACATTCTTGCTCATAATGCTGATGAAGACCTACAAGCTCTTCTTGGCAAAGTGCAAGTAAACAAGTTTCATGTGGAGGGCTCAGCCTCTCCAGAAGCCGGTGATGAACTAAGCATTTATCCTAATAAGCTCGAAGATGCAAACCATTCTTTAGCAGTTAATAGGGGAAAACTCGGTTTTGACATACTTTCAAACATATTCATCAACAATGGTGTAAATCTAAAGAAAGTAAAAGGAACGCACAATGGGCACGAAGCTCAGTTGACTTCTCAACAAGCAGACTTGATTGATTTTAAATCAATCATCGATGCTAATCGCGAGAATACAGAGCACGCTACAATGTCACCTCTTCGTAACTGGAAGGCAGACATTAGTTTAACGATACCAACCAACAAGACTATGTCAGTAACAGTTCCATATCTATGGCTACTATTACTACTATTGCCTTGGCGTCGTTGGATTGATAGAGCACGCGAGAGTATTCCTTCCTTGAACTTCAAAAAAAGAAGTACTCAGGAGCAACCTCAACACGCGTACTCTGTAGCGCTTCCCTTCATCCCATGGATTAAGGCTGAATACTTGAAAAGAAAGTTCAGCTTCTCGTGGGAAAAACTTTGGGAAAAGGTTAGTGACTGGTTCTCTGCCCAAAGAGATGCTGTCAGATTATTCTTCCACGAACTCTCAGTTCGCGTCCGATTCTGGTTTGGCAAACAAGCCGCCAGATGGAGAAGAATAAAGTTATGGTGGTCAGAGACCTATGCAACCATTAGACCAAGGGTTACTCCTTGTACCGTCTTCTGGCTGTCTCTTCCTCCATTAACTCTTACCATGGCCTCAGGGTACTGGCTGAATTCTTGGTTCTTAGTCATAACCTCGCTAATTACATTAGCAGGAGTCGGTATCTATGCTTTCCTTAATTGCCCAAAGGCACAAGGAGTCAAATATACCGAGTTCGAGGAGGTTGAAGCTGTCGAGGAGAAACCTCGTATGGAACCTATTCAACAATCATGCACTGTAACCGTGCCATGTTGGGTAGCGTACACTGGAGTACTAATTATTGTTTCAATGGCGCTTTACATTCTGAGCCATTAAGCAACCCGTTTTTTAAGTTTTAAATTAAAAAATAAATTGATTTTGTCTCTCGATTATGTTATAGAGGCACCATGAAATTTATTTTGATATATAACAAGATCCCTTACTATGTTGGTAAGGGATTTTTGATTATCTATTTTTTATATAACAACCGTGCAACTTTAATTTCATCATAGGAATACTTGCCTCCTCCAGCATCATATGCTGATTTGAGTGATCCCAAGGCACCCTGCCTATTAAACAGCTTATGAATTGCTGCTATATTTTTAAGCAGCTTTTTATCAAATGATTGTTCTATTGAACGCTTGAGTGGATGCTCGGCAGGATTTTCAAGAATCTTTTCAATATGACTGAGGATTGTTCCAAAGACCATTCCCCGCTTTTTAATAATCTCTTCAACAGAAAATCCTTCGTTTAATAAATCATACGTAATAGTCACCGTTGATACCTTGGTGGTACCAAAACTATCTTCGCCCATCACGGTTCGTGCCTTTACACTTCCGCCACACGCAAGAATAAAGTTAACATGCATTTGATTAAGTTCTTCATTGGTCATTTTTCCAAAGAGATCCTCGGCGATATCTGATGCATCCCTAAAGACTCCATCTTGCATTAAAATCTGCGGATGCACCTCAAGTGCGCGTTCGTTGAAACCTAATAGATAAATTCCTTTTAATGTCCGCACGCGTGAAAGCGCCACATATCCTTGACCATACTCAAATACTCGCGACAAGTCCATAATTGCTCCGTCCAAGCTCATTCCTTGGCTTTTATGAATGGTAATCGCCCATGCTAAGCGAAGTGGGATCTGCGCTAATCGTGCTTTTACTTTACCATCTTCTTCAACGGTCCATTCCATCTCCTCGACTTCAATCAACTCACCGTTATGTGTTTTTACCACCGGCGTAGTATTTTTAAATTCAATTATCTCACCCAAGGTGCCATTCATATACTTTTCTGTAGGGTTATTTTTTGTGAACATAACTTTTGCACCCACTTTAAGTTCTAATACTTCTGGAGACAAACATCCTTTTTTAAGATTTTCAATTAACGCTTTATTTCCTGTAGTGGTCATTTCATATTTTTTAGTGAATCCAGGAAGCTTGGTGAGCTCTCCTCCATTCAACGTATCCACATCATAATTATGTGAATAGAGTTTAGTTACCGGAGGCAAGCGTGTTCTATCTTTGTGGATGCGTTCTGTTAAAAACTCATGCGCTTCAAACAAGCGTTCACCGTTACGAAGTGTAGTAAGAATCTGAAGCAAATCATCATCTGATTGACGATGTTGCTCACTTAAGTAGCACACTACCGGAGCAGCTTGTTCCCATGCTTTACTATTAAATGCAAAAAAAGTTGGAATCTCACTTTCATCAAATATGTCATTAGGATCCATCTGCATGCGGCGCTGAATTGGTGGTAGCTGAAAAAAGTCTCCCACAAAAATTATTTGAAGCCCACCAAATGATTCATCTTTTCCACGCACTGCTCTGCACACGCTATCAATCGTATCAAGCATAGTATTGCTGAGCATAGAGATCTCATCAATAATCAATACACTTGTTTTTTGAATACGCTTCACCACATATTCTTTTTGTGCAAGCATATCAAGTTCATATTCTGAAAGACGATCACGAATACCAACTCCACTCCATGAATGAATCGTCATACCTCCAATATGAGTTGCTGCGATTCCAGTACTTGCGGTGATTGCATGGCTAATACCGTGCTCTTTAAGATAGGTCACGTATTGATTGATCGTATAACTTTTTCCGGAGCCAGGCTCTCCGGTTAAAAAAACATTGGCACCAGTTTTAAGAATAGTAAGTGCTTCTGCCTGAGTCATACTGCTCATAAGTATATCCTGGTAACGATATTTCCCCTATTATTTCTTGACCAATTATATGGTGAAATACCTATAGCTTTTTATAGTAATTCATACCGTACAGCGTATCACAGGTTGGACAACAGGTGCCATCGGTGGGTCCATCCACAAAACGAGGCTCACCGTACAAGCTTGCATATACATATACTTCACCGTTGCAGTGATATTTCATATAGGCATGATTATTAGGAGAACTTGGACCGGAGGTACGAGCACCGCTTGGATCAAGGATTTCGGCGGGCAATGCCCCTGCACCGACCAAACATGAGCTAATGGTTGCAGGATAACCGCTCCCTGTATAGTTAAACCATCCATTGCCATCACCATTCCACCCACATCCACTTCCTGCTTCTACATAATTACCATGTGATAAGTTATACATCATGAGTGCATTCACAATAGAATTAACATCGCTCACACGTCGAGCATCTTGTGCGCGCTTACGAGCACCACTCAAACTTGCCAGTGCAACACTCGCAAGGATCCCTATAATCGCAACTACAACGAGCAGCTCAATCAGGGTAAACCCTCGGCTTCGCTTCATTAAAACCATATTCTATTTATTGTATCATGCCTTATTTTCTTGAGAATATTTTAAAACACCGCAGCACTACGGTGTTTGTTTTTTAGAAGCTTGCTCTGCTTCTTCAACAACCTTTGGTGGAATACTATAATACGAGATTAAGAACTTTACCATATTCATAAACGGCAAGCTTAACGTCTGCGCAGAGAATTTAACATTTGCCGGACGCTTAAGATACATAAAGATCAAAAATCGAGGCTCTTCCGCTGGAAAGTATCCAAAGAATGAGTGGAGGTTTCTATCGGTCATATATCCTCCCGTACGTGGATCCGGAATCTGTGCAGTTCCTGTTTTTGCCGCAATGTCATATCCTTTTGGTGGCTCAACATACTTTACCAAACTTTGACTCACAATCTTGGTCAGAATCTTTGTCATTTCTTCGGTAGTTTCTTTTTTTACCACACGCGATTGCAGTGGAATCACATTATCAAGATCGGTCTTTTTAATAAGTGTTGGATTTACCACATACCCTCCATTAGCAATCACAGAAAGTGCCTTAACCGTTACCATTGGTGAAAGTGCAATTCCTTGTCCGAATGATGCATTGGCAAACGCAACGTCATTATTTTTATCAAGGTTTTTCATAATACTTGACGCCTCATACGGAAGTTCAACATTAGTTTTATCATAGAGTCCAAACTCATGGAGATAGTCACGCATTTTCTGTTTTGGAACTTTTGATGTTGCAAAATACATTCCGGTGTTGAGTGATTCAATCAATACACGCTCCATCGTAGTTCCCGGTCCACGTCCAAGACGATCAAAGTTACGAATAGTTCGATCACGTACGTTTACAAATCCTTTATCATCATAGGTAGTAGTTGGCGTTACCACGCCTTCATTAAATGCAATAGACATCATGATTGGTTTGATGATTGATCCCATTTCAAACACATGTTCAACCAGTGGATTTGAATATACTGACGCATTAGGTACATTTGAAAAATTATTTGGATCAAATGATGGCACGCTATCAAGGGCTAAAATCTCTCCAGTATTTGGATCAATCACAATTCCTCCCGCTTCATCTGCTCCCCACTTTTCTTTTACCGTCATCAACTCTTTTTGAAGCATACGTGATACCGTTGGCTCAATGGTTGTCTCAACATCTGATGAGAGCATGTTCTTAGCATCGATCACACTTTTAACATCAGAAAAGAGTTGGCTAAACGGATTTACCAATGCACTGCTAGAATCTTTATCGAGCTTATCATTGAAATACTTTTCCAAACCATAAATTCCTTCTTTATTATTTTTATTGTATCCAACAAATCCGAGTGTTTGGGCAGCTAGCTCCCCTCCCGGATAAAAGCGACGTCGTTCACGAATGATTTGAAGTCCTCCAATTTTATATGATGACAAAATATCTGCCTGTTCTTTAGTAAGCGATACACTCAATTCTTCATACGGATCATTTTGTTTGTTTGCCTTAGCAAAAAACTCACCACGATCCAACTTTACAAGTGTATTAATAACAGAAAATACGCGTTCACGATTTTTATCCAAGTGCATTGGATTGAATGCAACTTTATAATTTTCAGAAAGTGTAGCCGCCGGAATGCGAACACCAGATTTATCTGAGAAATAAATGGTACCACGATGAAGCAAGGTGTTTGAGTTAGAAATATATTGACGATCCGCTAAAATTGCAAAATCTTCATGTCCCCTAATTTGAAGTACATATAATTTATACACCATCAAGAGGAAGATGACGCCAAAAGCAAGAATAATAACATTCGTCCGTGAATTCATACTATCTCGTCACCACGTATGATGTGTCTTTGTCTGAAATATCTACGTACACACGTGACAGTGGCGCTGCAAAGCCAGCTGTTGCACCGTCTTTGTCATCAACAGCTCCTTGCACTGCGTAATAATCAGATGTTTGTGTTGAAATTTTTGAGGTAACTTCCTCAATCTTACGATTAATTTTTTTAGTCTCGTTTACCACCACCACCATGTTAAAAAGATAGACAAAGAATAATAACCCCGTCACCACGAGCGAACCAGAACAGATGTTTTTGAGCACGATGAGATATTTCATAGAATTTCGATGACACGAAGTCGTGCGCTACGCGAGCGCGGGTTGGCTAATAATTCTTCGTCAGTTGCAGTGGCACCGCCATAGTTGATGTCCATTGCAGTTCCGTCCTTAATAAGATCACGGAAATAATGTTTTACGATCCGATCCTCAAGTGAATGAAATGTAATGATTCCAATGCGTGTTCCCTTTGTTGAAACCGTCAGCATATTGGCAAGAAATTCTTGTAAATCACCTAATTCGTTATTCACCGTAATACGGAGCGCTTGAAAAACTTTTGTTGCGGGATGAATCTTTTTTCCTCGTCGAGGAATCACTGATTCAATAAAGTCCGCCAGTTCTTTTCCTGAAGTGAACGGCTTTGTTGCGCGCCGCTCCCTGATAGTACGTGCAATCTTTTTTGCATTTGGTTCTTCACCGTATGCATTAAAGAGTGTCACGAGCGTGTCTTCAGACCACTCATTGATAATATCTGAAGCACTGATGCCATCTCCTTTGTGGTACCGCATATCAAGCGCACTACTCACAAAAGAAAATCCACGGTCATCTTGTTTAAACTGATCAGAATTCCATCCAAGATCAGCCAAGATGACATTGGCATGATGAATACCTTCTTGTGAAAGTACGTCACCAATATTTTTAAATGATGTGGTGTGAACGTGTAGGTTTGACCACTCTGGAAGCGAAGCCGCTACGCGATTACTACTTTCCGCATCCAAGTCAGTCGCAATGTACTGACCAGTTAGTCCGATGCGTGGAAGTATTAATCGTGCATGTCCTCCTCCGCCGAGGGTTCCATCAAACACAATGTCTCCTTGTTGAGGATTGAGGTATTCAAGCACTTCTTGTGCGAGTACGGGAATGTGAGTAATTTCAGTCATAGTGGTCATTCAGAATTGAAGTGGATGATTTTTAAATCATTCCAATCTCTCCAAGGAGTGCTGCGTGTTCTACGGAATTCTTAATTACGCCTTCGCGATAATTGTTCCACACGTTTTGACTCCACAATTCAAGACGGTTAACCATACCAATCACCATAAGGCTTTGCTCAGCAATATGAGCGAATTCTTTAAGGTGGTCGGGGATAAGAATGCGTCCACTGCTATCTACCGAAGTCTCCACGGCACCTCCAATAATGAAACGTGCAAATGAGCGAGATTCCGGCTTACCTATTGAGAGCTCCGAGAGCTTGCTAACGAACTTTTCCCATTCAGACTTAGTGTAGAGAAAGATACAGGTGTCGAGGCCTCGACAAAGTACCACTGTTTCACCAAGTTCTTTACGCATTTTTGCGGGGAGCGAGACTCGTTTTTTCTCATCAATAGTGTGAACGTGCTCTCCGATTAACATATCTATCAAACGTAAGGGTTTGAAATAAAGGGTTTTTATCGGTTTCCCAATTTTATGCCACTTTATCCCACTTCTTACCACTTTATTGTACACCAGTGGGATTGCGATGGTTTTTCGGGGATGTGAATAACTTTATCGGAAATTTATCCGATTATTTAAATACGAGGTTTCACTGCTGTTTATATTAGATTTGTAAAAAAAAGAGCCGGAAAAGCTTCGCTTTTCCGGCTCTTTTTTAAAAATATCTTTATTCCTCAATCTTTTGCTTTACTAACGGAAACAACGTAACATCACGCAAGGTCTTTCCTTCTAAAATTGCAAAGAGGCGTTCTCCAAATCCAAACCCACAGGTTGGCGGCATGCCGTATTCAAGCATATCCACAAATTCCCATTCAGGCATCATTGCTTCATCATCACCCCGTTCAATCAACTGCTGCTGTTCTTCAAAACGAGCACGCTGATCAATGGGATCATTCAACTCAGAAAATCCATTTCCCACTTCTGTTCCCGCAATGATTGGCTGGAATCGTTCTGTTTTGCGAGGATCAGATTCTAGGCGCTTTGAAAGCGGAGAAACTAATACTGGATGATGCACTAAAAATGCTGGTCCAGAAATTTGCTTGCGGCAATACTTCCACAATGAATCAATCATTCTTTCGCGAGTAGTTCCATCAAACTTTACCCCAAGCTCTTTGAGTTTTTCTAAAATAATTTCGTCCGCATCGTCAAAAATATTAATGCCGGTTCGTTTTTGAACTTCTTCTGCATAATCAAGTTCAACCCATTCATCTGCTAAATTAAATGTGTGACCTTTTGATTCAAATTGAGTAGTTCCCCAAACTTCTTGTGCAAGTTTAAGGTACAAATCACGTACCACTTTCATTCCTTTTTTATAGTCGCTATATGCCTCGTAGTATTCAAGGTTAGTAAATTCCTGCAAGTGATCTGGGCTACTTCCTTCATTTCTATACACACGTCCAATTTCAAACGTCTTTGGCAGCATTCCCGCCATCAAACGCTTTTGCCACAATTCTCCCACGGAAATTCTTAAATATACATCAACATCATAATCTTTATGATGCGTTTTAAATGGATTTGCTTCTGCTCCTCCAGTGGTTACTTCTAACGTTGGTGTTTCAACTTCGGTAAAATTTTTATCCAAAAAGAACTGGCGGGTCACATTCCAAAACTTTGAACGGCGCGCAAACATGGCGCGCATCTCCGGATCAATAGCCAAAGAAAGATAGCGCTTACGAAGCTGCTCTTCTTGATCAGCAAGTCCATACCAAGAATCAGGTAACGGCATAAGCGACTTGGTAAGCATATTCCAATTTGAAATCATCAAACTTTGTTCACCGCGTTTAGTAACAAATACTGTTCCGGTAACTTCAATAAAGTCACTCGTGTCAACCGTATTTACAAATAAATCAAAAACTTGTTCTTCAATTTCGTCCTTTTTTAATACCGCCTGAAATTGTGCAGTTCCATCACTTAGTACCACAAACAAAATTCCTCCTTGTCCGCGGATTGCCACTACACGTCCAGCTAACACTACAATGTCTTGAGAAGATTCAAGTGTTGAAAATTGTTCAATCACTTCAGCAAGTGTATGAGTCATGTCAGTATGTGCCTGATACGGATTCATACCCGCCTGCTTAAGGAGTTCAAGTTTAGGAATACGCGCGTCGATAATTTCTTGCTTTGATGCCATATATTATGAGATTGAAATAATTTCGTAAATAGTTTCTCCTGAGGGAGACTGAACCGAGAATCGTTCACCTTCTCCACGACCTTTCATTGCTGCACCAATTGGTGACGCTAATGAAATACGCCCCGTAGCAACATCAACTTCCTCTTGTCCAACAATAGTAAAATCACGGGTGGTGCCATCAGTAGTTTTCTTCACCGTAACCACCGCACCATAGGCAACAGAGGTATTCTTTTTTCCAGCAGCAATAACTTTTGCCTCCTTAATCATCTGCTCAAGCTCACCAATGCGAAACTCATTAGCTTTTTGTTGGTCTAATGCACCGTGGTATTCAGAATTTTCCTTCAAATCACCGTATTCTTTTGCAGTACGAACACTATCACTAATTTTTGCACGTACAACTTCTTTACGATTACGCAATTCATCTTTAAGTGTATCGAGATGCTCCTGAGACATTTCCATAATGCTTACATCATAATAATTTTACAGAATCAAGTCAATGAAGAGTATTATCAATCACAATGCGTATATCCTCAGCATTATCCGGCACATTGGTAAGCCAAAACGGCTGCAATTGAACACGAACACTTTCTATTGGAAAGTTTTTAGCACTCAAAAGACTGCGAATACGAGCAATTGGTTGGCCATTAATAGCTGCAACAATTGCCTGTTCATCAGGCTTTCGCACAAATACGGTTTCACTTTGCTGAACAATATATGGCTGACTACCATCAAATGTCAGAATAAATTCCGGCAGCGATTTTTCTAATTGACGAACCATTACGTTACGCACCGTCTCAATTGGCAATGTTGATTGGTTGTATACATATGAATACCAATCGTTCTTTTTCATAAGATAAATTTGATATGTTCCACGGAGTGAAATCTCGGGAGTTTTTAATAGTGTATTGATATTTGGCTCATCATATGCGAGTGAGCTTTTATTATCGATCTTAAACGCACCCGTAAGTGATAACGAGTACGCTTTTTCTTGGAGAACAAATTGAAGTTCTTTTTTAAGCTCCTCAACAATCTTATCTTCTGCAGCATCATTCATGAGTGGCTTATCTCCCACAAATCCTCCAGCAATTCCATTTTCTTGTACGATAGCATATTGAAGCGATATGCGAGGATCATTACGCTCATACCATGCGTTCACCTGAAGGGTTGTATCTTTTTTTAGATTATATTCTTGCCCCGGTTCGAGTGCCTCAATCGTTGCTAATGTTTTTGAAGGTGCAGCAGGTGTTCCTGATGGAAGTACGATCTTTTCTCCCACCAATGCGTAGAGCTTCTTCGTGGTTGGATTAATGAACTTTGTCCCCTCGGTAAAAAGTTGCGTGGTTGGATTGGTATTGGTGATAGAAATCACTCCCCTACTTTTTGTTGAAACGTATTCTGTTGGAAGATTTTCAATGGCACGTTTTGCCGTGTATTCAAAATTTACGGGAACAATTGGGATGGTAGTAAGCGCCGGTTGATTCTCCATGTTAATAGAAGCCACTTCATATGCCGGTGCCTGATTATTGCTGTCAAACGGAACTTTTTCTGGGGTGATAATCAGGGTGATTTTTTGATAGTGATTTCCTAAATAATAACAACCGGACAAGATTGCAAGTGTTCCAAGAATGATGGCCCATGTGCGTGTTCGAGAGCGAACAACTTTTGCTTCCTGATCACGAGTCTTTTTGAGAGGCGTATTCGTGCGCATAATCGTAGTACAGTATACAATAATCCCGACTGGGCGGACATACAAAAGAGCACCTTTTACCATAAAGGTGCTCCTGAAACGGGTAAATTGAATACCCCTAACTAAAACCTAATTTATTTGCCCAGGACTCATTCATGTCAAATAAATCATCCAGCTTAAATCTTTCTGAGCGTGGAAAGAATATTTTTTCCAAGATATGCAACACTATGTACACAATGTTGAAAACTAAAACACAGACCCATGCAGTCACGAACATAGAGATTGCAAGCCCTACGAGAGTTCCTAAGAAGCCGACCACAATATAAGGAAAGAACAATGACACTACTGGATCATTAGGGTATAACCAATAAGGACCCGTGCACACCATTTCGATCTTTATGATAGATGCAATGAATATACAGAATCCCGTCACCATAAAACCATCAGGTATCTCGCATACTGTGGCGATAACTAAAGCTGCTCCCAAAATTATCCCCTGCCATTTTGCAAACCGTTCTATCTCAGTAACGTACGTAAAGTCTATTCCTGTGTAAAATAGATAGTTAACCAAAAGTAACCCTACAATGAGGAGAAACTCCACTATTGGATTTGGTTTCATTTTTCTTAATTTGGTTTAGTAAAAAAATAAGTTTATTTAAACTAACTATACTAACCAAAAATTAGTCAGTCAATGACGCTTTGATTCTTCGCACGCCTTGTGATGAAGCTTCTTCTTTCAAAATCTTAAACGTTCCCAAATCAGCAGTATTGGTTGCATGTGGTCCTCCACAGAATTCTTTACTAATTGCATGCTCAATATCATTTCCAATCACATATACAGAAACAACCTCCGGATATTTTGCACCAAATTCCATTTCTGCTCCAATCTTTTCCGCCTCTTCTTTTTTCATTTCATGACGCGTCATCGGCAAACCTTCTTTGATCCATGTATTCACAAGTTCTTCAACTTCTTTTAGTTGCTCAGCGGTAACTTTTTCTGGATGAGAAAAATCAATACGTAAACGCTCCTCGGTAATATTTGAACCTTTTTGATGAACATGTGATCCCAAAACTTTTTGCAGCGCTGCCAACAACAGGTGATGAGCAGTGTGCAGTTTAATAGTTGCTTCTTTTGAATCTTCAAGTCCACCCTTAAAGCGCGCTTCTCCTCCCACGCGAGACATTTCCTGGTGAGCAGCTTTTGCCTTTTCAAATTCTTCTTTATTAATTGAAATTCCGTTCTCTTTAAGAAGTTCTTCGGTTAACTCATACGGAAATCCGTGTGTCTCATACAATTCAAACACAAGAGCTCCTGACGCCATACCAGAATGTGAAAGATCTTTAATATGTTCAAGTTCCTTCATTCCTTTTACAATAACTTTTCTAAAGCGCTCTTCTTCAAGAAGCAATTCATTCAAAATTGATTCTTTATTAGTTTTAAGGAAGTCGTAATAATCCCCGAATGAGCTAATAATTTCTTCTGCAATTAATTTGATAGCTCCTTCGCCTGCACCAATCACATCAAGGTAACGCACCACGCGACGAATCAATCGACGGGTAAAATATCCCTGATCTTTTTTTGAAGGAATCACACCTTGCCCAAGCAAAAAGGTTGCTCCACGAATATGATCAAGAATGATTCTGTATGATTTAGTGTATTGTTCATTGTGATAGCTGGTTCCAGAAATTTTTTCAAGTACTTCAATACCATTTCCAAATGCATCAGTCTCAAATACATCTGCAATATTATTGATTGCTGCCGTCATGCGCTCAAGCCCTCCTCCAAAATCAACATTCTTGTTTTTTAATTCTTCAAAACCGTTTTCAGTTTTAATGAATTGCATAAACACATTGTTTCCAATTTCAATAAAGCGTCCACAGTCACAGTTTGGATGACAAGGCTCATCTTTCCATTCACTATTAGCATGCAAACCTTTTTCAAGAGTTGGATCAAAATCAAAAAACATTTCTGTGTCTCCTCCTCCCGGTTCACCGTTTGGCATATTAGCTGGTGCACCTACGCGACTCCACCAGTTCTTTCTATCTCCATAAAAGAAAATTCTTTCACCTTCTTTCATACCATTAGTTGGAGTTTCAGAAATTTCAGCAGTAATTCCTACTGATGCAAAGAGCTCCTTCCACAATGCTGCAGCTTCATTATCTTTTGGAAGTCCGAGCGATTCGTTTCCGCTGTAACAAGAAATATATAAATTATGAGGATCAAGACCTTGTTCTTGTATCAAAAATTCAAACATCCAGTTGATCTGTTCGGTTTTAAAATATTCTCCAAAACTCCAGTTACCAAGCATTTCAAAAAATGTGGTGTGACGATTATCTCCAATCTCTTCAATATCTTCCGCACGGAAACAAATTTGGGAATCTGAAATTCGAGTACCCATTGGATGTTTTTCTCCCAGCAAGTACGGAAGCATTGGCTGCATTCCTGATCCGGTAAAAAGGGTTGTTGGATCGTTATTAGGAACAATAGACGAAGAAGGCACAATCACATGCCCTTTTGACGCCATAAAATCAAGATATTTTGAACGAATAGTATGTACGGAAATCATTGCTTTATTGTACAGATTTTTGGGAATAAAAAAAGAGCCATCTGAATTATTCCAGAATGGCCCAAGCAAGAAATAGTCGAAAGAACTTACCCTAAACGCCTATAGAAAAATGCAACGTGCGTTGCCACTTCCAGAACTTTCTCATTCTTGATAATTGTGGAGTCTGTAAGAACTTTCCAATGAATATGAGTATCAGTCACCAATGACTTTCTCACTATAGCCCTTCCTTTTGTGGAGTTCATCATAACTATACCCTCTGGAAGATCTCCTGCATTATGAGGGTCTCCAAATATTATATTTATTTCACTCAGGGTTAAGTCGCAAGCCTCTTTGTCCTTTTGTGTAATAAATTCCTCCAATGTATCCATAGAAACAAAATGAGGAATTAAATACACTTGTATCACTCCCTTAAATCCAGTGCCTGCTGAAGATAAATCAAATGCAGACGCAAGCCTAAAATCTTTAAGTGTGATCTGATTGGTAAGTTGTTCAGTTAGTTGCCTAACCTTATTTCTTAAACGATAGATAACACAACCTGCACCTAAACCTAAAAAGAAGACAACAATGCCTGCTGTCAGAATAATACCCAAAGTATCCTTATCCATAATATGTAATTGTTTAAATTGTGAACGATAGTAAATTTATACCATAAAATATTAAAATATCAAGACTACCATATATCTTGTAAAAACCAGCTTTTTATGCCATACTAATCCCACTCTTACATATTGTTTTAAAGGCTTTTTACAAGCTTTTGCCCCACCAAGGGTTCATGAGGAGCCTCGCGCTCACCTCAGCAAGATGAAAGAAAATTAATCATAATGAGCTCGGCACGTATTACGTGCTGCAACTCACCATACATTTCTACTATGTTAGAAAAACTCTACGAAGCAGGAGCACAGTACGGCTACTCAAAATCACGCCGTCACCCTTCTACCACCAATTTCATTTTTGGTTCACGCAACCGATTTGATATTATCAACCTTGAAAAAACCGAGGAGCAACTCAAAAGTGCAATCAACTTCTTGAAATCAATCCGTTCAACCGGAAAGCTCATGGTGCTTGTTGGAACCAAGCCAGAATCTCGCAATATTATTAAGAACATTGCAGAACGCGTTAACGCACCGTTTGTTAATGAACGATGGATTGGAGGAACTCTTACCAACTTCTCAGAAATCCAGCGCCGTATTGCTATCTTGAATGATCTTGAAGCAAAGAAGGCTTCTAACGATTTGGTATTCAAGACTAAAAAGGAAAAGCTTATGCTTCTCCGTAAGATTGATAACCTTAACGTAACCTTTGGAGGACTTCGCTCAATGCAAGCTGTTCCAGGTGTACTTATTGTTGTTGATCCAAAGAAAGAATCTATTGCCGTTGAAGAAGCTCGTCGTAAGAATATTCCGGTTATTGCAATTGCAAACACCGACTGCGATATTTCAACGCTCGACTTCCCAATCGTAATGAACGATGCATCAAAGAAGTCTGTTGAAGCAGCGCTCAATCTTCTTATCAACGAGGTAGTACAATAGACCTACCATATTCGTAACCATACATATATTTATGTCAATTTCAGTTGAAGATATTAAAACCCTTCGTGATGAGACCGGAATCTCAATGCAGAAATGCAAAGAAGCGCTTGAAAAAACCAATGGAAACATTGACGAAGCTCGCGCACTTTTGAAAGAAGAATCAGGAAAAGCAGCTGCTAAAAAAGCAGATCGCGAGTTTGGAGCAGGAGCCATCTTTACCTATGTTCATGCAACCAAAACTATTGGAACCATGATTGAACTCCTTTGCGAAACCGACTTTGTTGCAAAGAACGAAGTATTTGAAGAACTCGGCAACAACATTGCGCTTCATGTAACAGCAATGAGCTCTACCGAGGAATCAATTCGTTCAGAAGGATTTGTGAAGGATCCAGAAACTACCATTGAAACCTTGCTTGCTCAGGCAACTCAAAAGCTTGGAGAGCGTGTTGACATTGGACGCATTGCTCGTTTTGCAGTGCTCGACTAATTAGTATGATGATCGTGTGGATAGCGCTTTTGGTGTTGTGGCTTACGCTGATAATTATGGGCGTAATGATCTATCAACAACCGGGCGCTATGCCGCATGAACGTCATTCACTTCACGAATATCGCTTTGGAAACTATTGGTTTTCGGTTGACTATCTAAGGATTTTTACTACAATAAGAACACATCTCAAACGAATACAGCGTTTCTGGAAACGAGTGCTGGTCATCAATAGCCACAAAGTTGTTGATAAGCTGCATAAAGTTTCTAAGAAGCACGTTGATATTCTTGAGCAGCAATAATTTGCTGAAAACGCGCCGGCGTAGCTCAGTTGGTAGAGCAACGGTTTTGTAAACCGTAGGTCATCGGTTCGAGCCCGATCTCCGGCTCCATTGAAAAATTCCCCAATTTCTGTTGGGGAATTTTTCAATTGACTTTTGATCTGTTTAAATATACAGTTCAAGTGAATTTGTCACCTTCTAAACTTTACAACAATGTTAAATCTCATTAAAAGGGATAGACCCGTATCTTCTGGTCGCGCGCCCTATGCTTTACCTGTTAACGATAGTGAGAAAAAAGAAATGACCGCAAGAATGTTCGAACTCATCAAAAAGCAATTCCCATTATTTTTTAGCGAACAATACACAGTGGGGGGATTTGCATTCCGCATCCTCAAAAAACCATGTTCGTTTGATCAGCTAGAAACTTTTCTACAAATTTCCACCCGACTAATTTCGGAAAAGAATGAATCTCAACTACTAGAGCTTGTCCAACTCTTAAAAAGAGAAAATATTATCACTTCGCGAAACACCATCTATTTAATTTCAGGCAAACCTCCGACAAAGAATTTTTCTTACTTTGACAAGAATGGTCTTCAAGTTTTATTCTTTGGAGATACTTCTAACGTTGGAAGCTACCAAATACCCTCCGGTTCAATAATTTTTCTCACGTAGTTTTGGGTTAAGTATAAATACCGCTTTTAAATTAAAGCGGTATTTATAATCTTGTTGATGCAGATTTATTTTTTGTTTTCTTTATTCTTCCATCCACACCATTTGATCAGATGGATGATTAATTTATATACTGCCGCAACCCCGAACAGTCCATAAACAACCTTTGCTAAAAATCCATAACCAAACAAAAATTCTACAAGATTAAAATTCCACAATCCGTAAAGCGACCAATTGATTCCTCCAATAACTAAGATAATAAGTGTTACGCGTTTGAGCACATGCCAATGCGAGTGGCATCCGCATGCGCCACATTCTTTACATTCCCCTTCTTTGCAAATTTCACAGGTGTTTTTCATATATTACAAGTATATAACAAAAAATAAGACCTCTTCTAATTTAGAAAAGGTCTTACACTTAAAACTTTTTACTTTCTTCTAATAAATTAAATATTAAGCCCCTGACCTATTTGAACAGCCTGTAAGATTAAAGGAAATATTCTTTCATTTGTTTCTTCGATAGTATCAGTAGGGTTACATTTAATTTTCATAACCGAAACTCCATAGGCCTGCATTGCTCCTAAAACAATACCTATTTCATTTTTATCTCTTAAAATTCTCTTATCCACAGCAGTATCAGAGGCATCATCAGGTCTATTTAGAAGCTCTGCACGCGCCTTAATTCTTTTACGACATTCTTCCTCCTCTAATTCAAGATAAATAGCGGTTCTCAGAATATTCTTTTTAAAGAATTTAGGTCGCCTTTTAGCATCTTCCTGAAGAGATTTAAAAAATTGAACGGGAATTTGAACCTG
The DNA here is from genome assembly GCA_036405175.1 of Minisyncoccota bacterium. Taxonomy (GTDB): domain Bacteria; phylum Patescibacteriota; class Minisyncoccia; order Phycocordibacterales; family UBA1006; genus DASWYC01. Next base: position 351,842 of record DASWYC010000002.1, read on the forward strand.
TTCAAAGTTTCTTTCAAATCCAACATTAAAAACAACCTCCGGATTATATACTTGCAATGCTCCTGCATAAACATTGTATATAAAACTATTTGATAACATTGTTCCAGAATTTTTAACTTCTGCTGAATTAGAACGAGCAAATTCAGTCTGAAGCAAAAACATAGCTTCTTCTTTATTGGTATATTCTGACCTGGACATTTTTTCAAAAATAATACCACTTCCTAAGTGCGCAGAGTTGCGCCCCATACTTATTAGTTTTTCATTAGCAAGTTTTGCTTGAGTATCTTTTCCAGAACCAGACATACCTATAATAGATATTTGAGTTTCCAGATTAAGCAAATCTAAATTGTCTATAAAAAACTTTGGTCGGAGTTTAATGTCTTGTAATTCCATTTTCTAAATTTGATTGTTTTTTAGTTTTACATACTCTTCTTTAATAGCGACTACTTCATCTTCTCCAAAATTATCAATCGAATCAAAGAACTCCTGTTCTGTGATTTGATTCTCCTGTATTTTTTGAAAATATGTAGCGGCAATCTTGGCGGGGTCAATTGGATTATCGTCCATAATCTATAAGGGTTTTTAAGTGAATTGATTGCTCAAATTTAGCACAAATTAAGAAAACGGTCAATTACGACCGTTTTCTTGCGCCAAGCTTCTTAGTAGTCCCGAAGCATCTTAATTTTCTTATTATTTCTCAACTTCTCATGCACCTTTGCTTCAATCTGACGGATACGTTCGCGGGTTACCCCAAACATCTTTCCTACTTCTTCCAAAGTATGCTGGATTCCATCGGTAAGTCCAAAACGGAGTTCAATAATCTTGCGCTCCTTTTCAGAAAGCTCGCTCAAGATTTCATGCATTTGCGTTTGGAGAATACGCTTTGCAGATTGTTCTGACGGTGCAGCAATTTTGCTGTCGGCAATAAATTCGCCACGAGTTGATTTTTCCTCATCAGAGTTAATTGGCTCTTCAAGAGAAAGTGTCTCCTGATTGATTTCTGAAATCATATGAACCTTATCAATTTCAAGTCCCATTTCTGCTGCAATTTCTTCCGGCAACGGCTTGCGTCCAAGGTCTTGTGAAAGACGGCGCAATACTTGTTTGTATTTTGAAATAGTTTCCACCATGTGCACCGGAATACGGATAGTACGTGACTGATCCGCAAGCGCACGGGTGATTGATTGGCGAATCCACCACGTTGCATAGGTTGAGAATTTAAATCCTTTGGTCCAGTCAAACTTTTCTACGGCTTTATAGAGTCCGATGTTTCCTTCTTGAATAAGGTCAAGCAAGGTAAGATCTGGTGATCGGTTAGCATATTTTTTTGCGTGCGATACCACCAAGCGAAGGTTTGCTTTTGCTAAAAGATTTTTTGCTTCTTCATCTCCTGCGGCGATACGCTTTGCCAAATCTTTTTCCATTTGTCCGTTGATCAAATTATATTGTCCAATTTCTTTCAAATACATTTGAATAGAGTCGTACTTTGAACGTTCTGCAATTGAGTCGTCATCAAAGTAGCTCGCAACTTTTGATTTAGTCTTTCCGCCCTCTTCCTCTAAAAAGTTTCCTCCTTCATACACCTGAATTCCTGCCTCACCAAGCTTTTCATAAATATCTTCAATGATCGTTACATCGTTTTCAACATCAGGAAATACTTTCAAAATTTCATCAAAGGTAATAAAGTGGCGAGCACTTCCTTTTTTGATGAGCTCTTCAATAAGGAGATCTTTGTCCCCTGATGACATCTTCTTTACGGTTGATGGTACCTCTTCTCGTGATACTGGCTTTGCTGGTGCTGAAGATTTTTTTGGAGCCGCCTTGGTTGGTGCTTTCTTAGGAGCTACTTTTTGTGGCGCCTTCTTAGGTGCAGCTTTTTTGACTGGTTGCTTTGCTGCTGGTTTTTTAACAGCCTTAGCGGGAGTCTTTTTTACAAGCACTGATTTTTTAACCGGTACTTTCTTTGCAGGAGTTTTTTTAGCAGCTGCTTTTGCAGGTGCTTTCTTAGGAGCTACTTTTTTGACAGGCTTTTTGGTTGGCATAGTAGATAACAAAAAGTTAGAATAATACTGATAATATAACGCTATTTCGACAAATCGTCAATAAGACGTGATACGGTGGCAATTCTTTCAAGAAGGGTCCGGTCATCTGTTTTAATAGCAATCTGCTTAAGAAGCTCTTTGCGCTCCTTTACGAGTGATTCCCGATACGCCTTTTGCACCATTTCTATAAAATATTCATGCGTGATCTCTCCCCCAAAGATAATCTGGATTTTGGTGAAATTCTGCTCATATATCTCATCTTCTGCTGGGATTTGGGTAATCAGACCTTCAATATATGGTTGATAAACCTGGGGCAGATTAGCTTGGTAGTCTGGATAGCCATAAAGACACAACTTGACCATTTCCTCGGCTCCTAGGGCATTTTTTTGCTGCTGAGGAGGCATAAATGGAGCTGGTTCAGAGTGACTACTAATCTGACGCCGCTTTTTATTAAATGTCTCAAATTCTTGATCCAAGATCTCCTTTGACACCTGGGTATGCTGAGCGAGCGAGCGCATAAAACCTTCACGTAAGAGTGGCACATAAACCTCAATAATCGGGAAGATTTTTTTATGAAGGGTTGTGCGGACATTTTCCATATCCTGAACGTTCTGGAAGAGTTCTCCTAAAAACTCGCCCACAGAAATAGTCTTGGTTAAAATGTCTTCCATCTTGCCACCTTCAAGCAAATAATCTGCAGGGTCTTTTCCTGATGAAATACGTCCAATAGAAATATTTAGACTGTGTGGAATGAGGAGTTTTACGGCATTTTCAATTGCTTTACGTCCAGCTGCATCACTATCAAATAAAATAATTACATTGTCAGAAAGCTGACTAATGAGTTTTGCATGAGCTTCGGTAAATGCTGTTCCCGATACTCCCACTGCTTCTGGATAACCATGCTGATGCATCATAATCACATCCAGCTGACCTTCTACTAAGATCACTCTTCCTTTTTTAACAATCTCACGCTGAGCAAATTCAATACCATACAGGACGCGCTGTTTTTGATAGAGCGGCGTCTCGCGAGTGTTCACGTACTTTCCTACTTTATCTGCATCAGTAGTTGATCCGTGTAATGGAAAGATGCGTCCGGTAAATCCGATGATTTCATTTCTCCGATCACGAATGGGAAACATAATACGCTCACGGAAGGTGTCATAATATGAACCCCGATCATTTTTATTAATCACACCAGCCTCAACTGCTTTATTTAAATCAACTTTTTTTGCAATCAATTCGTTAGCTAATTGATTGATTTGATTTGCTGTATATCCAATTCTAAATTTTTCAATTGACTCTTTTGTTAGTCCACGTTTTTTAGTAAGGTAGTCAATCGCTTGTGGAGTTTTATTTAAATTGCGTTCATAGATTTTAGTACTAAACTCCAAAATCTTTTTATACATTTCTGTTTCATCTTTTCCGCGAAAGTTTTCATCCTTCCCGCCAAACTCAACAGTAATGCCAACTTGTGTTGCAAAATCTTTTACCGCATCAACAAATGATAGTCCTTCAATTTCTTGAATGAATGAAATCACATCGCCACTTTTAGCGCAGCCAAAACAGTGATAGCGCCCTCGGTCAGGAGTTACGTAAAAGGAAGGCGTCCGCTCGCTATGGAACGGACACCTCCCCCGTAAGTTACGGCCCGATTTCTCGAGCGCAACATACTTAGCTACAACATCTTCGATGGCAATCTTTTCTTTTATCACAGAGAGTGCATCGCGGATATTCATATGGTTATCATCTTACATCTGGCTGGTTTCTTCGTCAAAAATTTCTTCTTGATCAAGACCCATGTCAATAAAGTCATCAGCAAATCCGGTTCCTGCTGGAATAAGATTTCCAACAATAACGTTTTCCTTGAGACCACGAAGGAGATCTGAGTCACCACGGATCGCATTAGAAATGATCATACGAGGTGTGTGCTGGAATGACGCTGCGGCCAACCAAGACTTAGTGGTATGCACAACTTCTGAGATTCCCATGAGCACAGTCTTTCCTTCTGCTGGCTTACCGCCCAACTTTTCAGTACGCATGTTCTCAAGATTAAGATCAAGAAGTTCCACAACTTCTCCTGAGGTAAAGCGAGTATCTCCCTGATCAACAATCTTACGGCGTGCAAACATCTGACGAATAATAAGTTCAAGATGTTTTGCTGCTACTGATGCTGAGTTGAGTTCGTATACGCGGCGGATTTCTGAAAGGATGTAATTTTCTGTTACTTCTCGTCCAGCGTGTTCCATAAGATCCTGAAGATCGGCAGAACCGTCGGTAAGGATTTGTCCTTTTTCTACGCGTGATCCAATCTTGAATTTTGGAAGGATTACACGGCGAGCATCAACTTTCAACATTACCATTCCTGATTTCTTACCACCCTTTGGTGAATCTGGAGCAACTTCGATTACGGTCATCTGATCTGCATCTTGAGTAATGCTCATGATTTCTCCATCAGTTGGACACACAACAGCTGGTGCTTTTACCGCACGGCGCTCAAAGATTTCTTCAACACGAGGAAGTCCCTGTGTAATATCGCGTCCTGCAACTCCTCCTGAGTGGAAGGTTCGAAGGGTAAGCTGTGTTCCTGGTTCTCCAATCGCTTGTGACGCAATCGTTCCTACCGCTTCTCCCACTTTTACTAAGTGGTTGCGTCCAAGGTCGATTCCGTAACACTTCTGACAAATTCCGTAGAGTGATTCGCAGCGAAGTGGTGACTTAACAGCAACTTCTTTTACGCCAGCTTTTTCAATTTCATCAGCAACATATTTAGTGATGAGTTCATTCTTTTTAACAAGAACTTTTCCTGCTTCATCTTTAACATCTTGAGCCGCAACGCGTCCCCAAATGTTTGCCGCAAGAGAAATTACCAATCCATCAATATTGTCTTCCTTGGCAAGAATAAATTTCTTGGTGCCACAATCTTCTTCACGAATGATCACATCGTGTGCAACGTCATGAAGACGACGGGTAAGGTATCCTGCCTTTGCGGTGTTAAGCGCAGTATCGGCGAGTCCTTTACGTGCTGTTGTGGTGTTGATGAAGTACTCAAATGGGGTATACCCTTCAATGTATGAAGACGTAATTGGGAATTCAAGAATTTGTCCGGTTGCGTTTTGAATTGCCCCCTTCATTCCTGATGCCTGGTTGAGGTTTTCCATGTTTCCACGAGCTCCAGACTTAATGATGTCTGAAATTGATTCGGTTTGAGAAAGAATTCCAGCAAGCGTCTTTTCAACATCCGCCTTAGCTTTTTCCCACGTTTGAATTACCTTCAAGTAGCGTTCGCGATCAGAAATAAATCCTTCTGCAAACTCTTCGTGAATTTTTACAATTTCCTTGCGAGCTTCTTCAATGATTTCATGCTTTTGTTCTGGAACCGGAACATCACTAAATCCGAAAGTGGTTCCTGAAAGTGTCATGTACTTAAATCCAAAGTTCTTCATTGCATCAAGAATCTTAGAAGTTTCATCTACTCCGTAGTTGTTGATCATATCGGTCACAAGACGTGAAAGATCTTTCTTCTTAAGTTCTTTGTTGATGAATGGATTCTCGCTTGGCAACATTGAGTTGAACAAAAGGCGTCCAACCGTAGTTTTGAATGGCTTTCCTTCAAATTCAGCATACTTTTTCTTTTGTGTTCCCATCACATAAATTTCTGCGCGGAAATCAAGTACACCGTAATCGTACGCAAGAATTGCTTCGTTAGGAGATGAGAATGACTTTCCTTCTCCGCGAGCTCCCGGTACTGATTTGGTCATCCAGTAACATCCAAGCACAATATCCTGTGCAGGTGTTGCAATAGGTTCTCCGGTTGCAGGTTTAAGAATGTTCTTGTTTGCAGCCATCAAAAGACGAGCTTCTGCTTGTGCTTCAAGAGACAAAGGAACATGAACCGCCATCTGGTCTCCATCGAAGTCCGCGTTAAACGCTGAACATACCAATGGATGAACTTGGATTGCTTTTCCTTCAATAAGCATCGGCTTGAACGCCTGGATTGAAAGACGGTGAAGTGTTGGCGCACGGTTCAAAAGAACGTACTTTCCAGCAATTACCTTTTCAAGCATTTCCCAAACTTCCGCTGATCCTTCTTCAATAAACTTACTTGCTCCACGGATGTTAAATGCAAGTCCACGCTTAATAACTTCTGCAATCACAAACGGACGGAAAAGTTCAAGCGCCATGTATTTTGGAAGTCCACATTCATCAATATTAAGACGAGGTCCAACCACAATTACTGAACGTCCAGAATAATCTACACGCTTTCCAAGAAGGTTTTGGCGGAAGATTCCCTGCTTTCCTTTAAGATGATCAGAAAGTGATTTAAGACTGCGGCGTTGTCCCATAGACATTGCCTGGGTTCCGTTTGATTTCTTGATTGAGTTATCAAAGAGTGCGTCGATAGCTTCCTGAAGAATACGTTTTTCGTTGCGCAAAATAACATCCGGTGCTGGAATTTCAATCAATTTCTTAAGACGGTTGTTGCGGTTGATAACACGACGATAGAGATCGTTAATATCTGATGTTGCATGACGGTTTCCTTCAAGCGCAACCATTGGGCGAAGTGCTGGAGGAATAACAGGAAGCACGGTCACAAACATCCACTCTGGACGTGAGTTAGTGCGGATCAAAGAACGGATCAAAGAAATGCGCTTTTCAATCTTTGCCTTATTGGCGAGTACTTCTGTTTTATCAAGAGACTCAACCACTTCTGCTTCAAGTTGAAGAAGGTCAATATTTTTGAAGATATCATATACCGCTTCTGCTCCGGTTGCTGCTTCAAATACGGTACTAAACTTCAATGAGTATACCTTGTATTGTGCCTCATTAAGCACCATAAACTTTTGAATAGAAGCAACTTCTGATTTAATTTCTGCAAGACGCTTGCGGAGCTTATCTTTCTCGGCTTCGTCAGTAAGTGACCCTACGCGAGACTTAAATTCTGCATCAATGTCTTTAAGAACACGTCCACGTTCTTCTTCATCAACTGATTTAACAATGTATCCTGCAAAGTAGATTACACTTTCAAGTTTTTGTGCAGGTACGCCAAGAAGCGATGCCATGCGTGATGGAATTCCGCGAAGGAACCAAATGTGTGCAACAGGCGACGCAAGTTCAATGTGCCCCATACGTTCACGACGAACGATAGAACGAGTAACTTCAACGCCACATTTATCACACACGACACCGTTGTAGCGGATACGCTTGTATTTTCCACAATAACATTCGTAATCTTTTTCTGGCCCAAACACGCGCTCATCAAAGAGTCCGCCGCGTTCGCTGCGTCCAGTACGATAGTTAATCGTTTCTGGCTTTTGAATTTCTCCATGTGACCATGAACGGATGGTATCTGGCGATGAAAGTCGCAATCCAACCGAGGTATCAAAGTGTTCGTGAGTAGTATGCATATAGATGAGTGCTAATGATTAAGCAATAATATCGAGGCTTGTATCGACGTTAGTAAGCGCATCAAGTTCGCCAATCGGTGGCAAATCCTCACGGTAGAAGTCATCAATTTCATTTGTGGTATCAAAGGTTCCGCTTTCTGCTTCAAGAAGTTCAGTCAAATTATCATCACGTTTAATCGTGTGCAAGTGAACATCAAGTGCAAGTCCACGAAGGTAGTTAAGCAATACATGGAATGATGCAGGGCGAGCTGAAACTTTTACGTTATCTCCCTTAATGATTGAATCAAAGGCAGCTGAACGTCCAACAATATCATCAGACTTAACGGTCAACATTTCACGCAATACGTGTGCCGCTCCATATCCTTCAAGTGCCCACACCTCCATTTCTCCAAAGCGCTGTCCTCCAAATTGAGATTTTCCAGAAAGAGGCTGCTGGGTAATGAGTGAGTATGGTCCAATTGAACGGGCGTGCATTTTGTCATCAACCATGTGGTGAAGACGAAGCATATACATGTATCCAACTGAAACATCTTGTTGGAACTTTTCTCCGGTGCGTCCGTCAAAGAGTTTAACTTTTCCGGTTTTATCAAATCCTCCCTTTTCAAGTTCGGTTTCAATTTCTGCACGTGTTGCTCCCATGAATGGAGGAACAATTGCCTGGTAATCAAGTGAGTTTGCTGCAAGTCCAAGGTGAAGTTCAAGAATCTGTCCGAGGTTCATACGACTTGGTACTCCAAGTGGTGTAAGAACAATATCAACAGGAGTTCCGTCTGCGGTGTATGGCATATCTTCTTCTGGAAGAATAACCGAGATAACACCTTTGTTTCCGTGACGTCCTGCAAGTTTATCTCCCACGGCAACTGGGCGTACGTGTGCAACTTCAACAAAGATCTTTTTAATAACACCTGATTCAAGCTGGTGTCCTTGTTCGCGCGAAAATACTTTCACACTTACAACACGACCACGTTTTCCGTGTCCAAGGCGAAGTGACGTATCTTTAACATCGCGTGCTTTTTCTCCAAAGATTGATCGAAGAAGACGCTCTTCTGGAGTAAGTTCGGTTTCACCCTTTGGTGTAATCTTTCCAACCAAAATATCTCCTTCGCGAACATCTGCTCCTACGCGAACAATTCCTTCTTCATCAAGATTCTTAAGCTTAGCTTCTCCAACGTTAGGAATATCAGGCGTCATTTGCTCAGCACCAAGTTTGGTATCGCGAACAACACATTCATATTCTTCAATGCGAACGGTTGAGAATTTATTATTCTTAACGAGTCTTTCAGATACCACAATCGCATCCTCATAGGTGTTTCCACGCCATGCCATAAATGCAACAAAGATGTTCTGTCCGATTGCCAATTCTCCATTTACGGTTGTTGGACAGTCAGCAATAATATCTCCGGCTTTAACGGTTTGACCAAGTGAAACAGAAGGACGTTGGTGATACACGGAGTCATTATTAGTACGTGCATATCCCATCAATTCGTATGAACGAATCTTTCCATTTTCTTGCTTGATAGAAATAGCTTTTCCATCAACATGGCAAATTGTTCCATCAACATCAGCAACCACCACACGTCCCGTGTAGCGCGCTGCCTGAATTTCCATTCCTGTTGCAACAATAGGAGCTTCTGGAACCAAACAAGGAGTCGCCTGTTTCTGCATGTTAGAACCCATGAGTGCGCGGTTTGCTGCATCTGAGTCCATAAATGGAATCAAGTTCGTTGCCAATGAGAACATTTGGTTTGAAGACACATCAATATATTGAACATCCTGTTTTGGCACAAAGGTTGGCATCCCAAATTTGCGCACTTCAACAAGATCCTGAGTAATGTTCATTTTGTCATCAAACGGCGTAAGAGAGTGAGCAATATTGCTACGCTCTTCTTCTGCAGCCGTCATATATACTACCTCCTTGGTAATTTTTCCATCCTTAACTTTTACATAAGGAGTTTCAATCATTCCAAACTCGTTGATCTTTGCGTAGATTGCAATAGAAAGCACAAGTCCAATGTTTGGACCTTCTGGGGTATGAATAGGACAAATACGTCCATAGTGTGAAGGATGAACGTCACGCACTTCAAAGCCGGCGCGTTCACGAGTGAGTCCTCCCGGTCCAAGCGCAGACAAGCGGCGCAAGTGCTCAATTTCTGTAAGCGCATTTTCCTGGTCCATGAATTGAGACAGCTGGTTGGTTGCAAAGAATTCACGAATACGTGCCTGAAGCGGACGCTGGTTAATAAGCACAATAGGAAGGGTCGTTTCTGCATCAATCGTAGACATTTTGTCTTGAATGTTGCGCTTCATCTGCATCATTCCTTTACGTACCGATTGTTCAAGAAGTTCACCAACGTAGCGAACACGGCGCATTCCCAAGTGGTCAATATCGTCAGCCTTTGCTCCCGAAACAGCCATCATTTCTCCAATGTGGTTGATGATTGTTGCAATATCCTGTGCATCAACAACGCGCTTCTCAAGATCTTTTGATCCGAGCGGCAAATCAAAACGTTTATTAAACTGGAAGCGTCCTACATCAGAAATATCGTAACGCTCAGCACTAAACATAGACATCACAAATTCGCGAGCTTGTTCTGGAGTTGCAAGATCACCGTCACGAAGACGCTTGTGAATTTCGATGAATGCTTCATCGGTTGTAGTGGTTGGATCTTTTGCAAGTGAGGTTGCCGCAATTTTCATTGCGTTTTCGTTTGTCAAAAGCGCCATGATTTTTTCTTTGGTTTCTGCTCCAAATACTTTAAAGAGTACTGATACTGGGAACTTACGCTTCTTATCTACGCGTACATACATTCCTCCATCTGGCTCAACATCAAGCTCAACCCATACTCCACGTGATGGAATGATTTTAGCACCATAAAACACACCTTTTTTGGTGTCATTTTGGGTAAAGTAAATACCATATGAGCGTGCAAGCTGTGGTACCACAACACGTTCTACTCCGTTAATAATGAAGGTTCCGTGTTCGGTCATGATTGGAACTTCGGTAAGAGTAATTTCTTGCTCTTGTTCGGTTCCGAGAATTTTATTCTTGAGAACAAATGAGGTTTTAATATTTGCCTCGTAGGTTAATTTATTCTCTTTTGCATAGTATTCATCTTGATCTGGATATTCAATTCTAAAATCTGAAATCGTGAGATCAAATTTCTTACCTGCGTAATCTGAAATTGGAGCGTACCCTTTAATAACTGATTCAAAACTTTTCGTAAGAAACTTACGATATGATTCCACTTGGTTCTCTACCAAGTTTGGAACCGGAAGGAATGATTCCTTGTAGCGTGAAAAATATTTCTTAGGACGGACGTTACTTTGCATAGTTAAAAACTACAAAAAATTATGATGACGACGTGCCGAAACGTTAGTAATAGGTATCACGAGCATTACTCAATCGTGGGTTGTGATAGACGCAAGCATAGCACATTTCTTAAGAAAAACAAGGGATTTATGGGTAAAGTTGGGGAAAACTCTTACCTTAACCACCCCTTCTCTCCAACCTATACATTTTCTTACTTTCATGGTAAATTTGAGAAAATTATTTTTTAAAATTATTCATTTAAAACTCAAAATAAAAACTAATGGAAACAGAAGAAAAAGTACTCTTTGAGATTACCTGCGATGGCAAACTTATTGAAGATTCTTATTTTGAAGGCGCTGACGCGACACTTATGATGTCACTAGCGCTCAACGAAGAACTCATGAATACTTGCCTGGAAAAGGACGTTATACCCAAATTTGCTTTGGTTTTGGCAATACCTATTGATAAAGTGGATACAGATGATAAAAGCTACTATAGCTACGAAGATTCTCGCTTCATATATAGGGTTGATAGAATGCCTTTTGTTTTAAATGTAACTAAGACAGGGGTTCACCGCGTTATCATTTGCCTATTCTCCGATAAAACTACACTTGGAAGCTTAAGAGCTCTGTACTTGAAAGAGGGTGAATACAATAAATATCACTATTCAGTTACAAAACACATTCTTGAAACTCATCCTTTTGCCGTAGCCTATCGAGAATTCGACTTTGTCGTACCACAGGATGCCTTGGCTAAAAAACCTCAGGAAAACCCTATTGCAAAGTTCTTCTTTAAATGGGTTAACGAATGGATGAAATTACCCTACGATGAATGTCAATATCGTCGTCGAGCACTGTGGGTTACTCCGCTTAAATTTACATTAGTGGAGGTGCCGCTTTTTACCCTACGGATAATATTTACGCTGTTTCTATTTAGCATGAATGCTCTCTATAAAACCATATCGCTGATTTTTGGATTTCAGCACGATCGTCTTCTTAAAGGTATTCAGGTCTTGCATCCTTTATTTATCCTACGACGCTCAGGGTTTAGTGAGATATTTGAACTTTCAGAAACATTCGGCATATTCCGCAATAATGAGTCCTACGGCCACCGCATATTTAAGTTTGGAGACAAGACGGTTATGTTTTGGTTTTCACCTATCGGATTAGCAATAAGCCTTGCGCTGTTCAAGCTCGCAGTTGAGGCTTGGAATCCTTCAGATATATCCTCAATGCTATTTAGATTCGGAATACTGGGCAATATAATCTTCTGCATACTTCTCCATCAAATAGCACAGACGATCTTTAGGCGGAGAAGTTCTGATTTTAGAAAAGCAATGTCAGAAAACTTTTTAGTGGGCTGCATACTCATAATAGTAGTAAGCTTACTTATAATTGGCGGCATAGCTTCGAAGAACTTTGTGACAACACTTCCAACCCCAACAAGAAATAATCTTTTTTCGGGATTAATGACATTTGTAGGTTGCGTTGTTATTGCAGGGCTCATATATAGATATAGAGGCTTTTTGGGAATCCAACTTGGAACTATTGCTAAAAAAGCATCTAGCTTATTTAAAAAATCTCCAAAAGAAATGTCGATTAACGAGGCACCCATATTGAATAAAAAGAATAGTGGGAAGTTTCAGAAAAGTGAGAGCGTATCATATAATTTACTTTCTCAAAAAGAAAGTCGCAGATTAGTACTACAATCTCTTGCAGGAGCTCCCGCAATTACCAATAAAAATACATCGGGTATTAGAAAGCTACTCTCTGATTTTAAGGTCTTCTTTGTACAAACAAAGCGCACTGTATGTAAACCATACGAGCGTTAATATTAAAAAGTTGAGGTACTAAAAATCCAACACGTTATAGTGTTGGATTTTTTGTGCTAGATAATCGCAATACTTGCCACTCTATCTCCTTCTTTTGCTTTCATTACCCGTACCCCTTGTGTTGCACGTCCGAGTGTTGGGATTTCTTTGAGCGATGTTCTCATTGCCTGCCCTTTCTTAGACATAGTAAGTACATCATGTTCATCATCAACCACAATTGCAGCCCCAACAACAACACCGGTTTTGTCGGTAACATTTAAGGTTTTAATTCCTCCTCCACCACGATTTTGTGTCTTGTATTCTTCAAGTGATGATTTCTTTCCATAGCCGTGTTCGGTTAAAATCAACAACTCAGCTTTTTTAAAGTTATCTTTTGCAACCACATCAGCACCAATAACAATATCTGCTTTATCAAGATCAATTCCTCTCACTCCTCCTGCAGTACGTCCCATTGCACGAACATCAGATTCTTTAAAGCGAATTGATTGTCCATCTTGAGATACCAACATGATTTCATCGGTTGGATTAACAATGTGCGCACTTAACAATACCTCATCTTTATCAAGTCCCATTGCAGCAATTCCGCTTCTGCGAACATGCGCAAATTGATCAAGCATCATTTTCTTCACCGCACCTTTATTGGTCACACATACTACCGCAGCTTCCTTAAGCTGACGCGCTTCTTTGGGAACGGTGAGCACAGAGGTCACCCTATCTGTATCAGCAAGTGAGATGTAGTTATTGATTGATTTTCCTTTGGTTGCTTTTGAAGCTTCTGGAATATCATACATTTTAATTTGATATACCTTTCCTTCTGCGGTAAAGAAGAGCAAATCACTCTTGGTACTTGCAATCGTTACGTGCATCACCGCGTCTTCTTCTTTAGTCTCAAGATCAGAAACTCCTTGTCCTCCACGGCGTTGTGCACGATATTCTGCAGGATCAGTACGCTTTACGTATCCTCCAGCAGTTAACAACAACGCAGTATCTTTTTCTGGAATCAAATCTTCATCAGAAATTGCACCGGCAGCACGTGCCATAATTTTTGTTCTGCGTGCATCACCATATGCTTCTTTAATAGCAGCAAGCTCACCAGAAATAACTGCCAACATTTTCTTGCGTGATGCAAGGAGTGCCTCAAGCTCTCCAATATATTTAAGCACAGCTTTAAGTTCATCTTCAATTGCCTTGCGCTCAAGACCAGCAAGCTTTTGAAGGCGCATATCCAAAATTGCTTGTGCTTGGATTTCGGTAAACTTAAATTTTTTAATCAAGTTAAGTTTTGCTTCTGGAGTATCTTTAGATTTTTTGATGATTTGAATTACCTCATCAATATGATCAAGTGCCTTTTTAAGTCCCTCCAAAATATGTGCACGAGCTTTTGCTTTTGCAAGATCAAATTCGGTGCGGCGCTTTACCACTTCTTCACGATGAGAAATAAATGTTGAAAGAATGTCACGGAGTGTCAAAAGCTGAGGAACACCATCAACCAATCCGGTCATATTGTAATTAAATGCTGATTCAAGCTCGGTATGCTTATACAAATAATTCAAAACACGCTGTGGTTCCATGCCAGGCTTAATATCAATAACAATACGCGTTTCTTCATCAGATTCATCACGTAAATCTTTAATTCCTTGTATCTTCTTTTCTTGTACGAGTGATGCAATCTTTACCACCAAGTTAGCGCGGTTTACACGATATGGAATTGAACTAATAACAATCTGGAATTTACCAGCTTTATCTTCAATAATTTCAGCATCTCCTCTGCAAACAACTCCACCACGCCCGGTTGAATACGCATGAATAATATCTTTTTTATTAAACGCAACTCCACCAAGTGGAAAATCTGGACCTTTCACATGTTCAAGAAGGTCCTCATTGGTTGCATCAGGATTATCAATCAGATGCACCGTTGCATCCACTACTTCAGAAAGATTATGAGGAGGAATATTAGTTGCCATTCCTACCGCAATTCCTAAACAACCATTCAATAACAAGTTTGGAATAGCAGCCGGCAATACTTTTGGTTCTTTAATAGACCCGTCAAAGTTTGGTACAAAAAGTACCGTTTCCTTTTCAATATCTCTCAAAAGCTCGTCAGAAAGCTTGGACATTTTTGCCTCGGTATAACGATACGCCGCTGCACTATCTCCATCAAGAGAACCAAAGTTTCCCTGTCCTAACACCAATGGATAGCGTGAAGAAAATTCCTGCGCCATATTTACCATAGAATCATATACCGATACATCTCCGTGCGGGTGATACTTTCCGAGCACTTCTCCAACAACGGTTGCAGACTTTCTAAATTTTGCACCCGAGGTAAGTCCAGTGGTTTTCATTGCATACAAAATTCTACGATGTACCGGCTTAAGACCATCGCGCACATCAGGGAGTGCACGTGAAGTAATCACGGACATTGAATACTCAATGAATGATTTACGCATTTCTTCAGAAATGTTTTGCACGAGTACTTTTTCGTTTGAAATATCCCATGGTTTTTTATCTTCTTTCTTTGCCATATTATTGCTGTGATTCAGGAGTTACAGTTGTGTTTGGCTCGACTGGATATGCTTCCGTTTCAGGCGTTGGAGCCGGAAGCTCTTGTTCTGAAGCTGGTGATGATTCATCAAAATATTCATTAGGTGGAACTTCTTCGGAGGTCTTTGTAGTTGTTTTTGATGTCTTTGACGTTTCGATAGTCTCCTTAACAACATTGCCTGCTTCCTTTCCCACAAAGATAAGTGATTTGATGAGCTCTTGAGCTGGGCTTTTTGTTTCTACTTTTGACACCTGGTTTTGATTGGCAAGAATTTTATTCGTAAAAACAGAATAAAAATACACCGCTGCAATCAAAAAAGTTGCAGCCCCAGCCCCAATGTGCACAATGAGCTTGCGATGATCCGGATGCTTTTCACGGAGTCTGTCTAACATTGCTACTATTATACAACTTTCTAGGGCGAATACCAAGCCTCTTGTCTCCTCATTTCATCAAAAAAGAGCCCTATTCTGGACTCTTTTTTCTACATCTCCAACAACACCACCTCTGCTTCTTTTCCTTCAATATCTTTGCGCTTTACCGTGAGCTTCTCGAGCGGTGAAACGTCTTTAGCTCCTGCTTCTTTCAAAAAAAGCGTCATGTCTTCTTTTTCAAACATTCCTACGGGGATAATGATATTTGGTGAAAGCGAGTGTGCAAATTTATACACATCGTGAGAATTCATTCCCCCTGGTTCGCCCAATGAAACAATAGCAATATTAGTGGTATCAATTTCTTCGCGTGCTTCAACAGAAATACTCTCGAGTGATTCAAGCGAACCACTTATCACCACATTCATATCATCCAACTTAAGGAAGTAAATAATATTTGAATAGCCGCTTTGATCAGTTACATTAGTTTGAAATCCACGTACCCACAAATTTCCCACCTCATATTCTCCTGCAGCATCAATCACAAATGGCTCACTACCGCCATAAGTCACCGTATCAACTCCATGCACTGATGGATGAAATGATGAGCACAACACTACATCTGCCTTAAAGCGAGAAGCTTTTGGATCGGTTGCGAGTATCGGCGGATTAACCGCAACGGTAAAATCTCCAACCTGTAATTTAACAAAGTGTTTTCCAAGGGCGGTGATAATCATTGATAGAATTATACCTGAAATAAAAAAATCCTCAAAATCATTACGGTTCTGAGGCTTCTTTTAAAATTTCGTCGTCTTGCTTTTTAAGCTCTGCATCAAGTTCAGCGATATCCTTGTCCAATTGTTCAGACCATACTCTCCAGTACTCGTTAGGATTCGCCACCTTAAGACTATCCATTTTTCTTTTCTCACGTATACGTGCAGCCTGCCTTTGCATAGAGGCCTTGTGCCGTTTATTAAGAATGATAATACAATACACTTCTACGCCTATCACAATTAATAAGCATACAAATAAGATCTTTTTCATGATGAATATATAAGCTTGAATTTTAAGGAATGATTTTACATATATATTATATCATATTATAAATAGTATGTCAATAATACCCATAAATCCTCAAATATGGTACAGTTTGTGGGCTGGAAACAGCTTTATTTTATTAGTTCACACCACTGGGTTAACCTCACTTTTCTACCCTTAAAAGTAGTTAATTAAGCCCCTTTGGGACTATTTACAAATAGTCATGTGCTCACATAAACCTATATATGCGAATTGACAAAGAACTTCAGGATTCAGAGATCATGAGAAATTTGATCACTCCTGATAACACTCGCGATATTCAAACTGATGACATTGTTGAAGGAAACGTTGTTGCCATTAAGGATAACTGCGTGTACATCGACATTGCACCATTTGGAACCGGAATCATTTTCGGTCGCGAATACCTTCAGGCTAAGGAACTCATCAAGAACCTTAACATTGGAGACATTATCCGTGGAAAGATTGTTGAGCGTGAAAACGAAGATGGATACATCGAACTTTCACTTAAAGAAGCTCGCCAAGCACTTACCTGGCACGAGGCTGATCGCCTTATGCACAGCAAGACTCTTATTGACCTTCCCATCAAGGAAGCAAACAAAGGAGGACTTATTCTTGAATGGCAGGGTCTTCAGGGATTCCTTCCTTCATCACAGCTTCGTGCTGACCACTACCCTCGCGTAGATGATGGAAACAAGGAAGAAATCTTCAAGGAGCTCAAGAAGCTTGTTGGACAAACTATTTCTGTTGCGATCATCGGCATCAATCCTAAAGAAGGTAAATTGATCTTCTCAGAAAAGGGTGGCGAAGTATCACAAAAGAAAGAAATGATTACCAAGTACGCACCTGGCGATGAAATCGAAGGAGTTGTTACCGGAGCGGTAGACTTTGGAGTATTCGTTCAGATTGAAGAAGGTCTTGAAGGACTCGTGCACATTTCAGAACTCGACTGGGGACTTGTTGAAGATCCTCGTAAGATGTTCCGCGCAGGAGACAAGATCAAGGCTAAAGTTATTGGTGTTTCTGATGAGAAAATTTCACTCTCAATCAAAGCACTCAAGCAAAACCCTTGGAAAGCTGCGGCTGACAAATACAAGAAGGGTGATGTTGTTGAAGGAGTTGTTATTAAATACAACAAGCACGGCGCACTCGTAGCGATTGAAGAAGGAGTTTCTGGACTCATTCACGTTTCTGAATTTGCTTCAGAAGCTGAACTTAAACAGAAGCTTGAACTTGGAAAGAGTTATTCATTCTCAATTACCCTCTTTGAACCAAAGGATCAAAGAATGACATTGGTGATTAAGCAGTAATTGCATAAAAGAAAAAAGCCGCTTCTTAATTGAAGCGGCTTTTCTTTTAGATTAATTTCTATTTTGTTTATTCAAAAGAGATTCCTTGGGTTTTCCAAATGATTTTCTCTCCCCTCAGTGTGGATACTTTCGTAATATCCAGCTTCCCATTGGGCAGGGCTTTTGCGGTTATTTCAATGTTGTTTATTTGGGATTTACCCAACTCTCTTAAACGATTTTTAAACCGATCAATATCATTAATACCATTTAAGGGTCCGTCATGATTATTTAATACCTCTTCCATATTTGTAACCCTTAAGACATAAGAGACCTTCTTCCCCTTATAGTTGAAGGTAATTTCACAACTACCAATTTGATCATAGTTAGGCTTGCTGGCTGCCTGAAAAGAGTATTCTCCAAATGCAACTTTTTCAGGGTACAAAATAACGATACTGTCGCAGACTTTCTGTTCCACACTATCTAAAACGAACCTTTTTACCTCTTTAGCAATTGCCAAAGAGTCTGACTTTGATGCTTCATTGTAAGATGTACCTAAAAAATAAGGCAGTACAACAAATAATCCGAAAACTATTACGAGAATAATCGCGAACGGTTTCCAAAAGTTTTTTGAATCGGACTGACGTTGATTTTTGATTTCCATTTTGACTTGGTTTTGATTAAATGAATTATTTTTTAAATTTTAAATATTATAATAACCCATCTATTTAAGTTTGTCAACTACTCCCCCTGCCGAGAAAGGGCACTCGATTTCTCACACTCAAGAAGATATTCAATAACGATTAAGTTTTATTGTTATACTAGTATCAATCATGGAAAAGCACCCTCTCCACTTGAAAGCCCCTGAATTCCAAGCCTCTCCTGAAGTAACTAAGGCAGTGGAATCAAAAGAACGCGCAGCACGAGTATTAAATGAAAAACTTACGGAAGCTGAACACGAAGGACCTTTATTAAAAGAAAAAGTTGCAGCTGATCCCACCAGACGTATTGAGGCATATATGGATCGTCTTGAAAATATTTTTCTTAACCCCGATGAACGAGTGCGCAAACGCAATCTCAAGTTACTAAAGAGCGCAATCTACGATGCACTCATAATCAAAAGAGAGAATTTCTCAGAAAGCTATTTTGAATTTGAAAAAAAGCTTCTATGTGAGCGTGGAGAATACATAGAAGAACTTTCTGAAGACAAAAAGGAAGAGCTCATGAATACGGCAATTCTCAATCAGGAAGAGTCTTTGGACGAATGGATGAACTTCCTCACATCAGAAGAGAACACCTACCCTACATGGTTTAAGTATTATACATGGACTCAAATTATTAAACTTTCCCAGCTCGATAAAGAGCGCGGTCAATATAAAAATAGAACAGAATCCACAGTGGCACCCTTTCCAGATATTTACAACGAACCTCTTGCAGAAATTGCTGACTTATACGAAAAATATCCGGAAATACTTAAAGAAGTCCAGTCAAAGGATGAACAACTTCGCTCAGAAAAAAATACCTTAAAAAAATCACTCAGCAGTGCAAGCAGCAAAGAAGAGAAAGCGCTAATTAAGGAAGCAATTTCTGAAATAACCCAAAAGATAGAAGAAGTTTCTGAACCTACGCGAGTATTTGATACAAAATTTTCAACCTTATATGCACAAAAGGCACTGAACTCACTAGTGAATTCAATAGAAAATGCCCAAGAAACTGCGGGTACTTGGGTGAAATATAATCAGGGTGATATGGAAGCCCTTGAAGAGCTTTTTAATTCAGTTAAAGGAAAAGGTACCGGATGGTGCACCACAGGAAGAGCAACAGCACGGCAACAACTTGAGAATGGTGATTTTTATGTTTTCTACAGCAATGACTCGTCTAACCAGCCTACACAACCTCGTCTTGCCATCCTGATGTTAGGTGATCAAATTAAGGAGGTTCGAGGTATTTTACCTAATCAAGCTGTTGAAACACCAATGCAAGAAATCCTAGACGACAAGCTTAAAGAATTTGGTCCGAAAGCCGAGCAATATAGCAAGAAAAGTCACGACATGCGATTACTCAAAAGCTTATCTGAAAAGCAAGATGCGGGCAAGGATTTTACAAAAGATGAACTAGTGTTTTTATATGAACTTCATAGACCTATTGAAAGCTTTGCGGGAGCAAGAGATCTTAGAATTGAGGAACTCCAGAAGCGTCGAAATATCGATGATGACATCAAAAAACTTTTTGAATGTGAACCAGAACAAATCGCACGATCTTCAAAGGATATTACGGATACTACAAAAGTTTATATTGGAGCTTTAGATACTGATATTTTTACAAAATTCCCAAAAAATCTTGAACATATCTATTCATCATTTCCTGATGGAAGAATTCACATAACAACCATTAATCCTGAGCAAAGAACTGTTGGAGAGCTTACTTCCAAAGTGGAAGAAAATAACATAAAGATTTCTCCCTTGGCTTCAAGTATGTTTATGAATAAAAAAGAATTTATACCTGGTAAATATATGGAAAGCGTATCTTTGGTGCAAATTACCGCGAGCGATTTAGGGTTTACTAAAGGTGCAACTTTTAAGAAAATAATAGAGAAAGCCCAGAAACTTGGACTGGAACTTTGTTCTCACGACATAGCACTTCAGCTTGCACTAAATGGTGAATCAAAGACGGTAAAAAGTGAAATCTCTATTGGTATGAATCCAATTTCAGATTCCACAGGACATAAGTCTATCTTTGATCTTGCCGTCGATGACCTTGGTATATCTGTAAGTAATTCTTGGACAGATAAAAATACGGCTATTGGGCCTAA
The DNA here is from genome assembly GCA_036405175.1 of Minisyncoccota bacterium. GTDB lineage: Bacteria > Patescibacteriota > Minisyncoccia > Phycocordibacterales > UBA1006 > DASWYC01. The sequence continues at coordinate 372,494 of DASWYC010000002.1, forward strand.
TCAGACTTTCCTGTTTTGCAAAAGAGAGTCTTCCGCAAAAAAGCCACGACGCTTTTGGTTTTTCTCTTAATAATTTCTTATACTCATCAAACGGACTTAAGTGAACCAAGTTGTTCTTATTGAGAATTTATGCAACAAAAAAATCCACTTCTTAATTGAAATGGATTCCTTACTAATGAATAAGTACTGAATAAATACTTACCTCGCACAATGATAAATAGATCTTACTATCCATCTTCCAAACTCATACCCAAGAACATATCCAAGTAGTGTAAGTATGTCACCCAAGGTAACAGATATCTCAAATTGGCGAGCTACTCTTAGTGCAAGAAATAGCGCAATTGATACAACGCTGATTATTACTAATGATTTTCTTTTCATTGTAGATAGAGTGTTTGTTTTAAATGAATTTAATATATTATATCATATCGAATTAATATTGTCAACTATTTGCCTTGCCGAGAAAGTGCGCCGTCTTTTCCGTATTTTAAAAGATTTTTTATATAGTTAAACGCGGTTTGTGTTGCCTTTTCAAGCGTTTTCAACTCATCATCAGAAAACTTTCCCAATACATGATCCGCCATAGCTGCTCCCGAGACGCGTTCAATACCAATACGGAGTCGTCCAAAATCCTGCGTACCTAATGCATTTGCAATCGAGGTAATTCCATTATGCCCTGCTGCCCCACGATTAAATTGCAATTTCACCTCACCCAAAGAAACATCCTGATCATCATGAATTACCACCAATTGTTCTGGCTTAAATTTAAGATTCTTCTGTGCCTTTTTAACATACTCACCAGAAAGATTCATGAATGAGGCTGAGAACATAAAGCAGCAATGTTTGCCGTCGATCATAACGTTATACATATAATTACCAATTTCTTCTGCGTCACATTCCGACATATTCATAATCTTTTTAAGCACAAAAGCCCCCACGTTGTGTCGTGTGAGCTCATACTCTTTTCCTGGATTTGCAAGAGCAACAAAGTACCACATAGGTTTATTGTGCTACTTCTGTAGTTGTTGACTGTTCGGTGATACTAATCATTACACCTTTGACTCCTGTTCCAACGCGGTCTTCGTCAAAGATAGTACGATTGAGTCCAATGTATACATCTTTGCGTTCTTTGAGTGGAGTTTCAAATACAAAAAGATTTTTATCTTTTACCATCACTGGTTTATCATTCTTAGTGATGAGTTCAAATGTTCCTTGAGAAATTTTCATTTCTGCATCTTGGATTGAGTTTGAAATATCACGTGCAAAGAGGGTCTTTGCTCCAGTTATGATTTTGTTATCATTATCTCCCTTAAATACGCCAAGGATTCCATCGATAATTTGAAATTCTGCGTTGTATGGGTCTTGAGCAGATCCTCCTCCCCATCCATCATTAAATTTACTATTCCCAACGTTCAACATCCACTTTGAAGCTTTTCCTTCAATAATTGGCTTAATAGAGATTACCGAATTTGCGGTCAGATTTTTTGCAAAGATGCGTACAACTGCTTTCTTATTTTGAACTTTTCCAACGTATTCAAGGAATGCTCCGTCAGTATCACATTCAATAATTGCATCAACGGCAGATACAAAACAGGTACGAACAACTGGCTGAGTAGCTTCTGGTTCTACACTGTCTCCGCTAACCACTTGCTGAGCTGCAATTTGAGTATCGGCAGTCATCATACGAGCTTCTGGAGCTCCAACTGAGGGCGTAGTTGCAAGATTTGCAGCTACCGGCGCAACGGTAAGATTTGCAGTAGGGGTTGTGGTTACATTTTGAACAACTGGCGCAGTAGTTGTAGCGGTCTTGAGTGATGCATCTGCAGACTTTTTCTTTTCTCCATTATCAAAGACAAGTTCAGCTGATGAAATTTCATCAAGAGCAACAAGTGTTGCTTGATCTACAATACCGTTTGTTGGAAGGTTGTGGGTCTTCTTGAATGTATTAATAGTGGTGGTGGTTTTAGGTCCAAAGATACCAGTATTAAGCCCGGTATAGAGTTTCATATCGGTCAGGATATTTTGAAGATTGTAGACATCCTTTCCATACATTCCTTGTTTAAGGATACGATTAAAGGTGTATATTTCTACTTTCTTTTCTTCAGTCTTAGTGGCTGAAGTTGAGGTTTTTTCCTGTGCAAACGACACGCTTGGGGCGATCAAAGCGATCCCCATCAACAGCATAGGAATAAGGGTTTTTTGTGAATTCATATTACAGCGATATTGTACCATAGTTTCCTGACATCGTCATTACTAGATATGACGGATTTGGTTGTGAATTATTACAATAAGCCCCGGCCTTCGGCCGGGGCTTATTTTCATGATTACTATTTCTTTTTACTAAATCTTTCTGAAAGCATTACCAAGGCTGGTGATGCAAAGAAGATTGATGAGTAGGTTCCGGCAATCATTCCAATCAAGAGTACCTCTGCAAGACTCATGGTTGATTCTGGTCCAACTACCACCAATGAGATCAATACAGCAATAACCGCCAATGAGGTTGCCAGTGAACGGACCACAGTCTGTGATAATGATCGCCCAACGATTCCCTGGAAGTTAGTATCAGCTTCATTTTGATTAGCACGAGAAAGATTTTCACGAATACGGTCGAATACCACAATTGAGTCGTTTACTGAAAGTCCAACAACTGAAAGGAGCCCAACCACAAAGAGGGTATCAACTTCTTTACCAAAGAAGGCAAAGATAGCTGCTGGAATCACTACGTCGTGAACAATCGCAAGCACAATAGCAAGTCCATAGTACCATGATGAAACGGTTCCCTGAACTTTTCTAAATGAGTATGCAATGTAGCAAACAATAAATGCTGAAACTAGGATGAGCGCAATAATTGACTTGGTCTTAAGTTCTTTACTTACCGATGGACTAATCGTATCAAATCGCTCAACAGTTGGTGCTTGTTCGCCAATCGTAAATTCATCCAAGAATGCGGTGCGATTCTCTTCTGAAATTTCTGTACTACGCACTAATACCTTATTGGTTCCAAGTGCTTGTACTTTTGCTCCTTCAAATCCATTAGCGGCAAGTTGCTCGCCAAGCGTAATCGTATCAATCTTAGTTCCTTCTGGATATGAAAGTTCTGCTACGGTTCCTCCCTGAAAATCAATACCAAGTTTGAATCCTTTAATAAAGATAATAGCAAGTGAAGCAACCACAAGAAGGATTGAGAATCCAACAAACCATTTTTTATGCTTAATTACGAACATACAATTATGAGTTTACGCGAGTAAATCCCGACCAATACATCCATCTGGTAAATTTTGAGTTTGAATCTGAGAATGCAATCAAATACACATTAGTGATCACCAAGGTTACCAATACGGCAACCAAAGTTCCCAATCCAAAGGTCACAGCAAATCCTTTAATCAAGGTTGTTCCAAACCAGAACAAGATGATTGATGAGGCAAGTGAGGTTACGTTTGCATCACGGATTGAAGGCCACGCACGCTGTACTCCATCGTGAACTGCCTGTTTTACCGTCTTTCCATCACGAAGCTCTTCCTTAATACGTTCAAAGATCAGAATATTCCCATCAACGGCAATTCCAAGAGAGATAATGAATCCAACAATACCTGCAGCAGTGAGCGTTACTGGAACAAGCTTGAAGAGTGCCAACATGATAATGGCATACGAGATGAGTGAAAGCACACCGAGGAACCCACTAAAGCGATACCAAATGAGCATACCGAGCGCGATGATGATAAGCCCAAGTGCACCTGCACGGATTCCAGCATCAATTGCCCCACTTCCAAGTGATGGTCCGATGGTTGATGTTGATACCAATGTTACCGGAACCGGAAGCGCTCCCGAGTTAAGACGTCCCACTAATTCTTTTGCTTCTTCAAAGGTAAAGTTTCCACTAATGATTGCTTCACCGTTGGTAATTTCTGTTTGTACGGTTGGTGCAGAAATAATATTACCGTCCAAATAGATTGCAATAGATTTTCCAATATTTTCTTTGGTCATCTTTGCAAAGAGTTCAGATCCTTCTTTATTAAATGCAATTGAAACGGTTGGAGATCCAGGAATCATTTGCTGTCCAACTTGTGAACCTTGCGTAAATTGAACGACTGCAGATTTAAGATACTTTCCCGTAAGTTCAGTAGTGAGGTAGGGATCTTTAAGATCTTCCATGTTTACTGAATTAAAACTTTGAGTTTCTTGAATCTTTCTAATAGCAGCATCGTATTTTGCTTGATCAAAATTTGGATTTTCTGTTTTAAATTCAAGAAGCGGTGTTTGACCAATGGTTTTGTTTGCTTCTGCAACATCAGTAACTCCTGGAAGCTCTACCACCAAACGATATTCTTTTCCTGATCCAGGAAGGTTTACCGTTTCTGTCTGAATGCTTGGTTCAGAAACACCAAAGGCATTAATGCGACGCTCAATAACATCACGAAGTGCTGCCATTGAATCACCGACATTTTTGCTGTCGATCTTTGAAACGTCAGCCTTGTATACCAAGTATGACCCTCCCGCAAGATCAAGCCCGAGGCGGAACTTTTTACCGTCTGGACGTTGCTGCCCCTGATAAATAAAGGTCGCAATCCCAAGTGTGGCTACAATGAAAAAAACAGCCCACAATTTTGGCATAATCGACTTCCAATTAAATGTAAATTTCTTCATAAGAATAGTAGAATTTTATGCCCATTTAGGCTGTTTTGCAAGGTTTTAATGGGTTGAAAGTATTGCGTGATATTTTGGTGAAGATATTCGGAGAGGGTTTAATAATATAAAGAGCGGCGCCTACGGCGCCGCTCTTTATATCCACTCTATTTCCCCACCTTTTCCTTTTTAGCCTGACACGTAGCGCACAAGCATCCTCCGTGCGGCTTAATGATTTCATCAAAGTACTCCTTTCCATAATCATAGGTAAGTTCGTCACCCTTTTTGATCTTTTTCCATGAGTAGATAAATACGCGACCCTTTTCAAGATTTGCCTCACAATTCGGTTTGCATTGATGATTAATGTATCGCGCAAGATTCTTGCGATCCTTTCCATCAATCGTTACCTTACTATTGATTTCAAAGAGATACTTTCCACCTCGAATATCTGCCTCTGCAGGAGTGATTCTTTCTCCGGTATATTCAATGATGCGCTGACCAGGTTGAATATCCTGATCCGCAAAAAGTCCCATACCTGCATATGATTTTCCAATACGAACTTTTACATGCGGCTCGGCAAGCCATTGCGATGGTTTTTGTGTTTCAGAATTTTTAGCAGACTTCTGAGTATCTGATTTTTTTGTGATCGTTGCTGATTTCGTAGTCATTGTTGAATATTGTAAGTGCGGGAGAATTTTTTTGCAAATAAAAAAGCTACTCCGACGGAGAGTAGCCTATGAACCGAGAACATCCTTGCTCAAACAACCTTGTAATCTTTTACAACATGTGTGGCAATACCCAACTCAATGATTTGCTTATGAGTTAACAATCTATCTTTGTAAAAGAGATTCCCATCAAATAAGTAATTAAGGGCGGCTTCAGTTAATCCAATCCTTGAATAATATTTCTTTTGTATATCGTCATACGATTGCAGTTCTTCCACCATTTCTAAAAGCTCTTGCTTGTTTCTTGAGCCGGAAACAGTACGCATCGTTGCATGAAATACCATATTAGCTCCAGGATATAACACTCTCTTATCTCCCAGTAGAGCAATAATAATTGCTGCGCTTGAGCAGTTACCTGTTAGGTGAGTAATGATTTCAAACTTCTTTCTTTTACGTAGATTATCAAAGTAGTCATAGATACCAGTTGATACTCCAATTGTTCCGCCAAGAGATTCAAGATAAATATTCAAGGCACTCGAACTCTGGAGTTGATTCAACTGAGGAGAGAGCTGATTCTGAATATTTCTTGGAGTATCATTTTGATCTAAGCTACCAGATATGAACACATCGATCATATGATGGTCTGCATATTCCTCAATATTAAATTCTTGTATTTCCATTTTTTATAGAAAGATTTAATGTTTATGATGAGTTTCAATTTAGTACATTTACCGTATCTTGTCAATAATCCCTCCCCATACAATTCTTTCGCCTTGATATACCACTAGCATCTGCCCTTCAGTTGGGCGTTCTAAAGATTGAATGGTCACGGTTTGCGTATCGGTATCAAAACTTTTTACCATATACCGTGTCCCATGATAACGCACTTGAGCTTCAAGTTTTTTAACGTACTTAATTCGGGTAATTCCGTGATTTACCGTATTGCGAAGCTGCACCTCATACTTTTTAGGTTTTTCATTCTGCACAAATTGTGTACTCACTTTCAAAATATTTTTTTCAATATCTCTATCAATCACATACCACGCATGAGACTTTTTGAATTCATCAAACACGGTAAATCCGTGACGTTCACCTAATGTATATAAACGTGCGTCATCATGTTTTCCAATTACCTCGCCTTGCTCATTTACCACATACCCCGGAATAAAATCAATATAATGTGCAAGAAAGTCCTTCATATCAATCATTCCCAAGAAGCACACACCTTGTGAATCTTTTTTTGCACGTGTTGGCAAGCTATACTTTTGAGCTAATTTGCGCGTTTCTGTTTTATGAAGTCCACCGAGCGGGAAAATCACCTCTTTTAAAATCTTTGATTCTACGCCTGCCAAAAAATATGACTGATCTTTAAGAGGATCAAGGGCACACAAAAGTTTTCCGTTATCTGTTTGCGCGTAGTGTCCCGTTGCAATGAGTCCACCGCCATGCTCATCTACCCACTGTTTAAAAATACCAAACTTAATTTCTTTATTACACAAAATATCCGGATTTGGTGTGATACCGTTTTTGTATCCATCGATCATATATTGCACCACCTCATTTTTGTATGCCTCACTCGTATCAAGATCAAGAAATGGAATAGCAAGATGAGCTGCAACACGCATTGCATCTCTGCGATCCTCGCGCCACGTACATGGGATAAAATCCGGCTGCCATGGGCGAAGATAGACGCCAATAACCTCAAAACCCTTGTCTTTGAGCAAGGCTGCGGTTACGGAACTATCAACACCTCCTGAGAGGCCAACATAGACGCGACGGTTTTTCATGGTGTAGTTATATCAGAAATTTGCGTTTGCGTCATCAAAAAATCTCTAGCAAAGTTGCCAGAGATTTAAAGAGGAACAAACTTAGGGGATCACTTATTTTTCTTTATAAAGAATACTGAGCACCTCTTTCTCGTCCATATCAAATGATAAACCGTATCGCTCAAGCGACTTTTGTATTACGTCTATAGTACTAAGCCCTAAGCCAGCTACCGCACGGCGCGTATCAGTGTTTTTGTCGACTTTAAATAACACATGACCGTTGTCACTGAGAGATAGCGAGGCAATATCTGAGAGCCTCTTTACTTTAATCCTATCTAAAGCAGTTTTTGCACGTGAATCTAAGCCTTCAACATTTGACAAAAGAGGATTTGCTTTAAGTTCAATCTTTTTTTGATTGATAATACCCATTGCATCTTCCCGACTCATTGCAAAAGCTAAATCAAACTCCTTTAATAATTCATAGATTTCTTCATAGGTCTTTTTGATAACAAGTTTTTTATTCTGTTTACCTTCTTCCAAGTTAGTGTCGATGAGCAAAACCTTGTCTGCACCCACCTCAACAAGCAACATTGCCACATCTGAAAGACCTGGTAGGCCTAAATGTCTTACAAGAGGCTTATATGCCCTAATACTCATCGAAACGTCATGGAGCGATATATCTCCTTCGGTGATCGGCTTTGGGATTACTATATTTTTCATTTTTAAATATGAGTTTTTAATTTTTAATTAGTATATTTGAATAGCATTAAAGTATCACATATTCAGCGTACTGTCAATCTGATTGCCCCAATAGAAAAGCCGCTTCCAGAGGTTGCGGTTCTATAGTATGTTTTGCTGTGACTAAAAAAGTTTCTTAAATATTTTTTGACAATTCAAAGAGTAAAAATTGGGACATCTTTTCTCTCATATAGCGAATTGTCGATTTGATCTTTAGATCATCTTAGATGATCCTTATTCCAGACTATTTCCCGAAAGAAAAAATCTGGAATAAGAACCACCTGTTAAGACGATGCTTATGAGATTATCTCCCTAGCAAGCTAGTTAAATAATCTCATGAGCACCACCTTGTGCAAGATAATCCTGATCGAGAGTATTTCCGAAGATCTACTCTCGATCAGAACTACCTTGTATCAGATTGACCAGGTGGACACAATTTGCAAGCAAATTACGTCCACGCGATCAACCTAACAAAATCAGTATATATCTACTCTATAAATATGTCAAGACTTAAGAATGCTTAGTTGCTCCGTCCTACGGCGCGTAATCGTTTAGTAGAAAAACTTATTGATTACCACGTCTTTGCTTATAGTATCGCTGCTATAAGAGCGAGTACGCTTTGAAAACAAGTACTATTGTTTCTATCTGTAAAAAGAAGATCGACGCTACTGAAATCTTACGATTTCATTCCATTTGGAAGTGATCCACGAGCAGCTTCCGCTACCCGTGCCTTGTTACGACTTATTCCCTGTTACCAAGTTCACCTTCGGCCCTGCACAAACGCAGAGACTTCGGGTGCCCCCGGCTCCCTTGAATTGACGGGCGGTGAGTACAAGACTCGAGAACGTATTCACCGCGGCTTGCTGATCCGCGATTACTAGCGATTCCGGCTTCATGCGGGCGAGTTGCAGCCCACAATCCGAACTGAGGATGGTTTTTAGGATTGGCTCCACATTGCTGTATTGCAGCCTGTTGTACCACCCATTGTATCACGTGTGTTGCCCAAGGTATCAAGGGACATGCTGACTTGGCGTCATCCTCTCCTTCCTCCCCCTCAGCTGAACACAAATCCTAGTAAACTAGTTTTTATGTTCATGTGAGGGGCAGTCTCGTGTGACACTTGTAACACACGATGAGGGTTGCGCTCGTTACCCGACTTAACGGAACAGCTCAAGCCACGAGCTGACGACAGCCATGCATCACCCGTATGCAAGTGTCCTTTCGGAGGGCTCTAGTTTCTTAGAGATTTCACTTACCTTTCTAACCTTGGTGAGGTGCTTCGGTTATCGACGAATTAAACCACATGATCCACCGCTTGTGCGAGTCCCCGTCTATTCCTTTGAGTTTTAGCCTTGCGGCCGTACTTCCCAGGCGGTTGATTTATCGCGTTAGCTTTGCCACTCAGAGGGTCGATACTCCGAATAGCTAATCAACATCGTTTAGGCCGTGGACTACTGGGGTATCTAATCCCATTCGCTACCCACGGTTTCGTGCCTCAGTGTCAGTTACGTACTAGTATATTGCCTTCGCATTCGGTGTTCCCCTTGATATCAACGGATTTCACCCCTACACCAAGAGTTCCATATACCTCTTACGCACTCAAGATATACCGTTTCAAGTGCAGTCCCCATGTTGAGCACGGGTCTTTAACACCTGACTAATATATCCACCTACGCACCCTTTACGCCCAGTAATTTCGGACAACGCTTGGGGCCTCTGTATTACCGCTCCTGCTGGCACAGAGTTAGGAGCCCCTTATTCATGAACTAATGTCAATATGCTTCTTCATTCATAAAAGAAGTTTACACGCCGAAACGCTTCATCCTTCACGCGGTATCGCTCCGTCACGCTTTCGCGCATTGCGGAAGATTCTCGACTGCAGCCACCCGTAGGTGTATGGCCAGTGTCTCAGTGCCATTGGTGGGGGTCAGGCTCTCACCTCCCCTACGCGTCATTGCCTTGGTAAGCTTTTACCTTACCAACTAGCTGATACGAAGCAGGCCGATCCAAGAGTGGCTTGCGCCTTTACCGTTGCCGGACCATCGGTCATTAAGCCACCTTTCGGTGGGTTATTACCGTCTCTTGGGTACGTTCCTACTCATTACTACCCCGTTCGCCGCTAACACGTTTTCTAGCAAGCTAGAAAAAATGTCCGCTCGACTTGCATGCCTTATCCATACCGCCAGCGTTCGTCCTGAGCTAGGATCAAACTCTACTGGAAAACTCTTCTTCTCATCTTTATCAATCACGTTGTGAAAGATTTTATTGTGAGAGAAAGTTCATAGAACAGAACAACTAAACATTCTTGTTTGTTGTCTTAATAATTGCACATTTAAGTAGATATTTAATTTGTAAGATGGGCAGTTAAAAAAGCTAACTGCAGTGCATCCTATAATGAGGCATCGCGATTAAAAAGTCAAGCGATTGTGGAAAAACCGCAATTATGAATTTCGGGCGTCAAATAAAAGCTTTTTGAGGGCTTCGTGGAGTGGTTTATCTGCCACTGAATCCTGGGGTAAATTGAGTGCTTTTTTGAGTGTATTTACCTGGGCAACAAAGGCATCTCCTGCTTCTGCAACGATAGGCAATTTTTGATTGAGTGTAAGGTTAATAATTTCACGATATTCACTTACACGCTTACCCATTGATTCTTTTTTAATCGTCACTGACTCACCAATAAGATCATCAAGGCGACGCATAAATCTATCAAAGTCTGCTTGTTTAATAGCCTGAATACGCGCAATGTCTTGTTGTGTTAAAAATGATTTTGTAATCGCTGGAGTCGTTGTTTGTTCTTCTGGTTGTGACTGAGATTCTTCTGGGGTTTGTTGAGTGGTATTTGATGCTTGCACAGGATTTGAAGATGCTGGAGTTGGCGCTCCTTTAACATCTTTAAGGAGTGGACTCTGACTATCAAATGCCATAGTACCGTGATTCTGAAGGAGTGATGTATAGGCAACATACACACCGTAAATAGCCGCAGCTACGAGGATAATCCAAATGAGTGAATCTGCAATGCGATTCATAATTCTTTTATTATATCAAATGAGGATACGAGGGGTGTGGAATTGTTTGAGAAGTATAAAAGAGCGGCGCCTACGGCGCCGCTCTTTTCTTATTTACTATACTTTTTACTAGTACTCCATTCCACCCATCCCCATTGGTTGCTGTGGTTTTTCTTCAGGTTCTTCAACAATTGCCACGTCAGTAGTAAGGAATGTTCCTGCGGCAGATGCTGCATTTAAGAGTGCATTACGTGTCACTTTTACTGGATCAATAATTCCTGCACTAACCATATCATCGACAAACATGTCATTGCGTGCATCATAGCCAGCAGATTCTAGCATTTCCTGCACCTTGTAGACCACCATTGATCCATCGCCTTTACCACCATTAATAGCAATTTGCTTAAGCGGTGCCTCACAGGCTGCACATACAATTTTATACGCCATCTCTTCTTCTTGAGACACAAATTCTTTTTTGGCATTCTGCACAGCTTGAGCAGCCTTAATAAGTGCACTTCCTCCCCCCGCAACAATTCCTTCTTCAAGTGCAGCTTTGGTTGCATTTACTGCATCTTCAATCTTGAGCTTAAGATATTTCATTTCAGTTTCAGTAGCTGCACCTACGCGGATTACGGCAATGCCACCGGTCATTTTTGCAATACGTTCTTGAAACTTTTCTTTGTCATAGACTGAATCAGTATTCGTCATGAGTGCCTTGAGCTGACCAACGCGTGATTGAATATCTGATTGAGAGCCTTTACCGCCAACAATAATTGTTTCATCTTTTTTCACCACAATTCTGTCAGCCTTTCCAAGAACTTCAAGCCCTTGCTCATCAAGCTTCATACCTTTCTCTTCTGATACAACCGTCGCACCCACCATAGTGGCAATATCATCAAGAAGCTCTTTTTTACGATCACCAAATCCTGGCGATTTAATAGCCACCACATTGAGTGATCCACGAATCTTATTCAGCACGAATGTTGCAAGTGCTTCACCGGTTACATCATCAGCAATAATTACTAAATCCTTACGTCCTGTCTGTGAAAGTTTTTCAAGAATAGGAAGGATTACTTTAATACTTGAAATCTTTGCATCAGTAATAAGTACTGGCGCAGATTCAACAATAGCTTCCATACGTTCCGTATCGCTTACCATGTAGGCAGAAACATATCCTTTATCAAAAGACATTCCTTCAACCACGTCACTCGTTAGTTCTGTGCCACGAGACTCTTCAACGGTCACCACACCCTCTTTACCAACTTTTTCAATGGTTTCAGCAATAATTGCACCGAGTTCTTCTGATTCAGCAGAAATGGTTGCTACTTGTTTGGTTTCTTCTGGGGTTGAAATTGGTTTTGACATCTTTTTGAGCTCATCAACAACATCATTGGTTGCGCGCTCAATACCATGTTTAATAGCCATCACCTCAAGCCCTGACTCAACATATTTAAGCCCTTCATTAACAATAGCTTGCACTAATACCGTTGCGGTTGTGGTTCCGTCTCCCGCTTTTTCATTAGTTTTTGAGGCAACTTCTTTAACAATCTCTGCCCCCATGTTTTCAAATTTATCTTTGAGCGAAATTTCTTTTGCAATTGAAACACCGTCATTGGTGATAGTTGGTGATCCATACCCCTTATCAAGTGCAATATTGCGTCCACGAGGACCAATGGTTACTTTTACCGCATCAGCTACCACATCCATTCCAGTCTTAATAGCTCTGCGTGCGTCAGCATGAAAAAGAATTTGCTTTGCCATACATTAATTATTTTCAACTACAATTGCTAAAATCGACTCTTCGCGGAGAATCAAGAGATTCTCATCATTTATTTTTACCTCCTCAGGAGTGAATTTTGAAAAAAGTACGGTGTCTCCAACGCTTACTGACATCGGAATAATTTCACCTTTGTCATTACGCGATCCTGGACCAACCGCAATGACTACCCCCTGTTCTGGTTTTTCTTGGGAAGCAGTATCAGGGATATAAATTCCTGAAGCCGTAACTTGATCCCTGGTGAGGGCTTTTACGACTACTCTGTTTGAAATTGGCTGTAAATGAACATCATTCATAGCTACTACTTATCTTGAATTACTAATATGATTCTATTGTAGAAAAGTTTTGACAATAGTCAAACGGGCGTTATCGGTGTGACAAAAATATCAGATATTCTTGTTATTTCAGCAACGATTCAATAAACTTTTTAAGCGCAAGCTCAAGTTGATTTGGTTGAAATTGTTCATTTGTTCCTACCGGTGCTTCACTAAATGATAATTCTTTAAGCGACGCAAACACCGTACGCATTTGATTAACTACCTCATCCTGCAGCGATGAATCAATATGAAGCGTATACTGACTTGGTGTTTCTGGATTGCTGTTATTAATAAAGTAGAGCGCGTTGGTAATGATTGGTTTCCCTTCATAACGCTTACTATTCTGAACCATTGCTGCATAGCACTCCAATTGCGTACGATATTTTCCTTTTATTTCCCCCTTAGCACTCACGTGATCACTAATCTTTTTAGACGTCTTAAGGTCATAGATTTCAACCCCATGTGGCGTATCTACTAAAATATCAGGACGACCATTCAAACGAACACCATCCACTTCAAACGGATCAAGTGCACGCTCGACAAACACTTCTTGCATATTGTGATGATTAAACTGATTCCACCACGACACTACGTGACCAACAACCTCTTCGCTATCAATACTGAAATTTCGATGTTCTTCTTGAAACTTCTCGTATAATTTTTCAACCAAAACTTTTATAACATTCTCGGTAATCGTTTCTCCCTCCTGAGCAGATTCAATCACGGATTCAACTACTGTATGATAGAAGTTTCCTTGCGTAATATAAATAGTTTCTCCGGTCTCCAGTCGCAAGATGGTAGTTAAAATAAAGTTCCAAGGATTATCAAAGAAATCAAATAATTTTGATGAAGAGATGCCGTTTTCTTTAACTTTTTGCATCAAAAAATCTCCAAACTCTGCGCATGTTGGTAATGGCTCTTTCGTATTAGAAAGTACTTCAGTCAGCGCATTAATACGCTCTCCTTCCGGCATATCAAATTCGACAAGTGGCACATTAATAGGATCCAACTCCTCAACCGGAACATTTGAAGTTTTGCGCCCACCTTTTACATATGAAAGGTAGAGACCTTTTTTTGCACGTGTCATAGCAACAAACAATAATGAAGCCCGTTCATCTGAGCTTTCCTCATCGTCGCTTTCAGCTGCTGATCCAAATGCGCCCTGTTCAAGAACATGTGGAATTGAAGGGATTAATTTAAATGATGCTCCACGAGTCTTAAAATTCTTTTCATCAACATTCACCAAAAATACATGCTCAAACTCAAGACCTTTTGAAGAGTGAATAGTAAGCAGTGCAATATTTCCAATGATCGGCTCTTTGTCTTTTTTAATATCGATACCGTGGCGCTGGATAACAAACAGTGCTTCTGAAATACTTTTTACGGGATCAACTTCATGAGCGGTCCGAAGTTCTTGCTCATTAATAAGCGTAAAGAAATTGAATGTGCGCTCCATTTCTGTAATCATATACGTGGACGGAATATGTTCAGTAAAATAATGAGTATCTTCTAGAAATTCTTTAAGCGCAGATGTGCATCCGAACGTACTTGCAGTGGCGCGCATTTTCTCAAGAATCTTACTCATTGATATAAGTTGCGATTGAGCAGTCTCTGAAAGTTGCGCGCGAACATGCACATCAGTATTTGTTATAAGTTCAAAGAGTGTAATTCCTGAAAACTCTTTTTTATGATTACCAACAAATGAAGCGAGCTTAATGGCATCATACATTGGAATTTGGAAAAATGGATGCATGAGTAATGTAAGTGCAACATGTTCAATACCCAGCGTATGTGAGATTGCCCACAACATCTGCATCATCAAATTAATAGTGGTGCTCTCAAAAAGTGGATCATTACCGTACACGATTGCAGGAAACTCTTGAATTAAGTGGTCTTTGATCACATTAAGATCCTTATTTTTACGTGAAATAATTCCAATCTCATGCAGTGGCACACCTTGTTTAATTAAGCTACGAATCTGTTGCTTAAGATCAAAGAGCATCTCATGAGCCTCGTTATATGCCGTATAGCTTAACGCTCCTTCTTCTAAAATTCCCTTTGCTGCCAAAGCTTCTTTTGAATAGTCACTCAATGAAAAAGCAGCATCTAAAATATTCTGCGCCGAACGATAGTTTTCTTTAAGCTTGATAACTTTAATATTCTTGAACTCATCAAACACCTCATTAAAAATCTCCTTTGAAGCTCCTTGGAATCCATAAATTGATTGCTTGCGATCGCCAACAATAAATAAATTGGGTTGACGGTCAAACACATCCGCCAATTGCATAATCACCGCATGTTGCTGCAAATTAGTATCTTGATATTCATCTGCCAAAATATACTGGAAGTTTTCCTGCAAGGTTTGTTTGAGTTCTTCATTGTTTTTAATTACTTCTCTCACTTCAATAATCACACTAGAGAAATCATAAAAGTGATTATCAACGATCCACTGTTCATACGCTGCATAAATTGTATAGAAGTCTTCATTCTGATCTTCAAACTTTTTCATGGCATCAGCCTGATCTTTTTTTGCACCGCGAACAGCATGAAGCGCCAACTTTTCTTCAAGCGACAACTTGTTAAAAAGTATGCGCACATGATTAAAATCTTCAGCAGTAATTCCTTGGCGACGAAGATCATCAATCGCTCGAATGATATTGGTTTTTTGATTGAAGGGATTTGAACTTTCTGCAATACTTGTTTTGAGGATGAGTCCATTGAGCGCTGCTTCAAATCCTAAGATTTTATCAGCATCTTGTAGGAGCTTACGTTCTTCTGAACCAAAATATTCTGGATAGTCACGTTCAATAGACATTGCAAATTTATGGAATGTTTCGATACGCACTTTGCGTCCCGCGTTACCAATTAAATTGATAAGGCGTTGCTTCATAACTGTTGCACCAGCTTCAGTAAAGGTAAGTGCCAGAATTGAGTTTGGAGCAGTGTCAGTTTTTAAAAGAATTTCAGCAATTCTCAGTACAAGGATTTTTGTTTTTCCTGTTCCTGGGCCTGCAATTACCATCACCGGACCCTGAATCGTTTCAACTGCAAGCCGCTGCTCTGCGTTGAGCGATGCTTTTTCGGCTTCAAAGTTTGCGTGACTCATAGGCTATGGCTGATCTTCAGAAAAGAAATCTTGAAAGTTCTGCATTTTTTGTTGTGCGTTGTTAATACTCGTTTGAGTTTTGAAGAATGTATTTTGAAGATCTTGGAATCCTTTCTGAGCCCGATCAAGCCATGGACGTGCCCACACAAAAAGACCTACTCCAATTGCTATCAAAAAGAGATAGTACATAATACGCCAAAACACCGCCATTTTTTGTGCATGACGAATAGCATGAGTAGTTTCTTCGAGCTCATCAAGACGTTCGTTGATAAGGTCTAATTGCTGTGAAATTTCATCCGGCGTTTTCATTACAACCATTATATCAGATCTTGTAACGCGATAAAAACACTTATTTCACAATCTTTTTTGGCATTTTAAATAACCACAACAATTGTTGTGGTTATTTTATTGGACCATAAAAATATCACCTTTTGATTGAATAAGCTTATCTTTTAGCAATGCCGCCAATGCCTCATCAATAAAATCTTGCCCCTCTTGCGGGAATTCATCAATAATGCTTTGACGTGTCATACCGTGCACCCCGGTTGACGAAACAAAAAACAAAATCTTTGCACGCAACTGCCTGAGTGATCCCTCAAACTTTGACTGTTTAGTATAGTGCTTGCTCTGTTTATTAGGATTGTATTTTAAAACTTTTGGCAATGTTGAACCGTAATCCATAAGTGCCCAATACCATGTTCGTGGGTCATCAATATACTCAAGCGTTTCAGCAACCAGTTTAAGAATTTCATTATCGTGAATATCTGCCGCATCATTAAAAAAATGATGAATGTATACACGACGAATATTCGTTTCAATAAATGGAATCTTTTTATTAAATACAAATGTCTCAATGGCTGCTTGCGTATACGGACCAACGCCAGGGATTTTTGCATGATGCTCAAATAAACTTTTAGCCTCACTTTCTTTAACACCTTTTAGGTTCTGTGCAGCATCCCACAATCGTTTTGCACGTGAGTTATATCCGAGTCCTTTCCATAATTCATATACCTCATAGATTGGCGCATTAGCCAGTGCAATATATGAAGGAAATTTTTCAAGCCATCGGTTATAAAATCCAACAACTCTATCAACTTGTGTTTGTTGGAGCATTACCTCAGATACATGTACGCCATACAAAGAAATATTTGTGCGCCACGGTAAGTGATCTCGTTTATGCTGTGTATACCAATCTAATACATGATCACGAAACTTTTTATGATTATGCTCCATACTAGAACCGAAGCATGCTCAATAATACATACGTTGCAACACCAATCATACTCAAGCTAATCACATACGTGATTTTTTTAATAACATCTTTTGACACCACATCGCGCATGGTTGAAACAATGAGCACCAAGATATACCAGCATAAGAAAATTCCAATAACCACTCCCGCAATTACCTCAAATGCTGCTAGTGCTGATGCGCCCTTAACATCAAAACCAATAAGACTGAAGAGTGGAATAAATCCAAGATATGCAAGCGGGTTTGCAAGAGTAATACCGAATGCAGAGAAAAAGTCAGTAAGGTAGCGCGAACTTACATCTTCTGATTGTTTTACTGGTTGCTCACGCTTTACAAGCATGCTGATTCCCATTCCATATAATAACAAGACGGAGAGTCCTTTAATCAGCATTTGATAGTGTTTCAAAAATCCCATCACTTCACGTACACCAAGGACTAAGATAAAGACAAAAAATACATCAACCAAAAGAGAGCCAAGGAAGGTAAAAATACCTGATTTTGTTCCGCGCTCCAATGTGCGATTAATAGTAAGAAGCCCTACTGGACCATATGGTGCCGCAATCAAAAAACCAATCGCCAGACTCTTAATAAATAGTGAAATATCCATATTCTTGGTTGTTAGTGTAACATGAAGGTACTAAAAAATCCTCTTACTAAGCTTAGTAAGAGGATCTTAAGTTCTGCTTACTCAACGAAAGAACCAAGGAATTATCATGGCACCTACTACAATGATAGACCCGATTACTACCGTGATGGTCATCTTTTTTGTATTGACCAACATTGCCCACGAGAGCATGCTTAAAACCACCGTTAATCCTCCGATTAAAAACTGAGTATGGGCAATATCAAATAAAAGCTTCGCCTTGGTAGGGATAAGCAGTAATTGAGGAGCTGAGATAGCCAAAGTAATACCCCCAATTGCACCAATAACCTTTATTAGCATTTTGATGAGTCCTATTTTTTCCTCAGAAGAAAGGGACTCTAAATTCTTTGAACTTGTTGTCATTGTTATTACTATTTAAAAGTTTTATCTTAAAATACATAATTATATATATTCTGTCAACTTTCTAGAACGATCCGCTTGATCCTCCTCCACCTGATGATCCACCGGAAAAGCCTCCCCATGATGAGCCTCCGCTTCCACCACCAAATCCTCCACCCCACATTCCGCCACCACCGTGACCACCTCCTCGCATCCATGGTGGTAACTTTTTAGACGATGTTCCTGCAAACTTTTTTGAAAGCCAAAGATCAATCAACCACCCTAAAGCAATTCCAATACTTGCCGCAATGGCAATAGAAATTCCAACAGAAAAAATTACACCCAACCCTGCCCCAATACCTCCACCGATTAAACCGCCAAGCCATGTTGATTTTGACTTTGCCATAGCACCAACAAGAATAGCACCCATTTGAAAACCAATAATCAGTAGAACAAAAATAGCTTCAACAGGAAACTTTGAAGATCCACTTTTACCACCACCGATAATCCCATCGAACGATGCATTCTGCACGCCAGTAATAATATCATCAGACATTCCAACAATTCCTGTTGTGAATTCTCCTGCACTTAATTCTGATTTATGTTTATTAATTATTTGAGATGCTAATGCGTCGATAATAAATTCTTCTAATCCATAGCCAACCTCTATTCTGATTTTGCGCTCAGCAGGAGCTAGTAGAATTAACAATCCAGTGTCATATTGTTTGTTTCCCATTCCCCATGTATCAAAAACTTTTGTTGCCATGGTTTCAATGGTTTCCCCTTCCAAATCTGGTACCGTCACTACTGCAATCTCAACATGTTTTTCTGTTTGAAGTGCTATAAATTTCTGACGCAATTCTTGCTCCGCCTGATCATCAAGTACATTAGCAAAGTCAGAGACGCTACTGGTTGGCGTTGCAGGCACATCAAAAGCCTGTGCATTTATTCCAAGTCCAAGCACAATAAAAGCACTTACGCTCAAAATTTTCACGAGAAGTGCTTTCATATAGTTCTGCGCTATTAACGCTTAGTTTTCAAAATTAACCACCGGTGCAGTTTCAGCTCCTTCAGTAGCAGCAAACAAATTCATAGCATCATAACCAAAAATTTTAGCCATGATTACACCTGGAAATCGCTTAACGGCAACGTTGTATTCCTTAACAATGTCATTGTAACGATTACGCTCAACAGAAATTCTGTTTTCTGTTCCTTCAAGTTGTGCCATCAATGTTTGCACTGATTCACTTGAACGGAGTTGAGGATAGTTTTCTACTACCACCAAAAGACGTGAAAGTGCTGAGTTAACTTGTTCCGTTGCAGCTTGTTTTTCTTCTACCGTTGCAGCTCCACCGTATTTTGTACGAGCATCAGCAAGTGCAGTAAATACTTCTTTCTCCTGATTCATGATTCCTTTTACAGAATTTACCAAGTTAGGAATAAGGTCAAAACGACGCTGATACACAGTTTCAACTTGTGCCCATTGTGTGGTTGCGTTTTCCTTAAGATTTACAAAACGGTTGTATGAGCCAATACTCCACAACACCAAAACTACTAAAATTCCAATTCCGATAAGCCATGATTTTGATTTCATAATGTATGTACTGTATCACATTTTAATAGTGTTAAAAAGTGTAATTTGAGCGATATAAAAACTAGTTTATGATACAAAGACGGTAAGATGGCTGAGAGGTTGAAGGCACCTGACTCGAAATCAGGCATACGGGCAACCGTATCGAGGGTTCAAATCCCTCTCTTACCGCAGTACAATAAAAGTATGAATATTTTGAAGTTTGTAAAACCAGGTAAAATTATGGTAATTGAAATTGAATATGCTGAATATCTTTTTGAGGACGAAGGAATTCAGATGTTTAAAGATGATGAGCCGCTTGTTTTAGTGCGCATACTTTTTGGAGGACAACAATATCTTATGCCAAAAGATGTAGTTGAAAGAGCTATCAGAAAGAAAGGTATTATTGACTATCTAGATATAAAAAATCCCTCTTAATAATCTTTTCTTAAGAGGGATTCAAGAATACAAGTTTATTATGCAAAATTCTTGATAGGTACTTTAAAAATACCAATTGTCATGCGCAAAAAAGTACCCAAAAAGACAATCATTGCCATCCAAAATGTAATCAATATCCCTTTCATGATTTTGTCTTGCTCAACTAAAGGGAGTAAGTATGCTGGGATATAGCTCACGATAAACAATGCAGCGACTGTCATAGATGCGGGCATTGCAACAAAAACTGTTTTTGCAAAGTAGAATTGCCATTTTTTCGGCAAAAAACTTGTAATTATGACAGGCGACAATATTGTAGTAAAGCCTATGGCCTTACTCAGTGCTTGTGAAAATTGTTCATTTTCCAAGAATCCCACAAGAGTAATAATAGCTACAAGACCCATTAGCGATAATGTGATCTTGCTCAAGGTTTCAAATAATTTTTTCAATTTATCAGATATTTAAAAAGTTTATACTGAATTTATAATACTAACTATTACTATATCCGTCAATATTAGAAATTTTTTAGCGTAAATACCGCTGTACATTCGCCATATGCTGCTCACCCGTTCTTCCATAATGAATATTTCCATTTTTGTCATGCAGATAGAAGAGATAACTTGATTTGGTTGGATTTAATGCTGCCCTAATCGTTGCCAACCCAGGATTATTAATTGGCGCTGGTGGCAAACCTTTATTTCTGTACGTGTTGTATGGTGTATCCGTTGCCAAATCATCTTTGGTGATATCTTTTGATGCTTTTCCTAATGTGTATAAGAATGGTGCATCAACCTGCAACGGCTTTCCAATGCGAATGCGCTCCCACAAAATTCCGGCAATCATATTACGTTCAGGTCCAACATTTGATTCCTTTTCAATAATCGATGCCATGATAATAATATCCTCTCGAGAATACTTTGAACGCTTAAAATCATTTTCAAGCACCTTAATCTTTTCATCAAAATTTTCACGCATCTGCGTTGCAACATCTGCAGCAGTAGCATTAGGAAGAAAATTGTACGTATCAGGAAAGAGATATCCTTCTTGCCCTTTGGTAATACGCATAAACTCTGTCTTATTAAAATTCGGCAATTTTTCTTCTAACTGAGTTGCAATTTGTTCACGATGCATTCCTTCTGGAAATCCAATACGAACACGCTCACCAAACAATCCATAACGCAAACGCTCTAATAATTCTCCTAACGAAAGTTGCTTCTCAAGTACATAACTTCCTGAGACAATATTTCTATCAATTCCCATCAATCGCGCAAACCAAATAAAAAGTTTTTGGGAACCAATAACTGATTTATCTTCAAGCTGCTGGGCAACATCCTGAATATTTGCACCTTTTTGAATAGTAATAATTGAGTTTTCTTTAAAACCTTCTGGCGCAAGTGCAAGCGTACGCACTACTACAATATTAAAAACGATTGCCGCAAGCACAATAACACCGGTAAGGATCCACCAGATTTTGCGGATTGATTTACGTTCTGATTTGTATAAACTGCGCGCATCAGAACGCGTAGTGCTCATGCGAAAAGGTTCGGGCATAATAGTGTATTTAGTATAACAAATGATATTGAGTGGAATTGAAGAAAGCCGCAATACTCCCGAAGGAGATTGCGGCTTTCTCAACCAAGTATCTCACCTCTACGTGAATTCTCTGTGAGATTACACATCAAGTTCTGCCATCTTTGCATTGGTTTGAATAAATGTCTTACGAGGAGCAACGTCGCTTCCCATCAAGATATCAAAAATACGCTCTGCATCCTGTGCGTCAGTAATTGAAACCTGCTTAAGAATGCGAGTTTCTGGATTCATGGTCGTTGACCATAACTCATCTGCGTTCATTTCTCCCAATCCTTTATAGCGCTGGAGAGAAACTTTTCCAACTTTCTTTTTTGAAGGCTCATCTTCAACAACCTCTGCTTCTTCACCTTCTTCTGATTCTTGAACATCAGCATCGGCAACACCAAGCTTCTTCAAGATCTGTGCCTTCTCTTCATCGTTGTACACATAGTGAAGTTCTTTTCCTTTACTAATTTTATAGAGCGGTGGCTGCGCAATATACAAATACCCTGCTTCAATCACTTGTTTAAAGTATCGATAAAAGAGCGTAAGCCCGAGCGTACGAATATGTGAACCATCAACGTCCGCATCGGTTGCGATGATAATTTTGTGATAACGAATTTTATCAAGATCAAATGTTTCTCCAATTGAAGTTCCGAGCGCAATTACCAAGTTCTTTACCTGCTCATTAGCAAGCATTTTATCAAGACGAGCGCGCTCAACATTCAAAATCTTTCCACGAAGCGGCAAGATAGCCTGATGTTTACGATCACGTCCCTGTTTTGCGGTTCCTCCCGCCGAATCTCCCTCTACAATAAAGAGTTCAGAATCTGATGCCGCTTTTGCCTGACAGTCTGCCAACTTTCCTGGCAACGTCATTCCTTCCAATGCACCCTTACGCAAAATAGAGTCCTTTGCAATCTTGGCCGCTTTGCGAGCACGAAGCGCCAAGGTTGCCTTTTTAATGATGTTTTTAATATCATCAGGGTTTTCTTCAATGTAGGTTTCAAATGCTTCTCCAAAGACCGTTTCTACTGCCCCACGAGCTTCTGGACTTCCCAACTTATCCTTGGTCTGCCCTTCAAACTGAATTTCTGGCATTTTTACTGAAACAACAGCCGTAAGCCCTTCAATAATATCTGATCCATCAAAACTTCCTTCCTTCTCGGTAAGAATTTTATTCTTCTGTGAATATTTGTTAATAATTCTTGTGAGTGCCGTCTTAAATCCAGTTACATGCATTCCACCTCCTGGAGTTGATATGTTGTTTGCAAACGCAATAATTCTGTCTCCAATATCATCAACATACTGAAGTGAAACTTCAACTTCTATATCTTCAATCTTTTTCTTTACTGAGAAAATATTTTTATGTACTGGTGTTTGAAGTTTGTTGTAATGCTTTACCATTGAAACAATTCCTCCTTCAAAATAGTATGCCAAGTGAGGAACGGGCAAACCTTCATCATGCAACCAGATCTTTTCATCAAGTTTAAGTGGCTTTTTGTATTCACGAGCATCAATTAACTCAATACGTGTTCCAGAAACAAGATACGCCTGTTCACGATAGTGAGAAACAATTGCATTCCAGTTAAATTTAATTTCTTTGAAAATCTCAACATCAGGCTTGAACGTAGTAATTGTTCCGCGATAGTCTGATGCTTTAAGTTTTTTAACCGGTGCTTTTACTTTTCCAGCATGATACTCCTGCACATGATATCCACCATCACGATGAACTTCCACCTTCAAGTGTTCAGAAAGTGCATTTACTACTGACGCTCCCACTCCGTGAAGTCCTCCGGAAACACTGTAGCCACCGTTACCAAATTTTCCTCCTGCATGGAGTACGGTCATAATAGTTTCAAGTGCCGATACTCCTGTCTTCTTATGTTTGTCTACTGGGATTCCGCGACCGTTATCTACAACGCGTACATAGTTATTAGGAAGAAGTGCAACTTCAATACGAGTACACTCTCCCGCCATTGCTTCGTCACGCGAGTTGTCAAAGATTTCTTTAATAAGATGATGAAGTCCCTGAGGACCCGTTGATCCAATATACATTCCAGGACGCTTACGCACCGGCTCAAGACCTTCGAGCACGGAAATATCGTCCGCGGTATACTGCTTTTTCTCAGATTTATCGGCTGCCATTGCTGATAATTATACCATGTTTTGAGGGGTATCCAAACTCTTTTTGTGGGTCAAAAATAGGGTTTTAGGACAATAAAAATACCGCCATAGCTGAGCGGTATTCTTTGCTGAAGAACTATTACGTGAATCTATACTAATTTTTTAAAAAATATCTGCCTTCATCTTTGCGCAGGTCGGCAGGGGCAGCCCACACCTCTGCAATTTTCTTATTATTTCTTAGACGTACGACTTCAAATAATACCTGCCCATCGTAATACTCCAACAGATTTGGTATTTTACTTTCAACAAGCTTTGGTTGAAGATACACCATCTTCTTCCTTTTTAACCCTTTATTCGAGAGTACTTTCTTGTCCCAAACAAACTGCAACTTTGAATGAAGAAGTTCATCTAAAATAAAGTCTTTCACTTCTTGAGAAAGTCTTCTTCTTGCATTTAGACTTCTTGAATCTAAATGAAATTCACTTATTTCGAAATACTCTTCTGACATGACAGTGCCTGAGCCTGAGAATAGAGATCTGGTAGACATGAATCTATCTTCTATTGAGGCAACAACTTCTTGTGCAATAGCACAAAAACCTATTAGCAGAAGAGTGGCGGTGGTTACTATAAATTTTTTCATTTCTTTGGTGTTTATGGTTTACAGTTTAGTATTTTTTTAAACTAATTTTATTGAGTATATCATCAGCTTTGTAATTCAAGAAATCCATAAGAAAAGTGGAGGTCAACGTGAATCTCCACTTTTACTGACAATTGCTATTGAGTGAATAATTTGATTATATTCCTGTTTGATCTATCTGTAAATTAACTTGTCGTCACGATATGCTTAAGAGTATAGTCAACACTTCCTCCAACTTTTTTACGAGGATTAAAGATATTTTCTGGATCAAAAATATGCTTTACTTTTTTGAAAAGCTCAAGCATCTCATCATCAAACATATAGTTTAAAAATGGTGTTCTAATCAAGCCGTCATTATGCTCTCCCGTAATACTTCCGTTATATTTCTTAACCAGCTCAAAAACTTGCTCTGAAACTTCTTGAATAATTTCTTTAGTATTTTTTTCTTTAAAATCCATGAGCGGAATAATATGAAAATTTCCATTCCCTGCATGACCCGCAATAGTATACTGCAGCTGACGACCATCAAGAATTTCGCGAAGCTCACGCAAATAGTTTGGTAAATGCTCCACATTCACTACCGTATCATCAATGAACGGTGCCGTGCGGGTTCCATGCAAATGTTTACGCAATAAATTAAAACTTTCCCGACGGATTGCCCAATATTTTTCTCGATCACCTTCGCTGGTTGGAATACGTCCGGTAAATCCATGAACTTGGATTTCATCGTACATGCGTTCAATTTTTTCGCGCAAGATATTTTGATCTTTGCCGCGCATTTCAACCACTAATACTAATTTAGGAATACCAGTTCTGAGCGTGCGCACCACTTCCGGAATAAATCTCAGTGTCAACTTGATTGCACGCCATAATCCCATGCTTTCAATAAAGTCTTTCCAATATTTCATGGCCAACGAAAAGCTGGTATCATCATACGACTCTAATGAGTTTGGCTGATACCGAGCAATTACCTCAACTGCTTTTGGCAATTCATCAAGTGATTCTAAAAATACCACCAACATCTCACTTTTATCTTCAACGTGACTGAGCTTCCACGTAATTTCTGAGGTAATACCGAGTGTTCCTTGTGATCCACATAGCAGTTTGTTAACATCCCAGGTTCCTGCTTCAAGATTAAATACATCCCACAAATTGTATCCTGCAGAGTTTTTTGAAACATGCGGTGTATTGCGTTCGATTACTTCACGATGGTGAATAATCAAATCATATAAATCTCTATTCACATTTCCCCACCAAGAATCTTCCATCATCAGCTTTCCTAACTCTCCACGCGAGATTTTTGAAACCACACGCTCAATGCCGTCAGCACCGATAAATTTTGTTGCCAGAATATGGTTGGTTGCTTTCCCATATTTAAGCGTTTGCTCACCAGCACAATTATTTGCAAACATCCCCCCAACGCCGCACAAATTTTTTGATGCGGTAAATGATGGCATAATCATGTGACTTTTAAGCGTTTCAATTTCCATGTCTTTATAGAACGCCCCAGGTTCAACAGTGATAGAAAAATCTTTTACCGGATCAATACGCGTAAGATATTTTGAACAATCAACTATGATTGAATCATTGAGTGATCCTCCCGACATGTCCGTTCCGCGACTACGCATGGTTAACGAAAGTGTTGGGAATTGTTTTTTATAGTGATTTACTAACGTAATTAGTTGCGCCAATTCATGCTTGGTTTTTGGAAAGACCACACATACCGGCTCAATCTCACAAATACTTGCATCATGAGAATAGGTTGCACGCGTTGCATCATCATAGGCAACCTCAAAACCTGCTTCTAGTAAAAATTGATACATCATAGTGCTTGAAATTCTTGAACCTTAGTTGCAACCGCATCAACTACTGACTGTAAATATTTATATGGCGCCAAATCTTCGATTTCACTTACTGACTTTTTAAGCGCTTCTTTAACGGTGATGCGAATATCAGTATTAATATGAATTACCGACACGCCACTGTGTCGAACTTCTTTAAGCGTTTCCATTGAAAGCCCTGATCCTCCATGTAAAACAACTGGCGCATTTACTTGCTCACAAATAGTTTTCATGTGTTTAATATCAATCATCGGATTTCCGCCAGCAACAATTCCATGTACTGTTCCAAGTGCTGGTGCAACTAAATCAATGCCAGTAGCTACAATAAATTTATTAATGAGTTCTGCGCCAGGAAGATTTTTGATGAGATTTTCATCAAGCGCCTCATGGATTTCCGACGATGCGCCAATAAATCCGATTTCACCCTCGGTTAAAATTTGTGGATTTTTCTGCTTACAAAGCTCACTCATTTTTTTAACATATTGGACATTATCATCGTAGCCATACTTACTGGCATCCAGAACAATAACATCAACATTTCCTGTAAGTGCTTCTTCAACGGCTTCTTTTGATTTTCTGTGGTCAGCTCCCAGAAAAATTGGAAGTCCTTGTGATTGCGCATCGTTAACCAATGCACGCAACACCTTACTTGAGATATATGATGATTCACCTTCTGATGTTGCAACGATGAGCGGATCTTTTGTTTGTTCAACAGCTTTTTTAATACCAAGCCATTGTTCGTATGAGCCCACATTAAAATGCCACAGGGCACGTTTATTTTTTTGAGCATTCAAAATGGTTTCTTTCAAATTCATATTCAAATTATATCATTTCCCCTCTTACAACTTTGTTATACTACTATCATGAATTTTGATTTTGTTGGTATCGGCGATATTGTAGTAGATAGTTTTATTGAGCTTGCTCAAGCAACAGTAAATGACACACCAAATGGCAAAACAATCACCATGCCATTTGCGGACAAGATTCCATTTAAAAGCGAGAAAATTGTTTCTGGAGTTGGCAATTCTGCAAATGCCTGTGTTTCTGCTGCACGCCTTGGACTCAAAACAGCATTCTTTGGCATCATTGGAACGGATCATTATGGCGAGCTTTGCAAATCAGTGCTTGATCGTGAGGCAATTACCCCATTTCTTGAATATTCAACGCTTCAAACAAATCACCATATTGTGCTTTCATATCAAGCCGAACGCACCATCTTGGTAAATCATCAAGCCTATGATTACAGTAAGCTTCTTGCCCAACTTTCTACTCTCACCATTAAAACACTCTACATCTCATCGCTCTCGCCTGATGCCAGCATTCTTTATCCAGGCATCCTTGAATACTGTACCTCCCACCCAGAAACCTATTTAGTGTTTCAACCTGGAACATTCCAACTTAAAAATTCTCAAGATCCAACTATTAAAGAGTTATACAAGCGATGCAACTTGCTCGTAGTTAATAAAGAAGAGGCCGAGCTGGTAACTACCATGCCTCACAACACCCCTATTAATCTGCTCGCTAAAAAACTTCATGAGATTGGACCCGATACTTTAGCAATTACTGATGGCCCTGCCGGCTCATATTTGTCTCATATGAGCGAGATTTTTTATCTTCCACAGTATCCAGACATTGCGCCGCCTATTGAACGCACTGGTGCGGGTGATGCATTTGCCTCAACTCTTGCAAGTTACATCACCAAAGGGTTTAAGCCACTCGATGCACTTATGCGCGCACCCATCAACTCAATGAATGTAGTACAACATACAGGAGCACAAGTAGGACTCCTTACATCAGAAGCTATTGAGAATTATCTTGCCCACGCGCCAACAACCTACAAAATTCAGAAAGTATAAAATCCACATTTCGTGGATTTTATTACATCGGCAAGTTTGCTGGCGGTTCTGCCTTCTTGGTTTGTACACGCTCAAAGGTTGGCGTATGAATATTTTCTCCTGGGAAGTGAAAGAGGGTTGCAAGCTCCTCAGTGGTAAGAATGAAAATTTTATCATTAATGTGCGGATGGAAAAACCACGCACGCTTAACATATTTCTTAAAGATATCGATGCGTTTATCTTTAAAAGTTTTGTCTCCTTGAAAGTGTGCCCACGTATCGTCCCATGGATTAGTTGCTCCGAACGTACCGTTTTGTCCAGCAAACTCATTTAAGTTTGCATTAATTGAGCTAAACTGACGAAACATTCCTCCCAAGAAGGTTGGAATATCTCCACGCTGTTTTTCTGTATTATGAACATAAATCACACGAATACCCGTATCAAATCCAAATTTTTGGGAATTGCGCTCAATTGATTCAAGCGCCCTCTTATTAGTCTCACTCACAGCACCACGCGCCAACACACCATCTTTATTAAATGGATCCGCTAACAATGCCTTCGCAGCTTTTTCGTAGCCTTTCTTAAATTCATCTTTCCACCCTTGGCGCAATTCAAAACCACCCTCCTTAGCGTAGTGATTAGAATCAGCTTGAATAATTATCTGAAGCCAAATTTGCTCCCCTGGACCAAGCGCTCCCAAATATTCAAGAAATGGTGCCATTGGATCAATCACCAGCTCTCTATCATCTTTGCCAACCTTATCAAGCCCAAAATCAACATAGGTTGCAATGGGAAGAAAATCATCTTTTTTAAGCACATATTCTGTTCCTGTGGCTTTAAATTTTGACCCTTCCTCATCGGGAGGAATAACGTATTTAGTATAGTCATCACCTTCAGAAATTTCTGCCTGA
This sequence comes from Minisyncoccota bacterium, assembly GCA_036405175.1. Taxonomy (GTDB): domain Bacteria; phylum Patescibacteriota; class Minisyncoccia; order Phycocordibacterales; family UBA1006; genus DASWYC01. The sequence goes on from DASWYC010000002.1 coordinate 401,649, forward strand.
GGATACTGAGAATAGATATAACTCTTCACAAGATTTGCAAAACGAGTTTCCGTTCTAATTACATAATAAATCTTTCCTTCAATAGAAATGATTTCAAGCGAGTGATACGCACGCAATTTTCCATCCCACCAACGCTGATGCCATGCTGCAGTTCCTCCCGTTTGATAGAGTGCATTCAAAATCATTTCCATTGCTTGCGGAGAGCGTACCATTGTTTTTGGAACTTTAATATAGAGGAGTGTCCACTTAAGATTACGATGATACTCAAAACGAATATAGAAGAACCAAAATTGCCACGCAATGATACCGATAAACACCGGAAGCCACAATGGCCATCCCGCCCAGATATAGCGGAACATAAAATTAAAAAAGTCGTAGACCGGCATAACTTCTATTATTGTACATCATTGGTGAATACGATTTAAATCTGAAATAAAATCGAATTTTAACAGTACCTTGAACTTCCTTCTTTATACAGTCGCGGAAGCTGCCATCAAGGAGCGTCATTGCGTAGCTTTGACGCGACTATGATGGACAGCTGAGCGTAGGCCCAGTAGAGGCCGCTGTATAAAGAAGGAAGTTGATCGATGCATTTTTTAAAATAAAAAATCGCATTTCTGCGAGATTTTATTATTTTACCGGTGAGTATTTTCCGTCTTTATCCTTCTTAAAGTATTTTACATTTTGAAGGTTAACAACAACGGTATTTTTCTTAAGATAGCGCTCTTTGAGAACTTTATCAATAACTTCTTCTTTAGTAAGAGGTCCTTCGCGTTCAAGAACTTCCTTGATCACATCACGAACAACTCCGGTGGTGTATCCCCAATCTGAGAGTGCGTAGAATCCACGTCCAACCAATACAAATCGATCATCTTTGATAAGTTCGTTATGCGTAGTTGCTACGTTAACTTTCTTACCAAATACTTTCATGATTGATTCTGCAACTTCACGGAAGTGCATTGGAGATCCATGACGGCGCATTACCAAGAATGCATGGTCGCGAACTCCGCGGAGTTTAATATTAGGAGATTGTGCATGTCCCCACTCGCCAATTGGATTCTTTGAGAGGAAGTTTGAAAGCATGAGCCAGCGCTTAATGTTATCTACTGATGAAGCATGCTTTTCAACTTGCTTAACCAAATCATGAGACACAATACGGCGGAGCAACTCATCTTCATGAACAAGATCGGTCTGCTCAACGCCATTGTGAACGCTTTCAAGAATATTGTGAACTACGTCCGCAACATCAGAATAGGTAATCCAGCGAGACTTAAAGTGAGCGTTTTCCTTTTCATATACAAAGTCATCACCAAGGGTCAAGAAAAAGAGAACATGGTTTTGTGCGAGCTCGTCGTAATCAAAATATGAGAGGATTTCTTCTTCTGAAACAATTCCGCCAAGGCTGTCGATAATTGCTTTCAATTCTTTGAAGAGTACTTCTGCGTCATCAAAACGAGAAGACTTGCGAATAGATGCGATTGCTGCGTTTTCAATTTGGCGAACACGTTCACGAGTGATTCCGTATTCTTGACCAATTGATTCGAGGGTTCGCTTCTTTCCTGACTCAAGACCAAAGCGCTCAGAAAGTACATATTTGGCGCGATCTTTCAAATCGCTCATGATTTTCTTTCCGAGTTCTCGTGGCTTAACCGACAGGGTAATTTTTTGCTTATTGCCTTGTGCCATAGTGATTACGTGATTAGTTTTCTCTATAGTATCATATATATAATAATTGTCAAATATATTTCCCCTATCAAAAAGCCTGTTTTATAAGGCTTTTTCATGAAGAAACTCTCCGAATATTCTGAGTACGCAGCGGCCTCTATCGGGCCTACGCTCGACGGTCTGATATATTCACACGTTCCGTGTTCATTATCAGCCGTCTGCGCGACTGCTTCCTCATAATATTCGGAAATATATACTCATAAAAAGCTCATCAAAGAAATAAAAACCCTTTTAAGGTTTTTACTTTTTCTTTTTAGATTTTTTAAGAAGCTTTGCCAGGTAGTGCCCCGTATGAGACTTCTCTACTCCTACAATATCTTCCGGAGTTCCTTTGGCAATAATGTGTCCGCCACCAACTCCTCCTTCTGGTCCAAAATCAATCAGGTAGTCTGAACACTTAACCATATCCAAGTTGTGCTCAATTAAAATCACTGAGTTTCCTCGGTCCACTAATCGATTCAAAATACCAATAAGTGTCTTAACGTCATCAAAGTGAAGCCCAACGGTTGGTTCATCCAAAAGATAAATTGATTTTTGCGTCATCGGTAAATAGAGCTCTGAGGCGATCTTTACACGCTGAGATTCTCCTCCGGAAAGCGTATTAGCGGTTTGTCCAAGCTTAATATATGACAATCCAACATCAACAAGCGTTCGCATACGATCTGCAATTGCAGGAATATCTTTAAAGAATTCATACGCCTCCTCAATAGTCATTTCCAAAATATCGTGAACATTCTTTCCTTTGTATTTAACTTTCAATGTTTCTTTATCAAAACGCTTTCCACCACAAATATCACACTGAACATACACGGTTGGTAAAAAGTGCATTTCAACGGCAATCTCCCCACGTCCTTCACAGGTCTCACAGCGTCCTCCTTTCACATTGAATGAGAATCGATTTGGCTTCCATCCGCGAATCTTTGCTTCTTCAGTATTTGAATACAGATCGCGCACAAACGTCCATGCTCCTGTATAGGTTGCCGGATTACTACGTGGTGTTCGTCCAATCTGAGATTGATCAACCATCACCACACGTGAAATTCCGTTGTCACCAACAAACTGCTCACAATGAACAGGTTTAATTGAACGATACTTGCGATCATAGCGATTCAACAAATTGCGGTGCAAAATTTCATATAGGAACGTAGATTTTCCAGATCCAGAAACTCCAGTAATGGTCACCAAGCGCCCCAACGGAATATCAACGGAAAGACCTTTAATGTTGTGGAGCCGTGCACCTTTTATAGAAATCACTCCCTTGTCCGTAGTACGGCGCTTATCAGGAACATCAATAGTTTCTTCGCCACGCAAATAAGCAAGCGTGAGTGACTTGGTATGATTTGTTTTTGCTTCAAGAAGCGGCTGCAAATCTCCCATTGCAATTACGTTTCCTCCATGTACTCCTGCGCCTGGTCCAATGTCGATAATATAGTCAGAAGCAAAGACAGTGTCTTCATCATGCTCAACCACAATAATAGTGTTTCCAAGATCTCTCAGATCGGTGAGCGTCTTAATGAGTTTTGCATTGTCGCGTTGGTGAAGTCCAATGGTTGGCTCATCCAAAACATAGAGTGCTCCCACCAATTTAGAACCAAGCTGACTCGCTAAACGAATACGCTGTGCTTCTCCTCCAGACAAGGTATTCGCGCGACGATTCAAGGTAAGATACTCAAGTCCAACATCAAGTAAGAATTGAAGGCGTGACTCAATCTCATTCAAAAGCGGATCTGCAATTTCTCTATCCTTAGGTGAGAGCTCAAGATTTAATACAAAGTCGTGAGCATCTTCAACAGAAAGATTGGTAAAATCAAAAATATTAATTCCTGGTTTTTTCCAATTGGTTGCATCTTCTGGTGGAAACTGTTCAAATTCTGAAAGTGATTTTTGAAGCTTGATATATTGTGCGTGATCACCCATCATCACAAAGAGAGCTTCTTGGCGTAAACGTGCACCTTTACATACTTTACAATCCTCATCATGTTCATTACCAAAAAGCGCCTTCTTTCCAAGACCATGACATTCTGGACATGCTCCGTACGGACTATTAAACGAGAAGAGGCGAGGCTCAATTTCTGGGAATGAAAATCCGTCCTCTGGACACACCAACTTTGCAGAAAAGGTAGTCTCACGTTTTTGATCATCAGTTCCATCAAGTTTTCCAATGATAACCTTCACGAGTCCTTCAGTTTCTTGAATGGCACGTTCGAGCGCTTCACGGGTACGCATTAAAAACTCTTTTTCATTTCCCTGCAAATCGTTCACATCGATAATGTCACTCACAATATCAATATCGTGTGGCTTGGTTTTAGTGAGTTCAACGCGTTCACGCAAACTTTTCATCTCACCATCAATATATGCAAAAGAATATCCACGATTCAAATAGTCATAGAGAAGTTGATAGTATTCCCCTTTGCGCCCACGAACCACCGGTGCCAAAATTGCAACTTGCGCATCTGAAAGTGAAATCCCAAGAATCTCTTTTCCTTTTTTGGTGCCGAGTTCTTTTTTAATCGTTTCGATGATTGAATTAACAATCTCATCGTTCGACATTCGTCTGATTTCATTTCCAGAGATTGGTGAATACGGTTTTCCAACACGTGCATAGAGGACACGAAGGTAATCATAAATTTCCGTAATCGTTGCAACGGTTGAACGTGGATTGTTTGAACGAGACTTTTGATCAATAGAAATTGCAGGAGAAAGTCCGCTGATTTCATCAACATCAGGACGCTGCATCTGCTCCAAGAATTGGCGAGCATACGCAGAAAGAGACTCAACGTAGCGACGTTGACCTTCGGCAAAAATGGTATCAAATGCAAGTGATGACTTCCCTGATCCTGAACGACCGGTAATAGCAATCATCTTTCCGCGCGGCATTTCTACGCTAATATTTTTAAGATTGTGGGTGCGAGCACCCTTGACCACAATCTTATTTACGGGCTGTTTTTCAATTTTCACAACTTTCTTTGACATCACCTTAGTGTACCGTAGATTAGTTTTTTGGCAAAGTAAAAAGCCCAACCCATATTCGTGATTTGGATTGGACTCTTGGACTTTTTCAGTAATTCTATACTTCGTAAAAAACGCTAACTAATCTTAATGGTCTGACTACGCTATTACTTTTACGCTTCGTCAGAACTTTAGAAATGTTACCTTCTGGAGTAACTCCTATCTCACACAAATTAGGTAAAAGTGAAAATGTACCGTAATTGAAGCAAGTATTATCAAAAGCTAACATAGCTCTAATCTCGAAACCCCCTCCTTTTTTAAAAGATTGAACAAGCCTCAAGTTATCAAAGGAGCTATATCCGACAACTTCATATCCCTTCAATAAAATATTGCCGGCATCACCACTAGCAATAAGAAGGTTAAATAATAAACTTTGTAGCCCTGGGCCCACAATGCCATTTTGCTTTTGAATAATTTTTTCATGCAACGCATTTAAATTATTACATCCTCCTTGTAATCCAGTAGGTAAAAGCTTAATTATAAATGAACGTCCTTGCAATTCTGATATAACAGGTATTTCACGCCTTTCATAGAATTCTACGGTCTTCTTATAATCAGAGTTACCCTTAAGATCATACAGGGGAGTATCAACTGAACATGCAGATTTAAATAATCTTGTTGGATTATTCTTAAACATTCGATCTACAATCCTCTCTTTTCCATACCATTCTGGAATTTTAAAAATACGATTAAAAATTTCATAATCAGGAAATAAATCTTTGTTTATTTCCTCTTTTTTGCCTGATAAATTTAACCCCCTATCGGCTAACTTCGTTGATTTCAGTGCTGTTCTCATCTCTTTTTAATTAAAAGTGGAAGAAAAAATATCTTTAGGTAAGTTATCTAGTTTTAAAGGTTGGTTTCTTTATTATTACCCTTCTTCATACAGCCTGTCAACGTGTTAATATCCATATCCTCATAAAACATTGACAAAACAACGATTTTATATAGAATTGGGTCAAACCTTAAACAAAGTTTGCGATGAAAAATATCATATTCTTATTAATTACTTTCTTACCCTTTTTAAGTAACGGGCAGTATTCTTTTATTGAAATTCAGGGTGGATACCCAAAACTCCCACTTTCAATACTTGGAGCATACACGACACCGCCGTCAAAAGATAACATTATTCTCTCGACTCTCGGTTTGGTGAATGAGAAAAGTATCTGGCTAACAGCCTCCCCAAGCTGGTACATATTAAATTCAAGAAACAGCTTGGTTATGACCATAGGGGCTGGTGCAGGTGTTCATTATAATCAAATCATTAGAGACGTTCATCCTCATGTTGAATTCTTGACCTCAGGGGTAAAGTCTCAGGGATGTCTTAGGCCTGAACATGAATTTACCTGGGACATAAGAATTGACTTAGGCTTGGATGGAGACTATTGGCACATGATCAACATAGGCATTCAAACAAAAAGGTGGTTTAGGCTTACCTTTTACAGCCAAACCAAACTGTTTACAGGCCCACGTATAGATTTGAATTACAAATTCATGTCTTTTTGGGCAGGAGCCGGTATTAGCAAAGATTTATTTAAAAACATCCCATTAGCCGCAGGATTCCGTCTGACTCCTGGGATATATAAGAATAATCAAAAAGTTTTACCATTTTAAGAAAATAAAAATGCGGACATCTTGAGATATCCGCATTTTTTTATCTCATCCCTTTTATCTTTTTTGGCTTCTTTTCACCTGTAATAGCATCAGCATTCTTTTTTGATCGTCCAAGTTTTTTAGTAAGCTGAGTAATATCAGCGCCCGCCATTTTTGCTCTGATTAAATTAATTTCATCTCTGATCATCGCAGCTGTTTCAAAATCCAACTGCTCAACCGCTTCTTCCATTTGAGACGTTTTAAACGTCACCAATTCTTCCATATCACCTCCATATACTTTTACATCTTCTTCCAATTCACGTGCCAATGCTTTATCGCGCTCGCTCTTAAGCTTATCGGTAATATCTTTAATAGATTTTTTAATCGTGGTTGGCGTAATGCCATGTTCAGTATTATATGCCTCCTGCAAACCACGGCGACGGCGTGTTTCAAAAATTGCTCGTTCCATTGAACCTGTAATATGATTTGCATACAAGAGTACTCGTCCCTCACTGTTACGCGCAGCACGTCCGATCACCTGAATGAGTGCCGTTTCTGATCGCAAAAATCCTTCCTTATCGGCATCAAGAATTCCAATCAAGGTTACCTCGGGAAGATCAAGTCCTTCACGCAAAAGGTTAACTCCTACCAAACAATCAAACTCTCCGCGACGAAGCCGTGACAAAATTTCAATACGCTCAATCGTTTCAATATCACTATGCAAGTACTCTGCCTTCATGCCGCGATCTTTCAAATACAATGCCAAATCCTCTGCCATCTTTTTGGTGAGCGTTGTTGCAAGTACACGATTTCCTTTTTCAATTTCTCTAACAGCCTCATCAATAAAGTCATGCACCTGACCTTTATAGGTTGCCGTTTCATCGATCGGACGAACTTCCAAAAGCGGATCAAGCAGACCGGTTGGACGAATCAACTGCTCAGCAATATATGATGAGTGTTCACGCTCAAACGGCCCCGGTGTTGCAGACACATAAATACGTTGACCGATAGTTTTTTCAAATTCTTCAAATCTAAGCGGACGATTATCAAGTGCAGACGGCAAACGGAAACCGTGCTCAACAAGAGACTCTTTACGAGAACGGTCACCTGCATACATACCACGTACTTGCGGAATGGTTACATGAGATTCATCAATTACCGTTAAGAACTTTGGCTTCCCATTTTTATCACGAGGAAAATATGAGATCAATGTTTCTGGCGCTTCTCCAGGAAGTTTTCCAGAAAGATGACGTGAATAGTTTTCAATACCTTGGCAAAATCCAAACTCGCGGATCATAGCCATGTCATATGTGGTGCGACGCTTCAAGCGTTCAGCCTCCAATAACTTTCCTTCATCTAAAAGCTCTTGCACGCGTAATGTCATCTCTTCTTCAATTGCTTTAAGTGCGCGATTGCGTTCATCTTCCGCAACCAAGTGGTGCTTTGCTGGGAAGATAACAATTTCATCAGGCACGCGCACGATTGATGATGATACTGGATCAATCACTAATACCTCTGCAATTTTTGAACCAATCCACGTAATTGCGTAGATGATTTTTTCTGACATCGGCATAATTTCCAATTTTGCACCAATAGCCCGGAAGTGTCCTGGCTTCAAATCAACATTGGTACGTTCATAATGAACACGAATCAGATAGGTTAACAGATCGGTACGAGAAACCGTATCGCCAACTTTAATGGTTCGATATTGTTCTTTATATTCCTCTGGCGATCCCAGTCCATAAATGCAAGAAACCGATGCAACAATAATCACATCATTTCTTGTGAGCAAAGATTGTGTTGAAGCATGACGAAGACGATCAATCTCCTCATTAATCTGTGCATCTTTTTCAATATACGTATCGGTTACAGAAATATATGCCTCTGGCTGATAGTAGTCGTAGTAACTTACAAAATAGTGAACCTCGTTTTCCGGGAAGAATTCTTTAAACTCCTGAGCAAGCTGAGCTGCCAATGTTTTATTATGGGCAATAACTAGCGTTGGCATTTGCAGTTCCTGAATCACATTAGCCACGGTAAATGTTTTACCTGAACCGGTAACCCCCAACAATGTCTGTTCTTTGGTGCCACTATTAATACCCTCAACCAATTTCCCAATTGCCTGCGGCTGATCTCCTGATGGTTTGTATTCGCTTGTGAGTTTGAACTTCATCTTTACAGGATAGCAAACTTATTTATTCTATTCAACAACACAAAAACACACTGATTGCAGTGTGTTTTATCCGATTACGGAAGACAGTTTTGATAAATAGCACTTATGGCATGTCCAGTGATATCAAAATTATAGATAGCTCGATTATCATAGGTATTACTACTATTCTTCTTTTCAGAAAGATTCTTTTTTACATGTTCCGAGAATAATCCTAGATTAGAAGCTATACTATTCAGATGTCCATCACTGCCATGAGTACAGACATAGTACTGTGTTGCATAATTTGTTCTCACTGACCTCAGCTTGTTACTTACATTAAGATAGTGATCATTTACACCTGGTTTCCAATTTGGATTTTCCGTAAGAATGTCCACAGTAAGCCACAGCGTTAAATCATGGGTTTCTGCGCGATTATCAGCAAATTGCACGATTGACCCAGGAGTATTTTTGAAAGTTTCTACTTTGAGATTTTTAAAATACGTATCCACATCAATACCGTTTACCGTAATCTTCACATCTTCAATGGTTGGGAATTGCGTAAGAGTGAGTTTAACCTGCTGCTTGAGCATTTCCACCGAATCACAACCGATAATATTAAACCATGTTTCAACCGACAGTTGCTTAAAATCAATGTTTGCAACTTTGTTTTTAATAGTGATTGATTTGATTTTTGAGTCAATCCCCATAAAATTGTAACCATCTCGAAGATCGCTATCAGCATCGTTATTAATAAGTGTTTCAAGGGCTTGTCTGGCGATACCAGTTGTATATGGTCTTTCTGTTGCAGAGGCGGCCCAAAATTTTTCTGCACAAACAGGTGCTGGTTCAGCATCATCAAATAAATACACCTTAAACGAGTTTGTTTTTGCATTAATTACGAATGAACTCATCAGCTTGTTTGATACTCTAAATACCTTGTTATCTTTCTGAAATAAATAGACACGATCATTTTGCTGAGCATCTAGACTCTTCTTACGATACTCTTTAATGATGGTTGCACCTTTTTTCTTTGCCCCAACATATTGCATATCGTCATCAATACCAAAATCTTGGTTATGATATGCCAAACTGGCATCATATGCTATTACTGATTCATTAATTGATGGGAATACATACTCTGCGGTATAACCACCTCCTTCGGGGATGATCTTGCGAACCTCTGCACAAGCATCATATTTAACGGTGAATGGTCCGACATTACATGTTTTTGCATCAGCAAATATCAATTGGGAGCCAACGCCAAAAGAAGCAATTACTATTAAGGCTATTAAAAACTTTTGAGGTAATTTCATATCTTAATAATAGAGCGTGAATTGACAAGAGTCAATTTATAATTTCCACTATAGCTCTTTCTCCCCAACTATCTATTATTTATTTTTATTTCATGAAATTTATGATAGGCTGAAGGAAATTTGGTGTTATTTTTTTACAAACTAAATCAGTTAAAACTCATGAAAAGACTCGTAATAAAAGTCTTACGCCTGGGAGCAGATGGTTCTCCTCCAGTGGCCGTCACCATTACATCTCCACCTATCTGGAAACCAGAACAAGGTGAGATGGTTTGTTCGATTGAAGAACCGGACAAAAGTATTAAAGAGATTCCTATGAAGGATCTCATATTGGAGACACAATTTACAACAATCGGTACTGCGCAGAATGGAAACTTTTTTGAACATCCCTACTTTTAGTGGCATTCTTTATTGCCCCGAAAAACGATACAGCTTCACTGCCCTATGTATCGTTTTTTTATCTTTATATTTTAAGATTATGAGTTATCAAGCACCGACAAGAATTCAATCAAATTTTGCACATGCTCTTCAAGCGTAACACCCAGCTTTTCACATCCGTATTCAACATCTTCTCGTTTAATATTTGGCGCAAAGCCTTTGTCTTTGAGCTTTTTTAGTATTGATGACGCTTTAATATCCTTAAACGGAATCGTATTCATTTTTCTATATGCATAAAAGATTCCACAGATTTCATCGCACGCAATGAGCGCTGCTGCGATTTTTGTTTGCGGTTCAGTTGGGTAACCATTATATCCATAAGCATGCGCTTCAACAGCATGAATTAATTCTTCTGGATATCCCCATTCTTTAAACCACTTTAAGGACTCGCCTGGGTGTTCATGGGGATGATTATAAAAATCAAGATCGTGGAGATACCCAGCCATAAACCAAAGATGTGAATCTTCTCCAAATTTTTCACCATATCCTTCCATTGCCGTAGCCACCATGAGTGCATGGAGTTTTTGATATTCATCCTGAACGTGTTCTTGTAAAAGTTTTTGAGCTGCCTCTTTGGTCGGAAGGTTATAATTGGTCATATAGTTAACTGTACTCAAAATCCTTCAAAAAGAAAAGTTCGTGTAGTCCAGAACTTTTATAAACACATATTAGCCCACTGTGTATGAATAGCTGCACGAGTTTTGGTTCCAACAACACCATCAGCAGCCAAACCTAACTTGCGTTGGAGTTTCATCACGGCTAGATGTGTACGGGCACCAAATGATCCGTCAATCTTATCTCCTGCAAGCAGACCCTCATGTGCGAGAATTTTCTGCAAAACAGTTACCTCTGCACCTCTAAACGACATGCGAAGACGTTGTGTTATATTTGGTTTTTCACATATCTTATTTTTTTCTGCACCAACTTCCTTTTGTATCTCTTCACCATCTTGAATAATAGTTCTTATAACACCTTCTCTATCATGGATTATATAGATTGGCACACGATTACTCTCACCTTGTGCGTTTATCACTGAAACAAGATGAGAACCTTCAGGGATTATAGTAGCAGACGGTGGGCATATTTTTAGTGCACACGGTGCGTATGGACCCATAGGAACAGTAAATGTAATTGTCTTACCGTCTGAGCTTAGATTATATTCAGGATTATTTTCAATATTAAAATTTCCAATTTTAATTCTATTTCCTTTTGGAGAAAATCCGCTTCCTGTAATCGTTGCAATCTCGCCTGGTTTAGCACTACCCGGAGTTACCGACGTGATCACAAGCGGAGTCACTTGCTCATAATTATTGGTAACCGTATACATTATTGAATTGCTTGTTCCATTTGCATTGGTGATTGCAATATTATATTGACCAGCACTCGTTAGATGAGTCCCAGATTCCACACAGCCAATATTTCCAGCTGCACATTTCACATGAAGAGGAATATTAAAAACGAGTGTCTTTTCGTCCGCTGAACTTGCGGTAATAGTATTAGCTCTTCCGTTTACATTACCAAATGTAATTTTATTATTACGCGAAGTGAAACCTGATCCAGTTAATGTAACCATGGCACCTGGCATTCCAGAAGCCGGCTGTATAGAGTTGATCGCCGGAATACTTGATAGATCTCCCGCATAAACATGTGACGTAACGATTAACCCTCCAAGCACAATAGCTACTATACCAAGAAATCTCTTCATATATCCTAAGTATACTATCTTATTAGCTCTAAATTTGTTGTTGCCATCTTATGCTTTATTATCGAAAAATTTGCAGTTGCTGGCGCCTGATTAGTATCGAGCGTATGCATAAATCTCTTGGCAAGAACTTTTCTTTGACTATCATACAGGGTGAGACTAAATATACAGACATATGTTTGATATTTACGAATTCCTTTAAAGAAAAACCCACTGTATACTTCTTTGATTGAGTAATATTGACATCTGTTGAGTGGAACACTTTTAGAAAATGGAAAGTGATAAAAGATTATTGACTCTGGAGTTATTCCAATTCCATAAGGAGTAATAATGTAGTCCATAACAAGCCAAATTAAGGATAAACCTCCGCACAGACGCCCGAACACATCTACTATCGGTTCAGTATTATGTACATAATATTTCATAAAAACATAGAATCCCAGGACTATCAAAAGGGCAAAATTTGGAACAAAAAGACCTATTCCTCTTTGCACATATACTTCTCCTTGTTTTTGCTCAGTCGTCTGAATAAGTGCATTTTTCATTCCGTTACTAAAATAGTAACGAGCAACTGCCTCTTCCCATATTTCCTTGTCAACGTACTTTCTTATACAATCAATAATCTTTTTTGCATTATCTGAAACAAGATTGATTTGTAGAACTTTCTTGTGCGCATTAATCGTGAGTAGGCTAGAATGAGTATTAAAATTCATTTGCTGGATATCTTGCCAGAGTACTTCTTTCTTATTCCCAAAAACTCCTGTTTTTATGATTTTTTGATCTGTACATAGAATTTTGTAGTTCAGAAGATACAATATGAGTAGAATCGCAAAAACAGTGTAAAGAGCTCCAAAACCTAATATGATTATCGAATCACCCTCCATTATAGGATTTACTACGAATTTAAAACTAAAAATACAATAAGCCCCAGCCACAACGAGTCCCGCAATAAACAACGCACCGCTCGCCTTAACTGCCACCCAATGCTTGGGCTTCTGAGGATGTTCTTGTTGTGGAGATTTAGATGTTCTAAGAAGTGCAGCCCCAAAACCCCAAACAACGCCAATAGATACAACAACACTTATTACTCGTGCTAGAGTTATTAAAGCTTGGATTTCCATATCTTAATTATACCGTTTCTCAAATTCCTCTCTAAATTGTCCAAGCCTATTTTCCATCATCGCACCGCGAGCTTCTTCAACAAGATTATTAATAAAATATAAGTTGTGCATAGTTACGAGTGATGCTGCAGACATTTCTTTGCTTCTAAATAAGTGCGCAATATACCCACGAGCATATCCCGTAGTACAGGTTGGACACCCACATCCAACCTCTAAAATCTCTTTTGAGTTTTTCATTGACGCATTAAAAATATTGATCGTTCCTTGGCGAGTATACGCATTTCCGTTGCGTGCAATGCGTGACGCCGTAACACAATCAAACAAATCGCATCCTTCTTCCATCGCTTTTAAAATATCCGTTGGCTCACCAATACCAAGCAAATGGCGAGGCTTTTCAAACGGCAACATATCATTGACCCATCCAACAACGCCAAACATATCGTCTTTATTAAATGAACCACCGATACCAAATCCATCAAATTGTGAACCCTTATCACTCATCACTGCTGCAATATCGCGAGCAGATTTTTCACGCAAGTGCTTATGACGTCCACCCTGAATCACGCCAAAGAGCGCTTGTTTACTTTCTGGATCAAGTTCATCGTGCTTATCCAAGCAACGTTTTGCCCAACGCAATGTTCTATCCATGGCCGCCAATTGATATTCTTCTGACGCATGAGGACTAGTACATTCATCAAATGCAAAAATCATATCAGCGCCCAAATTCCATTGAATTTCCATTGAGCGTTCTGGCGTAAATCTATGCGATGATCCATCTTTATATGATTTAAAGGTCACACCTTCTTCATCGATGGTTGCCATTTTTTGGGTACTCGTATTGCGCTTTGATTCAATTTGCTGTGGTTCTCCTGCAGCAACTTTTGAGACGTTTGTTCCAAATGCTTCCCCTAATGAGAACACTTGGAATCCTCCCGAGTCAGTCATCGTTGGACCATCCCACTGCATAAATTTTGGAAATCCTCCAAATTCTTTCACAACTTCATCTCCAGGTTCTAAATAGAGGTGATACGTATTTGCCAGCACTACTTGGGATTTGGTTTGCTTAATTTGCTCAACCGTAAGCGACTTTACCGTTGCCTTAGTTCCCACGGTCACATACGCCGGTGTCTGAATATCGCCATGTGGTGTATGGATGGTTCCGAGACGTCCTCGTTCGCCAACTCGTTGATGGATATCAAATTTCATGGAGTAAGAATAGCAAAATTCAAGACTTTTTACCATCTTTGGTTTCCGAAAAAACATCCTCTTCATCACGTTCAAGGCAGTCGCGGAAACCGCTATCAAGGAGCGCCGTTGCAACGCTTCGGCGCGACTATGATGGACAGCTGAGCGTAGGCCCGATAGAGGCCGCTGTCTTGAACGTGGTGAAGAAATTAGAATGGATTTTCTTCTTTTAAAAGCTTCACACTTTGAAGCAATCCACTACGCACTCGCGAACGCACATACACACGTTTGTACACATCACGTGCATCAAATTTAATATCAACTACATCACCTAAAAAGTACGATTGATTGCGTACCCAGTTAACCGGATCACCTACTTCAACCTCATAATCGCGTGGCACCAATGCCAAAAAATCCCCATCGCCTCGTCCATTTAATGTAATAACTTCTTGTGTTGGAATGGTTCCTTTAATCGTATAATTATTACGAGAAATATTTGTCACCACTGCAAACTGATTATTAAACTGCTCAACAATTCCCACCAAAGAATCCTCGCGCACCACCGCATCGCCAGCCTTCATAACGGTTAGCGGATTAAATTCAACAATGTAGTTTCTAAAAAGCGATTGCTGGGGATCACGAATAATCATTCCCTCATTTTCCTGTAATTCAACTTTTCCAATCACACCAACTTTTCCTTTCTCTTCAGTAAAACTTTTCTGACTAATAAGTGACTTGATTTCAAATAATAAATATTGGAGCTTAAATCCCAATGTAAAAAGCACCAACATCAACACAACAAACAAGGCAATGATTCCTTGTTGTTGCTTAATAAACCCCGGTTCTTTTTTTCTACTGCGCATCGAAAGTTCCATAGAAGTTCTTCATGATTGGTTCGTATGTATCAAAGTTCTCAATCATTATACCAATTCCTTTAATCACTGTTTCAAGCGGATTATTATCAATATGAACTCTCACGCCCATCTCTGATTCAATAACTTCTTTAAGTCCACGCAAATAGGCGCCGCCTCCAGCAAGAATGATCCCACCGTTCAAAATATCTTGCGCAAGCTCCGGTGGTGCATCACTCAGAACATCTGAAAGTGCGGTAAGAATCTTTTCTACTACCGTATATACGCACGGATAAATATCTTGCGATGAAAGCGAGATCTCACGAGGTAATCCGCTCACAATGTCGCGCCCACGAGCAATACACATTGATTCATCATTTTCTATAATTGATGCAATTTTAATTTTGATTTCTTCCGCTGTTGAATCACCAACGTACAGTTGGAAATTAAGTCTGAGTGTTTCTTGAATAAGACGCGTCAGCTCGTCTCCTGCCGTTGAAATACTCTTACCAAGCACAATGCCGCCCATAGAGATAAGTGCCATGTCGGTTGTTCCACCACCAATATCAACAACACAAATTCCAAATGACTCTAATACATTTATTTCCATTCCAACCGCAGCCGCAAATGGCTCAGGAACAATATACCCATACTTTGCACCTGTGTGAAGAAGTACATCCATGAGTGCTTGATTTTGTACTGAGGTGATTGAAACCGGAGCACCAACAATTACACGAGGAGTAACATACAAGAAACTTTTAATGCGTTTAACTGCCTCCTGAACATAATATCCAACAAGCTCTTCTGCAATTTCAAAATTCCAAATAACACCATCCTTAAGCGGGCGCACCACTTCAATATGTGGCGGTGTTTTTCCAAGCATTACTTTTGCTTCTTTTCCAATAGCAACAATACGCTGAGTCTTTTTATTAACTGCAATAATAGTAGGTTCACGCATAATAATGCCTTCACCTTCCAGATAAACGAGTGAATTTGACGTTCCCAAATCAATACCAATTCCGCGCGAAAAGCGCTTTACAACATTGTCAAATATACTCAACATAGCATTACTATACCGCAAATTATCCCAAAAGAAACTAGGCATTTTTCAAAAAATACGGGATAACTAAGTAGCTATTTTGTCAATTTATACACGACCAAATCGCTGCTGTTTTTCATGCTGATCACGAGAAATTCGCAACAGTACTCCAATAATAATTCCCTCAACAATAATATGTGATCCTCCAAAACTCATAAACGGCAAGGTGATTCCGGTTACCGGCACCAATCCAACATTCATACCAATATTTACCATCGCATGGAATCCAAAGAAAAGTCCAGACCCAATAGCAAAGAGTGCATCAAAGTTACTCATGGCAAATCGTGAAAGACGATAGATGCGTGAGAGCAACAAAGCCCACACCCCAACCACCAAGAGTGAACCAACGAATCCCCATTCTTCCGAGAAGCTGGCAAAGATAAAGTCGGTTTTATGTT
Source organism: Minisyncoccota bacterium (assembly GCA_036405175.1). Taxonomy (GTDB): domain Bacteria; phylum Patescibacteriota; class Minisyncoccia; order Phycocordibacterales; family UBA1006; genus DASWYC01. The sequence goes on from DASWYC010000002.1 coordinate 418,232, forward strand.
CTGGCAAAAAGTTTAAGCGTGATTGTGTTCCATTTCCAATTCCCTTTCCAAATACTTTTCCTGACCCAACAGCAATCGTTGATTGATAGGCATTGTATCCAGCGCCGCGGATATCAGAAAGCGGTGTTACGAATGTCTTGATACGATCTTTTTGATAGGGTTTGAACACAAATGACCAGAGTCCCATAAAGAGTACAAATCCAATCCCGAAAAAACTCATAATGTATTTCCATGAAATTCCGGAACTCACCACCATACCAAACCAAATTACCAACAACACAATTGATGAGCCAAAGTCTGGCTGAATAAAAATCAAAATGAATTGAATAATTGCGTAGATGAACGTAACTACAATAGTACGGAGTGAATTGATGGCGCGATGGCGCGTTGCCAGATATTTTGAAATAATAACAATCAACGCAAACTTAGCTAAGTCTGCTGGCTGAAATGAGAAAAATCCTAAATGAAACCAACTTTTTGAACCATTTACTACAGCACCAAACGGTAGCAACAAAGCCAACGAAACCATAGCAACGCCATATAATCCCAACACAAACCAATTTGATCTGAGTGTTGATTCATTGATATTAAAAAATGCCAACCCAGCAAGCGCTGCAACACCAATATAAAGAAGTTGGCGTAAAAAATCTACCGACAAGAATGTTCCCTCATTAAATGATTGCAACGTGATTAAGCTAACCAGAGAAAGAAAGAGTGCACACGCTAAGAGTACACTATCAAAAGTACTTTGCTGCTTGATCATAGACAATTTTGAGTACATGAAAGCATCACATTAGTTACTAGCAATTTTGGCTCTGTGCTCACTACGGCAGTAGTTGATCGTGTATCTTTTTCTGCAAAATACACTGGAACTTCGTATACTTTCTGAATCACCTCTTTTTCTCCGCGATAATTTCCTGTCACAAATACGGTATATGTTTGCTTTTGAGGAATTGCTGGTAAATAAATTTGAATTGGAACAGTAATTGAGCGGGCAAACTTTGAATCGGCTACAGAAAATAATTTAGTAGTAAAAATCTTTTGCTCCCCTTCAGGGGCCACAAATGTTGGCACTCCAAGTGACACACTTGTTGGAATAATCATTGCAGGTTCTTGTGTTGTCGTTTTAGGAGTAAGGACAACAAGCGTAGTATCGAGTGGTGCAATGTCAACGTTCTTAGTAATGCTTTCGATAAATACTCCAGCTTGTGTATATACGTCAAAGCTGAGCTCACTACCCTTATATCCAAATGGAAGCGTATTGGTAATTTCCTGAATGAGCACTTTATGCTTTTGTGCATTCTCGGCAATAACAACTTTTCCAAAGGCAACTTTTTTGCCTTCATAACAACGCACATCGGTCACACCTTTTAAGCATTCTGGAAGTCCAACAATTTTTTCTGAAATAACCGTTCGATGATACACATAAAAACCTCCACCAAAAATTAACAGAAGGATGAGTAAAATTTTAAGCCGAGAGCCAAATGCCCATGATGACATAATGGCTTTAGTATAGCATTATTGAATGAAAAATCTGTAAGATGCTACGTGGGTGTTTGCAAAGACGAGGCCGAAAACCTTCGGTTTTCGGCCTCGTTTTCTTTAACAAAAAAATCACACTCTCGTGTGAATCTTTGCGTTATAATTTTAAACCTGGCGACAACCTACTTTCCCCTATTACGAGTATCATCGGCTCATATGGGCTTAACTTCTGGGTGCGGAATGTGTCCAGGTGTTTCCCCACTGACATATCACCAGATTTAAAATTACAACAAACGTAACCCTCCATATTCTTCGTTTACAAAACACTTTGATTTGATGCGTAATATCTCTTAAACACACTTTTTCGGTAAAATTACTTGAAGCGAATTTTGTTTATGTACAAAACTCCTAATAGGATAGTCCAATTAGTATGTCTCGGCTTAGTGTATCACTACACGTACACCTAACACCTATCAACCTGATCATCTTTCAGGGGACTAAACGATACCTCATCTTAAAGTTGGCTTCCTGCTTAGATGCTTTCAGCAGTTATCCATTCCCGACATAGCTACTCGGCAGTGCCACTGGCGTGACAACCGATAGACCAGAGGTCAGTTCATCCCGGTCCTCTCGTACTAGGGACAAATCTTTTCAAGTATCAACGCCTACAGTAGATAGGAGACCAACCTGTCTTGCGACGGTCTGAACCCAGCTCGCGTACCGCTTTAATTGGCGAACAGCCAAACCCTTGGGAGCTTCTCCACCCCCAGGATGCGATGAGCCGACATCGAGGTGCCGAACTTCGTCGTAGATATGAACTCGTGGACGAAACCAGCCTGTTATCCCCGGAGTAGCTTTTATCCGATAATCTTCACCCGCGTCGAATGCGGTGTGTCGGTTCACTATGCTCTGCTTTCGCAACTGCTTGACATGTACGTCTTACAGTAAAGCCCGTTTATGCCATTATACTATCGGCACGATTTCCATACGCGCCTAACGGACCTTTGTAGACTCCTCCGTTACTTTTTGGGAGGAAAGCGCCCCACTCAAACTACCCACCACGCACTGTCCCTCATGAGTGTCGCTCACGGGGTTAGAATGTATCGATTATCAGGACGGTGTTTCATTGACGAGTCCACATAGGCCAGGACCTATGCTTCAACCTCTACCGCCTACGCTGCGCAGATAACTAATACATTCAATACGAAGCTATAGTAAAGCTTCCGGGGTCTTTTCGTCTAACTGTAGGTAACCGGCATCTTCACCGGTATTGCATTTTCACCGAGCAAGTCCTCGAGACAGTTCCCCACTCATTAAGCCATTCATGCGCGTCGGAATTTACCCGACAAGGTATTTCGCTACCTTAGGATCGTTATAGTTACGACCGACATTCACCAGGGCTTATACCACTCAGCTCAAGCTTGCGCTATCACCGTCAGTATTTGACCTTCTGGCATTGGTCAGGCTTCACCCCCTATACATCATCTTTCGATTTCGCAGGGAGTTGTGTTTTTGGTAAACAGTTGGCAGGGAATCTTTCGCTGCGGCCACCTTGCGGTGGCAGGCCTTATCGCTAACTTACGGCCGCTTTTTTGCCGAGTTCCTTGAGGACCTCTTACTCGTTCGTCTGAGTCTACTCGACTCGACCACCTGTGTTGGTTTACGGTACGGTTTCTTATTACATAATCTTAGAAGCTTTTCTCGGAAGCGTGCTCTCACAAATTCATCCGGCCGAAGCCGAACATTTAGTTTGCCCTTGGAGTATTGCCGTGCGGATTTGCCTACACTGCCCCCTCAGACCACCTACAGAAATCCAATTATCTGCTTGTGATACAACCCTTCGTCCCTCCATCGATATAATAAGAAGTCACGGAATATTAACCGTATGTCCATCGGATGCGACGTTCGTCATCTCCTTAGGCACCGACTAACCCAACTCTGATTGTCATTGAGTTGGAATCCTTGGTCTTACGACGGGTGAGGTTTTCACTCACCTTGTGGTTACTTGTGCCAACATTCTCACTTCCCCACGCTCCACCATGGCTTACGCCTTTGGCTTCATAGCAGAGAGGAACGCTCTCCTACCGCTCACAAATTTCATAGAAGACTTCATCAATAGACTGACGAAGATTCTAAAATTAACTTACCTAAACCCTAAATACTCATAAGAATTTATGATTATTTGAGAAGATTTAGAGAATTTCAGATGAAATCCTCAATGAAATTTGCGAACCCTTGGTTTCGGTATCATGCTTAAGCCCCGATTATTTGTGGCGCGACATCTCTAGACCAGTGAGCTATTACGCTATCTTTAAATGATGGCTGCTTCTAAGCCAACATCCTGGTTGTTTAAGAAATCTTACCTCCTTACTTGCACTGAGCATGAATTTTGGGACCTTAACCGAAGATCTGGGCTGTTTCCCTTTTGACTGATGCAGCTTCGCCCACATAGTCTAACTGCTAGATTCTTTACCTCTGGTATTCGGAGTTTGATAGGCGCGGCGATATTTCTACCTATCCGCAACCAGCCAGTGCTCTACCCCCAGAGGGAACATCTAACGCTAACCCAAAAGCTATTTCGGAGAGAACCAGCTATTACCGAGTTCGATTAGCTTTTCACTCCTTACCACAGGTCATCCGAAGGCGTTATACGACCAACCGGTTCGGTCCTCCCTTTTCCTTTCGGAAAAGTTCAACCTGCCCATGGTAAGCTCACCCGGCTTCGGGTCCTATCCTATATCCTTGTCGCCCTATTCAGACTTGGTTTCCCTACGCCTCCGGAGGTTCAATCTCCTTAGACTTGGAAATAAGATAGACTCGTTGGCTCATTCTTCAATAGGCACGCCGTGGAGGACATTGCTGCCCTCGCCGACTCCTTGTAAACATGCAGTTTCAGTTCTATTTCACTCCCCTTCCGGGGTTCTTTTCACCTTTCCCTCACGGTACTAGTTCACTATCGGTCTTAAAAGATATTTAGCCTTACCAGTTCGTTCTGGCAGATTCCTCCGAGCTATTCGTGTCTCGAAGTACTCAGGATACACTAAAGAGTTTGTGAGTTTTCAAATACAGGACTTTCACCTTCTATGGTCCACCTTCCCAGGTAGTTCTTTTAACTGACAAATTTCTAACTCTTATATAAGTGTCCTACAACCCCATTCAAATAATATTCAAATGGTTTGGGCTGTTCCCGTTTCGCTCGCCGCTACTAAGGGAATACTGTTTAGTATCTATTCCTCCAGGTACTGAGATGTTTCACTTCCCTGGGTGTGCTTCTTTTTTCGCGTTACCGAAAAGATTATACAGGTTCACTGTACAGGGTTTCCCCATTCGGAGACTTCCGGATCAAAGGTCATTAGCTACCTCCCCGAAACTTTCGCTAGCTGATAGCGTCCTTCATCGCTCTTTTAAGCCTAGGCATCCACCGCACGCTCTTAACTCCTATTAGGAGTTTTATACATAATTATATGACTTGCGTCACACAATTGCGTTTACAATTTAACCACTACGAGTAATTTTACTTACTTAATATACTTAGTTCTCAATTATTACGTTTCAATTTGGCAATTTGCAAAAGATTATTTTGCTTGATTCCCTCGTGACATATTTAAAATATGTACGAGTGTTTGCTCGATGTTTTGATATTAAACGTTGAATATGGAGTTGGTAACGTACAGACTGTATTATCGCAAGTTGCTCGATCCTAGAATGACCCCATTCTATAACAGTATTGTTCAGGATTCCGCAAACCTGTCGACGTTACCACACAGTCGTGAGAGAGATTATACACGAATTCTTTTTTAGTGCAAGCGTTTTTTTAAAAGAGTTTCCACAGGGTTTTATGAAGGGTTACGAGCGTATTTTTAGAGTAATTTTCGATTCAAAAAGTGGGTCAAATTTGAATATAAAATGTGCCCGAAACCTGCGATTTCGGGCACTCAACTTTCATCATTAATATCCAGCTTTCTTTTTAAGTTCATTCCATTCAGTAAGGAGTTTTTCTTTAGTGGTTGAGTAAAAATGTGCTTCATATTTGTCATATTCTGCAAGCGTATGTGCATCAACCATAAGAGAACTAAGTTCGCCACTATCTGCCAAAAGAGATAGTTTGAAAAGATCATCTGCTAATTCTTCTTGCTCAACCTCGGGATCAATCATCATTAAATACTTTTCAATTATTTCAATAATCTCTTTTGTCATACATGATTAGTTTTCTGCTCGCCACTTTTCAATATTGGCATGATGCCCAGACAGCAGCACATCTGGAACATTATATTCTTGTCCCTGCCATTCAAATGATTCTGGCTTGGTATAAAACCTTTCACTTGCTATACGCGTTCCTTCTTCAGACAATTCATTACCTAGTACATCTGGAATAAATCGAGCAACTGCATCGGTGATCATAAGTGCCGGCAATTCGCCACCGGTCACCACAAAATCTCCAAGAGAAATTTGAAGCGGCTGCAAAACCTCCATTACACGATAATCAATTCCTTCATAGCGTCCGCACAAGAAAATAATATCAGTGTAGGTTTGTGAAAATTCCTGTGCATGATTTTTGTTAAATAATTCTCCACGAGGTGAAAGATTGATCACTAAAATTTTTGCGTCAGGATTTTTTGCAAGAATATGTTTTTTAGCAGATTCGTATGCACGCAAGATCGGCTCTGCAGTCATCACCATGCCAGGCCCACCGCCATACGGAGAATCATCAACCTTCCCATGCTTATTTTCTGCAAATGCACGAATATCAGTTGTTGTGTAAGTAATTAACGACTTCTTTACTGCCTGAGCAAGGATGCCTTCATTAAAATAGCCTGAAATCATTCCGGGAAAGAGCGTGAGAAAGTGAAAATTCATAATACCTATAGGTTATAGCACATCTGGACAGATTAGTAAGCATAAGGCGTATTGGGGATTATAGCCTTGCAATTATAATATTATGTGGTATTATAATCTAAAATTAACAATAAAATTCGTGATGATTCAAAAAATATCGTCCCATACTATAATCTTCGAAACTTTTTTACTGCCTGCTCTACGGTAGACGATAGTAAGTGTCTACTAGAATAAATGTATTTGTTCACCAAATTTGTCTTAATATTTTTTAAAACTTTATGTATCATGAAAAAATTAAACATTGCTTTTTTGTTTATGAATATTCTCTTTATGGGGGTTATTGTTTTTGGCTTCCACAAAGGATATATCTCTTTATCATTTTCGAAAGATAGAGAAGTTATTTCATCAAACACCACCCTTTCAAACGAAAACAAATTGTTTAAATTTGTAGCAACGGAGACGATCGCAAGTGCAAGCTTCGGGGATATACCGGGCTCAGTGGCAAATCCACATGGAGGTACGCCATACTACGATGAAGAAGCAGATGTGAAGAGGTGGGAATCTCAGCCGACAACAGTTCAAGAAATTATGGAAGCTGATCAGCGAGGGCGCCATCAAAGCTTTCTAAAGTCAGGACTTGGAATGACAACTTGGAGTACTCCAGAACAGGAATACTCACCTAAGGTTAAAGTAACAATATTGAGGGGTTCTTCTGCAAACGATCTTTGGGCAGACCTTTCAGTTAAAGGAATGACAAGCAACGGAAGTATCGTAGAATATACCAAGCTTTTATCGGCCCTTGGAGTAGATGGCTCTGAGAAAAATACTCTTTTGAGAGAACTTCATGCAGCTCTTACAGAATGCATTAAAAATTATAGTAACCCTGCAAAGTATAGATGGTATTATGCGAACGATGGAAATGACATAGTAGGGATTCAATGCCGAAGACTCACCGAGAGTACACCTTTTTTCTCAGCAAATTTGAATACTTTTCTTTATAAATTAGAACGTAGTTCCAAAAAAGCAGACCGAAAAGGAAGAAAAAACAAAAAACATAAAAAAGTCTTGGATAACACACCAAAGATAATAGCAATAAATTCATAATCTTAATATTTTTTAGAATATAACTAAAAAATCCCCTGATTTAATCACGGGATTTTTTGTTGCCTATTTTTTATTCCAATTCGCTACGCAAATCATCCATAGCACTATCAACATCGCTTGCAGCAACATCGGCCATAGTGCTGTAGCCTTGTGGCTCATTAATCTTAAGATTTACACGAGCATTATGCTTCATTCCAACAACACGCAACAATGTTCTGATTGCTTTTGCGGTTGCCCCGCTGCGACCAATAACCTTTCCCATGTCGCCCCCTGGATGCACATCAAGCATTAAAAGAACGCCCATTTCGTCAACCTTTTTTGTCACCTTTACGTCTTCTGGCTTATCAACAAGTTCCTTTACAATATAAGTGAGAAATTCAACAGCTTTATCCATATCATTTGAGGTAATTAACGTAATAATGAGAGTAGTCTCTTCTTCATAATACTAATGTATGTATGCTTGGTCAACATGAGGAAAACTCTTACTCTTCTGCCTCGTGAACCAACTCATCAAACACAGAAAGTACGTCTGGATGCTGCGAGTTAGTATAGAAGTAATAATACGCAACAGGATTTGGACAATACACCGCTGCGTCAGGGTTTACTGCTGCAAACTTTTCACAATCTGCTTTTTTATAGTCTGATGGAATTACATAACTAATAGCATCTGCTGGATTATCCTGCCAAAGCGGCGAAATAGTGAAACGAGAGTTTGCTGACTTCCATGTTGTCAAACATGCATCAACACAGTTTGATCCTGCCTCCTGAAGTCCTGCACGCCACTCCGCCGGGTACTGAATAGTCTGATTATCTATGTTGATTGTCTTCCAGTTATGAATCTGCGGCTCATTACTTACGGGAATCGGTTCGTGGTAACCGCGTAGTTTCCAAACAATAAATCCAATCATCAGTACCACAATCACGCCAATGGTTCCAAAAAATACTTTCTTGTCTTTCATACTCTGCATTATTACTTACGGTTATGAATTTATTATAGCGGTTTATTCATGAATTATTGATTATGAAGAAGGCAAAAACTACCGATTTTCGTCATCGGAGCCACCTTGATTTTATTGCCATCTATGGCATACTTAAGTAACTATATGAATCCGATCACGATTATTCAAATCATCCTTGCAATTATCCTTATCGTACTTGTTCTTATCCAGCAAAATGAATCTGGAATTGAAGGAGCGCTTGGAGGAGGACTTTCTGTTACCGCTCAACACCATAAGCGTCGTGGATCTGAAAAGACTATTTTCACCGCAACATTTGTTGTTGCCGCCCTCTTCATTATCTCAGTAGTTCTTTCTTTGATTCCGTTTTAAGGCTCCTCAAAAATTGGTTTTAGTCTATAATACTAAGCATGTACACCATGCTTAGTATTATTTTTGACAAACTCAGCCGATTCTCTCCTATCAAAAAGCTTTGTTTTATTCTCTTTGGTATCCTTGCAACAACAAGCTTGGTTGTTGTTTTGATAATGGCACCTCGCGTTCTTCTTGCGCGCGAACCAATCAAAGGCGGGCGTATTAAGATTGCCCTCAATAGTTCAGTAGAAATTCCACTTCCCTATCAAGAGCAAACGTTGGCTGATCTTATGATAAGTCGGTTAGTATTTGGACAGGCAGGTTTTATACGAGAAGGAGAACTCATTCCTGATCTTGCAGAAAGTATTACAATCGAAGAAGGCAATACCATAATTACTCCTCATGCCCATATTTCTTTTCACAATGGAACCCCTATTACCGCAGAAGACATCATGTATTCTTTAAATGAAGCATTTAATAAAAGCACTATCTCAAGTATTCCTCAAATTGAAATTACTAACACTGGCGTGATCATTCATTCATTTACCAACACATCACCATACTTCCGTGAGATTATTGAGGCACCCTGGATATCTGAAGAATTATTTAAGCAAACTCCGCCAATCAAACGCATCAGTAATCTTGAAGCGATTCTTGCTTCAGGTTCTGGTCCTTACAAAATCACCAGCTCACCAACAAGTACTCATATTACTTTGCGTCATGTTCGCAATTATCCAGGACCATACTTTGCCTACAGTATTAATCTTTCAACGCATGCAGATATTTCTAACTCGCATACGCTATCACGTAATGAGGTAGTCGTGCAGGAATCAGAATCTCTTGTATTGCCTCAGCTTCCCGAAGATACAGAACCGCTTATGCTTCCGACAAAAAAGATTATTGGTCTTTTGATTGGCAAAAAGTTACCAACGGAACAAATTACTCCTATTACATCGTTGATTCGTTCAACAGAACTCCACAACAAAGCGCTTGGAACATCGCAGTTCAGCATGATTCCATTTGATACCAAGATTCCAGAAGCATCTGTAGCACCTTCAAACCCTGCACGATTTGAACTTCTCTATCCTGAAAATTTATACTTCAAAACACTTGCAGAACGTATTCAACAGCAGGCACAAGAGCAATCTATTGCCCTCACTATTACGCCGGTAAAAAACTATAATCTTAAGGCGCTTATTGAACAGCGCAACTTTGATGCACTTTTGTACGGTTACGAAATTAATACCCCAACCGATATTCAACTCTTCTTTAAAGGTACCAATACCTATCCGGTAGGACTTAATATATTTGGTATTAACAGTTCAGAAATTGATACCTTAGTCAGTGGAATTGTGCCGTCTCAATATTCTTCACTTAATGAAAAACTCCTTGCAACAAAAGCGTTTATTCCTTTTCTTTCTCCACACACGCTCATCTTTGCAAAAAAGTCAGTTCGTGGTATAGTTAATTACGATAAAGATAGATCACTTGATCTCTCTCAAGAACCTCGCTTTTGGTACACATCTGAAAAATTTATCTGGTAAGTAAGATTGGTAATCCCCGCGAGTTCTCATCAGTGCTTTTATTAGCTATTAGAAATTATTTTATTTATGAACAATCATCCACAAGGTGACGATCGGCGCGAGAATTCTCACAAGAATAAAGATGGGAAATTCCATACGCGTGTATTCCGCAAGGAAGAATCGACGGTCACCAAGCCAACACTCCATAAGAGTTTTGTGCAAAAAAACAATACACCTAATAAGCAGGCGATTGCATCTGCATTTGTTGAGAAAAAGAAATTTGAACCTCGCCAGCAGCAGAATCGCAATAATCATCATCGCGGTCATCAACAGCGTGATCATCATGATAACAATCACAACGAGGATTCTCATGACAATCTTGTGTCAGTTGAACCATTTGGAACAGAAGGTGTTGATCGCTTCCCTGTTGCAGAAAAAGATGTGGTACGTGTAGTACCTGTCTGCGGTGTTGAAGGTATTGGAACCAACATGTTCTTTATTGAATACAATGACCAGATCGTTGTGCTTGATGCAGGACTTGGGTTTGCCACTGAAGCTACTCCGGGAATTAATTACACTATTCCTGATGTTTCATATCTTAAACTCCACAAGCATAAGATTAAGGCTCTCGTGATTACTCACGGTCACCTTGACCACGTAGGAGGAATTCCATTTGTAATGGAAGCTATGGGAATGCCACCAATTTATACCCGTGAATTTGGTGCCCTCTTTATTAAGAAAAAACTTTCTGAATATCCTCATCTTAAAAACGTTGAAATTCGTGTAGTTGAAAAAGACGACGGCTATTTGAAACTTTCAGAAGATTTGAAAGTTAGATTCTTTGGACTTACTCACTCAATTCCTGACTCAACCGGGGTTATTATCATGACGCCGCTTGGAGGCATTCTTTCAACGGGAGACGTTCGTGTAGAGTCACGCAATGGAGAAGTATATCCAAGCGAATACGAACAGTATGCATTCCTTAAGAACGAAAATATCTTACTTGGAATGATCGACTCTACCGGTATTGAAAAAACTGGCTGGTCAATTCCAGAAGATACCGTAGTTGAAAATGTTGATCACATTATTAAGGATGCTCCTGGACGTCTCTTTATTTCTTGTTTTGCATCTCAGGTTGAACGCATTATGCAGTTTGCCGAAAGTGCTAAGAAATACGGAAAGTATGTGTTCTTTGATGGACGCTCGCTTCAATCAAATATGGCAATCGTTGATTTCCTCAAATTGAGCGATTTCCAACACGTATATCCAATTGAAGACGTTGATAAATATCCACCTCATAAAGTTGTGATTATTTTGACCGGCTCACAAGGAGAAAAGTTTGCATCGCTTGATCGTTTGATTAATAAGTCTCATCGTTTCTTGCGATTCCAACCAACAGATACTGTAGTTCTTTCATCATCAATTGTTCCAGGGAATGATTATTCTGTGGCACAGCTGAAGAATGCATTGTATCGCAACCTTGAGCGCGTTATTACTTATAACGATACTCAGGTTCACGCGTCAGGACACGGAACTCGCGAGGAGTTGTTGTGGATTCACCGTCAAATCGGGTATAAATATTTTGCACCAGTACACGGAGAACCGTACATGACTCGCCTCCATGCACGCCTAGCAAAAGAAATCCTTGGTGTTCAAAAAGATAATATCTTGGTGTGTGACAACGGATCAGTAATGGAATTCCGCAACAATGGAGAAATTGTTGGAGCGGTACTTGATAAAAAACTTCCAACTGAAAGAATTATTGTTGATGGAAGTTATGTTGGACCAATGCGCCAAGTAGTGATTGATGATCGTATCCGTCTTGGAGAATCAGGAATCTTTACTATTGTGGTAACGCTTGACCCTAAGAGCTTACGCTTTAAGAAGTCTCCGGACATTCTCTCACGAGGAACTGTATACTTGCGTGACTCACAAAAGCTTCTCAATAACTTGAGAAATCTTACCAAGCGTACTATTGAGTATTATCTTGCTAACTGCAACGGAAATCCTGATTTTGATGAAGCCAAGAAAATACTTGGTGACAAAGTTGCAAAATACATTGCACAGAAAATTGATAAAGAACCTATTGTCATTCCGGTGATTATTAGTGTTTAATGCATCAGACTGATGGCATCAAAAAATTAGCACATTCGTGCTAATTTTTTGATGCCATCTTCTTTATTCAGTTTCATAAAAAAGAACTCACTACCCAGTGAGTTCTTTTTTGAGATAGACAAGAGTATTCTCGTCATTGAGTTGATGCCATACGAATTTAAATCCGCTTACCAAAGCAAGATTTCGCGATATCTCATTGTCTTTATCAATCTTTGAAACAATGAGGGTATTCGGCTCTTTAACCGAGTCAACCCTATCAACAATCTTTCGTGCTTCGTTGAGGATGTGCTTCATCATTCCTTTTCTTCGCATACTGCGAATAATAACGTATTCAAGGGAAGCAGCTCGGCTTATTGTTTGTCCATATTGCTCAGATATGAAATAAATATTAAACATTCCGACGGGAATTTCTTCGTAGAAGATTACAAAACATTTCCATGATTCTTTATCGGTAAGGTTTTTATACTTTTCAATAAAACTTTGTATGCTGCTTGCAAGGATAAAGTCCCGCCCCAAGAAAACCCTTTCTTGTTCGAGCAAGTCTGCACGTAGCGCGCTAATAAATCCCTTATGCTGACGCGAAAGTTCGTCCAGCCGGATATCTTCGTTGATTTCTATTGTCATGTTATTTGTTTTTAATTTCCTCCACAATAGCATACTTATCAGGAATGGTAAACTATATCCATGCGTAAAGTTTTTTCTCAGTCTATGATTCTGGCACTTTTTGTGGCATTTTTGTATGAATCAGAAAGCGCCCTGCTTTCCTATATTAACTCAACATTTTTGACAGAAAACTTCAATCTAAGTGCTGATCAGGTAGGATTATTGTTTAGTGCAGGGTCTATTATCTCGCTTATCCTGCTATTTATTGCCCCAAAATATATTTACAAATTTGGAAAGCAAAAGATTCTTGTTACGTTTTCTTTAATAACAGCTCTTTGTGTATTCTTAGTTTCAAGTATTCCATTTCCGCTGGCGGCATTTATGTTTATTCTGTTCTTAGCAGGAAACCAGATTATTTGGTATCTGATTGATCTTGAAGTTGAAGATGAAACACCTGTTAAAGATACTGGGCGCATGCGAGGAGTTCTATTTACCCTTCTAAATTTTTCCTGGCTCATCTTTCCTGCGCTTGCTGCGCGACTTATTGGGCATGGAATCTCACTTTCTGCATTTTATACCTGGACAGCCGTTGCGCTCGTCACCATTGCAATCACCACCCTTCTTCAACCAGATTCTAGAATGACACCAAAGATCTCACCATCTCAGGTTTCATATGCCCATATTCTTGAATTCTTTAAGAGCACCGAGCGCAATATACTGTTTGGTGTTCACCTTATTTTAAAGATTTTCTATGCAGTGATGATTATTTATACACCGCTCTACTTGCGTGAAGTACAAAACATTCCCTGGTCGCAAATTGATGGTATCTTTTTTGTAATGTTACTACCATTTGTACTGTTAGAATTTCCGATTGGTTATCTTGAAGATAAAAAATTTAAAGAACACTTTTTCTTACGTATTGGTTTTGTGGTTATGTTTATTTCGCTTATTGTATTTGTCTTAACTACTTCACCCAAGTGGATTATATGGGCACTTATTTTATTCAGCACCCGTATTGGAGCAGCACTCATTGAAGTGAGTGCTGAGTCTGCATTCTTTAAAAAAATTAAACGTTCTGAGATTGAATTTATATCAGTATTTAGAAGTGCAACACCTATTGCCTTTATTGTGACACCGATTTTTGCATCAGTTCTTATTTCTTCATCAAGTCAGATTTTAGCTGCGTTTACTATCCCAATCGTACTAAGTGGTTTAGGATTCTATAAATCGTGGCAGCTTTCTCGATTAAAATAATCTAAGTAATTTTATAAAAACGATTGAAATTTTGAAGTATTATTTCTTCAAGAGATTCTTGAGGGATTCCTTTTACTTCTGCAATATGTCTGTATACTTCTTCAACATATTTTGGATAACAGGTCTGCCCACGATACTTTTTTGGTGAAACAAATGGTGCGTCAGTTTCAAAAAGCATTCTATCGAGCGGTACATATTTGAGAACTTCATCAAATTCAGCAGTTAATGTAACGACACCGGTGAATGAAAGCATGCATCCGCAATCAAGAAATCTTTGAGCATAGTTTTTATTACCAACATAAAAATGAATTTGTGCACCTTTCCAGCGTGAATCGCTAGTATAATCTGCAAATACTCTAAGAGTTTCCTCATATGCATCTAGTGTAAACTTGGTTGAACGTGTATGAATCATGAGTGGCTTGTTATATTTGAGCGACTGTTCAATCTGTGCTCTAAAAACTTGCTCCTGGTCTGCAATTACGGTAGATTTTTCATCTCTAAAGAAATCAAAACCACACTCACCAATTCCGATTACTCGTGATTGATTAATAAGTTCATCAATAAATGAAATATCTTTCCCGTCACAAATATCACTTGGATGAATACCCACCGTGGCAAAAATATTTTGATTTTGTGCAGCCAACTTAGCGGCATATTCTGAGGTTTCTTTATTAATTCCAACGCACACCATCTGCATATCTACATGACTCTGTAGAACCTCTGCCTCTTCATGTGTAAGTGGTGCCAAATTTAAATGACAATGTGAATCCAAAAGCATACACTATTTACGTTCAAAGAGCGGTGTTGCGGGCATCGTATTAATACTAATAGCAAGCAAAATCTGATGAGCGGCACCAGGAATAAGTGGTGTCAAATGAGTAGCAACTTTATAGAGTTTCTGCACCAATTCCTTAATCATTGCTTTTCCTTTTTCTTCGTCTTCTTTCACAACTTTAAATGGAGCTTGTTCAGAAATATAAGTATCAATTTCTTTAATCCAACTAAATACCAAATCGTAAGCTTTTTGAGAATCCAAATCTTCCTCCATAAGACGTACAAATTCTGGATCAAATTCAGGAGTATCTTGGGGCATATCATGCGCCTGCAACCAAGTTTCTGAAAGCTTCATAATACGATTAGTAAGATTTCCAATACCATTTACCAAATGAGCGTTATACCATTCTGCTGCATACTTGTGACTAAAGTCAGAATCTTCAAACATTGAAAGATGACGAATGAGCATATAACGGAGGGCATCCAACCCATACGCTTCAATAACTTCTGCTGGTGCTACAACATTGCCTAAAGACTTAGACATCTTTATACCGCCCTCGGCCATAATAAATCCGTTATCGACCAAATACTCTGTTGGCTTAATACCAATAGATAGGAGCATTGATTGCCACATTGCTGTTTGCTGACGCAGATTATCTTTACCAAAAAATTGATAGGTGGTTCCTTCATTCCAAAATTCATCAAACTGTTGCCCATCCGGCCAACCAAGTGTTGAGATATAATTTACGAGCGCATCAAACCATACATACATCACCTGCGAGTCATCTCCGGGAACCAAAATTCCCCACGGCATTTTTTCTCTTGATCGCGATATTGAAAAATCCTGAAGACCGCGCTCAATAAATGATGTGATTTCTTTTTGACGATGTACGGGAAATACTACTGACTTTTTATCAGTATACATTTTAAGAAGCTTATCCTGAAACTTTGAAAACGCAAAGAAATAATTTTCTTCCTGAATAATTTCCAGATCACGATTAGGGTGAAGCGGACAACGCCCATCAACAAGTTCCGAATCGGTTTTTTCAAGCTCACATCCGACACAATACTTTGCATTATAGGTAGCTTTATAAATATATCCGGCAGCTTCGCAGCGCTTCCAAAACTCTTGGGCAGCTAAAATATGATGGGTGTCGGTGGTACGAATAAAATGAACAGAAGTGTGGATACCAAGCTCCTCAAGAAGTTGTTTAAACTTTGCTGCATTAGTATCTACATAGTCTTGAACAGGAACTCCTTCTTTTTCTGCAGCCTCCCAGAGCTTTTTTCCATGCTCATCGGTTCCCGTACTAAAAAACACGTTATGTCCTTTTTGGATATAATAGCGCGCCAACACATCAGCACGAATAATTTCCTTAGCAAAACCAATGTGTGGCTCTGCATTAACATATGGAAGGGTTGTGGTGATGTAAATATTTTTCATAGATTTACTTTACAATATCGATTTTTGCAAATCGCTTTTTACCGATCTTTAAAATACATGAAGTATCCATCGTTGCTTTTGGATCAGAAATGGTGGATTCTTCATCTCCTACAACTTTTACCGCTCCTTCTTCAACAAGACGGCGCCAATCAGTTTTTGATGAAACCACCCCACCTTCAATCAAAACCTCTGCAAGCTCTTTACCGCTATTTACCACGAAAGTTTCAATATCATCAGGAATACCGCCTTTTTGGAATGCAGTTGACCATGACTCTGCTGCTTTTTCGGCAGCTTCTTTTGAGTGGAAAAAGGTAACAATTTCAAATGCCAATTCTTTTTTGAATTGCATCGGATTTTCTCCAGCCTCTATAGCTGATTTAATTTCTGCAATGCGATTCATTGGAACCCGAGTAATTGATTCAAAATAATTCAAAATAACATCATCAACTACTGACATTACCTTTCCATACATATCTTCTGGAGTTGCATTAATTGGAATATAGTTCTTAAGACTCTTTCCCATTGGACGACCGTCTGCACCAAGAAGAAGTTTCATGGTGATGATTGATTGAGGATCTTGTTTATGCTGTTCCATTAAATGACGTCCCATCAAAAGATTAAAGGTTTGATCAGTTCCCCCCAATTCAACATCACAGTTGAGTGCAACAGAATCGTAGCCCTGCATAAATGGATACAAAAATTCATCAAATCCAATTGGCTTTCCTTCTTGATAACGAAGCTTAAACGTCTCGCGATCAAACATTTTTTGAAGCGTTACGGTTTTAGTCATCTGAATAACTTGCAAGAATGTAAGCTTTGAAAGCCACTCTGAGTTGTAACGAATAGTGGTTTTTGATTCATCAACCGTCTTAAAGAATTGGTTTTTAAATCCCTGCATAAACTCTCCAATTTGTTCTGTTGAAGTTTCTGAACGCTGATCAACTTTATCTGAGTGATCACCAACAAGGGTGGTGTAATCTCCGATAATGAGTGTTACTTCATGACCAAGATCTTGGAAATCACGCAACTTACGATGAATTACCCCATGACCAAAGTGAAGATCTGACCCGGTTACATCCGTTCCCAATTTAAAGTGAAGCTTCTTTCCTGAAAGGAGTTTTTTTCTAAGTTCTTCACCTCCAAAAACTTCGTGAACACCACGTGTTAAAAGCTCATCGAGCTCTGATTCTGTAGGAATACGGACGTTTGACATATATATGTATAGTAGCAATTTTTAGCTTAAAAATCAAAAACACTCACCGCCCTACGCGTGAGTGTTTTATTGTGTTGGTGGAGTTGGCGTGGCGCCAGTATCCCCTCCAGTTGATCCAGAATCTCCAGATCCACCAGTAGTTGAGCCTGAGTCACCACCAGTAGTTCCGGTAGTACCTGAACCTGATCCAGTATCACCGCTTGGCTGACTTCCAGAATCCCCTGTTCCAGTGTCACCAGATGGTGTTCCTGTATCGCCAGTTGACCCCGAATCTCCAGATGGAGTTCCAGAATTATCTCCTGTTCCTGAGCCACTTCCATCGCCACTTGGGGCGCCTCCGTCAGTTGGAGGCGGAGTTGGTGTGCCACCTCCCCCATTTCCGTTATCTGCATTTACCTGCATACTCTTAAGTTTCATCAATTCGTCGCGAGTCACACAAACATCGTCAATACACAATTCTTTGGTTTCAACTTTATCTCCCTTAACGGTCTTAGCATAGAAGTCGGTAATTCCGTTTTCAACATTTCCAAACCATGCAATCAAATTAGTTCTGAAGGTTGAAGTAATGTTTCCGATATCTTGAATTGCTTTTGTTAAGAGTGGAACCACGCGAGTATAATCAACACTCCACGTATTCTTAAGATCTCCCGCAGCAATACTTGCTGATGAGCTTCCTACATATACTGCATCTGGGAATACGGTTGCAAGCTGTTGTGCCAAGAATCCGGTCTGGCGAGTATGTGTTGAATCATAAGTATACTCATAATCGCGAACTTGAATATTCATTACACTTTCAAGTGAATAACTGGTTTCATTAATATTCTGCTTAAGACGTACGTCCGACGGTGTTGCAATAGAACAAGTATTGGTTGCGTAGTTACAACTTACTCCCTGCATTGCAGTTCCTGATGCTTTTGAGAACATAAGTGGCCATCCAGTCCCTGTTGTTGCATCAATACGAATATTTACTCCTCCTCCAGTTGAAGTAAGTGATGACGCTGTGTTATAAAACTGACTAAGATAATTTGCAGCGGTGGTTGCAGTGTTATTCTTAACTTCGAGTGGCGCTGTTGCTGAACCAGTAGTAATTCCTCCTCCAATTCCTACATTTCCATTAGCGGCAATTGACATTCGCAACGTACCAGTCGTGGTGGTGGTATTTATCGCAGTAAAGAAATCAATAGCAGTTGCAGCATTCATGAGCGAAGTTCCACCTCCAATAGAAAGTGAATTGAATAAATCTCCCGGATTTCCAAAGATCATCGCCATTGGCTCTTCTGCATTTGTATAATGATACGCACCAATACGCGCAGATTTAGCAGTTGTATTAGTACGACTTGTAGTTCCATTACCATCAGCTCCAAGCACCAAGGTAAGTGCTGATGAAGAAATATCAAGTCCTCCGTTTGTTGAAGATGGTGATGTGGTATTGATTCCCACATTTCCGTTATGATCAATACGCATACGTTCAGTTGTTGTAGTGGTAGTGTTTGCAGTAGTTGAGAATGTAAGTGCAGTTCCGCGAGCTGAAGCTGCAGTCCATGCTTCTGTTGCAACAGCAGTTACGTTTGCTCCAATATATTCAGCATAGGTAGAAGAATCAGTGGTTCCAAATTCAAGGCGCCCAACAGCAGCAGAGAGTGTTGCATTTCCGCTCGTGAATGAGCGAAGCATACGAGCAGTATTTGCTGATGATGAGTTAACTACCAAAGCAACGCTCGGTGCGGTTGTCCCAATTCCAACGTTTCCAGTTGTTCCATCAACATCAATTCCAACCGATGATCCATTATAGAGTTTAAGCCCATTACCTCGCAAACGAAGTGGCAAGTAAGCTGCTCCACTGCGGTTATATGCAAGGATTTCTCCTGATCCTCCTGTATAGCTCATTTCAAGACCTGAGCCTGATGCTGGCACATTGGCACTTATTGTACGAATAGTTCCATTTGTATCAAGAGTTGCTCCCGGTGTGGTTATTCCAATTCCAAAGTTACTTCCATTGTTAATGTAACTGCTTCCTGAATATGGGAAGAACGCCCTATTAACACCCCCGTCAGTAACCGCAAGACCAGTACCACTTACATATGAATACCGATTATTTATGCCATCATATGCAAAGAAGTAGTTATTAGTTGAACCATTACTTGCATATATTCCCCCTCCGGTAGAAGCAATAAAAATGTTTCCGTTTGATTGAGGAGTAAATGTTGTGTAATTTGATGCGTCATATGACATTCGAGTAGTTCCTGTTACCTCTAATTTAGCACCAGGATTTGTAGCTCCAATTCCAACGTTTCCTCCACCGAGAACGGTCATGAGTGGATTTCCAATAGTATTGCTTACCTGAAGAATTAACTCACTGCTACCTAATGCAGTACGATTATTGCCACCATTGTGCTTATATCCGACAAGGTTAATAGCAGCTGTGGTTGGAGTTGAACCCCCATGATACCCCACAAGAGCAAATGGAGTTCCGGTATTAGACCCCCCAGCAGTAAACCCGGCCAGTTGAACACCTCCGGTCGTTCCTGAGTATGATGCCCATTGCCCTATAGTGTTCGCACTCAAACCAGGACTAAATACTGTACCTGAGTAATCCGGCAAGGCTACATCAGCATCCGAAATTCTGAATGCAGGATTCTGTCCTAGAGATGAGGCTACTTCGAGGTTTGCACTTGGTGTTGCTGTTCCAATTCCTACATTTCCATTACCCAGAACCGCTAATCTTGTTCCACCACTTAGAGAATATGCAGCATTCGTATGTGCACTTACCCAAGGAAGAACAGTGGTCATACTTGTATTGCTTGCAATAGCAGAAATCACCTGTGTTTCTCCATCACTAGTCATCGTGATAGTATCTCCTACCTTAAATATATTTTGAAATTGTGTACCTACACCGGTAATTGTTGTACCTCCAGCAGAGTTTGAAACAGTTCCAAGATCTGTCGTCCCCTGAACAACTTGAAGCTTAGTCACCGGAGCAGTTGTTCCGATTCCTACATTTCCTGAAGATGAAAGGGTTAAGAGATTAATACCTGCATTAGGACTAGTGAATCTTACATCTTTCGCTCCACTAAATGTACCATTACCAAACTGAAGATAGTTTGCATTACTATCAGACGTATACGCAAGATCTCCGGATGGAGTTTGAATATGGAATGTTTTTTGTGGACTCGTAGTACCAATACCGACTGACCCAGATTCAAAAATTGCCGCATAGTTATTTTGTGCTCCTGACGCAGAGGCATACAATCCAACATTGGTAAGTGCATTAGCTCCCGTTGAACGTGTTGCAGTGTTGTTGAAGTATCCAGCCCATGCAGTAAGTGCGCCAGCCGTGGTATTGAATGTTGAGCCCGGATTGCTACTTTCAAATGTTATACGGTTTGCAGTTTGAGCGGTAATTACATCAGAAACATCCAACTTAGCACTTGGATTAACTGTTCCTACTCCAATATCTCTTCCGCCTACCCAAAGTGTACTTCCATTGCTGTTTCTCAAATCTGCGAGTACATGGCTCGTTGATGCTCCTGAATCAACAATGAAACGTGCGTTGTTTGGTGAACCTTCAATCGCGTTAGTTCCACTAATCTTAAGTCCACTATCTACAATTTCTAACTTCTTAGCAGGCGCCGCTGTTCCAAGTCCCATATAGCCACCACTGGTTAAGGTTAACAAGTTACCACTGTTAAGATCGCCGCTCGTTCCAATCTTGAATTTATCTGAGTCGCTATTATCAATTCCCATGGTGTAACGTGTTGAGCTCGTAAGCAAGAAGTGCATTGAAGCATCTCCCGTTCCACTTTGTTCAATCGTAATTCCGTTGGCAGTACTCGTTGCGGTATTTGATTCAGAAACATGGAAGCGTGATGAAGCAACCGCTGGACCAAGTGCGAGATTACCGCTTGCAAGAATCATCGCATCCGTACCTCCACTATTCTGGAAACGAATCCCTGCATTTGCTGAATAAATAACCAAACCTCCGCTTGTTGCAGCTGAAGTTTGAAGGACCATTGAGTCTGCCCAACCAGATACGCCGGTATAGGCTCCACTTGTTGCAGAAATGAGTCCGCTTGCACTGTCGCTATTAAAACTCATGATTGCTCGTGCAGCTGTTCCGGTATTTGGGTTGCTGAGGACTATATCACCATCACCATTTACATCTTCACGAACATTCAACTTAACAGTCCCAGGACTATTCATTCCGATTCCAACATTTCCTGTTCCTTGCCCAGCAAGAATAACATTACCGTTATATTGGAATTCAAGTGCAGCACCTGAGTTAAGGAAGGTATCTGCATCGTTATTTGCAACAAATCCAAATTGTGCATTTGCAGAAGAACCGTTATTGAACGAACTACTCATCTTGAATGAGGTTGCTCCGGCCACCGTAGTTGGAACATTAGTGAGCAACAATCCTCCTCGGTATGCGGTTGAGCCTGATGTACGAATTTGTGCGTAGTTACCGTAGCCTGCCGCAGCACCTGTTACTACATCGAATACGTTATTAGGTGAGGTTGTCCCTACTCCAACATTATTATTTG
This sequence comes from Minisyncoccota bacterium, assembly GCA_036405175.1. Classification (GTDB taxonomy): domain Bacteria; phylum Patescibacteriota; class Minisyncoccia; order Phycocordibacterales; family UBA1006; genus DASWYC01. The sequence goes on from DASWYC010000002.1 coordinate 440,431, forward strand.
CAAGCACAGTAAGAGCTCCATTTGATGTTCCTCCTCCATCCAAGTAAAGTGCTCCAGCTGCGCGAACACGCATAGTAGTTTCACCATTAAGAGTGTAAATTGCACCGGTTTCTGTTCCATCATCACGGAAACGCAATACAGTATTAGCAGTACCAGTTCCATTAAGACTCAATTGGTCCCCTGTGCCTGAAACAACTGAGAGCTTTGCAACGGTTGGATTTATATCTCCGAGTCCTGTATTTCCTCCCTGGATACGCATTGCTTCTGCAAATCCAGAACTTGCGAGTCCATTGGTTGTTGTTCCAAAGCGAAGTGCTGACCCTGTCTTGGTATAGATAGCTGGATCTGCTGCTGAGTTAGCAAGCATAGTAATTGGCGCATTACCGTTTGCATCCACTGATGACATTACTTCTCCACTTGCGGTATACACATGAAGTTTATTAGCTGGACTAGTGGTTCCAATTCCAGCACTTCCTGCAACATATACTGAACCCATTCCAACCTTCGCATCTGGCACAGTATCAATAGTTGTTCCGGTTACTGAGAATCTAAACGCTCCATATTCTCCACTTACATTTCCATTAGGATAATATCCAAAATCTCCCCATCCAACACCAGCACCATTAAATCGAATATTTCCAGATGATTCGTTTGCAGTATACCCAGTAGTGCTTTCTGCTGGAGCAGCATTAGTACCTGAGCCAATGAACAAACCTACTGTATTCTTTGGAGACAAGAATGATGGAGCTGAACTCGTTGAATTATTTAATACCCCACTTGAATAGACGCTAAATGCATCAGTTGCAGCATTAATTTGAAGTGATCGTGTGGGCGTAGAGGTTCCAATTCCAACATCTCCATTAAAATATGAATTCAAATCAGACTTGAGTACAAAATTTGAATTTGCTTCAGACTGTGCACGTCCATTGGTAACAAATGCAAGATATCCATTTGTTTGATTTGCAGCTATATATGAGGGTCCTGTGTTGCGGGTAAACATCAAAGTGGTTCCTTCAAGTTGTGCACTAAATCCTCCACTTGCAACTTCAAGAGTTGCAGTTGGCCCTGCCGTTCCGATTCCAACCTTTCCGTTTGCCTGAACACGCATAATTTCTGAACCTGAAACAAACCAACGTTGAACCGTATTGTTTGCATTATTGTTTGAAACTTCAACGCGCAAACCGTTTGATGATGTTCCAGTATCGGTGTTAGTAAAGGTAGATACATAGCCCCCAGCAATACCCTTTTCAACGTGAAGAGGTGAAGAAGGCGTAGTTGTTCCGATTCCAATATTACCTGAATCAAGGATTCTCAAACGCTCACCTCCTGCATTACGGAATACAAATGGTAATCCACCTGTACTATATGCGGTTGAGATACCCGCAAGACCATTTGCCTGATCCACAAAGAGTCCAACACGTCTATTATTGGTACCGTCGTTAATACCAACACCATACGCAGCAGCACCTGCTGATGTTTGAACGTTAAGGACTTGAGGATTAAGTGATACACCTGCTCCGTCAATAATAGGAAGATTATTTCCAGCTCCAACATGAAGAGGTGCGAATGGTGCGCTGTTTCCAATTCCAACATTTCCAGTTGTTCCAACAATGCGCATACGCTCAGTGAGTGCAGTATCGGTTGTGACTGCACGAGTTGAGAACGCAAGATCTCCAACGGTATTTGTTCCACCGTTTGTTAAGAGCCCTTTAATCGCAGCATATCCAAGTGATCCAGCCGTTACTGATTGAGCATTTCCAAATGTAATTGCTCCTCCTGAACCGGCAGTTGCAACGTTACCGTTAAGTGCAAGAACTGATCCACGTGCCCCAGCATCAGTCATTGCGGCGGTGAGCTGTGTAGTTCCATAATTTTCAACTCCGGCACTTGGCGTAGTGGTTCCAAATCCAACTTCACCAGTAGAGTCAATTACCATTCGTGCCACAGCATCAGTATTGTCGTAAATTGAGAAGTTTGCTGATGAATCAATTCCAAGACCATAGGTTCGAGACGTCTGCGAAGAGGCCTGAAGTGTGAGTGCATTGTTTGATGCAGCTCCTGTATTGATTTGAAGTTTTCCGGTTGAAGGAGTTGCGGTTCCAACTCCAACATTTCCATCAGTCACCACGAAGAATGGCGTGGTATTGAGGTTGTCCGCAATACGGAGCAAAGATGCATCGCTACCACTATTACCTCCAGTAATCAACATTCCTGTTGCGGTTCCTCCTCCGTTACTAATATGAAGATTGTAAACAGAATTAGAAGATGCACTAATATGCAAGTTTGAGTCAGGCGTTGTTGTTCCGATTCCAACTTTTCCAGTATTATCAATAATTAATTGATTAGGACTTGCCCATGTACCAAAGACAAGGTTATCTGCAGCAGAGATTGTAATAGCTCTATCAGTCATACTTGTTCTACTCAAACGGAGATGCCCACCAGTATCATCTGCTATATGCAACTTGCCTCCTGGAGCACTGGTTCCAATTCCAACATTTCCCTGATCAAAGATCGCTGCGTAATTAAGCTGAGCACCTGATGCAGAAGCGTAGAGTCCAACGTTAGTTAGCTGATTAGCACCCGTTGAACGTGTTGCGGTGTTATTGAAATATCCAGTCCATGTAGTAAGCGCACCTGCTGTAGTATTGAACGTTGAGCCAGGGTTGCTACTTTCAAATATCATGCGGTTTGCTGTTTGTCCTGTAGCGACTTCAGAAACATCAAGTTTAGCTCCCGCTGTGGTAGTTCCAATTCCAACATTTCCTCCACTTGCTTGAAGGCTCAAATCATACGCGGTTGCAGTTCCATCAACGCGTCCTGCTTGAATCCATCCTTTTCCACTAGCGCCAACTCCAAAGTTGATTCCATAAAGACGATTATCGTTTGATACTGTGAGCCCAACAGCAGCTCCCGATCCAAGTGTCATGTTTTCTGCATTTGCTGCTGCAGAAATCTGAAGACGTGAAGAAGGAGCGTTTGTCCCAATTCCAATTCCAACGTTTCCACTACTATCAATTAACATTCTTGTTGAACCAGTTGTTGTGGTTGTGTTTGCTGCAGTACTAAAGAAAAGAGTGGTTGCGGTGTTCATGCTTGAGGTTCCACCTCCAATAACAACATTGTTTGCACCCGCAGAACTTGAGGCAACAATAATAGCGAGAGGTTCTTCTGCATTAGTAGCATGAGGTACTCCAATACGGGCTTCCTTAGTGGCTCCGTTGGTTCGTGTTGTATTAGAACCATCAGCTCCCACAATCAAACCAATTCCTCCTGATGCAATATCAAGCCCTCCATTAGTGGTAGTTGGTGAATTAGTTCCAATTCCCAAGCGACCATTGGTGTCATCCCAGAAAAACTTACCATTGTTTTGTGAAAGTGTTCCACCTGATCCAGCAAACACTACTGATCCTTGCGTGAAACCAGTTGGTGTAATGTTTCCATTGAAAGTTGTTGCATATACGTTTGCGTAACGCTTAAGAGCTGATCCAAGGTTATTAGCATTGTCAGAAGCTGGCCCAACGTTTCCTGAAACTTCAAGCTTGAAGGTTGTTGGAGTAGAGGTTCCAATCCCCACATTTCCACCAAAGTCATTAATTACCAAATTCCCCCCACTTGCTTGACCTCCATTATTTACCTGCATACGGTAGTAGGTATCACCCGTTGCTGCGCCTGAAGAGAACTGCATTGATGTTCCTGTAGAGTTGATAAGGAAATCATTGTTCATAAGGGTAAGCGAACCTGATTGCCCTGATGCATTTCTAATATCTACACGACGCAATATTCCACTACCTGATACTCCAATTCCCACATTACTAAAACTGTTAATGCGCATTGCTTCGGTCATTACTCCTGCACTTGTTTGTGATGAAAGCTGTAAATAACCCGATGGACTTCCTGGTGTTCCATTCTCTTTACGTCCTGCAATAGATGCAAATGCGCCTACTACTCCCGAAGCAACCTGTCCTCCAAAACCAAGAGAGCCTCCTTTATCTCCTGCCTGCGAATCACTTGATTCAATAAATGCAATATTGTTTCCGGAGGCGGTAGTAGCGTTTGGAGCTTGAACGTCAAACTTTGAACCATTGTTCATGGTCGTTGTTCCAATTGCAAAATTACCAGCAAAGTAGGATTGTCCTCCAGCTGAGTAGATTGAGTAATTAGTTGTTCCTGCAGTTTGATTATCAAGATACAAACCATATGCCGTTCCAATCGTTCCTCCTCCAGTATTATTTACGTTACGTGCCCACAATGAACGAGCGTTAGTAATTGCTCCACTTCCAGTGTTATTAACTCGTCCTGCAACCCCCGTCGCTGTTCCAAGTGTTACATTGCCAGCATGAGAAACATACCCATACAATGAGCGAAGATCCATATTGGTCATATCTTGATTTTCAGCAGGATCCGTATAAAGTGCGTAGAGCGTGTTGTATCCAAAATTAACTCCACTTGCACGTGCACCGGTCATATCAAAAACTGGACTGAATTGATTTGCAACAAATGAATCACTAGCAGAATATGCATTTGGATTAAACTGAATAGTTGGAGAATTTTTAATTGCGAAGAGGTGTGATGTGGCATCATTTGGGTCAAGTGTTGAAGTATTAAATACCATGCTTGGTGTCTGATACAGTGCACCGCTTGCATCAATTGCAAGTTTTGTGTTTGCGTTTGCATCTTTCCACTGCTGCAAGTCACCTGTTTGTCCAGTTGTTCCACCTACAATCAATCCAACGGTTCCAGAAGCGGCAGTCTTTACCTCAAGCTGAGCCCCTGGAGTTTGTGTTCCAATTCCAACCGTACCAGTCTCAGTAACACGCATACGCTCTGCACTGTTGGTAACAATGAGCAATGGATTGGCTTGATACGTGATAATATACGCCTTTTCACGGTATACGGCAGCAGTTGCATTTGCATTCCCGTATCCAACAGACATTCTCTGAACACCAGCATCATCAAAGTATCGCATCGATGAAAAACCTGTATCGTTTGTATTCTGTACAGCTAGAGGTACTGACCCAGGAGCATTAGCGACAACATGAAGTGCATATGCTGGAGTAGTAGTTCCAATTCCAACGTTTCCGGCGCTCGTATCAACAACAAATTGATTAGAGTTCACTACAAAGTCTCCAGCTCCAGAAAGACTTACATTTAGGTTTTGCCCAGCTGCAGGAGTCACGGTAAGTGCACCTGATGAAATAATTGCTGGTGTTGAAATATTTGTTGTGAATACCGGAGTTGTTCCAAATACCAAAGCACCGGTTCCAGTCTCGTCTGAAATCTGTGTTGCAATACCTGACGAGAGTGTTGTGGCAGTAAATGCACTTGCACCGTTACCAATCACAATACCTGTAAGTCCGGTTGTGCCAGTTCCTCCTTGATCAACGCCCACGGTTCCTGTTGAAGTAAGATTTTTTGACGCATCAGTAAATACAACCTTACTTGCAGTAAGTCCTGAGAAGTTAATGGTTCCACTTGAGCTAATTCCGGTTGCTGCTGAAATTGCCCCAGAAGAGTTTACCTGGAATTGAGATGATGAACCTACTGAGAAATAACCTGAAGGCGATGTTGTCCCTACTCCAACGTTCCCATTATTGAGAATAGTGATTCTTGGTGAAGAATTTACTCCAAATTGAAGTGCAGTATTTCCATGAAGAACCATTGCATCAGCAATTTCACCCGAAGGAAATATTGTTGATCCTCCAACATATCCAACGTATCCTCGAAGTGCATTACTTTCATGGAAGCCAACTCCCCCAGCTACATGACTACTATTTAGCTTTACTGTTATATAACTACTAAAAGCACTTGAAATATTTAATGGCGCTGTTACATCAGGAGTAGTCCCAATTCCAACATTTCCGGTAAAGCTTCCAGTACCCGCAACGGTAAGTTTTTGCGCAGCAGAAGTTGTTCCGATTCCAACATTTCCACTTACATCAACAATGAATGGAGTTGAATCTGCGTAGGTTCCATCATCATTCACACGAAGTGCGTATGCGTTAGTTCCGGTTGAGCTGGTTGTTAGATTGAGCGCAGTGTTATCTGCAGCACTTGTTCCAGTAATTCCTATTGAAAGCGCTGAGCCTGATCCCATTCCTCCCCAATTCCATGTTTGTGTGTAAATGGTGTTATCGATTGAATTAGATGCAACTGCTGGAGTAAGTGCTGAGATTGGCGATGTTCCTGCGCCCCACATTGGTACACCACTATTCACCATGAGTACTTGTGATCCTGATCCGATTGGAAGACGAATGTAATCAGTTCCGTTGTAGTACATCATGTCTCCATTTGCATCTGAGCCCAATTGAATCTTGGTTCCATCAACAGCATTATTTGCAATTTTTTGCGTTGTAACGTTAAGGTCTGCGATCTTTGGTGTGGTCACTGCTCCATCCTGAATCTTAATGGTGGTTACCGCATCGGTTGCGAGTTTGATTGCAGTAACAGCAAAATCCGCAAGTTTTGCGGTTGTTACATTGCTGTCTAAAATCTTTGCGGTAATCACAGAGTCTGCCGCAAGCTTTCCTGCAGTGATTGCAAGGTCATCAATTTTTGCAGTAGTAACATTCAAGTCTTTAATCTTTACCGTCTCAACAGCATCGGTTGCAAGTTTAATTGCGGTTACTGCTCCATCTGCAATTTTTTGCGTTGTGATGTTAAGATCTGCAATTTTTGCAGTAGTAACATTCTGATCTAAAATTTTTCCGGTTGTAATTGCATTATTTGAAATGGTGAATACTCCGCCGGTTGTAATGGTTGCATCACCACTCATGGTTGCAGTAATCAAATTACTTGAAGCATCGGTGAACACCATACTTGATGGTGAAAGTCCGGTGAGGGTAAGTGTTCCGCTTGCGTTAATAGTGTTTGCAATTACGTTTCCATTTGAATCAACCTGGAACTGTGAAGTTGTCCCCACTGAGAATGTTGAGGCTGGCGTATCAGTCCCCACACCAACGCGCTGATTTTGTGTATCAACATTGAGTACCGTTGCAAGCCCACCTGCAGTTAAGAACTGGAATGTGTCTGTTCGATTACTCTGTGGAACAAACAACCCCTGAGGTGTTGTTCCATTAAATCCAAATGTTGTTACACCAGCAGATGAAACAGAGTTTGTATTCTCATTTCCTCCATCGTACTGAACACGCAACTGTGGTGCTGATGTTGAGGTGATCGTAATTGAGTTTGAGTTAGTGATTCCTCCTGCATATACGTTTCCTGAATTATCAACGCGATAGAGCACGGTATCTCCTGCTGCATTCCAATAGGTAATAAAATCTCCTGATGGTGCAACATCTGTTGCACGCTGTGCATTAAGCAATACATTACCGTTTGCATTTTGTTTCAGCGCAAGTGTTGTGCCAGTAGTGTTGGCGTTAATACCAATGCGCCCATCTGCAAATACAGTGAGTCCAGAATCTGCACTATTGTTTGCCTGTATACGTGCAACAACACCAGATGTTGATGATCCGGTGTTGGCTACGTCAAGAAGTCCGCGCGTACTATTCAAGCTGGTACTGTCCGAAGAGATCCTCAAGATACTCCCAGCCGTGAGAGCACTAGCTCCAAGTTCAAGTGCGTTTTCTGTTGTGGCTGTTGACCAGTTCCATGTTTGCGTGAAGTTCGTGTTGTCGATAGTGTTGGTTGTAATAGCACCTGTGAGTGATGAGATTGGTGACGTTGTATCTTCCCATGATGGAATTCCTCCGGTAAGCCCTAGCACTTGCCCGTTAATTCCTGCAGGCAATCGAACATAATCGGTTCCATCGTAGTACATGATGTCTCCAACGGCATCTGCACCAAGCTGAATCTTTGCACCAGTAACTGCATTATCCAAAATCTTGTTGGTGGTAATAGCCCCATTCCCAATTGCATTGGTAAGAATGCTGTTATCTGCAAGTTTATCTGCAGTAATAGCTTGTGTTCCAATTTTTGAGGTGATTACTGAGTAGTCATCGAGCGCAAAGCTATTTACTGACTTATTCGCAAGCTTTTCTGCGGTAATGGTGTAATTTACAATTTGGTCAGCGGTAATGCTGAGCTGAGAAAGCTTTGAAAGCGAAATGCTTCCGTCTGCAATTTTGTCTCCTGTGATTGAACCGTCCGCAAGCTTTGATGAAGTTACTGCAAGATCTGCAATTTTTTGCGTTGTTACAGCAAGGTCAGCAAGTTTCTGAGTAGTTACTGATCCATTAGCAAGCTTAGCGGTAGTTACCGCAAGATCTTTGATGCGCTGAGTTGTAACAATGAGTGTATTTGGATTTGAAGAAGTATTTTGTGAGGCTGTTGTCTTTGGGAGCTGGGCAGCAATGTCACTAATGGTTTGTGAAGTTGGCTTAGTATTCTTTACTTCAGTGTTTTTAATACTTTGGGCAACTACAGCATTTGAGTTTTTTGCATTTGGATTAAGCACTAATACGTTTTGTGAAGCAATTTGCTGAGTTCCCTTTGAGGTTAATACGCTTACGGTCTTTGAATTTGAGTTGAACGTTAAACTTCCTGCGTTTACTGGCTGGAATTTATTTATATCCTGATTTGATGAAGAAATTACATTGAGTGAGTCTGCAGCTGAAGAGTTTTGAGCGTATGTAACAGGAGTAATTTGCACTGAAAGAAAGAGCACAAGAGTGAGTAATGCGATGAAATTTTTTATAGTTTTATTGCAACGCATTAGGCTCATAATTTACCTCTTAATTGTACCATTTTTTATGGCTAAATTTAGAACACAAATTCATATACTGTGGATATATTGACATGCTTTTTAACGTTTATTTATAATGCTTTTTTAAGTGCTACAACTTTGCGTTGTGATGATGATCATGATAAAAAAACTTTATCAATTTTTTAGCAAAAAATTCACCCAAAAAGTGGAGATTTTTGTACCAAAAAATACTCAAAAGTGAGTATGGTACGATTACAGTGATGAATCCAACACTCACCGATGCAATTCAGAAGATTCAAACGAGTAAAGCAGAAATTTTTACTCACATTTTGGTGGTGTTTGTACTCCCTATCGTATTTATTAAGACGCAAATTCTTGCAATTGAGTATCGAGTACCCGTTTTAGTAGCACTTATTACCCTGTTGTGTGCAATTGTGCTCCGAGAAAAGTGGACATTTAGCATGTTGGGACTCAAAACAGGAACATTTAAAAAATATTTTCTTCCCTATGCACTCTTTACCGTTGCTGGAGTTGCTTTTATCATCAGCATGGCGCATGGACTTGGATATAAAGGCATTCCTCATTGGTGGTCATACCCGCATTTTATCTATCTTTTTTTCATTGTATCCCTCTTTCAAGAGATCGGCTATCGTGCATATCTTATTCCAGCACTCGGGAAAATAACCAATGACCCAATCTGGATTCTGCTTTTAAATACAATACTTTTTACCCTATTACACACTATTTTCCCTAACATGATCGTTGGTCTTCCGGTTGCATTTGTTGGCGGTCTTGGGTTTGCACTCATGTACATGAAATATCCAAATCTTCCTCTTGTTGTTTTAAGCCATTCAGTGCTTAACTTCTGTGCAGTTCTTTATGGATTTTTTGTAGTTCCAGGTGTTACCTACTAAAAGTATTGACATCTTTTGCAATGCAATTACGTTGCATTTTTTATTTTGCAACTTATTTGCAAAATAAAATCGAGAGTAAAAACTCTCAATTTTACATAGAACGTACCTAACATTATAGTGCCAAAACGGGTATAAAATTACCCCTAAACGCGGGTTCTTCGGAAGTACCTTCGCTTAATTCGCCTGATTTTACAACAAAATCTTCACCTTCCTGAAAGACCCCAACTTCATTTCCTCCTCCACCGGACCAGCACTGTATACGAGATACTTCATTTTGATCAGCAGGTTCACTTAAAATTCCCGTCTTACCTTTAGGTACTTCTTGGCAACTTCCTTCAAAAGTTCCAATAATATGTTCTGTATTATTTACCACTAATACAACTTCTGTTTGGGGCATACCGTATTGCTCTGGTTTTTGATTAAACCTCCAGACATAGCTAGCGCGTCCAAGTTGATCTGATATTGCGGGTGCATTCACCTTCTTTTTGATAACAAGATACACTATTGCAACAATTACTACTAAAATAATAAGCCAAAGAATCTTTTTCATAGTATAAATTTATTATTTACCCACCGTCCGCATCATTTGGGCTCGTATAATGCCGACAATATCGTACTGATGCCAGTGATCACTCGACAGAGCTTCCACCGGGACCATCAGGCCTTGTACGTTTATTTTATTTGCCTTTTGTGCACGCTGAAATTCCTTTTCAGGAATCCCGCTTACATCAAGCGCGTAATATTCTCCGCTTGTCGACTTCATCCCTTGAGCACATTCTTTAGTTTGAGGAGTTTTAGTGTCGCCTTTCTGTGGTAAACACCCCACCTTACCAGTTACTGCAATTGGTTCTTCGGTAGAAACAAATTGAGCACTTGCAAGCTTTTTATTGAGCCATACAAAGAGAGAAATACCGAGCACGATAACAATAGCAAGGAACGCAAGTGATTGGTAGCGCTGGCCATCAGATTTCATACTTCTATTGTACTATGTCCCACCCTTCACCAAATCCCATTCATTTCTTACTAAGTGGAAAACCAAAAACCCACCGTACGGTGGGTTTTGATGTCGATATATAGTTTTTATCGTACCAAGTAGAACACTCCTGTTGCATAGGTTGTTGCATTCTTGTCTTGATCGGTTGACGTTACTTTAAAGTAGTAGAATGTGTTGCGATTAAGACTGCGGAGTGATACAGCATGGCTTCTGGTAAGGCGTCCTTGCGATACAGTCTTGGTGGTTGAATCGGTAAAGTCTGGTGAAGTACTGTACGTAATTACATCAGTAGTCGCCTCGTTAGTTGACCAACGAATCGTTGCTGCACGTGACGTATAGCTTGGCGCTGCAGAAAGATTATAGATAATTGGTCGTGAAGTATTTGGGGTTGGTGTTGGATTTACTGATGCTCCTGCCGTAAAGCTTCGTTCATCAGATTGTCCAACATTATTTGCCTGATCAGTTCCTCCTACACGATAGAGATATCCACGTCCTTCGGTAAGTCCACTAATGGTTACCTTGTGACTTGTAGTAAATTCTCGTGATTCGGTTGCAGTTTTGGTGTCATTAAGGAGTCCAAACATACGACTATTGGTGTTGTTTTCACGATACCACACAACACTAGTAGTTGGCTCATTTGTAGTCCATGTAATGGTTGCTGAACTATTTGAGATATTAGTTAGCTGAACATTACTAATTACAGGACTCATGGTGTCATTTGGATTGTTTACCGTAGTCCATCCAATGGTATCTGAGGTTACTGAATTTCCACTTCTGTCGGTTGCAACAATTTTTACTTGATAATCAGTTTGAGCATTAAGGTCCACCAATGGAATTACATGTGATGTTGCAGCTGGTGATGATTGAACCATCTGAGTTGAGGTGCTGCCACGTACGTTATACGTTGCAGTTATGGTTACTGGCTCATTAGCAATCACATTAACTGATGCTTTTGAGGTTGTTACGCCGGTTACCGTAAAGGTATTGATCACAGGAAGTCCATTTGAGTTGTTATTTGCTGAGGTGGTAAAAGTACGTTCGTTTGAAATACTTGTTGCTCCATCTCTATTTACGCCACCCACCGTAAAGGTGTATTGGGTATTTGGTTGTAAATTATTAACTTTGATACGATGCTCGGTGCGATATCCAGTGCTTCGTTGAGCAGCTGCACTAAGCGCCACTTGATAGGTTATTGCATTGCTATTATTTGAGAGACGATACCAAACTAAACTTGTAGTTGGCTCTGAAGTTCTCCAAGAAATAATTGCAGAATCTTTGGTAACATTTGTTACTTCAATACTGTTATTAATGCTGGTTACGATTGTTGAATTGTTTTGCGCATGAATGAGCTGAGGTAATACAAGAAGGCTCACGGCAACTAACATGCTTGCCATAAAAATACGCAAAAAATTAAAACTGGTTGATGATGTAGTCATACGATAATTTACTTAAAATTAAGCTATTACATATTCGACCTACATCATAGATGACGATCTTGTTTTGATGATATGTCACTAAAAAATCGTACGGAAACTTTTTATGGAAAGTGTCAATAAAGCCTTTATTTTCATGCAAATTTCATAATTTAAATAAATCATAAACCCCTTCATATACAAGAGGTTTATATCCTTTTGAATATTATTTTTTGAAATACAATTGCTTAATCTCCTTGCCTGCATTAGAAATAATAACAACTTCTAGCACTGGACTGATAAATGAAAATCGGGAGATGTTTTCTATTTTCACTTTTTCAGCGTCCTCTCTGTCTTCTAAGGCAATCAAAGCCAGATGTGGAGAGTATTCACTCATGACATACGGATATCCATATTTATCAATGTATAGTTGCTCAGTTTGAGAGTATAACCCTCGATGTTCAACATATGTGCTTCTTACCAAATCTCCCCTAAGCTTATTGAGAGCCTCAACAATTTTGAGGTGCACTCTTTCAACTGATGAACTTTTCTGATACTTAATTCCCACATATTCATTTTTAATATTCACACTAGTAGGAACAAGCTCAATATCTCCTACTTCCGATGCAATTCTTTGCAGTGCTTCGATTACACTTTCTATATCGTTTTGTAAAACTTTGCATTGATAAATAGTTATGTGCGGATCAGCAAGACGCGACTTAATTACATATTGAGACTCGAGCAATTCCCTCACCTTTAGTAATTCATTCTGAGCAGACTGAGGTACACCAAATGTAACCGTTATCAAGCAGGTTGTATCCATATACCTATTCTACAGTAAGCGATTGCCCAGTCATTACGGCTGGTTTTTCTAATCCAAGCAATTTAAGAATGGTTGGTGCAAGCCATCCAATGTCTCCTCCATCTTTTAAAGTAAGTCCTTCTTTGGTGACAATGCACGGTACTTGATTAATAGTATGCGCCGTATGTTTATTGCCTTCTTCATCAATATTCATTTCTGCATTTCCATGATCCGCAGTAACAATAGCAATACCATCGCTTGATTCAATATACTCAATTAAGCGCCCTAATTCTCTATCAACTGCTTCTGCAGCCGCAACAATAGCTGGTATATTTCCCGTGTGACCTACTACGTCTGCGTTAGGAAAATTCACCACCAAGAAATTAACTCCATTTCCTAACTGTTCAATACACGCATCGACGATCTCTTTTGCCATCATTTCTGGCGCCTCATCATGCGTTTTGATATCAGTACGGCTTTCAATCTTTACATGATGTTCATTTTCTTGGATCATGTCACGCTGTCCATTCATAAAGAATGTAACGTGCGGAAACTTTTCCGATTCAGAAATATGAGCCTGAGAAAGCCCGGCTTGTGCAATTTCTTGCGCTAAGGTTGTCTCAATGTTAATTGGTGGAAATGCAACAAATGTATCAAATTCATCAGCATATTGAGTCATCGTAACAATCAGAAGATTAAATTCTTCACGTTTTTTCAAGAACTCTCCTACAATTTGACGCATTCTATCGGCTCGGAAATTTAAGCAAATAATTGCATCATTTTCATTAATTAAATACTTTTTACCAAGTGCGTGCTGAATTTGGTAGTGCTCCATGTATTCGTCTACCTTTCCTGTTGGATCCTCATCATACTGAGCATCCATGATATTTGCAACTATTTGCGTATCACTGATATCATAAGCTTTCCCTTCTCCTTTAAACATAATATTAAGAACACCCTCAATACGATCCATATTTCCTGCACGATCCATGCCATAGTAACGTCCACCAACCGATGCAATTACTCCAACACCCGCTTTTGTAATTTCTGCTTCAAGATTCTGCAAATATCCTTTTGCAGTTTTTGGTAACGTATCGCGACCATCGGTAAATACATGAAGAATTACTTGCTCTTTAGTGAGTCCAGCATCTTTACAAAGTTTTAAAAATGCAAATAAGTGATCTTGATGTGAGTGCACGCCGCCGTCAGACAACAGCGTAATTAAGTGAATCTGAGAATTAAATTGCTTAACATGACTGAGTGCAGTAATAAATGCCTCATTCTCAAAGAACTCACCGTTATCAATAGCTTTTTTGATTTGCACCAAGTCGGTATCAAATGCTTTTCCGGCACCAATTACCGTATGACCAATTTCACTATTCCCCATCTGCCCGTCCGGCAACCCCACATGGAGTCCTGACGCATGCAACAGTGTATGAGGATACTGCTTCCACAGACGATCAAAATTTGGCGTATGGGCAGTTGCTAAGGCATTATTGGTTGGGTCTTCACGGTGTCCCCAGCCATCAAGGATAATAAGAGCAGCTTGGTTGGTTTTCATAGGATTTTATTGTACACGATTGAGGATGAATAAGAAATCTTTAAAATTAGGGAGTTTTGTTGACAAGCACAACGATACATAATACTGTGAAATAAATTTCTATTTTCAAATTAAAAATCTCATTATATATGGCGACCCAATCTATTAAAACAGAATTTACTCGGAGTGTTCCGATACTGCTTTCTAATGATTATTTATCAATTAAAGAACTTGAGAAGTTCTTCACCGATGGAAAGATAGTCTGGGTTCACTCAGGACTAAGATTATTATTGGAAATTCTTTTTAAGAAAGAATACCCCCTGCCTTCTCATCTGAATAATGAATCGCGCCACTGGCATACTAATAATAGCCGTGCTCCCGATCGCTTGATATATCCACAAATCGGTGAAGTATCTTACGACGTATTTCAAGAGTATGGATGGCGAGAACTTATGACAAGATTATTTTTTCTGAGGCAAGCCATCGAGAAACAAATCAATGGAAATCCAGGAGAGCTTCTTGTTAATAAGCAAGGCAATATTACTCAACATAACATTATTCTGAGGATTAAACTCAACAGAGGTCAGCCTCTTACATTAGAGGTCCGCTGGAGTACCGAAGAAAAAAAGTGGCTCTTATACAGCTGGCTCCCTCGTATATGGGAAGCTGAAACTCAAATTCTTTCTTCTCATGTTGATCTTAGATAAAGTTGACGCTCTTATTTTTTACAATAGCCTTGCAATTTTTGTGGGGCTATTTACTATCAAAAAAACCATCTTTCGATGGTCTTTTTGTTTTCAAATTATTTGAATGGATTTTCAAACACAGCCGCACTGCCAAGTTGTTCTTCAATACGGAGCAACTCGTTGTATTTTGCAACACGATCAGTTCGTGAGAGTGATCCAGTTTTAATCTGCCCTGCTCCCAATCCTACTGCTAAGTGTGCAATAGTCGTGTCTTCAGTTTCTCCACTTCTGTGTGAGATGATTGCGGTAAATCCAGCATCGTACGCCATCATAACCGCATCAATAGTTTCTGAGATGGTTCCAATTTGATTAATCTTAACTAAGATTGAGTTTCCTGCCTTTTCAGCAATTCCACGCGCAAGACGTTCAGTGTTGGTAACAAAGAGATCATCTCCCACCAATTGCATCTTTCCGCCCATTTGCTCGGTCATCTGTACATACCCTGCCCAATCATCTTCTGATAATCCGTCTTCAATAGACACAATTGGATAATGATTTGCCCAATCAGCATAGTATGCAACCATTTCTTCGGTAGAAAGTTTTTTATCATCGCGTTCAAGGTTATAAATTCCATCTGCATACAATTCTGTTGCCGCAACATCAAGTGCAAATGCAATATCTTTTCCAACAGTGTATCCTGCTGCGGTAATTGCTTCACTCACAAGCTCAAGTGCTTCTTCATTACGCTTTACCTGTACCGCATATCCTCCTTCATCTCCAACAGAAGTTGAGAACCCCTTTGCGCTCAAAACTTTTTTAAGAGCGTGGAATACTTCTGCTCCCATTTGGATTGCCTTACTGAAGGTTGATGCGCCGATTGGCACAATCATAAATTCCTGCATATCAGTAGACATGGTTGCATGCTTTCCTCCGTTCAATACATTCATGAGCGGCATTGGCAATTTCATGCCAACTTGCTTTGGCGCAAGAGCATTAAAGTATGAGTAGAGGGTAACTCCTTCACACACTGCTGCAGCATGAGAAAATGCAGCAGAAACTCCTAAGATTGCGTTTGCTCCCAAGTTTGATTTTGTTGCAGTTCCATCAAGAGCAATGAGCGCCTCATCAAGAGAACGCTGGTCAAATGCTTTTCCAATAACAGCGTTCTTGATGGTAGACTTTACGTTTTCTACGGCTTTCTGCACGCCTTTTCCAAGATAGCGAGATTTGTCGCCATCACGGAGCTCAAGTGCTTCATGACTTCCAGTTGATGCTCCACTTGGGACAGCAGCGCGGCCAAATGAGCCATTTTCAAGGGTAATATCCACCTCAACGGTTGGATTTCCGCGTGAGTCCAAGATCTCACGTGCGGTAATGTTTGAGATTGTATGTTGCTTCATAGGAGACTAGTATACACTACCTAGCTTAAAAATTGGAGTCTTTTATTAGGAGTTTTTTGTTGGCGAATTTTTGTCTTTTGTAGTACCCCAGCGCCACTCTGGCTTTCCACCAGTTTTATACGCAATAGTAATGAGCGTAGTGGTAAGAATTATTACTGGCAAGATAAAAAGTATGCCGAGCTCTTTTTGCTCTTGAGGATTAACCGCAAGCCCTAGTCCAATAATAAGAATCAAATAAATGGAAACCGTCAGCCATCCTTCCCATGATGCAGGCTTCCATCCATACCCATACTCTTTAAGTTTGAACCATTTCTTTTTCATAGTTACATTGTATCAATAATTGCAACAATTGCCTTGTGGTCAGAAACTTCTTCAACTAATGCGACTTGGCGCACTTTGTAATTAGGTGTTGTAAACAGACCGTCTACCACCACTTCAATCCCCTTTGCGGTGTGATACGTTGGATCAAGTGTTGAAGTAACTTCTAATGGAATATTATCGTGCAACTTTTGTGAAAGTTGTGAAAAAATTTCTCCACCACGCGGCGCATTAAAATCTCCGCAGAAAATATACTCGTCTAACTTTTTAAGATGATTCATCATGGTTACCAGATCTGTGCGCTGTGCTTCATCTGGCTCCCCTTTTGGTGTCCAGGTAAAGTGTGTAGTAGCAATGGTGAACTTTTTAGCATCAACTTCAACATCCGCATGGATCACCACCCTACCTTCCGTCGTTCCGCGCCCGTGTGAATTATGTATATGTAGCTCATTCTCAAAAAGCGGTAAATAATAAAAAGTTTCGGAATTAGAAAGAGGAGTTTTAGATAATATAGCAATACCTGTGTTTCCCATGATGTATTCATCTGAATTTATGGATCCCGTAGCAACACCGTCCGCAATACTGTAATGATTCTCTCTGATTCGCTCATCGCTTGGCAATGCGTATGCAATTTGTGACATAGGTGCAAATAAAACATGCGGGTATCCTAGAACTTGTTGGAGATATGAAATATCTGATTCAAAGACCTCTTGCAAGCAAAGAACATCTGCGGATTCATTTTTTAAGAATGGAATGTTCCGTTCAAAGTGCTTATTTAATTCAATATTAAGAGAAATCAACTTGAGCATATTAGTCAAAAGTCTAGCATCGTTCTCTATAACTGTCATTTTGTACTAGATTTTAAGCACCATTTTGAGCTTTGAAAAAAGGCTTTTTTACCGTATACTAAAACCCTTGGAGAGTTGGCCGAGTGGTCGAAGGCACCTCACTGCTAACGAGACGAACCTTAACCGGTTCCGAGGGTTCGAATCCCTCACTCTCCGCATCTAATAGCTAGCACCAATCCCATACAAGAAATGCTTTTTAAGCCTGGATAGGGTGGTAATTCTTTGAAACTGATATACTGAATGCATGTTATATCTTATAGGTGGAGCACCTCGTTCTGGAAAATCACTGTTGGCCCAACGATTGCTCAAAGAAAAACAGGTTTCTTATTTCCCTACGGATGCCCTGATTGGCACCCTGACATTTGCTGCTCCTGAATTTAATATCAATCATGATCTTTCTTTTAAAGAAAAATCAGAAAAAGTATGGCGATTCACTGAACATCTCTTTAATCATTTTCTTCACGAAGAAGAGTCATATACTGTTGAAGGTGATTGTTTATTACCTTCGCAGATTAGCGATTTTAAAAATAAACATAATAAAGAGATTCGATGCTGCTTTATCGGATACACCTCATTATTACCACAAGAAAAGCTGAAATACGTGAGAGATTTTAACAGAGGCGAAACTGATTGGACCAATGAACAGACGGATGACATCCTCCTTGAGATGATTGAACGAATGATTGAATATAGTAAATTCCTCAAAGAAGAATGTGTTAAATATAATATTGAATTTTTTGATATATCAGATGATTTTATAGTAACCCAGCAAAAAGCATTTCAGTATTTAACATCGTAGTCAAATGCTATGTACGCATCATTTCAAAATAAAAATATACGATCAATCGTGTATTTTTAGTATAGAAATATTTTTAATTTACGCTTGAGGGATTTTTGTAGCATCCATATAGAAAATTTCCCAGGTATATCCATCAAAATCTTCGATGGTTCGCTGTTGCATAAATCCGTAGTCTCTCATTTCATTTGGCTCTGTCCCACCCGCATTCAATCCGTTCATCATGATGCGGTTAACCTCATCAACACTCTCAACTGACAGTGAATAAAGGGCTGCAATATTCGTTATGGTATGTGCAATAGGCTTATTGGTGAATGTCTGAAATTTTTCACGAGTCATGATCATTACAAAAATCTCTTCACTCCACACCATGCACTTTGCGGTATCATCTGAAAATTGAGGATTGTTTGAGAACCCTAACGCAGTATAAAAATCCATAGATTTTTGGAGATCCTGCACTGCAAGGTTAATGAAAATTTGTTTTGCCATATATAAATCTAATTACTGCTGTTGATAATTTGCATCAAAATCAACCATCCATTCAATACCGTACTTGTCTCTGAACATTCCAAAGTATGAACCCCATGGACTATTATCCATAGGAACTTCAACGGTTCCACCCGCTGAAAGTCCGTTAAAGATCCTGTCAGCTTCTTCTTTGCTTTCGCAGTTTACTGAAATCTTGCTTCTGTTTTCGTTTTCATTCGTGCGACCCATAAACTCCGGCACGTCATTTCCCATCAAAATATTTTTTCCAATAGGTAGTGAAATATGCATGATTTTATCCATCTCATGTTCTGCTGGAGTGAATCCAGGATTTGCAAGGTCTTTGAAACGACTCACGTTTGAGAACTCTCCACCAAACACTGATTTATAAAAAGTAAATGCTTCTTCCGCATTGCCATTAAAGTTAATATATGGATTGATTGTTGCCATACTATATATGATTAGCTTACGTTTA
This sequence comes from Minisyncoccota bacterium, assembly GCA_036405175.1. GTDB lineage: Bacteria > Patescibacteriota > Minisyncoccia > Phycocordibacterales > UBA1006 > DASWYC01. The sequence goes on from DASWYC010000002.1 coordinate 459,764, forward strand.
ATATCGTGATTGTATCACTCTTATAAGAATATTCTAATTACCACTTTTTTCATACTGTTCCACCAGTTTGGCAAACTTTTCAACTTCTTCAATAAAGTTCTTTTGACGATCATTAGCTACTTCTTTGATATTTTCTGCAATCTGATAAAGTCCTTCAAATGTATCAGAAATAATACCAATCTCTTTTACTGGAATATCATATCTATCTTTAAGATATCTATATTCCCTTCTAAGACCTTCGAGTGGATTCTCATCGTGGCGAACAAGTTTTTTAATTGCACCAAATAAGAACCCCGAACAAAAATCAATATTATACTCTTTAGTAAGTACTGCATCTTGCGGATTTAATCCTAGAGTTCCCATTTGCATCAAACTGTCATTGCCAAACAAGTTCTTGCTTTCATTGGTAATAAATGATGACGATTCTGGGCATAGATAAAAATCAACACTTAAAAGTCGATCTTCAGTTCTATATATCACCGCAGAAAAGATTCCGTTAATGGGAGCATTTTGATGGGGTTCAATCACCCTCAGAATATTTCCAACTTTTTCAAACAGCTCAATCCTCTTTTCCATTACTGAAACAAATTCCTCATCTTTAAAAGTAATCCAAATATCAAGATCGCTATAGGGATCCGGATTTCCTCGTGCCACTGATCCAAGAATATGTGCTTCTGCGGCGATAGGTTCAAATGTTTCTTTTATTAAAGCCAGGACTCTTTCTCGATCGTGATTCAAGGCTTCCCAAAATTCAGCTGGCTTCATAATTAGTATCTTACCAGAAAAGTATTCTGTTATATAAATCTCGCCCCCCTACAGATTATTAGAATAGAAAAACACCCTATGATCATGCTACACTTTTCTTATGAAAAAATATTTTTTGCTCCCCATTGTACTCATAAGCTTTGCTTTTGGATTCACATTTTATCAATCAGTAGTGGCTGCCGAGATTCAACCAACAACTATTAAAATCTATCCGCCAAAAACTGATGTTCAATTTAAGAGTTCTTTATTTGGAATTTCATTTAAGCATGCTGGGAATTATCTTAGTTCAACCGAGCATTCAAAACAGCAACGCGCTGCGCTTTGCAAACTAACACCAACTATCACCCTTAAACAATGCGAAGAGGCGCATCTTAAAACTCTTATTGATCAGCTTGATCCGTTCTGTAAAGGAGAATTAGACTACGCCCAATGTATAAATATCTACAAAGAATCAGCTGGCTTTATTCCCGCAACACAAGAAGAAGATCGCATAAAGTTTTATCTCAACCAAGAAAATTTTAACGAAAAGATAGACACATACATAGCCCTTGAGCTTCTTACGATAAATGAGCCCATTATAACTGGATACTACGGTCATAATAATTGGTGCGAGTTTAAAGCAAACGGAGAAAGAATTGTGAAGGTATGTACCCAGGAAGTTGAAGGATCAAGTCCTATCATAAAAACAATAACTGCAAAACTTATTAAGAAAAATAAATACGGAGTTTCATTTTATAAAATCCCACAGCAAAGCTCGTCAGATCCTTCAATATACTGTGGTCTTTCTCCTAAGAATTTCATAGTTTGTTTTGATGTTGAGCTCAATAACTTTACCGAAGAAGAAATTAATTCTAAAGATGCTGTTTGGTTTACCAAACAGCGAGATATTCGTAGCGATGCATTGCTTAAGTCGATAATTGATTCCTTCAGATTTGACAATCCTAAACAAGGAAAAGCGTATTTGGAGAGCCTTAAGTAAAGCTTAAAAACTCTTTTAAAATAGTAATTTAATGCTATACTCACCACATATATGAATAAAACCCTCAAAGTAATTCTTATTGTTCTTGGTGTTATTGTTGGTATCTTTATCATTGGTATTGCATTAAGCTCTTTTGCTTCTCATAGTTCAGAAAAGCTTTCACAAAAGATTGATGTTTCTGTTGTAAGAACCGATAAGGCTGATTCTGTATCAGATGTTACCTACTCTATTACCAATACTTCAGAAAAGACTTTGAAGCTCAACAGTATTGATATTAATATGAAAGCGTTTGAGCAAGCAGAGCTTGTGAATGTTAATGAGCAGCGAACCGATGAATACACTACCTTTGGAATGAGAGCATTTGAGTTTATGAAAAAGATCGAGCCAGGCGAAACAGCAAGTATTGTATTTACGTTTAAACGAAGAACTCCTACCACTCAATTTATTGATACCGATATTTGTATGTCTCAAGGAGGTATTTGCATGGGAAGATCTTTTGATCTCTAGTATTCTCTATTTTTAATTACTTACTATTACGTTCTTCTTTAATGAGAAGAAGTGAAAACATCAAAACAATTACAAACACAATACCTATTACAAAATAGGCAGTTTGATATGAATAATTGGTTACGAGTGAACTCATATACAGTGCAAAGAGTCCTGTAAAAAGAGCTTGTATGAGGCGATTTACTGATAATAACATTGTCTTAGATTTTGAATTGCCTATAAAATCAAGCTGATACTGAGCTGACGCAGAACCAAGCCCGAGTCCATTAATACTTGGAATAAAAAAGAGTCCTGCAATCAACCATTTATTATTGACGAATCCGATTACTATAAAACTTAATGCATATATAATGGTCCTCATGATGAGGAACTGCCTGAATGACAGCTTTCGATAAATATAATCATTCACGAGAAGCGTACTTGAAATGAGGAGTCTTGAGATTGACCACAATACTCCAATTGTTGAAACTGAAAATCCTGCGAGCTTTTGATACGTATTTCTATAGCCATCAGTTACTCCCAGCATTATTCCTACGATCAAGCTCATAATAAAAATATATTTAGCCCACCCTACATTCCACCATTCCTTAAGCGTATGTTTAAAATTACCTAATCCAATTTCTTTAACACGCTCTTCTTTCCCGCCAGGTTCGGTGAGTAGCAACACTGCAACAAGTCCAACGACATCAACAGCAAGCGCAATACTAAAAGCAAGCTTAAAGTTAAAATCTGAAATACTAGAAAGTATCAATACAAATATAATTGGTACCGCAAAGCCAACAGATTGTACTCGACCCATTATTTTTGAAAACTTATTCTCGCTCTTAAGACTCTTTAATGTATCGTGCATGAAAGCAATTTCAGTACCACTTACCGCGGCAACGCCAAACGCTAAAAAGACTGCTCCAAACACAAACCAAGTGGCACTATCGGCAAACACATAACAAGCCGTTGAAAGAACCATAAAGACTCGCGCAAATATAAGTGCATTTTTATGTCCAATCTTATCCGATAAATATCCGCTTGGTATCTCTAATAAAAATCCTGCAAATTCACCAATCATTGTTAAAAGACCAATGAGACGCTCGGTGGCTCCAGGCATGGTAAGCAGATAAATAGAAAGAAAGGTTGTATATACTCGCTTATTAGTAATAGTATGAACAGCTAATTGCCAGATGTTGTTTTCAACTTTCTTAGCGAATACATTCATAATATTTTTACGAATATGCATCATTTCCTAAACTATATCATGCGCAAATCTCCCACGACTGATACTAGAATTTTCTAGGAACAACAAAAAGCAGGAAGATATAGTACCTTCCTGCTTTAAATTAATACCTCATACGGTGTTTACCACTTACCACCACCACCTCCGCCACCAAAGTTTCCACCACCAAATCCTCCAAAACTGCTACCGCCGCTTAAGCTGCCTCCCATAGGTGTTGAGTTTGTAGAGTAATACGAACGATTTGATGAACGAGCACTGCTGGCGCTGGACTTATCTGACTTAGCCTTCTTTATAGCCTGTTCGGCATTTTTATCAGCTTCCTCAAGATTTTTATGGACAAGAATCCAATCAACTCTTGATTCAGCTGCAAGCCTTTCAGCTTCAGTGAGATAGTTTTGGGCATCCCGAGCAAGATTCCTTGCTGTTGTACCCACATCACTATCTTTCACTTCTTTCTGGGCCTCTGTCACAACTCCTTGAACTTCGGAAAGTCTGGTTACATACTTTGACTGTTTGCTTAGCAGCTCATTTACACGGGCTACTGCTGCGTCATACATATGCCCCAAACTATCAATTAATTCTTTAATTGTCGCAGCTCGAAGAGCTGCATCAGTATATACTCCACGACTGTTACCCAGAACCTTGAGCTGAACGTTGCCAATTAACTCATTGGCACGAGCTATTTTATTTTCAAAGATAATCAAGGTATCAAGACCCGCCATTACAGTACTTGGATACTTACCAAGACTATCCATAACTTCCATATACTGAGCAACTTGTCGAGTAAAAAACTGTTGTTTTTTTAAAAACTCATTCATCTCTTCGACGTATTGTTTCTCAGCATCAATTTCTGATTGAATAGTTTTTTGTAACTGGGTAATCCTTTCAGCAATCACATACGCTTTTAAGAAACAGGTACGCTTTGAGTCATGATCAGTAATTACAAGCTCTTTTGCAATCTCTGATTGAATGAGTACCAATGCAGCACGTTCAGCATTAAAGTTATGCTTTTGTACTTCAGGTGATAATAATAACCCCTCAACCTTCTTCGCAAGCTCTTTGGTATCTTTAATTGCTTGCTCGGCAGCAGTGTCGTAGAGTTTTACATCGTCCCTAATCTTGGCAAGCGCTCTGTCAACTTTATCGTATTGCTCAAGCTGAGCTTGCACACGCTCAAGGTCCTTTTCTGAGATAAAGAAGCGCAAGACAAAGAATCCGGGAAGCGAATTAAGTGCTTCTATTGAATCTTCTTTTGCTTCCCAATATTCAGTAAATAGAGACTCTGAATCGTTTTTTGCCCAATTGGGCCACAACGGGTCTTCAACAACTTCATCAGCTACGATGTTGTTGTAATAAGTTTGCAATTCTTTTCTTCTTTTTGTAATCCGTCTGAATCGACGGATAATTACAATTGGCAAAGCAATAATACTTGCAAAAATCAAAAGAGCAACAATGCCACTAAATATTTTTTCAGTTAGTCTTTCGCGCTCAATTTTTCTTTGTCGAGCTTGTTCTTGCTTAAAGCGCTCGCGTTCGTCCCAAGAAATAGATGTGAGTGTTTTTTGAATCTCATCAATTCCTGACTGCACGCCTTTGTCGTATTCTCCGACTTTAAAGTACGGAACAACTACATCCTGACATATGTGATTACATATCACATCAGTGAGATCAGCCTCAATTCCAGCACCTGTCGCAATGAACATGCTGCGCGATGTTCTTGCAATAAAAAACACAATACCGTTATTGAGACCCCTTTGACCCACTCCCCATTGCTTGCCAATGGCGATAGCTTCATCAGAGCCGTCTGCAATAGCATCCTCAACGATCACAACAGCAATCTGTATTGAGGTTCTATTGTCATAATTAATTAACTGCTGTTCAAGACTTTCTCGAGTCTCAGCAGAAAGGAGCCCAATATAGTCGTTCACTAATCGTTGAGGATTAGGTTTTGGAGGGATTACTTGCGAGTACCCCAATAGAGTAATGACCAACAAGGTCACAGTAGTGATAAATCTGATTTTCATTTTTGTATATTTATTAAAGAGTTTTATTATTTTGAGTTGACGCTTGGATACCCCAAACACTCAAACTATTTTTACTAAATCATATTAACATATATAGTAGTTAATGTCAATATACTCACTGGAGCAAAATATTAAAGTATGCTAATATCTTTATATGACTGATTTATGTAACGACGTAGAAAAGTTTGGTAAAGGAATTGGAAGTGTTCCCCGCTATCGCATCGTGGAGGCACTTTTTTCTGGCGGTAAAACCGTCACTGAACTTGTTAAAAAGACCAAACTGTCTCAGTCGCTCGTTTCGCAACACTTACGAGTTCTTAAAGAGGCTCAATTGGTGCAGGACGAACGTCGCGGACAAGAAGTGGTATATACGCTCAATAATAAACACATGATCAGTCTCCTTCAGCGCTTAACACAGGAGCTTAAGCCTCCCAAAAAGCACTAGACTCATTACTATCTAATCAACTATCTATATATGAATACACTCGCTATTAAAGTTATTGTTGGAAGTACCCGCGAAGGGCGCTTTGCGGATAAAGCTGCAACATGGATTGCAGATGAGCTCAAAAAACAAGAAGGAGCTGACGTAGAGATCCTTGATCTCCGTGAGTATGAGATGCCATTTTTTAACGAAGCCGTAACCCCCTCATACAAAACAGAACCGTACAAGAATGAAGTAGTGGCGCGCTTCACGCAAAAGATTAACGAAGGTGATGCATTTGTGATTGTTACGCCAGAATATAACCATAGTACTTCTGGTGTTCTTAAGAACGCTTTAGATTGGGTATATCAAGAATGGAATAACAAACCGGTGGCATTTGTCAGCTATGGATCAACCGGTGGTGCACGTGCTGTTGAACAACTCCGCTTAATTGCAGTTGAACTCCAAATGGCACCAACGCGTAACGCGGTTCATATTCCTGGAGAGCAATACTTTCCTGTTCTTTTTGGACAAGGATCTGCACAAGAATTATTTGCAAAGATGCAATCACAAGCTGATGCACTTATCTCTCAGCTTATGTGGTGGACCAAAGCACTTAAAAATGCACGAAAGTAAAAAGTAAAACACACCGTACGGTGTGTTTTACTTTTTCTTAACATTTTTTAAATTTTCTTCAACTCTAAATTTAACAATCTTTTCGATGAGTTGTATCGGCATTGGCTCGCTGAGTGGAAATTGCACCGATCCTTTTCCTTGCTTATATTTTGCAAAATCTTTTTTGAATGCGGTAACGCCGTTTGGCGTCGGATAGAATCCAATATGTTCTTTGAAGGCGGCAAAATATACGAGCGGCTTACCATTTAACTTAAATGCCGGCATTCCATATGCAATAGATTCTTCTGCTTGAGGTGCATTTTGCTTAACCGTTTTATACACCTGGTTTAAAACTTTTTGAACGTCTTTTGGAAATTCTGCAATATATTCTTTGATCGTTGCAGCAGCAGTTGTTTTCATGGTCACAGTATACCAATTTACGCTATACTATGGCTAATGACCAAAACGTATACCCTTCCCAGCTCTTCAGTACAGGTAAAAGTAGTCACTCCTGATCAGCCAACAAATATGGTAGTAATTCTTCTGCCTGGCATTGGCGGCGGAGCGTTTTCTGATCGCTTCACCACACTTACTCAAGCATGTGTTGAAAAAGAAATTTCCATCGCTCTTTTTGATGGATGGAGCGGAATCCCTGACGTTAAAGAAAAAACATTTAATGAAATTTATAGCAATCTTGATGAGGCTATTTCATTATTAAAAGAACTTGGATATGTCTCAATTACGGGTATCGGAAAAAGCTTTGGTGGAGGAATTCTGCTCACTCATCCTTCTCATCAAATTACAAAAAAAGTTCTTTGGGCTCCGGCGATTGGTATTAGTGAATCCGACTCAACACTAGAACAATTCAAGAATATAAAGTTAGGAGAAATTGGTTCGTTGTTTGATATTACTATTAACAAAGACTTTTTTAAAGATATAGAAACCTCAACTTTAATAATTCATGGAACGCATGATGATCGTGTTCCCCTTTCAAATTCTGAAAAGATTATTTCTATGATGAATACGGGTGAACTTTTTACAATTGAAGGTGCTAATCATTCCTATAGCAACCCTGAGCACGAACAGCTTGTAATTCAAAAAACTTTAGAGTTTTTGACTAACTAGGTATGAATTCTAAAGATAAAGAACAGCTTCTTACCCGCATCTTTAAACTGCACAAGGTTTTTCACGATGGACAAATTCCTACCATTGCCAATCATGAAGTTCACCCTGACGTTCCTATTGATAGCCGAGAAAACTATCTCTATTTCACCCTCCCCCCTTCTCTCAACTTTCAACGCCAAAGTCCTGCTATGTGGAAGTCTGCGTATGCAACATGACACGACCCAGAAACTCAGTATCTTTTCTTCCCGGAGAAAGTAATTGCAACTTCATATGAAAAAGTTCAACAAGATTTGCGGAAGCATAAGCTTTCATTGCAGGTAAACAAACATACTGATATTTGGGTAACACTTTGCAAAAGTTTTCATGAAGATTGGGATGATGATCCTCGCAAACTTATTAAAGATCGTCATTCATGCGTAACAAGAATTATTAATTACTTACGAGAAAACAAAAAGAAATTTCCCTATTTAAATGGATCAAAAATGGCTAACTATTGGCTCTATATCTTAGATAGCTATACAGATATTCAGTTGCAGAATAAACATAAGCTTTCCATCATTCCGGATACACATGTTGCACAGTGCTCATGCCATTTAGGGATTACAGAAGAAGGTGCAACACCTGAACAGATCGCAGATGCATGGTTTGTTTTACTAGAAGGATCAAAGCTGACACCTGTTGAAATGCATCCTGTTTTATGGAATTGGAGCCGCAATAATTTCTTACCAGAAGTTTAAACAACATTTGAAGTTTAAAAAAGAATGAATATAATTCGAACATGGAAATCCCTCATCATCTTAAAGAGCTGTATCGTCACTGGGAGTCTCATGTTGTGTTGCATGATAGCCCTGCGGTAGAAGAGGTTTTTACCGACGCAAAACTCTTTAAAGAAGTTGAATGGTTTATTCACGAGCGTATACATATTTGGGAACAGAAGGTAACCGGCGCACAGCCTCCTTACACCCAAGATCCAATTTTTTCTAAATATCGTTTTTGTAATATCTTGCGAGAATTTGATCGTCAAACTATTGAATTTCATACTCTGCTTAATCCTCTCAGAGACAACTTTCCTCTTTGGCTTTTGAATATGTTTTATTGTCGAATGGTGGCTCGTATAGAAACCATTCAATATGCTGGATTACTCTCATTTAATAATTCTAAGAACAAGAAAGTATACGAACGACTCATGAACTCTCCTCGTCCACGATTTGGAACTCCGTATGTTTTCCCGGTGAGCGTGATTCAAAAAAGCTCAACTCCCACGCGAGAACTTTTTATTACTGAGTATTTACCAGCTATTATGCAGACAGTTGCAGATGAAATAACCGCTTGGGAAAATAAGTCCGTTATTGATGGACTTACACAGATTATTCCTCTATTTAAATTTAACCTTCACTTTCTGTGGACTGAAGTTCTTATTGATGTTGCGTATCAATTTCCGCAGTATATAGATTTATTTGAAGAGTTTCCCGTTGGCCCCGGCTCACTCCCAACTATGCAGCGAATTAATTCGTCAATAAAACCTTCCCTGTTGGTTCAGCAACTTGGTAATCACTCATTTGATGCAGGACTTACTTATAACAATAAACTTACAAGACTTTCTGCAGAAAACTGGGAAGGTATTGGATGCGAGTTCAGAAAGTACACCAATTTATCTCAAGGGCTTGGCAGAAAACGTTTATTTCGATAAGCTACGATTATGAAAACCTCTATCTATACTGCCCCAAGTGAAATTGATGCCCATCTCACAAAAGGCTATTTAGAACAATACGGCATTAAGGTCGTTATTAACTCTGATTTTAATGCAGTAAGTCTTTTTGGGCACCCTACTCCTGCTCATTTTAATACGTATGCATATCATTTATATGTTTCCGATGCTGATTTTGAAAAGGCTCAGCAAATTTTAGCTGAGCGAGACGCATATCATTCATCATCCCAAGAATAATGTAAAGGATCTTCATACTGCATTCATGCAAGAGGTGTATACTGCATTTTGAGAATAGCGCACATTATATATAACAAGCTCTTCTCAATACATTGTGTATGCCAACATCAACATTTAATAGAAAGGTTGAAAAGGTTATGCATGAGTTTAAGGTAGGAAAACTCAGGAGTAGCAGTGGAGATACGGTGAAAAATCGTAAACAAGCCATTGCTATTGGACTTTCCGAAGCACGTGAGGCAACTTCAAAAGTTAGAAAAAGGCCAGAAGGCCACAAATAAATGAAAAGAGTTGAGCGCCGTCCGTCAGGACGGCGCTCTTGTTATATCTAAAAAACTACAAATAAATCATGATACACTCAAAGAGTCCCAAGGTGAAATTTTAACAGTATTCTTAATCTAAGAATTCACATTATTTTTATGAAACCCAACAATAAATCTTCAATGCGCAAAACAGGTCTTGTCCTTTTAGGCCTCATTGCGCTTGCCGCTGCAGGATACTATCTTGTATGCGCCTTTAAGGGTGATACTTTTATACATCGCTCACAAGCAACTATTACCGGAACAGTATCCTATCGTGAACGTATTGCACTTCCAGCAGGCAGTGTTATTGAAGTGAGCTTACTTGATACGTCTCGCGCAGATGCACCCGCAACAACACTTGCACAAACCACCATTACTACGACGGGAGAAAATGTTCCAATCCCCTTCACGCTTGAATATAAACCTTCAAAGATTGAAGAAAACATGACCTACACCGTATCTGCAAGAATTACTGTTGATGGAAAACTCCGCTGGATAAGCGATCAAGCATATCCAGTAATTACTAATAGCAATCCAACATCAGACATTGCAATTACGGTAAAAGCAGCCACTGCAGCCAATACCCCAAAGGCTCCCGCTACTCCAGGACAACCAACCACACCATCTACAAAAACTACTCTCGATGGAACATTCCGCCTCACTTCGTTTAACACCACCAAGATGGAATCAAGCGAAAACTACACCATAACTTTTGGGAACAAAAACAAGTTTACTGCAAAGTTTTGTAACTCTATGAGTGGAACCTACAAAACAAAAGGAGCCACCATTTCAAGCGAAATGCTTACGACGCTTATGTTTTGCAGCGAACCAAGCCACTTAGCAACTACAGAATCAGCGTTTAATAAAGCAATGGGTCAAGGAGTAACATATACGTTTAAGGACAAACAGCTCATTCTTAAAGCATCAAATACCGACACCTTTGTTTTTGAAAAAGTTAACTAATTTAAAAACCATCCGCAAGGGTGGTTTTTGTATACTATACTCATGCATCACGTAGCGATTATGACAAAGTCTTGGGGACTCATTCCCAAGATTTTAAATGGTCAAAAAACTATTGAATCACGATGGTACCAAACCAAGCGCACTCCTTGGAATAACGTTCAAGTTGGTGATACGGTATATTTTAAAAACTCTGGTGAACGTGTTGCCGCACAGGCTACGGTTGCCAAGGTGCTCCAATTTGAAATTGCAGATCTTGCAACAGCACGTGCAATTATAAAGACATACGGCAAAGATATATGTCTAGTTAACACTGATCCAGCTGCGTGGTCTCGGCTTCCTAAGTACTGTATTCTGATATTTCTGAGCAATCCAAAATCTATTAAAACATTTTCTATTGATAAAACCGGCTTTGGTGCCGGTGCTGCGTGGATTACCGTTAAGAACATTTCATCAATCAAATTGTAACTAATTGACTCTTTTCTTATTGACTATATACTGAGAGTACAAAGTGCCGAAAGGCTCCGAGAAATCCTACCAAGCAATTGGTGGGATTTCGATTATTGTATTAAATACCTAATGCGCGATTTTATTACACCAAAGTCTCTATTGTTAAATAAATATAGCTTTCTCTGTAATCGCTTAATACTCATTAACTTCATTTGAGCCAGAATCGCAGCAACTTTTTGGCTATCAGGGTCAATGTAGTTGAAATAAAAGTCATATTCTTTCTGTTTGGTAGTCAGTGGAATGCACCAAAACATATGATTGTTGAACTTCTTCAAGACTAGAACAGGACGCGAAAAGTCCTCTCTACTACCATGCTGTTCAAAGCCAATATTTTTACCTAGTATACTAATCCAAACCTCTCCCTCTTGAGGAAATCTTTCTACTTTCTGATCAACGCTTTCAAGATCTTTTTTAACTTTATTCCAGAGATCATACTCATTCATACAAAAATACTAACACTGGAAACCACTTTTTAAAGGGTTGTCAAAGAAACTTGTTATTCGTGCAAAGCCTTTAAAAACCACGTACAATAGATCCATCATGAGTACCATTACGCCCGATCATCCGATTTCTGCTATCAACCGCCTCAGCAAACAACATGTGGAAGGGCTTAAAAAGCTCAGAATCAATAGCATAAAAGATCTACTGTATCACTTTCCTGCTCGCTATGTTTCTATTTCTGAGCTCAGTAATAGCGATAACTTTATTGATGGACAGCAGGTTTCTCTTTTGGGTGAGATTATTAAAAACGAAGCCAAAAAAACATGGACTTCAAAAGTTCCTGCATCACAAGGAACACTCAAAACCATTGATGGTAAACGTGTGTCTATGACGTGGCTTCATCAGCCGTACATTGCAAAAATGTATCCCGCCGGAACACTGGTAAAAGTTTCTGGAACATTGAAAGCTTCAGATAAAGGCGCATCGCTCTTTAATCCAGCCATAGAAAAAACAGAAGCAATGGCAATTGATACGCATGATAGTTTATTTGGCGAAGAAGGTGAAAGTTTTGGCGGAACACTCTATCCGGAAACACGCGGAGTCTCTTCTCAATATCTTTCTACGCTCATTAAAAAAGTGATTAGCATGCGTATTCACGAGCAGATCCCTGACCCTATTCCCGCACATGTTCGCACTAAACTAAATTTACCGCCCCTTGCAGCAGCCTTAGTATGGATTCACCTTCCTGAAAAAAAAGAACATGCGGAGCGTGCGCGTAAGCGGTTTGCGTTTGAACAGATTTTCCTCATTCAAATTCATAACTTTTATCAAAAGAAGCATTATGAATCCAATAAATCAATTGTGGTGAATTACAACAAAAAAGCCATCCAAGCATTTACAAAAAAGCTTCCGTTTACACTCACCAAAACACAGCAATCAATTGTTGATGGTTTGCTCACTAATATTTCAAGTGACACACCAATGTCTCGCCTTCTTGAAGGAGACGTAGGTTCAGGGAAAACTATTATTGCAGCTATTCTCAGCTTAGCAGTATTTTCTGCACGCACCCCAAGTCGTCCGCTTCAGGTTGCCTACATGGCGCCAACGGAAGTGTTAGCAAACCAACTTTTTGATACGTTTACCAAATTACTTGCTGATATTCCTATGATTTCTATTGGCCTCATGACCAGTTCTGGTTGCAAAAAGTTTCCTTCAAAAACAAGCTATCTTAAAAATAACGTGACTCAAGTTTCTGCCACACAGATTAATAAGTGGTCACAAGATGGAACACTTGGTATTTTAATTGGGACCCACTCGTTGATTGGTAAAAAGTTTACTCCAAAAGATCTAGCGTTGGTAATTATTGACGAGCAACATCGTTTTGGTATTAATCAACGTATGAAGTTGGTGCATACTAAAAATGCTGTGCCGCACTTTTTATCAATGTCTGCAACACCAATTCCTCGTACATTAGCACTCACGTTGTATGGTGATTTGGATTTGTCGGTGCTTGATGAGGTTCCGCCAGGACGTAAGCCGGTGGTGACCAAGCTCATCCGCAATCAAGAAGAGCGTGATGCATGCTATGAACATATTAAAGCAAAACTCAAGGAAGGTCGCCAAGCGTATGTGATTTGCCCGCGTATTAATGCTGCCGATGAAGGCGATGAACGTAAGCTCCAAACAAAGTCAGTTGAATCAGAAACAGCAATGCTTCAGAAAGTTGTTGGACCCAAATATGTAGTAGTTGGGCTCCACGGTAAGCTTTCAAAAAAACAAACTGAAGAAACCATGGAAGCATTTAATGAAGGTAAAATCCACATATTGATTGCAACATCGGTGATTGAAGTTGGTGTGAATGTTCCAAATGCGACCACTATTTTAATTGAAGGTGCAGATCGATTTGGTTTAGCGCAGCTACATCAGTTACGCGGACGCGTGATGCGTGGAAGCCATGAGCCATACTGTTTCTTAGGATTCTCAAGCACGAGTCAAAAAACCCAAGATAGATTGGGGGTATTCTTGAAAGCAAAAAATGGATTTGAATTAGCAGAACACGATTTATCTTTGCGCGGGATTGGAGAGCTTGCAGGCGGTAAGCAATGGGGTGTGAGTGATTTAGCAATGGAAGCACTCAAAAATCCTCGTCTTGTTGAATATGCACGTGAAGAAGCACGAGGTATTATTGATGACGATATGGAACTCAAAAAACATCCCGTACTTAAAGATTTATGTATTACTAATGATGCGTTGGTTCATCTTGAATAGTGCTAGTTTTCTATTTTATAAATATCTTCTGGATTAAAAACACATATCTCACTCCAGCCTTTGGGTCGCCCTTTAATAATTTGTTCTTTTCTAAATATTGTTCTTATTTCATCTTCTTTTTCATCATTCCAAATCATAGTCCCATCATATCCTTGAGATATCAGTTCTTCCTTCATACCGTGGAGTTTGTTTACATCTTCAACTGAAGGATTTTTAAGAATGAGAGGGTTTTTAAGATTGAGGTACGCGGAATATTTATTCTTTCCGTATGAGTAATCCTCATCAGAATCAGTAAAGTAAATACCTGATCCAAAGAATCCCGCATCACCTTCGTAATTTTTACCTACAAACCCCAGAGAGAATGTCTCTATCTGATCATCTGAGTAGTGATAAACCTTCAGCAGTTCACCCTGTTCATTTCTCACCTTACTGTTCGCAAATTGCTCTTCAATCGAGGATTGATGCTCTTGTGATTCTTGAAAGTTAATTCTATCTAAATTCATACGTGTGCACGCACATGGACTCGAACCATGGGCCACCGAGGTATAAGCTCGGAGCTCTAACCAACTGAGCTATGCGTGCAAGGTAGCCTCATTTTACTACCTTTCCCTTCTTTTGAACACTGGCCAATTAATAGGTTCTCTTCCCTTCAAGAAGATCTTCTTGAGAATATCCAAGCGCCTTAAGTGCATCGCTCGTAGTCACAAAGAACATATTATTATTCTTCATATACTCATAAATTTCAGATTTAGCGAGCACCGCCATTACGCTGCTATGCGCGCTTGAACATACAACATGAACACCTTGTGATTCCAACTGCTTAACAATATCGCCAAATGCTCGCAGGCCATCAAGATCAATCAATGCCAATTCGCGCAAACGTAACACTACATTCTTTGCATGCGGTACGCGAGACATAATACGCTCAACATGTTCATCCGCATTAATATAAATGAGTGACCCCTTAAATGAATACACCGTTGTATCTGATTCTGTGATGTGTGAAATTTCTGCATCATCATACGCTCTACATGTAAGGGTATGCTGCTCGTTGTTAGTAGTCACCTCAAATTGAGCTTTGGCCATGTTACGTACCAAAATCAAAAGTGCAATCACAACACCAATCATCAGTCCGACAATAGTATCGATAGCAAACATGAGCACGGCAACCCCCATTGCAATAATGAAGTCTCGTTTGCTCTTCTCATACAGATATTTAATCTCATGTACTTCAACCATTTTAATCGCCGCATACATAAGAATTCCCGCAACGACACAGAGTGGAATATAGATAAATACTTTAAACAATAAGAGCCCAATTGCTGCAACAAAGATTGCATTCAATACTTGTGAGGTTTTATGAGTTGCCCCTGACTTAATATTGAGACCGGTTCGTACGAACACTCCGGTTGCCGGCAAACCTCCAAAAATTCCTGATGCAACGTTTGCGATTGAAAGCCCCAACAATTCTTTGCGAGAATTAAACTTGGTATTAGTTGCGAGATCTCCAATCTTTGCAGAAATGAGTGTTTCCAAAATAGCAATGAATGCAACTGAAATTGAGGTAACAATGATGTGTTTTGAAACAGCAAATTGTGGGAATACAGCAAGCTTAAGTGGCTCGTTACCAAACTTATCAAGGAGCGTCACAAAATCAAGCGGAATCATCTGCATATGAGACAAATATCCAAGCAAAATTCCAATTGGTGCTACGATTACTACTCCAGGGACTTTCTTTACATATTTCACGAGCAAGAAAAGTGCTGCAGTGGTAATAATCGTGATCATGAGCGCGGGAAGATACGTCATATCTACGTGCTTGAAGACTTCGATTACATTTTGGATAAACTCTTCATGTTTAGGAATGCTACCGATCTGGAGGGCATTTTGGAGCTGTCCAGCACCAATAATGAGCCCTACTCCTAGTGAAAATCCATACATGATGGTTTTTGGAATCAACACCAAGTATTGCTCCAGTTTAAAGAAGTATGCAACGAGCACAAAAAGTCCCGTAAAGAGTGCCACCATTGGCAAGAGCGCTGGCCCAGCACCAAGTGCAAATGCTGCTAAGACTCCCGAAAGTGCTCCGGCTGGCCCAACGATGTTATAGTTGCTGCCGCCAAAAAAACCGGCCATAAGACCGGCCCATACGGCGGTGATGATTCCCATCATCGGTGTTGCGCCCGATGCAACTCCCAAAGAAATTGAAAGTGGTAATGAAATAAGTGCGACTGAAAGTCCAGCGCGCCAATTTTCTTGGAGTCGTTTAAAAAGCTGTGTCGTGGTCATAATTATATGTACATGAATTGTATGTGTAGTGGGATTGTAGTACGTTATGTGATTTTATTCAACCTTTTTAAACACAATACCGTGTTGAGAAAGCAGTGCTTCATACTCTTCTTGTTCAAGCGTTTCTTTATCAAGAAGTTCATTGGCAATAATATCAAGAAGATTTTTATTTTCTTTCACGAGTTTTTCTGCTCGAGCTAAGGCGTCAGTAATAATACGCGTCACTTCTGCATCAATAGTTTGAAGAGTTTTTTCTGCATACGCAGTTTGAGTACGATCTGCATAAATTGAATGAGAATTCACTACTTCATATGCAACCGGCCCGAGCGTATCGCTCATTCCAAAACGTGACACCATAGCACGAGCAACATTGGTTACGTTTTCAAGATCACCCGACGGTCCTGTGCTTACATCACCAAATACAAGTTTTTCTGTTACGTATCCTCCGAGTGTCATAGTAATATCATCAAAGTACTCAGCGCGAGTACGGAGCTTCTTTTCTTCAAGGGGAAGCTTCATGGTGTAACCACCTGCATTTCCACGCTGCACAATTGATACGCGGTGCACCGGATCCGCATCAGGAAGGAGCGTTGCTAACAGTGCATGCCCTGCTTCATGGTACGCAACTAATTTACGCTCATGTTCTGTGTGCAAGTGATTAAGACGTTCTGGCCCAATCAATACTTTATCTACTGATGACAAAATATCTTCAAGAGAAATGGTTGATGATTCTCTACGCGCTGCTTTAATGGCAGCTTCATTCATGAGTGACTCAAGATCAGCTCCGGAAAATCCTGATGTTCTGCGCGCCACCACTGCAAGATCAATTCCTTCTTCAAGCGGCTTATTCTTTGCATGAATTTCCAAAATATCTTTGCGATCTTTTCTGTCAGGTACATCCAAAAATACTCTGCGGTCAAAACGCCCCGGACGCAACAATGCTGGATCGAGTACATCTTCTCGGTTGGTAGCAGCAATAACTACCAGCTTTTCTTTTGGCTCAAAGCCATCCATTTCTACCAGAATTTGATTGAGGGTTTGTTCACGCTCATCATTTCCTCCTCCAATCCCAACTCCGCGGGAACGTCCTACGGCATCAATCTCATCAATAAAAATAATTGCCGGAGCAGTTTTACGAGCCATATCAAAAAGATCACGTACGCGAGATGCTCCAACTCCCACAAACATTTCAACAAATTCTGATCCAGACAAATGGAAGAATGCAACCCCAGCTTCTCCTGCCACCGCACGAGCAAGCAGGGTCTTTCCGGTTCCCGGTGAACCTACGAGCAAGACTCCCTTGGGAATCTTTGCACCAACTTTAAAAAACTTTTCTGGTGTTTTTAAAAACTCAACAACTTCTCTGAGTTCATTCTTTGCGGTTTTGTTTCCTGCAACTTCGTTAAAAGTAACTTTTTTATCTTTCTCTCCGGCAAGCTTTGCTTTGCTTTGTCCAAATGAGAATGCCTTCATGGCACCTCCACCACCCTGCATGCTTTTGCTAAGGAACCACATAATCAGCAGGAACAAAATAATTGGTGAAAAGAGTGGCAAAATACGTAGCAATGTATTACCAAACGTCTTTTGGCTTTTTACGGTAATATCAAGCTTGCTGAGCTGCTCTGGAGTTACAGCAAAGCGTGAAATAGTTTCTGTAAATGAAGTGTTTGCCTCCTTGGTGGCACGCTGTTCTTCTTTGCCGACAGTAAGCACAATGTCTTCACCATTAATTTCAATCTTACTTACTTTATCTTCTTTAATAAGGGTTGCAACTTCTGCCAAAGAAAGACGCTCAGGCTTAGCGAACATACTTCCTCGGTTGACAATAAGGGTAATAACGAGCGAAATAACCACTGCCCAACCAATGTAAATAATAAGATCGAGCGCATTGCTATTTTTCTTTTTCATGCGATTAAGTATAGCAAAAATTGAGCTGGCGTCTAATAAAAAAATCCCTACCTCAAAAATAGTGACAGGGATTCTGAGTTAAATTGCTGTTGATTATTAATTAGTACTAATTTAACCTGCTTTTTATAAAAAGTCAATTATTGATTCATTCCCTCCAATGCATTCCAGATCTCCTGCTGAATTGCCTCATAATCCGGTAATTCTTGTGCTTCTGCCACCCCAACTGATCGCAAAAATTCTCCGGTGGGTACCAGATAGGTTTGATCAGCATTTTTTTCTTCTTCAATGAGCCCACGCATCAAAAGTACACGCACAATAAATCGTGATGAAACGCCACGTAAGTAATCAAGCTGGCTACGGGTGATTCTGTCACCGTAGGCAATAAGTGAAAGTGTTTCTGCTTGAACCGGCGTAAGTACTCCTGCTGATTCTTCATCAATCAACCGTGTTAAATCTTTTCCCAGTGATGGGTCAGTCACTAATGCAATGTCTTTTTTTGAAATCAAGACCGCAAGCCCTGTCCCTTCTAAGCGAGTTTTAACTATGTTTCCTATCTGATTGAATTCATCACCTTCAAGATTAAAAAGTTTTTCACATACCTCACGTCCAATTACACGAGCCTGAGTATATAAATATGCGGTTAAGAGTGTCGCCTTGTCGTTGAGACTATTCATAGAATTATTGTAGCAAATCAGGATCTTTTTTAATAATCACAAACTCATCACCGTCAATTTCAAGATCTAAATCGCCATGACGCACTTCTTCCAAAATTGAAACAAATGAAATTGCCACGTGTTTGCGACGCACCGCTGGTGTATAGTCTTCCGGATGAAGCAGCGTCTCATGGAGTTTAGTAAACACACCGCTCAGTGGAATACGTTTTTGTGAATCAAAAAGACTATTAGTCACACGCTGCACAATATTTTTAATTTCGTGAATCGGCACTACTTTGCGCACGATCACTTTTTTATGCACCACTTCCTCACGTTCTTTCTTCACTTCTCCCTGCAAAATATTTTGTACGAGTGTTCGCATAAGTGACGGCTTGAGTGATGGATCAGATCTAAAGTGCGCTTCAATAATTTGCGCACGTTGTGGCAACCAAACTCTATACGCTTTTGCCATTTTTTGAATCTGCAAAATAGTGCTGCGCATGCGAGCAAGAATTTCCAACTTTTGTGTCATCAGTACCACCTCCTGTTCTTCTTCAGAAGACGACCCTAATAAGTATGATGACTTGGCCACCACCAACACCGAGAGTACATATATAAGTGAAACTACCTCATCATGAGAAATTCCTTCAACCTCGCTAATATATCTGCTGAAATCATCAACCAAACTACTAAGAGAAATAGTAGAAACGGAGAGCTTTTTTTTATCAAGTAAGTCAAGGAGCGCATCAAGTGGTCCCTCAAACTCGTCTGTTTTTGCAACAAAATTTTCTGATAAAGTAACATTCATTGTCTTTAGTATATATTATTCTTGATTATATGGCTTATTATCTATAATTCTTTGTGCAGTTTCTGGACTGAACGCAAATCCTACCTTTGAATAAGCATCCTCAACTGCCTCAAATTCTTTACCCTCAAGATTAGCGCGTTCAATATAGGCTCTCACCGCTTGTTCATTCAGATCTCTAACATTTCCCACTAAATTCTTCGCAGAACCCTTAAGGTCTTCTACAAAGAATTTAATGTCATTGACATGTAGTCCAGACCCAATTCCTCTGATCACATTTATTTTATCTTCTATCGTTTGTACATTAATTTGATTTAGCGCTGGATTAACTTTTACGAGCTCATCATAAAATTCTTCCACCTGAGCGGACACATCTACAACATTCATTTGATCAAATAATTTATCTCCGTATTTAAAGGTCACTTCTTTGGTAAAATCACCAAGCTCCCACTTTTGACCAAAATCATTGTCAACTTCTAAATTTTTATAATCTTTAGACTTTGTGAGTTCCAAAACTTCTGATACAAATTCACTACTTTTAAACTTTTCTTGTTGAGCATTCGCCCCAAAGCCTTTTTCAATCATGGTCATAGTATAAAACCTTTTTACTCGTTATAAAAGCCTAAGTTTTATTAAATATGCTAAAATAGCCCCATGAAAGACCTCATTATTTTTGATACAGAAACAACCGGAAATACCAGTTCAGATTTCTTGTGCCAACTAGCATACAAAGCCGTTGGAGAACAAGAAATCACCATTATCTATGCCAAACCACCAAAAGCAATTCCATTTGAAGCAATGGCAACACACCATATTACCGAGAAGCGCGTAGCTAATGAACCAGCGTTTCAAGAGAACCCTCAATATGCAGACGTGAAAGCATTGTTTGAAAATCCTAACACGATTGCGATTGCACACAATGCACCTTTTGATGTTGCTATTTTGAAGAATGACAAGATCAATGTTGCAACCATGCTCGATACCTGCAAAGTTGCCGCTCACACAAAAAAATATCACAATGCAGAACGTAATGGCCTTCAGTATTTGCGCTACTTTTTTGATATTGATATTCCTTTGAGTGAAGCACTTCCCCATAGCGCAGAAGGAGATGTATTGGTGCTAGAAAAGATTTTCATTAAATTGCGCGATATTATTATGCAGCATGAAAATAAATCAGAAGAAGAAGCGTTGGCTGAAATGTTGCGACTCAGCACCGCACCGCTCATGATTGAGACCATCACCTTTGGAAAATACAAAGGACGCAAAGTACTTGATATTGCTGTTGAAGATAAACGATACTTGCAATGGCTCTATGATGAAAAACTTAAAAATACCGAACAGGATGAAACTGATTGGCTCCGTACTTTGGAGCGTGCGCTGGGAATTCCAACCCCACCAACCAATTTATTTGAAGATGCGTTTATTCAGTACGAATAACAAAAGGTCTCTTTTTAAGAGACCTTTTGATTTAAAAAGTTAATCCTCTCTCGCCTGTGGCAATGCAAGCAGTAGATAATATCCTTGAAAATCTTTTATAAGTTCGAAGGGCTCGGCTTCAATTAAGCCGGATTCTTCTAACCAAAAAACAATAGGTCGTTCTTGTGTTGATTTTCTTGAAAGAGCGATGATCCGCTTGTTAATAAGCTCAGGATACTTTTTAGTATCCCTCAGAATAATTTCAATAATACCTGCACCAAACCTACCCGCTTCACAAGCATCTGACACAACTTCATATGCCTTTACATTTATATCTGAATCTGTAATAGGAAGAAGGGTTAGCTTGTAATAGCGATGGCTCTGCCACCAAAGACCCTCAACACCGTACCCGGTATTAATTTCTTCTCCAAATTTACCTTGGAGATCATTTAGCAGATTTGTTATTTGCCGTTCAATTGTTTTCATCTTTGTATAAGGTTTTATTTATGAGCATTATGTTATTAAAAGTAAGAAATGTCAATTAATAGGACCTGCTCAAAATGATGAAATCCGCTATACTGGAATTATGAATCCTCTACTCATTATTCTCATTGTTTTAGCAATAGTAATTATTGTGATTTTGATCAACGTTCTTAAAAAGTTGAACGCCCCAAAAGACAGCAGTGCCCAAACCTTGGCAGAAAACTTGGAGGCAACGCGATTGCTTCATCAGGAGCTTTCTCGTACCCGTGATTCTTTGGGGGCAAAAATTGATTTTACGCAACAGTCAGCGAGTGAATCTATTGAACGCCAACTACGCCATCAGATGAGTGAGGTGCAAAAAATGACAGAAGAACTTGTGCGTGTTCAGGAAGGAACCAAAAAGATTGAAGGGTTTGCAACACAGCTTCAATCGCTTCAGGATATTCTCAAAAATTCAAAACAGCGTGGAAATCTTGGTGAATACTACTTGGAAAGCGGGCTCCAAAATGTTCTCTCATCAAAGAATTACCAGATGCAGTATAGATTTGCTAATAATGAAGCGGTTGATGCGGTAATCTTTGTGAAAGAAAAACTCATTCCAATTGATGCAAAGTTTTCACTTGAGAACTATGAACGACTCATCACCGCAAGCAACAATACCGATAGAGAAACATACATTCGTGCATTCAAAAATGATTTCAAAAAGCGTATTGATGAAACATCAAAGTATGTGCGTCCAGAAGAAAACACCATGGACTTTGCGTTTATGTTTATTCCAAGTGAAGCAATTTATTACGATGTTTTGATTGCAGAAGTTGGTGCGGTAAAAATTAATACGCAAGATTTGATTGAGTATGCGTTCCAAAAGAAAGTACTCATTGTTTCACCTACTACCCTGTTGGCATTTTTGCAGACCGTTTTGCAAGGACTCAGAATGCTTCAGATTGAAGAACGCGCACATGAGATTCAACAGGAAGTTGGTAAACTCTCGAAACATTTTTATGCGTTGTCTGATGTGATTGGAAAACTTGGAAAGTCGTTGCAGGTTTCAAATAATCATTATGATTCAATTGAAAAAGAATACCGAAAGATTGGAAAAGATATTATGGCTATTTCTGGTGAAGTGGTTCCATTGATTGAAAAAGTAGAAAGAGGTGGAACACTTAATTTAATTGAGGAATAAGAAAAGTCGTATGTTGTACGACTTTTTAATTTTATTTATAACCCTATTTACTTTATTGACTTACTTTTAAAAGATATTGGCTTAATAACTTCCCTTAAATGTTTTTCTCTCAACACAAACATCGTGCTAAAAAGAATTCTACTCGTTGGTTTTATTTTTTTGAATTTGACCTTGCCATTCTCTTTTCTAATAAGAACAACTTTACCTTCCACCATTCTTGAAGTAAGATACCACGGCGTATCAATAAGATATGCCTTCTTCCTTAGGTCGTGAAGGAATACAACCAGCCATTCCTCTATGCTTAAAACAATGTTATTACTTAACGACTTTTCAAGAAGAGATGCCTTTACTTGATGATCCCTGGATGACTTGAACCACTTTTCATTCATTCGAATAAGCCACAAAGAAGAGTTTATATGTTCTTCGTGTAGATCTACGAATTTCATCATATGGGATAAAAGATGTGGCATACGGATTGAAGTATTAAGGTTTGATGCCATAAACATTTTTACCCACCCTCTCTCGAAGTTTTCCAAAGCAAGTCCTCCATTTTTCTTTAGAAAAAGATGTCCGCTTCTACTTAAAAGTGGCAGACACTCTGTAGTGAAATCCTGAAAGTATTCTTTCTGAAAACATACTAAATTTTGTTGTAAAAACTTTACGTTATTATTGAAAACACGAAATTTATGGATTACCTTCATCGAGGGTTCCACACTTACTTTACGAGCTGCTAACATGCCGGTTTGTTTTGTTGTTAAAAATTATTTTGACCAACACTATACAATACTTTACATAATGAAGCAAGTCCTTCGTTGAAAATTCCATTAAAAATGATATGATTTCCCTATCGGTTATACACTAGGATACAAAGTGGACTGATTACATAGTGTTTCAAATACGGCCCTATCGTCTATCGGTTAGGACACAGGATTCTCATTCCTGGAAGCGGGGTTCGATTCCCCGTAGGGTCACACTCTTCTAACACAATTCTTAATTGATTTACTATAATTTTAAATCATGGTAAATAAAAAGAACCTAGAATTAACTAGGTCCCTAAAGTAAACTTTTGAAAACTTTCAAGCAAGAGCTGACATTTGAATTTCCTGCTGCAACCTATCAAATTCATCACCATCCACCATCTTTTTTTCTTGAAGCCTGGTTAGTGCAGCCTGTGCATCTTTTTTTGTACGAAGGTCAGTCGTATAACCACTCTTAGTGTAAATCCTCCCATG
Source organism: Minisyncoccota bacterium (assembly GCA_036405175.1). Classification (GTDB taxonomy): domain Bacteria; phylum Patescibacteriota; class Minisyncoccia; order Phycocordibacterales; family UBA1006; genus DASWYC01. The sequence continues at coordinate 483,820 of DASWYC010000002.1, forward strand.
ATTGCCACATGATTTGCATACTTTAAAGTATGCAAACTCTACAGGCTCGTCAGGAGAACTAAGGATGTCATTAAGTGAAGATATCGCAAGCAAAAACCCAATTATACCCGGGAAACCACTTGCAAAGAAGGGCTCTGAGCTATCTTCGCTTTCTGGCATCTTTTCAGCATCCAAGACCTGCTCTCTCATTGTCAAGAATTCATCGTGAGTTATATCACCCTTACTAACAAGTTCGCCGATTTTCTTATAGGCTTCATGTTTTGTTTTAATCACCAAACTTTCTGCGCCTGATTCAAATTTAATAGTTAGTTCTTTGCCATCTTTTGAGAACTCAAGGATATTACCTTTCATTGTTTTCTATTTTTAGAGTTATGAATATGTTTTTAAAGCCGGAACTCCGGACAGGTTCTAGAGTAATATAACATACATACGATAAAAGTCAATATAAACTCCATTTTCAGCTATAATCAAAAATAATGTATCCTACCAATGGATTTCCTTCTTCCCCCACTTCTTCAAATACTCATTACACTTTGAAAAATGTTTACATCCAAAAAATCCTGAGTGTGCAGAAAATGGTGACGGATGTGCAGCTTCTAATACTAAATGTTTACCTGTATCAATCAAAACTTTTTTACTCTTTGCAAAACTTCCCCATAACATAAAGACCACATGTTCGTGATGTTCAGAAACTCTTGTAATCACTTCATCAGTAAATTGCTCCCACCCTTTTCCTTGATGTGATGCTGGTGTACTCGCAACAACGGATAAAATTGCATTCAATAAAAATACTCCCTGCTGCGCCCAGCCTTCAAGATTTCCATTGGTAAAATCTTTTTTGATTCCTAAATCATCTTCAATTTCTTTGTAGATATTTTGAAGTGATGGTGGAACCCGCACACCATTTGGAACAGAAAAAGATAAACCATGCGCCTGCCCTGCACCATGATAAGGGTCTTGCCCCAAGATAACCACTTTTACCTGAGAAAATGGTGTGAGCCAAAATGCTTTAAAAATATCTGCGGGTAACGGGTATACGCGTTTAGCTTGATACTCACTCCGCACAAAATCACTCAATGTTGCAAACGTATCTAATGCAAAGAAATCACCCAATTCTGCTTTCCACTCTGGTTCAATGGCAACTTCCTTCTTCATGTTTCTAGTATACGCGCCAAATGCGCAGGGTGCTACTGAGTATCTAAACAAGCCATGGTTTGCGCCATCTTAGCAGTATGTTGCTCCCAGGTGCTGTATACGTCGATATCAAATCCAGTATCAACAAGTTTTTCTGCATTTACTACTTGGAATTTTCCAATAGCATTCACGAGATCTTGATTCATAACTCCGGTTGCTTTGCCAAAGTAGTATCCTTCTTTATTCAAAAACCATTGAACTCTAATAATATCTTCGCGACTACTATCTTTTGTTATGGTGAGTGGAATACGATCAGCACACGCACGTGCAATGTCTGCATCAATATTTTCTGTTGGCACTACCACCTTCTCACGAAACGATTGGATAAATCCTGATTGCTGAGTATACAATCGCCCCTGCACCACATCGCGGTACGATACGGTCATTCCTTTTCCGGTTGGTTGATTTTGAAGTTCAAGGATAAGTGAATTCCCCTGTGCTGCTACATACATAACAGGATTCAATGAACCGTCATCAATCACACTGAATTGGGTTGGCTTTGGCTGTACGGTATTAATGATAGTATCTGGAAATACAATGTATACACGATTATCTGTGCTGTACGCACTCAACAATTCTTTTTGAATAGGCAATGGTTCAGTATTGTTATCTGCAGAAGCAACTTCACCCCCCATACGTGGCTGATCATATACGACCTTGCCCATGTTTGAATACACACTCACAATTAATCCCCCAACAATTAAAACCCCAACAGCGAGAGGAGTATACAAATGTTGTTGAGGCTGAGGAGCAGGCTTTTTCTTCATAGACTAAGTATATCAAGCGCAATCCTACGATAATGTGGATATGTTACCGAGTAACCTTAACTTCAATGCTTGCACCAGTAGTATCCGCTGGTACTTCTGTAGGCACCTTGGTGCGCCCGTTAAACCAGAGTAAGGCACCAATAATAACCACTAAGATTAGTACATCAAAGAGAATCTCTCGGTATTTGATTTGCGCATGGAGTAGATTTGCAATGACAAATGCGATTAGGACGATAAGGAGAATTGATACAAGAATGATTCTATTTAACAATCGTGGCGAGGTTGAAATTTCATTAAATGTACGCTGAAGCCACGTCTGTTTGGCAGTAGCGCCAAGAACAGCTGGTGTTGCAGGTGCAGAAGCCACTACATCACCCGCCGCTTGCTGAACAGAACCTTGCGGTACTTTTGGTGCATTTGCTGCAAGAGGACGAATTGGCTGAGTAAGGGCAATTTCTCGCATTTTAAGCGCCTTCTGCGCATGAGCATAGACTGAATAGCGTTGCCCACTTGGTGGAGCGGCAAAGAACTGTACTACATAGGTAGTTTTGTTTCCTTTATATACTCCCTCTGCCAAACCAACTCCCGTACGAGTGTATTGAGGCTTAATCAAGTTAGCATAGTGGGTTGGCGATGCAATCCACGCCTCTTCAATATCTTTTGAATCAGTAAAGTTTACCGCCAGATTCTCGCCAGCGTACCTATACGTGTAATCAACAGCATCGTACCAAGCCCATGGTGCAATCCCATCCGGATCAACATGCGAGAAGTATCCCCGCTGAGCCATATCTTCTGCCTTTGCCTGTGCTGCCAAACTTAACAACGGATCTTCAACAACTGGTCCAGCCTCTTGCTGTGCACGCGTGTGATTTGTGAGTTCAGTAATAACACTTGCGAGAATAGTTCCATCATGTGTTGCGGTTGATTTTTGAATTAAATAAAATCCTTGGACAAGTAATAATCCAACAACAAGCGTAGCAAGGCTTGTACGCGTAAAAAATGCTGGACGTCCATCATATTTTTTATGCGGTGCAAAATAGCGCTTTAAAAAACTCTGGGGCTTCTTTCCCTTCTTCATACTTGTATTATATCAACCAGTCTACCCTGATACCAAGAGGTAACAACAATATCAGATATTTGTGTTATGGATTAAGGGTGCCGGCATGCGCTTTGCGCATACCGGCGCTCATCCTAACCAAATACCCTTCAACGACAAAAATCCCACCAGTGTGGGACTTTTGCCTATGTATGACATTATTTATTGAGTTCAGCACGAGTCTTTGGCCCAACGATTCCGTCAGCTACCAATCCGTGTTGTTTTTGCCATGCTTTTACTGCAGCACGCGTAAGCGGTCCAAAGATACCGTCAATCTTTCCTTTATAAAGATCTCCGAGTACTTTTTGAAGTTCAATCACTTCATCTCCAATTGATCCATAGCGGAGTGTCATAGTGAAGCGATATGAGCTTGCTCCCAAAACTTCTCCACCTGTTGTTGAACCTGTTGAAGATGATGCGGTTGTTCCGGTTGAGCTTGATGAGGTTCCTGATGTTGAAGAACCAGTATCAATTGCTCCACCTCCCCCGCCAGAAACCACTGCTGGTCCAGACAATGTAGTCATTCCAGCATCCGTCCAATAAGGAGTAGTACTGATGCTTCCAACATTTCCTGAGAAATCAGGATTTGCTGATCCCCAGTAGTTGCTTTGAACGTTAAGATTGTTTCCACTGTCATTCTTTACCTTTGGAGTATCAAATGAGTTATTGGTTACGGTTACCTGTGCTGCGTTAGCAGATGTTCCATCCGCAACAGCTCCAGTTGAGTGACATGAGTCAATACTCAAGAGGAATGTGTCGCCAGTAGCGCTGGTAATGTTTGAGATAGTATTGTTAGTGATAACTACACTTACTGGAACAGTAGTATTTGCACAGGTTGGCGTAACTTCAATACCACGTGCCCATCCTTGTGAACCAATAGTATCAATTTTGTTTCCAGAAATAATTGCATCATTAATAACTCCTTGAATCATAACTCCGTATGACCCCTTGGTATTTGCGTTAACAATTGAAGAGATTACGTTGTTTGAAATAGTAGTGTTATTAAGTGTTGCACTGTCGCTGTATACATGAACTCCTTTTACGCTTACGCCATTCCATGAGGGATTGGTGATTGCAAGTCCAGATACAGTTACATCACTTGAAGTAATAAGAATTGCTCCGGTTACGGTAGCTTCGGGAAGACGTGAAGCGGTTCCAGCAAGCCCTTGGTTTGGACCAACAAGTTTTACTGATTTTGCAATAGCAACATCTTCAGCATATGAGCCAGCTTTAACATTGATAGCTCCTCCCGCAATTACTGCATTGTATCCAGCGTTAATTGTAAGGAATGGGTTTTGCTGAGTTCCCTGATCGTAGTTAGCATCGCCGGTTGCTCCCGCTTCAACATATACGTTAGAAAGCGTAGGAGTTGCGAATGCTTTGTTGATGATAAGTGCATTGTTGTTAGCAGCAGAAATTCCTGCAACATCGGTATAATTGTTGGTTCCTGCAGGAATAAATGCAAAGTCAACCGTGTTTCCTGATCCAGTGTTTCCGGTGATAGTAATATTTGCATCAGCAACAATTACCCATCCTTTGGTTCCCGATACGGTGTTGTTTGAGATAGTTCCGGTTGAAGCATCAAAGTATCCAGGTTGGCGGAAGTTAGCAATGGTGTTTCCGTCAATAAGGAATCCGGTAACACCCGGACTCATTACCACAACGCGTGATACATCAGGATCACCAATAACATATTGTCCGGTGAATGAGTTATTTGAAATAGTTGCGTTGTTAGCCTGAACACCAATCATGTGCTGACCAGTTTTGTCAGTCTTAGTGAAGGTAAGATCTTGGATCGTTACCCCAGCTGCAGTAATAGTGAAGAGTTGATTTGAACCAGAGGTTTCAATTGCTCCACCATTCATTCCTTTAATAGTGATTACCTTGGTGATAGTAGTACCGGCAGTGAGGTTCTCAGTAGTTCCATCAAAAATAATTGTGTCACCATCTACTGCTACAGTGTATGCATCAGCGAAGGTGTCAAATGGATCTGCTTGTGTTCCTGTTCCAGGAGCAACTGCAGGGGTACCAACATACAAGTCGGTTGCAGCAAAAGTAGTTTTTGCAGACGAAGCAACAACAATAAATGTTGCAATGAGTGCAAAACCAAATGCTTTGAAAAGTTTAGCTGTCATAAATTATAGATTTAGGATTAAAAGTACGGACTACAATAAATAACCGTATGCGGTAGATATACTATAATTTACCACCCAAGGCACCTTGCGGAGTCTCGTTTTTGTGTTGAATTATATTATTTTTACCAAGAAATATGGTTATTTATTTGTTAACTGAAAGGTAACCCGTCCAGACTATCATGGAAGAGATCAAGAAAAGCTAAAGACTCGGAGGTTTGATTTTTAGCTTGTCTATTCTAGATTCAATATCCATATTGGTCTGATCTCGCCACATTTCATATAAAGTCAAAATTCCATTATACAACTTTTCATCATCAGTGATTATAATTCGCTGAACTAGTAGAGATATAGTATTTTCTTCGACAGCTCTAACAAAAGCATATTTGAGGCAACTTATTATATTATTCTCCTCGAGTTTTAACTCAATAACACGCAAAGAAAACTCTTCCAAGACGTTTAGCAGATTTAACTGAAAAGTATTTATTTCTCTCTCAAGTAATTGTGACTGAGCCTTAGCATTTTCCCATTCTCTTGCAAAGATTTCATCCAACGATTCTCTTCTCTTGAATCTTATTAGCTTAAATTTATAATCAGGAAACTTTACTGGCACCTCTTTGACTAATTTATTATATTCGCTTAATACATTTTCTCTGAAAAAAGAAAGTATCTTAAAAATGGAATCCTGTTTATCTTTTTTCTGTAAGTACTGAAATTGTAGAACTGCAGTAAAAAATGAAACGGCTGCAACTATTGTTGCAATTTTTTCCAACACATCCAAAAGATATATATCCAAGAAAAGCGCTGAAATAAAAAAGATTCCTGATGCAATAAGCAGTATTGGCTTCTTCACCCTAAAAGCTAGTGCTATTTCCATTACTCTCAATAATAAGATGAGTTACCTGAATATTCAATTTCATAAAGAAAAACCCTCTATTTCTAGGAGTTTTTCTTTGCTGCGCGGTGAATGGGACTTGAACCCACGACCCCTCGCGTGACAGGCGAGTGCTCTAACCAGCTGAGCTACCACCGCAGAATCTGTTTGATTTTCCGTAGTATTTTATTCCCTACAGATGGGAATACTATATCAAAAACTAGCTATTTTGACAACACGCTTTTATTTATTTGGCAAACAAAAAGCCAAGTTCTAATTTAATAGAATCTGGCTTTATTTAAAAAACATAATGTTGAATTGCCTATTCAGACTTAAGGAATAGGGATGGGTTCTTTAAACTTAATATCTCCTTGCTCTGCTTTAATCGTGTAGGAATTCGACGAGTAACTTCCCTGTTTTTTAGAAGTATCCGGCTTGTTGGTAACTATTGCCGTATTCCTGCTCACAGAACAAGAACAAATGGCTATCAGCAACAAAAGAAGTATAGTGATTTTTATTTTCTTCATCTATTCTAATTTGGTTAAATTGCAATTTAATTTCTTAAGTATTAGATCAATTTATTACAGAAAAGTCAATCTTTGCAGGCTATTTGTTCACCACCTTCCCATCAGAAACCTTAATAATGCGATTTGCTCGCTTTCCGTACTCTTCTTCGTGTGTCACCATCACGATCGTTTGCCCATGTTTATGAAGCTCCTCAAAAAGTTCAATAACCTGATTTCCAGAATATGAATCAAGGTTTGCGGTTGGTTCATCGGCAAATAAAATCTCCGGCTCACCGGCAATTGAACGTGCAATTGATACGCGCTGCTGTTCTCCTCCGGAAAGTTCACGCGGAAGATTATGTAATCTATGACCTAATCCAATTTTTTCCAAGACTTCTTGTGATTTAGTTTCTGCATGACTTGCACTCATGCCACGCGCCAAAAATGGGACCATGCAATTTTCTATGGCGGTTAAGTCTGGCAACAATGCATAATCTTGAAATACATATCCCAAATTATTCAAACGGAATTTAGTGCGCTCATATTCATCCAAATCATCAACGCGCTTACCAATTAAGTGAATCTCTCCGCTGGTTGGTCTATCCAAAAGCGACAATTGGTACAAAAGCGTAGACTTTCCTGCTCCAGAACGTCCCATAATTGCTACAAACTCTCCCTCTTTAATTTCAATATCCAACCCTTTAAGAACATGAGTTTCAAGTCCATCTTTCTCATAGGTTTTTATGATATTTTTTGCTTCAATGATATTTTTCATATTACGATCTTCCTAAAATACTTTCTAGGGTTGGCTTGCGGGAAATCTTACGAGCCGGAAGATATCCAGCCAAGGCGGTCAACATGATAATAAGGATTCCCTTAAATACCGTCTGCCCAAGCGGTGCTGACATAATCCCATCGCTAAACGGAAAGTTAAGCGGATGGGCGTTAAAGAATGGTACCAATAATCCGTAAATGATTCCAAATCCGAACACTACCCCAATGATTGAATACACCACCGCCTGAAATACTGATGCAATTTCTACTGACGTATGATTTACTCCAACAGCCTTCAAAAATCCAATAAACTTTCTGCGTGCCACGGTGTTAATGTAGATGATAATAAATACAGTCACTGATGATACCAAGAGTCCAATGAATCCAATAATTGCACCCAACACCGAGAACGCCATTCTAATCTGCAACAAGAAATCCGGGATTGCTTCTGCTGCGGTTTTAATGTTAGCAAATTGATCAAATCCAAGTGCCATTAACTTTCCTTTAAGTTGATCGTCGGTAATTAAACTATCATGCTTGATGGCAATTTCATTTCCACTCAAATCAGGGCGCGGTGCAAGATCAAAAAAATCCTGTTCATTCACAAATGCTCTGATTGAAACTTCTGCAACTTTTGTTTTTATAATTCCTTTTACGGTAAATTCTTTTTGCGCACCATTCACTTCAATACGCACACGGTCGCCAGGATACACATCACCCAAAGAATCAAAGTCTTCTCCAAATCCTGATGAGTAACGGCCAAATAAATTAGCTCCCAACAATACATATCCGCGATCCTGCGGTGTAAGCATTTCTCCTTCAACAATAAATCGTGAAAGCCCTGACACACGCTCTTCATCCATCACATTAATCCCCGTGAGTTGTGTTCCGGCATTGTCTTCTTTAGCTTCAAAATCCCGACGCGACACATAATTCCCCACCACATTTGCCATGGTAATATATCGCTGTGTTGAGGCGGTCACGCCCGGAATAGTATCAACCGACTTTTTAATAGTTTGCCCATTTTCAATTGCATTTTTACCCGGGAAATTTTTAATAATCACCCCTCCGGTAAACTGATCCTTGTTGGCAATATTTCCTCCCTCAATAAGTCCCACCAAAATTCCTGAAATTCCAACTAATGACAAAAACGTAAGTGTCATGATAACAATCATTAAAACAGTGGTGCTTTTTGGTGCACGTAATAGCTGACGTTTGCCTAAAAAGAATCCTACGCGCAATGTCTCTTTTCCAATGAGCGCCATACTAGTTTTCTGCCTCTGGAATTCCAATTACGTCACCCGCTTGAATACCGGTGCGGATTTCAACATACCCATCATCAGAAACACGTCCGATAGTTACGTCAGATGCTTCTACCTCTTCGCCTTTTATTTTGTATACATGATTAGTATTTTTCTTAGCGTCATAAATTACCGCGTCTTTTTTAACTGCCAATACATCCGGAATTGAAACGGGAATATATACCGATGCGGTAAGTCCTGGACGAAGTGTCATACCTTCAATTGGCTGAAGTTGTGCCGTTACCTGATACACACGCGTTCCATCAATTACGGAATCAGCCAATTCAACGTGAGAAATGGTTCCCTTATATGCAGTTCCCGGCAAAGCATCATATCTAATTTCAACCTCCTGCCCTTCTTTAATAAAGAAGATGTCAGTTTCTGGAACTTGGATTTTTACTACATACACATCATTAGAAACAAGACGGAGTCCGCTTTCGGTTGATGATGCAAACTCACCAAGTTTATAGTTGAGGCTTGCAATCACCCCATCAAACGGTGCGCGCATGATTGATGATGAAATTTGTGAGATTACCTGAGAGAGTCCACTCTGTGACATTTGAAGTGATGCGCGAGAAATTGCAACATCTTCTGCACGAGCTCCACTTACTACACTTTTATTCTTAAGATCTTCAGTAGTTGCTCTCAGGCGTGCTTCTGCAACAGCAATATCTTTATCTTTTACGAGCTGATTATATGCAGCAAGATTACGTGAGTATGATGTTCCCTTTTTGTTTGGCACTTCAACAATCCATTTAGTATTTCCATAATTATCGCCCTTAGTAAATGTTATATAGATTCCTCGTGTTCCAACTTTTACTGGCACCCCAAATGCAATTTCTGATGCACCGTTTTCCAACCCTGAGTATTCAAGAGAAATTCCTGATCCTGCAGTTGAAGGATATACGATCAATACATACCGTCCCTCTACTGAAGACAAATACGTTCCACTCACTTTTGGAGGTGTTTGACTGAATGAAAGATTCTCGGGTGTTGCATCAAGATCTGATGAATAGAGTGTGGTTCGAGCGTCAGCAATCAAGCTGTCATACTTTGCAATAGTTTGCTCAACATTAAGTGCGGCGGTTGCACTTGCCTGGCCTTGGATGGCTCTATCTTCAGCACGATCACCACTTACTACTTTTTGATATTGTGCTTGAGAAGATGATACTTCTGCCGCAGAACGCGCCCGCGATGCTTCAAGTTCACTGGTATCAAGTGACACCAATATTTGCCCCTTCTTAACAAAATCTCCTTCTTTAACATTCACCGACTTTACCAATCCTGAGCGACTAAATGCCAACTGAGAATCGTTCTCTGCTTCTACGCGTCCCAAGAATCTAAGGTTCTGAACAATAGTTCGCTGTTGTACCGGCTCTTTGGCTACAAAATATGGATTTTTACTGCCCCCACCGATAGCAAGAATGAGTGCAATTACTACACAAACAACCGAAGCAGCAATTACCCCAACTTTATTACGAGCAAAAAACCCTTTTACAGCGCCTTTTTTGATGTGCGGAATTTTTAGATTATTTTTCATGTTGGTTTTCATAATACTTGGTTAAGACATTTTTATCAATACACACCAAATCAGTCGCTTCTTCTTTAAGACGCTTGGCAATTTCTGGCGGAATACCAAAATCTTGTGAAAGCTTTCGCTCTTCAATCATGCTCAAATCTTTAGCCAAAATGATATTATGTGATACTAGTTTTTCAAGCTCAAACATTGAAAGTGATGGCAAGACCGTTACCGGATACATGCATTCTTCAACGATCATTTCTTCAAGCCCTGCCCCATCTGGATAACTCCATCCAATTAAACGCACACCAGAATATTCAGAATACTTGACGGCATGCGTGGTGAACTTTGTATTCGTTACGAGCCACATTTCATACTGCACTCCAGGCTTAATGAGTCCCTTCTTCTCCATTTCTTTAAAAATATCTTCACGACGAGCATGTGCATACATAGCTACATCAAGATGTGTTTTGTATCCGTATTCTTTATGAAACTTTGCTTCAACAAACACAATTAAATTATTATGCTCAGCAACAATGTCGATCTCATGTTCAATACCAGAAACACCGCGTACTAATTGATTGGTCTTTGTTTCAAATCCGTATGATCGAAGGATTGCCGCAACATATTGTTCAAACGGGAATCCCGTTGGGCCAAGTGCCGACACCGCACGACGCAAACTATAGCGAGCGGACGCTGCAAGCTTATGTTCGCTTAAAAGAGAAAGTGTTGTACGCCAGATTTTTTTAGTAGTAGTTTCAACATCAAGCCGTTCAATTGCACGCACCAGGATTTCCTGTGCTGCTTCCTCGGGCACCCCAGAATCAATCAAAGATTTTTCAAGCTTCTTTGCATCAAAATTCTCAACTGTTCCATCAGACTTAATGACTGTTTTCACCATACGTTACTGGATAATTGTACCATACGCCGCTCCTTTGTGCGGTATAATTATAAGTATGAATTCACCGGAAAATATGCTCATGGGCGAACTCTTGGCAGCTCACAACAACATCCTTCACCCAGAACATAACTATTATCTTGATCTCATTACGCGTGAACTAAGCTTTAGCGGTGAGCTATTGAGCCGCTATCCTTCTACTATTTCTGCTTTTGGTTCTGCGCGCACGGCGTTTGATGCCGAGCACTATGCGCAAGCAGAAGCATTAGGAGCAGTTGTAGCTAAGCATGGATATACAGCGCTTACCGGTGGTGGTCCGGGGATTATGGAGGCATTTTCAAAAGGTGCGTACACTAACAATGGAACTACCATTGGGTTTTCAATCAAACTTCCTAATGAACAAGCATCAAATGATTACCTTACCCACAATATTACGTTCAATTATTTCTTCACCCGTAAATATGCATTGATTGCGCATTCACATTTGCTTTTGTATTTCCCTGGCGGCTATGGAACACTTGATGAAATGTTTGAAGCATTTACTTTGATTCAAACGCGCAAGTTTGATCATAAGGAAGTGGTATTAGTGAACCGTGCATTTTGGGAACCACTCGTGACATTTATTAATGATCGACTCAAAGGACAAGATGCGTACATTTCACCTTTTGATGATGAATTCTTCCGCATCATTGATACCCCAGAAGAACTTGAGGCTATTTTAGAACTCTACCGATAAATTAAAACCTCTCAATTGAGAGGTTTTAATTTATTTACGAAATTCTAGCAGTAGTAACCGTAGGTTGCTGTTCTTTGATTGCCTTAGTATCAAGATTTCCAAGAATCTCTGCAATCTGACCATACCACGCATTTTCCAATTCTTTAAAGAGACGGATACTTTCTTTCTTGTATTCAACTACCGGCTCACGTTGTCCGTATGAACGGAGTCCTGCTGACTGCTTTGACTGTTCAAGCAAATCAAGATGTTCTGACCACAATCGATCAAGTGCAAACAATGCAACGCGTCCAATAATATCTTTGTATTGGGTTTCATCTAATTCTGAACGTTTAGCATCAATAGCTTCTCCAGCATCTGGATAACGTGATTTAGTTTCTTCAACAATTTCATTCAAGATAGCCTCATCGCGAGACAAAATTCCATCACGGCGCTTGTAGATAAGGGTACGGTGATATGAGGCAACATCATCGTACTCAAGAATATGCTTACGAGAATCAAAGTGGAATCCTTCAACTCTATCTTGTGCATCTTCAAGACGACTGCTCAAAAATCCAAGACTTACTGGCTCAGTACTATCTGCAACACCCAAACTCTTGGCAAGTTCTTTTACTTTATCTCCACCGAAGATACGCATAAGATCATCATCCAACGAAACATAGAACTGAGTTTTTCCAGGATCTCCCTGACGCCCCGTACGTCCACGGAGCTGGTTATCAATACGGCGTGCTTCATGACGTTCGGTTCCAAGAACAAACAAGCCACCAAGTGCACGGATCTCATCCGCCTCTTCTTGTGTTGCTTGTGGTCCACCCAACTTAATATCAACTCCACGTCCTGCCATATTAGTTGCAATGGTTACCGATCCTCTCTTTCCTGCTTCTGCAATTACCAATCCTTCTGCTTCATGATTTTTTGCGTTCAATACCGTATGACGAACACCGGCACGGGTAAGATATTGTGAAAGCAATTCGTTCTTTTCAATTGCAACGGTACCAATCAAAATTGGCTGACCAGTCTTGTGGATCTCTTTAATATGTTCAACGATTGCATTGTATTTTGCTTTGATATCGATAAAGATGAGGTCAGACAAATCAACACGAGCAATTGGGCGATGTGTTGGGATTGGAACAACATCCAAGTTATACACGCGCGCAAATTCTTCTTTTGAAGTCATTGCGGTTCCGGTCATTCCTGCCAACTTTTTATAAAGCTTAAAGTAGTTCTGATAGGTAATAGACGCAAGCGTACGTGATTCTGACTGAATCTCTACACCTTCTTTGGCTTCAATAGACTGATGAAGACCGTCACTCCAGCGGCGTCCTTCCTGAAGGCGTCCAGTAAATGGATCAACGATCATTACTTCACCATTACGTACTACGTAATCAATATCATTTTTATATAAATGACGAGCTTTGATTGCAGTCTCAACATGATGTACATACTTCATGTTTTCTGCAGTGTACAGATTATCAAGCCCAAGCTCTTTTTCAATCTTTGCAATACCCTGCTTAGTTACCTGAATAGCTTTAAGTTTTTCATCAAGCTTAAAATCATCTTCTGGGGAAAGGATTGATGCAATTCGTGATGCAACTTTATAAAGCTCTGCAGCATCATCAGCTTGTCCAGAGAGAATCAACGGAACGCGTGCTTCATCGATCAAAATTGAGTCCGCCTCATCGACGAGTGCAAATGCATGAACACGCTGCACTTTATCTTCAATACGAATTACGGTGTTATCGCGGAGATAATCAAATCCATATTCATGGTTGGTTCCGTAGGTAATATCACATGCGTATGCTTCTTTGCGCGTACATGGTTTCAAAAACTCTTCGTATACTTTGTAGTATCCTGCGGTATCAGCTTCGTTATCGAGCTGTTTTGCAGAAGGATCATACATATATGAAACCTGATTTGAGTTAATAATTCCCACACTCAATCCCAATGCGTTGTATACCTGTCCCATTTGTTCCCCATCGCGTTTTGCAAGATAGTCGTTTACCGTTACCACGTGTGCCCCCTGCCCTTGCAATGCTGCAAGATATACCGGAATCGTTGCAACCAATGTCTTTCCTTCTCCTGTTCTCATCTCGGCAATCATTCCCTTAAAGAGTACGATTCCTCCGATTACCTGCACATCAAAATGACGCATGTTAAGCGTACGCTTTGCAGCTTCACGCACTACGGCAATTGCTTCTGGCATGAGTTTGTCAAAATCCTCACCCCTTGAAAGGCGATCTTTGAATTCTGTAGTTTTTGATTTAAGCTCCTCATCGGTAAGCTTTTGGATGCTTTCTTCAAAATTATTCACCAATGTTACGATTGGTCTGATTTTTGCAAGAATGCGTTCGTGTTCAGGTTTAAAAAGCGAGGTCAAAAAGTTCATAAAATAAAAGGTTGTTAGCCGGTAATTGAGATGAGGATATCTAGGAAAATCCTGTATATAAAATACCCCGAATTAGCACTGATGGCAAGCGGAAGAACGACCTCCTATCAAACGTTTATGAGTGCTCCGCATGCCGTCACTGATAACTCAGGGTACTGTCTAAGTATACTCCTCCCTGAGGGCTTGGTTTGGGAGTTTCCACAGAATAAAGCTGATTGTAAGGGATTTTGTCAATAAAAAAGCCCCTCATTTTTATCATGAGGGGTTAAAGGACTGCTAATAATCTTCATAGTCCTCTATCAGAGTACAATCCCAAGAATAATTCTGAGGATTATCTTCATCTGGAATAACATGAACATTATCAAAAAAGATGCCGGTAAGTGCCGAGTCAACCTTTCTAAAATCGTTGAATAGTTCTAACTTCAAAACTTGCATACAGATATACGCACGCATTATTTGAGTGGGATACTGTTCAGCTTGAAGCTTTAAGTCGAGTTTTCCGATTTCTTGACACTGTTCATCAGAGCAACCACCTTCTTTCAATGCTTTATTGAATTCAGGCACCGATATCATTGTATTCTCACTCACGATTTTCTCAAGGTGAAGTCTGACTTGCTTATCTGTGAAGCTATAAATGATGGAGTAAACCATAGCAGCTCCAAGAGACATTTTTAATTCAAAGCTTTTCATCTATTTAAGTTTTAAATGTTTGCGAATATACTGATAGAAGTATAATACTATTATATTTATATATGTCAATATCTTTTCTATTTTCCTAAGATGTCTTTGACCTCTTGGAAGGTTAAGGTTTCTGGCCGTCTGATTAAAAGCTCTTCTGAAAGATTTGGAATAAGTGATTCAAACTCACTTCCCATCAGGTTATTACGGATAGTTTTACGTGGCATTCTATAGAGTGTTTTTATTAGACTAAAAAATATAGCAAGATCGGTTGGAAGTTCTGGCTTTTTGATATTTTCAATACTCAACAATCCCGCATCAACATTTGGTGCCGGAGAAAACGATCCTCGTGCAATAGTTTTAAGATATTTTGGTGTTCCAAAAATTTCAATTGAATGAGAAAGAATTGAAGAATCACCATCACGCTTAACAATTCTATCAGCAACTTCTTTTTGAATAATCAGACACACGCGTTGCGGCAACACACTCGCTTCTTCTAAAATGCGTCTAAAAATGAGACCAGTGATATAAAACGGAATATTCGCAACTACCTGATATTTCCCCCCTACTATTTCTTCATACCTAAAATTAGTGATATCACCTTCAAGCAACGTAAACGTTCCATTTTCAATTTCACTCGCAAATTCTTCTTGCAAAATTGGAATTAAATCATGATCAGCCTCAAGAGAAGCTACTTTAACACCACGCTTTAATAACTCACGCGTCAACACGCCTCGCCCCGGACCAATTTCAAAAACTGGAATAGTTATATCCAGATTCATCGTATCAACAATGTGTTCAATGGTTCGCCCACCGTTCAAGAAATTTTGCCCAAGTGACTTTTTTGCCTGAGGATACATAGTTTTATTAGAAAGACTATATCATAACAAAAGCACCCAATCTACAAATCAGATTGAGTGCCAAGTTTAATACAAAAATTTTATTCCCCGTCTTCTTCATCATCGTCTTCTACAGGAAATTCAACGGTCTCTCCCTCGCAAGTTAGTTTACAACCATCAATAGGCACAACCAATAGGTCATCTTTTTGAGGGTCTTTATCCTGGACAAAGCCTGCACTAACAAAACCAAAGTTACGTTTTTCTAATTCGGGCTTGAAATTACGTGGATGATAGTAGTGCAGCTCTTTTAGTATCCCCGGCGTACATTCATCTTCTTTAACCTGAGTTAGGTTTAAAAAATTGCCAAAAATAAGGGTAGGAGAATGTAATACCCCAACTACTTTAGCCCCTCCATTAACAATAACTACCTCCTTGCCAGCAAAACGGTTTACTACATCGTCCATAAGATCTCCTTCTTCCTGAGAAGGAAAACCTAAGCCTTTCATAAAGTCCTGAACTTCTTTTGAGTCGTCTTTTTTACTATACATGTCAATAAGTGTTTAAAAGTTTATTGTAAAATATCAGTTTCGAGTATATTATATCATATTAACTATATGATGTCAATACAAAAAGGGGCGCCCTTTGGGCGCCCCTTTTTCTCATTTATAGAAAGAAAAATTATTCTTCTTTCTTCATTCCACGCTTCTTAATGATGTCTTCTTGAACATTCATTGGAACAGCATCGTAACGAGCAAACTCCATTACAAAGGCTCCACGTCCAGACGTCATAGAACGAAGCTGGTTCATGTATCCGAACATTGATGCCAATGGAACGGTTGCACGAATTGCTTGCGCAAATCCACGCTGTTCTGTTCCTTCAATAATTCCACGCTTTGAAGAAAGGTCTCCGGTAACATCTCCCACATATTCATCTGGAACGGTTACTTCAACTTTCATCATAGGCTCAAGAATTACCGGACCTGCACGGCGAGCTCCTTCTTGGAATGCCATAGATGCTGCCAAACGGAACGCAAGTTCTGATGAGTCAACATCGTGCATAGATCCAAAGGTAAGTTCTGCAGAAACATTGGTGAGTGGATATCCCGCAAGAACTCCACGATCCATGGTTTCTTTAATTCCCTTCTTAACAGCTGGAATAAATTCTTGTGCAATAACTCCTCCCTTGATTGAGTTGATGAATTCAAATCCTTCTTCTCGTTCAACGTTCTTAGGAATTTTTGCCCCTTCTTCAATTTCTTCAAGCGGCTTGAAGGTAAGCACCACGTGTCCATACTGTCCTTTTCCTCCTGACTGCTTAACATACTTGTGTTCAACATCAGCAACGGGACGAGTAATAGTTTCGCGGTACGCAACCTGAGGTGTTCCAACATTAGCTTCAACACCAAATTCGCGTTTCATACGATCAACCAAAATTTCAAGGTGAAGTTCTCCCATTCCCGAGATAATCGTATCAAGAGTTTCTGGATCGGTCTTAACTTTGAAGGTAGGATCTTCTGCCATCAAGCGGTTAAGTGCCATTCCCATTTTTTCCTGATCAACCTTGGTTTTTGGTTCGATCTTAAGTGATACCACTGGCTCTGGGAAGTCAATTCCTTCCAAGAGCACTGGTGAATCTTCTACACACAAGGTGTCTCCGGTGGTGCAGTCTTTAAGACCTACTGCCGCAGCAATTTCTCCTGCGTACACAGATTTAACTTCTTCACGCTTGTTTGCGTGCATACGAAGAATACGTCCGATGCGTTCCTTGTTTCCGGTACGCATGTTTACGATGTAACTTCCTGCTTCAAGTACTCCAGAGTACACACGAATATAGGTAAGCTGTCCAACGTATGGATCGTTCTGCAATTTAAATGCGAGCGCTGAGAATGGTTCCTTATCATCAGCATGGCGAACAACTTCTTCTCCGGTCTCAGGGTTGTGCCCTTTGATTGGTGGAATATCAGTTGGTGATGGAAGATATTCAATAACGGCATCGAGCACCAATTGAACTCCCTTGTTTCTAAGAGCAGTTCCGGTAAATACTGGGAAAATTTCCGCAGCAATTACTGCTTTACGAACGGTCTTCTTAAGTTCATCAATTGAGATTTGTTCTCCGGCAAGATAGCGGTTCATGAGTTCTTCGTCGTTTTCAACGATTTTCTCAATCAAGATATCATGATACTTTTGAGCTTCAGCCTTCAATTCTTCTGGAATTTCATGTTCAATAATTTTATTTCCCATGTCTCCTTCAAAGGTGTATGCCTTCATTTTCATGAGGTCAATAACTCCTTGCATGGTATCTTCTTCTCCCCATGGAAGTTGGAAGCGTACCGCCTTTGGTGTCAGGCGATTCAAGATTGATTGGTATGAACGTTCAAATGACGCACCAGTACGGTCAATCTTGTTGATAAAACAAACACGAGGAACTTTATATTTATCTGCTTGGCGCCACACCGTTTCTGACTGTGGTTCTACTCCAGCCACTCCATCAAACACGGTTACTGCACCATCGAGCACTTTCAATGAGCGCTCAACTTCTACGGTAAAGTCTACGTGACCTGGGGTGTCGATAATATTAAAGCGATGTTCCTTATCTTTGTTGTCTTTGTCGTAGGTTGGACGCCAGAAACAAGTAGTTGCTGCAGAGGTGATAGTAATTCCACGCTCCTTCTCCTGTTCCATCCAGTCCATCGTTGCTGCTCCTTCGTGTACTTCTCCAATTTTGTGAGACACTCCGGTATAGAAAAGAATACGTTCAGTGGTGGTAGTCTTTCCTGCATCGATGTGGGCGATAATTCCAAAGTTACGAACTTTGTCTAGGGGGTAATCACGACTCATATAAATATGATAGTTTTTCAGAACACGTTACGCCATTTCAAACAGCGCACAGTTATTCTGATAATTAGTTAATTCAATAAACAGGTACCTCAATAGATTACCACGTAAAGTGTGCAAAGGCTTTGTTAGCTTCTGCCATTTTGTGGGTATTCTCTTTCTTACGAACTGCTGAACCTTCACCTTTTGAGGCTTGGATAATTTCATCAGCAAGACGTTCATGAGTTGGCTTTCCTTTTCCTGAGCGTGTTGACTCAAGCATCCAACGAAGTGCAAGTTGCACGCGGCGTTCTGGGCGAACTTCACGTGGAACCTGATAGTTTGCTCCTCCTACTCGGCGAGAACGAACTTCCATAAGTGGAGACGCGTTCTTAATAGCAAGATCAAATACTTCAAGCGGATTAGTGTTTCCTGTTTTTTCTTTAACAAGATCAAATGCTGCATATACTACGCGCTCTGCGGTTGATTTCTTTCCGTCGAGCATTACGTAGTTAATCAAGCGCGCAACCTTAATTGAGTTGAAATTAAGATCAGGCTTAACTGGGTACTTTCGTTTAATTGGTCTACGCATACTTTTACTTCTTTACTGCTTTAGGGCGCTTAGTACCATAAAGTGATCGAGAAACACGGCGCTTGTCGATTCCTTTGGTATCAAACACACCACGCACTACGTGATAACGAACTCCAATGAGGTCTTTCACACGACCACCACGAAGAAGCACTACTGAGTGTTCTTGGAGGTTATGACCTTCTCCTGGAATATATGCGGTAACTTCTTTTCCGTTAGAAAGACGAACACGAGCGATCTTACGAAGCGCTGAGTTTGGTTTCTTTGGAGTTGTTGTTGAAACCTTCGTACACACACCACGCTTAAATGGAGATGCGTATTCGGTTGGCTTGTTTTGAAGAGAGTTGAACCCTACACGGAAAGCCGTGGTACGTGTATTACGCACTTTGTCAGTTCGCCCCTTCTTGATGAGCTGTCTAATAGTCGACATATGATATAAAATTCAGAAGCCTTTTAAAATAAAGACTTTTTAGATAAAACTTAGTTTGGTTTGAGTATTTCCCAGCAAAGGATTTACTCATGATAATGTGTGGTTCACCGCCGAGTGATCCACCAAAGCACGAAGCAAGAATACCACGGGTTTGGGATTTTTGCAAGAAAAAAGCCCCAAAGGGACTTTTTAGCTTTTTCTATTCCTCCTCGCGAATTTCAATTTCTTCCACAAAGATTCTAATATCTCCATCCTCCTCAACTACTGCTACTGGTTTTTCTACCATGCGAGGTTCTGGCGGAAGTTTTTTAGCTGCCTTTTTGGGTGCTACTTTTTTAGGAGCAGCCTTCTTTGGTGCAGCTTTGGCTGGAGCTTTTTTAGCAGGTGCCTTTTTTGCGGGAGCTTTTTTAGGAGCAGCTTTCTTAGCTGGTGCAGACTTTTTGGGTGATGATTTTTTAGCAGGAGTTTTAGCATTCTTTTTTGCAGCTTTCTCCTTTTCTGCCTGCTTCTTGGCATTTTCTACATCCTTGATTTCTTGTTGAAGCTTTTGAACATCTTTCAATACCTGATCAGCGTGCTTAGCTGGAACTACTTTTCCATACACTTTCACAATCTTTCCCTGAGGATTAATCAAATACGAAACGCGTTGCATTGATTGGGTTACCTTTTTACCATTATCTTTAACATTCAATACTCCATAGCGCTCAGCTACCTTTCCTTTTTCATCAGAAAGAACAGTGAATGGAAGCTTATAGTCTTTAGTAAATTTTTTGTGAGATTCCTGATCATCAAGAGAAACTCCAAGAATCTTTACCTTTGCTTTTTTAAAGTCTCCATATACATCACGAAATGAGCAGGCTTCATCGGTGCAGCCGGGAGTAAAATCTTTTGGATAAAAATACAAAAGCACCCATGAATCTTTATAGTCTGCAAGGGTGTGTTTGTTGCCCTTGTAATCATACAGGCTGAGTGCAGGCGCCTTGGTTCCAGTCTCTAACAACATACAATCAATCAGATTACCTAGTATGCGAATATTATAAATTATTTTCCAAAGAAATACGAAGTCTGTACACGATTGGCATCACTACACCACTAACAATAGTGCTTATCAAGAGAAATGCGAGCAAATGTGTTGATGGAATTTGGTCAAAAATACGGAAATATGAGAAACAAAGAATAGTTCCGTGGGCAAGAATGATTCCAGCGTATGAAATATACATCATCTTTACCTCCTTGGTTACCGTTTCTTGATACGTTGGCACATGTGGTGTTCCCAGCAAGAGCCGAATATCGTTAAACTTTGGTAATGCATAGGTGGCGATCAAAAATGCATTTACCACCGTAACATAGGTCCATACCAAGAATGTTCGTGTCTCATAGAGTGCATTAAGGTGCTCCGGATACAAAACAAATAAAAGGAGTGCAATGATGTGAATAAAGACACTCGTGATAAATGCGGTGGTTGCAACTGAGTATTCTGCACCAAACACATGAGGGATGCGTCCTGTATGCATGAACTGGAGCACTAAAATAGATTCAACAATAGCTGCCAAGAATCCTAAAATTCCTGCCGATGCCATCACCCACCACACAATTCCTGCAAACATGTCCATGCGTTTAGTATATCAAAGTGTTTGAAGCGTTTTTAATTATTGAGCAAGACTTCAAGCACGCTGCGCTTTCGTGTGGGTGCTGGACCAAATTGATTAGTTCCCGGTGTTCCCTTTTTAACCAATAAGAAAATAAAAAGTGGCGCACTCATATATGGCAAGAATGAAATTAAAATAACAAGTGGTGTAATATTGCAATCCTTAAGACGACGTACGCTCAGTCCTACTGAAAAAATTCCCTGCAAAAAATAGAGCGGAAAGAGTGTCCACATGAATGATGATGAGCGAAGCACTGTATAAAAATGAAATGGTGAACCTTGAAGCACTTCTGGTGTAGTGAGTGCGATAAATCCAAGTGTAACAATACTAAACACAATACCATTTACAAGCATTGCCAGAAAAAATTGCATACGATTTACGCGACCTTCAAATACGCGAGCCCATAATCTGAGGAATGAATTCATGGAATGAGTATAACAAAAACTCAAGGTGGTGCCGAGCATTATGAAGGCTCAATAGATTGTTAAGTGTAAATGAGCGGCGCCTACGGCGCCGCTCATTTATTCAGCTACTTCCCTGCTTCTGCTTTTTCTTTGGCAAGGATTTCTTGCTTAACTGCTACTCCTCCGCGATTATACCCGTGCATTTTCCCATCTGATCCAATTACCCTGTGACATGGCACGTCGGGAAGATAATTATTCTTCATAAACATTCCTACTGCACGAGCAGCATTGGGGCTGCCTGCCAATGTAGCAACCTCTTTATAGGTTTTGGTTTCCCCTTTTGGAATCTTGCGCACAATATCAAGTACTTTTTCTTTAAATGGAGATGTTACAGGCATAGTCCTTTGATTATATGACAAAAAGAAAACCCTCGCAAAACTAAGGTTTTCTCATGCAATAACTATCGCCTCCACGGTTGAGTCATCATATAATTATCAAACTGTCCGATTTTTTGATAGGTATAGTGGTGAGCGGAATAAATCTGACGCGCAGCCATCTTACCACCGCGATACATACCCTTCCCACCATGCTTAAAGATGGCAACGATAGCGATTCGTATTCCGCTAAATGTAAGTGGAATTAAATGTGAAAAAAGCTTAAATAACTCATTTCTCAAAACGAATGCGGCACCGAGAATAAGATACAAATACATAAAAATATCCTAAACTATTTTTTTGGAAATACCAAGCTAAAGGTTACACCTGTTGCGCCATATTCCGGATTTGACTTAAACGTGAGTCCAAGATGAAGCGCATCAGCAATTTGTTTAGACATATACAAACCCAACCCGCTTCCTGAGTACGTATCTTTGATATTGGTTGCTCGATAAAACTTTTGGAAGATGTGTTCTGTTTCCCCTTCCGGAATTCCTGGCCCGCTGTCGCGCACCGAGAAAATAATTGATTGATTAGTATCTTCTATGGTAATACCAATCTTACTACCAAGTGGTGAATATTTAATAGCATTTGAAATCAGGTTCTGAAGTACCATCTTAAGCATTTTTTCATCAGTTGTCACAACAGCCTGTGATGGTGCACCAGTCTCAACCGTAAGCTGTTTTTCGTTAATCATTGCCTGAGATTCTGCAATGAGCGCACTGCGCAGATCTTCCAGCTTTACTGCTTTAGTTTCAACCGAGAGCACACCAAGTTCGAGTTTAGAAATATTAAGAAGCATATTTACCATATCGATCATTCCTTGATTGGTGTCATGAATCATCGTGATTTGTTTTTTTACTTCACCATCAGAAATTTTTTCAAGCAAGCTTTCTGATGCCCAACGAATAGCAGTCATTGGCGTACGTAGCTGATGTGAGGCAAACATAAAGAATTCCCCTTTCTTTTGTTCTGTCTGAGCTTCAACAGTAACATCATTCATCAAAAATACCATTCCCAAATATTCACCAAGTGCAATAATTGGTGCAGCAGATAGTGCAATATGCATTGTTACGTTCTTACCTTGCAATATCAACGGATGTTCAAGCGAATAGTATGAGAACTTATTCTGAGAAGCTACAAGTCCTGAAAGTGAAAAATTAGGATCGTCTTGTTTAATAATGGTAAATAACTGATTGAAGTCTCCACCTTGGAACACGCCAAAAAGCTCATTAAATTTTTTGTTACTACGCACAATCATATTGTTGGTATCAACCACACACATAAGATCTCCGAGTGACGAAATAAGCGCATCGTCATTTGCCTTTTGACGCAACAGCTGCTTGTTGAGCACCTCAACACGACCAAGTGTATCGGTAAGCTCCCGCGTCTTCTCGGAAACTTTTTGCTCCAGCGATGAATATGATGAATACAAAGATCCCGCCATTTTATTAAACATCTGGATGATTGACTGAAATTCAATCGTGCGTGATTCTCCTAATTGGATTTGAAAATTCCCTTTCTCAATAGAACTCAAGTTATCTACAATTGATCTAAGCGGTCTAATTAAATAGCGTCCAAGCATCATAATCTCGTAACTAAAAATTGTGAGCAAGAGCATGAGGCACGTAAGTCCCAGCAAGAAGTTGTTTGCGAATGAAGAATAGAGTGTTCGTGTATTTACGAGTCCAATGATTCTCCAGTTAGTATCTTCAAGTGGACGCACTGCAGCAATATAATGGGCACCAGTAAGCTTAAGATTAAAAACTTTATCAGCGTTACGTGTAATCGCCTCACCAAGCGAAGCATTTTTGAGCGCCATGGCATCATGTACATGTGACGATACAAGAATCTTTGCATCACGATCAATGATCATTACCTGCTGATCATTTGATGTAATAACCGAAGGAATACCTTCCCACAACACATGTGTATCAACGTATCCAACAATAACACCCGCAACGTCATCAACATCTGCAGTTAATGGCACTGCAATTACCATAATGGTGCGTCCCCCGATATCTGCAGGATCAACCACAATAGTGCGTTTTTCTTGAAGTGCTTTTTGGGTAATATATTCTTCCGCAGCCTGAAGCCCTTCGCTTATCACGTCATCCGGCATGCGATAATTTTTATAGACACTTGCAAGCCCAGTATTGTATACATTAATTCCTACAATTGAAGGCTGGTTAGCAAAGAATGAACGTGTGTACGTAGTACGATCAGCATCACGCGTTGCCCAAATATATGAGCCCACAAAAGTAAGTTGTTCTTCCATAGATGCAAGGACACCCGATACTACATCGGTGGTCTTATTAACCAATTCATACGGAGTTTGACGCACCAAATTACGATTCTCAACAAACGAGCGAATCGTCAATACACAAAGCACAATAACTACGCATCCCACTGAAAAAAGAAATGGTAATCCCAACTGGCGCAAAATTGTTTTAGGAGCGTTATTGGTGTTCATATATATATGAAGTTACATAATCAAGTGATTCATCGTTTAATTGGTACAGTGTAACCATGTTGTTTTTTATCTCACCCTGAGTGTCTAAGAAATTTCTTTGATATGAACCATTAAATGATTTGAGTCGAGCCAATGCTGTCATATATGCCCCACGACTCACGCTTGAGGTGTTACGCATAATTTCAATAATTGCTGAGGCAGCGTCATATCCTGCCAATGCATATTTGTCTGGATCAGTATTGTATTTTTTATTAAATCGAGCAGTAAATTCTGGTGCATTGCGACGAGCAACTGCTTCATTACCCCCTAACCCAATTACATATATTGGATTAGTAAGCTGCTGCCCTGTAATAAAAATCTGGGATGTGCGATTAAATTCATGATTAAAAATAATGGGTATTGAAGTAGTTGCAAGTTGCTTAAGAATATTTGGCAATGTTGGATCATTAGGAGAAAGTCCAATGTAGACTCCTGTTCCCTTTTTTAATGATGAAACCAAAAATGATTGAGGAGTCACCTGAGTAATCCCTAGACCCGTTTCTTGATGAAGCTCGTTATTACTCACTGCAACCAAACCTTGCAACTTCAGTGTCTCTACAATGTTCTGAAGCGCATACTCCTCCACCGTTTCATTTGGCACTACGCGAATACTTGAACGAAATCCTGTAGGAAATATCTTGGTAGTCATGGCACTGTTGGACTGATCGGTATGATATACATCCGTAGCCGATGCAGTCGGAATATTCACAATGTATGACGTATTCAGAATTGGAGTAACAGCCTGTACGTTCATTTCATCAAGCGGTCCAATATATGCGATTACCCGCCCATCACGCGTAGCATCTTGTGCAGCTTGCACCTCTTGAGCTGCAACTGAGACACCAGAAATATTTCCTGTATCAACAATCTCTGGAACCACCTTGCGCCCATTTACCACACTAAAATCATCAAATGCAAGCCGTACTCCATCAATAACTGACTGTCCCTGTTCACCATGTACAGGCACGGCAATCACTACTTTTGCAATATTATTTCTCTGTGCCGAAACTTCACGCAAATTAAACCAGAGGGTTACACCGCACAACAATAACGAGAGTGTTACACCCGTATAAAATCCTCGTTTTATCTTTTGTGATTCAAAGAAATCTTTGCGCGGAACCTCAGTATTCATCTCTTCTATTGTAATATATGAAGGATTGGCAAAATGAATAACCAAAATAGTTGTGCAACTTTTAGGGTAGGTAGTATACTAATAGGCATGAACCCTAACCAAGCTCAAACTCCAGGAACAAAAGAGTCAGATGATTCTTTCATGAGATTTATTTTTATCGTAATGCTTATTGCCCTCCCTATTCGCATCTTCATTTTTTGGCCATTCGTAGTGAGTGGCGAATCAATGGTGCCAACATTCCAAGATAAGCAATACCTTATTATTGATAAACTTCATTTTAAGCTTCATGATATTGAGCGTGGCGACGTAGTGATCTTTAAATATCCAAAAGATCCTTCTCGCTATTTCATTAAGCGTATTATTGGTCTTCCTAATGAAACCGTATTGGTAAAAAATGGTGTGGTTACTATTTCTGATCAATCAAAGCAACATATTATTACGTTGAATGAACCATATATTTCTGAAACCACGAATGGTTCAAGCGAAATCACACTTGCTGACGATGAATATTTTGTAATGGGAGATAATCGTCCACAAAGTTCTGATTCACGTGTATGGGGTCCTGTTCAAAAAGATCTTATCGTAGGACGTGCTGCCGCTCGCCTCTTCCCACTTTCATCTGCCGATATTCTTCCTGGCGAGTATCACTACCTGCTCGATTCAAAAGAAACTGCTAAGTAATTGTGCGTATGACTTCAAAATCTTCATCCACCACGAAAGCTCCACCCCTTGCATCGGTTGCAAACGCAAAGAACCGCCTTATTGAAACACAAGCAATTTTGGAAAAAGCTCATGAGATCGCGCTCTTCTACGGATTTGAAACGACCATCCTACCAAGTATTGAGCCCTCACTCTTTGCACGTGAAAAGAAGTCTCACTACTCTCTTTCGCTTGGTCGCCAGAAAGACTACCAATTTACCACCGATGCAACCCTTTCTCTTCTTTCAATGAAGACAGCGTCGGTTGATCCTAAAAATCCTCTCTATACATTTTCACTCTTGCCAAAGATTTCTATTGAAGATGGTGTGATTGCCTCATCATTTGACATTCGTTTTGATATTCATAATTCGGCTAAGCCGGTTTCTGATGCCATTGTTATTGGAACTACCATGAAGCTTCTTGATGCCATTAAGGTTAAAAACGTAACGCTTAAAATCGGCACCGTTGGCGATAAAGACTCAAAAGTTGCCCACGAAAAAGAAATTAAATCTTTCCTTAAAAAGAGTCTTTCAAAAATGGATCCAAAAGATAAGGACTTGTACAAGGTGTCGCCTCTTTCTATTCTCTTTTCTGAACATGAAAAAACAAAAGAGGTACTTAAGCATTTACCGGACACCATGAACACCCTCTCTCCTCAAGCTAAATCATTCTTTAAGAATTTAATTGAATATTTAGAGGAAACTCAGATTGCCTATGAGTTTAATCCAACATTTACCTTTGGCGATCCGTTGGTGTATCACACGGTATTTGAAGTAGTTCACAATGAAACGCTTCAGGTATTAGCGCGTGGGTATAGATATGGTGAAGGGCTCAAACAATACGGCATTACCAAAGAACTCCCATCTATTGGTGTACAGATATTTATTGATACCATCATCATGCAACCTGATTGGGGTGAAGTTAAGTCACGCATTGCCCCACAAGCAAAGTTCTACTTTATTCAATGCGGCATTGATGCTAAATTGAAGAGCTTGCCGATTTTGGAAGAGCTTCGCACCTCAAACATTTCAGTACTTCAATCTATTACCGAGGACTCACTTTCTAAACAATTGGAAGCTGTTGAGAAGAATGAGATCCCCTATGTGCTTATCTTTGGGCAAAAAGAAGCCATTGATGGAACGGTATTAGTAAGGACGATGAAAACTCGCGCACAGGTGGCGGTAAAAATCAAAGAATTGGTAAAACACTTAAAGGGGCTTAAATAGCCTCTTTTGCTCATCTTGGGATATGTGATATTCTCTGAATACAGATAAACAGTCATGGTACAGTTCGGTTCGAATCCGAGATCTGGACTCTTCCTAGGACAAGCTCAGCTATGTATCAGCCACTCAGAGGAACGCAAACTGTTCCGCTCTCATGAAGACCTGAGTAGACTACGAGAATAGGAGTTCAATATGCATGAGTGCAGACAGGGATTTTTATGAAGAGTTGTCTGTATTTGGGTAGACACTACGTCTACCCTTTTTCATTGCCTAATCGTTAAAAATCAGTATACTTTTTGCATGCTTTCACTTATTGAAGAAACATCACCTATTCTCCATAATGCGTCTCGTGACGTTACTGATACTGAATTTAAGACAGCCGAGCTTAAGCAAACTATTGACGATATGTTTGCACTTTTGCGTGCAAAAAAAGACGGAGTTGCACTTGCCGCCCCTCAAGCTGGTATTGCTCAACGAATTTTCATTATCACTCCTGATATTTTTAAAAACCCAGATTCACACGAGCTGGTGTACATTAATCCCAAGGTCATCTCACTTTCAAAAGAGCAGGTACTCATGGAAGAAGGCTGCTTGTCTGTTCCCTATATCTTTGGAAAGACCAAGCGTTCAATACAGGCAACTATTGAAGCGTATCGCGTAGATGGAACAAAATTTACAAAGTCTGGCACTGGATTGTTGGCACAAATCTTTCAACATGAGACGGACCATCTTGATGGCATTCTTTTCAATACTCATGCAACTCATCTTCACAAGCTAACCCCAGAAGAAATTCTTCGCTTTGAACAGGAGGATTACACCATTAATCCAATGTATTAATATATGAACGCGCCTCGTATTATCTTTTTTGGAACACCGGAGCTATGTACTACCTATTTGGATTCTCTCACGAGTGCCGGATTTGGACCTGCATTGATTATTACTACTCCTGATAAACCAGTTGGACGCAAACAGGTCATGACTCCTCCACCAGTTAAAGTATGGGCCATTGATCATGGCATCGAATTTCTTCAGCCGGAAAAACTTACACCGGAATTTATTGCAGAAGTTGCATCACGTGAAAAGTTTGATTTAGCAATTGTGATTGCTTATGGAAAGATTCTCAAAGAAGCACTTATTAATCTTCCAGCCCATGGAACATTAAATGTTCATTACTCTTTGCTCCCTCGTCATCGTGGTGCATCACCAACAGAAGCAACTATTCTTGCTGGCGATGAAGAAGGCGGTGTAACGATTCAGAAAATGGTGTTTGAGCTTGATGCAGGAGATATTGTTTCTCAGGCAAAAATTCCGCTTGAAGGAAACGAGTTTAAAGATGAACTGCTTGGCGTACTTACCGATATCGGTGCCGAGTTGCTTCTTGAAACTATTCCCCCGTACATGAATGGCGATATTACCCTAGAACCTCAAGCTACCGATGGTATAACCATGTGCACCAAGATTTCAAAGGAGGATGGGCGCGTTGACCCCAGGTCTGATGATGCACATACACTTTGGCGTAAATATAGAGCTTATTATGGCTGGCCAGGAATCTTTTATATGCTTGATGAGAAGCGTGTAAAAATTACTGAAGCATCGTTTGTAGATGAGAAGTTTATTATCGAAAAGATTGTTATTGAAGGAGAAACAGAAACAGATTTTGATGAGCGGATTCATTTAAATTAAAAGCAAGAGATTGAAACAGGCGCGACCTTCGGTCGCGCCTGTTTCAATCATCTTAACTATGCGGAAAATCTTTATACTTCACTCGCTCAACGACTGCACTAAAATATGGATCGGTCGCAAGCGGCGCCACCATTGCTCCGCTGCTTTGTCTACAACTACTAAAGCCGCGCGCAAACATCATTGATTGGCTCCCCTGACTACCCAATGTGCTCCCATTAAGATCATAATAGATAATTGCCTGAGCACAGGTTCCTGTTGTGGTATCAATCATACCCGTCAACATACGATATTTAAAGGTCCCATTTGTGCCTGATGTATATGAAGCCGAATTTCCATTACATGTATATCCTGACGATGGCCATGTTGCGTTATTGAGTCGATCGTATCTAAATGCACACTCCATCATTGCATCAAGTGCCTCATAGGCATTATTTTTATTCTGTGTAGTAATAGTTTGCATAGCACGAGATTTACCAATCTCGGTGATTGAAACGAACGCAAGCGAAAGAACACCAATCACTACAATCACATACAAGAGCGCAATTCCTTTTTGAGATTTAAGATTATTCATACCAGTTTGTAAAAATCGCTTTAGCTGCCACCGACTGAGTACTGCCCCGCTCTTGATATGTCACGGTTGAATTTACGCGAATTTCTGAAGGTCGTCCATTTGAGTCTGTGTTTAACGTATCAACTGTAATAGTACGTGTAAATGGCGAAGCTGTTGTTGCAGCTGCCTGATGTCCATATCCAAGTGCGCTTATTTTAAGTGCCGGACATGTTCCTGAACACGGCTTAAGCTCCGGGAGCGCAGCTCCGTCATTTACTACATAGCATGGGACACTTGCCGTACACGTATTAATCGTTAAGTAGAAAAGTTTTTGTTGAAGAAGATTTGAATCTTTAATTGCACGAACTAATTCTGTCCCCTCTTCTGCAAGTAGCTCAGCCTGAATACGTACATCAGAACCAACCGTAGTGCGCAATGAATTTCCTAGTGCAAAAATTACTCCTGTTGTTACAAGCATCAAAATGGTTACTGCGATTAATGTTTCAATAATGGTAAATCCTTTCATACTATTGCCATGTACTATTATATACATTTTGAATATTAACAATATTTCGTGACTCGACCGTAAACTGGAATGTATAGTCTTTTGATGTGCCTCCAGCTGGAACAATGGTTCGTGCACGCATGAGCACGGTCACACGTGGGTGTACCGTCTTCTCTCCAATCTCGCCATCACCAATTGGTTTAAAACAAATTGAGTATACAGAAAGATCTTTAACGAGTGGCAACATCACCGTGTATTTTGTTGGATCAGCAGAATCAACATCAGTAGTAAGAACTAAACGCACGGTCTGCTGGTTGGCACTTGGAATATTAACCTTTTGAGTTGTTAAAAGATAGAGTGTCTGTTCATATCCATCTTCCATAACATGATCAAGGTCATCATCCAACATTCCTATAGTCTCACCAAATCCCTGTGCTCCATCGCAGGCACTATTTGCTCCAAAGTTCTGCGCTGTTCCTAAATCAATCAGTTTGTATCCTGTATATTTTCTAAGTTCATTTTTGATTGAAAAGAGTGACTCGCTAAAATTCACCACGTAGTCCTGCTCTTTTTGAGATTTGCGCTGCGCACTCATGATTGTTGCAATAAGCCCCATTGCAGACAACGTAATAATTAAAAAGACTGTGATAGCAACCATCATTTCAACCAAAGTAAATCCTTTCAATTTTTTAATGATTTTTATAGACATACTTGAGTAGTGCAGGCGCGACCAATAACCATCCCTCCATATGGAGACAATGTAATTGTGTACCACAATGGTTGAAGTGGTGTTTTAAAGCTGAGTCGTATTCCTCTGCCAGAGTAGTAATCGGTGCCGGTCGAACTTGCAAAGAATGCGTACGGCCGCTCATTTGAGCCATGGTACGCCAAAGAAACTCCCTGCTGAAGCTGAGTTCCTGCTGTTGCCGTAGCTTCACAGTTAGCATGCGAGTCGCTCACAAAACATACTGAATCAAATACTACACCAGGTGGAATGGTAATCGTTTTATAGATAGTATCACCGCCAGAAGCACTATACGCAAAAGAACCATACTGGGTTTTACTATAGCTTCCCGCTTTGCGATACAACGAAATGGTATTTCCTTGAACCAAAATACCACGCACTCCAGCAATATTTGCTGATGTACTTGGTGTATATTCCGCAAGTGATGCCGTACGGAATGACGCCAAGTCTGCGTATGAGCTTGCACGTACGGCGCCTTGTCCATATACGCTTGGCGTAAGTCCGCTCTGAACCTCAGAAATAAATGCTGCAATTTCTCCTTTACGAAGTGCATTTTGATAACTAAACACCCCAACAATGGTGAGTATTCCCAAAATCAGAAATACAACGAGCATTTCCGCAAGCGTAAAAGCTTTTTTCATAACTTTAGTATACCACTGGCAATGTTCATAATTAGCCCAAAATACCCACGATCACAACACCAACAAATGCAATAATGAGCGATGGCCCAAACGGAATTACCTGCCCTCGCTTAAGTTTAAATGTTTTATGAGTGCGATAGTTTTCAACGAATGCCCACAGTAGTCCAATAATAGACGCTCCAAAAAGTGTCATCATCAAGAAGAAGAGACTCTGTTCAAAGAAAAACTTCGGCACACAATTTTTACAAAAATTTGCGAATGATAGCAATGGGAATACCAACATACCCATAGCTCCCATTAAGATACCGTCACCATACCCCATCCATCGCTCCCTAGAGCCGATTGAAATAAGTACGAGCGGCATTGCCCACAACAATCCACTGCCAAGAATATATTTAATAAATATCAAAAATGGCGCTGCTTGAGGATTAATAAGAATAAATACCAGGATTATGGTAATAAGAACAACTGCATACAGCCATGCTAATAATACATTTGGAAATACATAGTGGCGCGCATCAATAAGTGCCAAGAGCATAAAAAGACTTAAAATAGTACTTCCCACCAAAGCCCACACCGCTGCGTTCATAGTAATGCCCATGAATCCAACAATGGTATAGATCATCAAAGAAAACACGAGTGCAAAACCAGCTTCAATAGCAATGTATGACCCTGAGCCTCTTATCTTGCATGTCTTACACCCAATAAACGCCCCAACAAATGGGATGAGTGAAGCTACTTCTAGCGGCTTTCCGCAATTATCACACTGCGAACGACCATGCATGGTTTTTACCCCAAACCGATCTGCAAAGCACATAAGAAAACTCGCCAATGTTCCCCCTAATAAAATAACAAGCATGACGAATATGATCATACTTGTTATTATACGCTACTATTTTTCTATTTTTTAGTGAGGCATTTTAGTTCCATCAGCCTTGAGCATCACCGTATATCCTTGCTGTTGTCCATCCCAGTTACTAAACTCTCCAACCACAAAGAGTGAACCATCTGAATTCTCTGAAACAGAGCGGACAATGCGTGTTCCCAAAGCACCACTTGGACTGGTTCCATACTTAGATGGACGATACTTGTTTAACTCAACAATTCCGTTACCTGCGTTGAATGTTGTATCAAGTGCTCCAGCTGCTGTAATACGAATTATATTATTCACACTTGTTGTGTTATATTTATTAACATCACCAAATACCAATATCTTTCCAGATGAGAGCTTAATCATATACGCACCATATCCTGCTTCGATCTTGAGACTTCCACTATTAAATGTGGCGTCAGTTGTTCCATTGCTGTTAAGGCGCATGATATTTTTATAATTGTTATTTGATGAAGTAAATTGTCCTGAGATATATATCTTGCCATCAATTTCAATAATTGATTGAATCCATGCAAAGTTATTAAATTGACTACGTGAAACACGGAATGAAGTATCAACGGTTCCATCACTGTTGAGGCGTGCCATTACTGACTCTCCTGGTGTTATATTTTTAATATCAAAGTCACCACTTGTAGAACTTGCTCCTGTTGCAGCATAGATTTTACCATCTGAAGCTTTCATAAGAGGCGCAACCCATCCACCTCCGCCCCATACAAGTTGGTCACTGCTAATCTGATTTGATGCCATGGTTCCATCAGAGTTCAAAATAACAATTCCACTAAGAACATCTTGTCCTGATGATTTAGTATTGTCATCCCATTTCTTAAAGCGTCCACTTACCCAAATCTTTCCAGCTGATTCAATACTTGAAGCAGTACCACAATACGGTGCACCAAGGCCACACATAAGTCCATCATCAAGTTTGGTCATGAATGCACTATCAAGTGTTCCATTTGAGTTGAGCATGATGAGTCCTTTACCATCTACGCGAAGATCGTTATACGTAGTTTCTGCAGAATCATCAAAGCCTGAACCAAGTACTAAGATCTTACCAGTACTCAACACATTAACTCCCGCAGTACCAGCACCTCCTCCTTGAGTGAAGAATGGTTCTGCATCAGTATCAGGATTAGAACTGCCGTTTTCATTTGCACCCTTAAGACCGTTGAGTGCTCCGGTGGTTTGGAATGTGGTATCAAGCTCTCCTTTTTGATTAATACGTGCAAGCTTCCATACGGTGGTAGTGTCGTACATATTAAAGCTTCCTCCTACCACATATTTGCCGTCTTGCTGCACATCCGCAGTTCTTACAATGTAGTTAAATGGTGCGAAGTGATTGCTTGGTCCACAAACGTCACCCACTGATCCGTCTTTGTCACACGCATCACAAGGATCTTGTTCGTTAGGAATTCCGTCATCATCGCAATCGGTATCACAATCGTCCCACTGGGTGGTGGGATTATCGATACAAATATTACAATTTGCCTGTCCAGGAGTACATACCTGTCCCCCATCTTGACTAAATCCAGATCCAAGTTCATAAACCACCGTTGAGTTATCAGGATCACACTGCCAGTCATCAACTAAGTTGGTTGGTGAAATTTCACCGGCAAATCCGGTATAGTCCGTACAATACATGGTCACATTTGGTGACTTAGTTTCAATATCGGCAATAACAAACCATGCAGTTCCGTCACTCTTTTCGTGACAGGTTACGGCATTGTCTTTTCCGATATCGGTATTTGATGCAACTTCTTTTACAAACGAATCACTTGCTGGATTATATGCAGCATATGAAAGACGCTTGGTTACACTTTGTGCATCCTCAACAAATCCAACTGAACACAAATCATTTCGATATACTTTTGCGTTTGTTGAACCTCCAACGGTTGTTGGTGTTAATAATACTTCTGACTTCTGACGAAGTGCAGAAACGGTTTTAATAGCAGCTGCTTTTGCTGCACGCTGACGCGCTCCTGCCAATGAAGGAAGAAGTACGGTAGCAAGAATAATAATTACTGACAATGATATAAGTAGCTCGGGGAGCGTAAGTGCTTTAAGAGTACGATGATTCATAGGTATACCCTTAATTGTAATATGAAAATTTTATGAGATTAGATGTTATCCACTTATTAGTATCAACTAAAATTACTGACATGAGTTTGCATCAATATTTGCATACCCTGTTGAAGGAACTACAGCTGCAAATCCACCAGAGTCTACACAAAAAATTGAAACATTGCTTCCTGTGATATCAACATCCATTGCTGCAACAAAATTATCAGTACCAGAAGTACAGAAGTTAGCACCATTCGTAGTCGCAACGGTAGCACTTGGAGCTGCAGCGGTTGAATATCCAAGTGTGGTTCTTGCCTTATCAAAGAGGTCGCGTACACCATTTACTCCTGCAGTGGTACAAATGCTTGCAGGCAAATTACCGCTTATTGTTCTAAGACGTTCAGCTTCTGATCTAAGAGATGAGAGTGACGATGTTGCACTTGCACTTTTAGCCTTGTTACGTGCCCCAGACAATGACGCCAACGCAACAGATGCAAGAATACCAATAATTGCTACCACAACGAGAAGCTCGATGAGGGTGAATCCTTTTTTAGAGTGAATCATATAAATAGATGAGTTAGAGCTCATAAAGATACCTATGAAAGGTTGAATTTAGTATACCATGCCTCGTACGTGTTTTAATTGAATGGCACGTTACTTAAATCGAATACCCAATCTTGTGCTTGACCAGAACTGTCTCCTGTTTTTATAAATGGCTTTCCAAACATACACCCAGCACTTCCCTGCGTACAGCTGGCACTCATAGTAGCGTTAACAACGGTCATACATGTGTTTGCGCTTCCACTAAATTGAATGATTCGGTCATCATCATGCTGAAGCTCACGCCCATCAGGACTTCCTAGCATTGTGCTTACTGAGTATGCTTCACAGGTGCTCGTATTTCCATCAAGATCAAATGCAATGTATGTCACCTGCGCCTTTTGATCAGTGCTAAAATTTTGAAATTGAACCAAATTTGAATCATTTAACGATGCTGGATATTTTCCGTATTTTGCTTTATATGATTCAACGTTACCCGTAATAGATCTTACAAGACTGGCTTTATTGGTGTCATCGCCTACGGTGCGACTTCGGCTTACCATTACGGTAATAATACCAATAAACACTCCAATGAGACCTATCACCACAAGCAGTTCAATTAATGTGAATGCTTGTAGAGACGATCTATTAGAGTGTTTTTTCATACTATCTTTATTGTATATCAGAAATATACGAAAGCCTAGTTACATGCGGTAGAAGCAATAGCCGTTGAGGTGCTCTTAGCGTTTCCAGAGTCATCAACACAGAAGTAACTGGTTGCAGAAGTACTTGAGTCAAGGTCCATGATAACCGCAATGCTTGATGGTGATGTTGAAGCATTGATAGTACATACAACAGTGTTACCTGCACCAGTTCCTGTACCGTTGTTGGTGTTGGTCTTAGTATAGGTACCTCCTGCTGAAGTAACAGCCTTGTCAATCAAGGTAAAGATTGAACCTGCAGAACAAACAGTCGCAGGAAGAGAACCATCTGAACCGCGCAAAGTTTCAGCTTCTGCACGGATTGCAGAGATAGTTGATTGAGCACTTGCCTGACGTGCACGGTTACGTGCCCCAGACAATGACGCCAACGCAACAGATGCAAGAATACCAATAATTGCTACCACAACGAGAAGCTCGATGAGGGTGAATCCTTTTTGGGTTTGGGTGTTTTTCATATTGATATCATTAGTATACAGAAAATTTTCTTCACAATCATTACGCGGCTAGTTTTCCACTGTTTCCTGAGTCTTCTCCTATGCGATGTTCAGAGTTAAAGGTATTTTTACCATGAGCCTGATCCTCCTCTTCTCCGCCTTCGTCTTCAAATTCATCATCAAATCCTCCATCTTTATATGCAGATACGGCTTCCTTATAATTCTGAGCCGTTGTTTTAAGGAGTTCAATGTACTTAGGCAATTCAGCACTTAAACGCTTAAAGAGATCGTCTTCATCTTTTGCTTCTTCAGTAATTTGCTCAAAGAGATTTGCCTCTTCTTCACTTGCTTGCTCAAGAAACTTCTCAAGTGCTTCGTTATATACCGTAAACGCTATTTCTGGGAAAATTTCTTCTGCTTCATCTTTAGGAAATGCAGACATTCCTGTGTGTTCGTAGATAAGATAATCAAGTGGTGAATTCATATGAAATCAGTATATCATTATTTCTTAAATTTAAGTCCACCACGTAAACGCACAAGATCACGCAACTTTTTCTGCTGTTCCAGGAATGCTTCAAAACGGAACAAGCGCAACATATAGTTCTTAAGAGGTTCTCCCTTAAGTGGACGGATTCCCATTTTAAGACCCTTTCCATGCTCATTTACCATCAAAAACTCTGGTGGAATACCTGCGCGTACCAAATTAGCAGTTCCATTTCGAATCGATTCCACTGAACTTCCTGGTTCATATGCATAGGTGCTACTAATCAGACTGTGAACCTCTGGTGTAGATATCTCAATTGGTGAGTTCTGTAATTCAACCTTCATTGTTTCTGGATTTACTACCAACTGATTAAATGGCTTTTGTGCACCCGGGAAATTTGGAACATTTTGAATATCTTTATTAAGATCAATGACCAACTGATTCACGCTGTAGAGCTTTGCATTGAGCTGGGTTTTTAATGAACGCTCTGCAGGGTTCAATGAGGCGACATCGCCTTTTACACGACCACCCTGGGC
This sequence comes from Minisyncoccota bacterium, assembly GCA_036405175.1. Taxonomy (GTDB): domain Bacteria; phylum Patescibacteriota; class Minisyncoccia; order Phycocordibacterales; family UBA1006; genus DASWYC01. The sequence goes on from DASWYC010000002.1 coordinate 521,193, forward strand.
CAACATCTTTTCAACTGTTGGATTAGTATCAAAGTATCCTGGGATTTTTTCATTGGGACCAATAATATTAACCTTCTCTTTCCCTACCATGCCGTCAAGCTTCATCCATGCATCAAGCTTTTCTTTGGCACCAAAGTCGTAATCCCCTTCTTTGATTATGCGAGGGTTATACATCTTGGTATAAATTTGATCCCATTCTAATTGAGTTTTTGGGAGACGCGTTGAAACACCAGGCGTACCAAGCATTTCATCTGGTGTAGTAATATGTCCAAAAATGTTATCAAGATACAATCCCCCTGTTCCTTTTTTAATATTTGCCAACAATTCACCGGTAATTACTGGATCAGCATTTACCTCCATAAATTCACGAACAATCTGCTTGCGGAGTTCTGCATTATTTAATGTAAACAAAGTTGCATATTGATCACCCTCAAGCGGCGGCTTGGTCCACATGCGTGAATACTTGGTAATACTATTGAGTGCCCCATTTTTATCAAGAGATCCAGAATACTGAACTCCATTACTATCTAAACCGGCACGCACAATATTAGGATCAACAAAATACCCTTCTCGAGAACCTGAGTAAACAAGATTGCCAGGATTCAAAGGATCTTCAAGTTGAACAGCTTTAATTTGAGGATTATATGTTTCTGATCCAGTTCCAAAGCCATCGTCATCCGTAACAAATCTTGGACCACCCATACTATCAACGGTTCGATTAGTTATTACAGGGCTTGCAGCACTGGTATTTACTGTTCCAACGTCATCATCGGTAACCATCTCTACTTTTTCTGAAGATGGAGTTAGTATCTGATTCTGTCCAAATTTGTCCATTTCAAGCTCATTACTAAAATCATCTGAAATAATGCCAGCGTTATATGATGAAACTGGAGCCCTTTGAGACGCAATCATGTCTTGCATTTCTTTATCTAATGCTTCTCGAGATGAAGAAATTCCCTGATCACTCATTGATGGAGGAGCAATTTCCTGATCATTGTTGTCAATAAAATTGCTTGCAGTTTTTGGAATAACCACATTATCAACCGGAGGTTTAAACTCTGGCTCAGGCGCCTGAGCAATATCATCATCTGTTACAAAACGAGGATTTTCCTGAGCGTCCAATCCGCCAGCTGCCTCGGCAACATCTTTCGGCAATTTATTTTCAGCAATAATCTTCTCTGCTACTTCTCGTGCTTTTTCATCTACAGATCCAAGATCTTGAGCCTCAATCTTAAGACGATGTTGAGGAATAACCTTAGCCTCATATGGAACTTTATTATCAGGGTTACCTGGCTGAGTATTAAATAATTTATTTGGATCAATTTGTTGAGTCTTAGGAGGCACTTCTTCTCCATGTGCCCCAAATACGTCGTGAGCAAGGCCCAATAATGCACCCAATGCAATAAATCCTGCTGATACTGATGCTTGTTTTGCAGCTTTTTCTGCAACGTATTTTCGCTTAGCAGATTTAATTACCTCAACTTGAGCTTTAATTTTTCGGATGCGCTCTTCTTCTGCTGTTTCAGACTGAGCTGGACTAGTAATTGTTTCAACCTGAGCACGCTTATCTGAATACGTAGAAATTAAATATGCTGCACCCATCACCTTATTCAAGGTTAAATATTCAGTTGCACGTTTACCTATTTCAGAATCCTCAAGTTCTGGATCAACGATTCTTCCATCTACTTGATTTTCAGAACTAAATGTTAACAGTCTATTCTTAAGAGCAATATTAGAAAGTTCATATAAATCCTGAATCTTTTTCTGGGCACGTGTTACATTAAAGTAATCATCTGGATCAATGTCATCATATTCTGCAATTGCATTTCTGAGCTGTTCGATCATATCGCTTGCAGCTACATTCTCCTTCCGCATCGCCTCAATAACACCCTGTTCCCCCCTGTTCATAAGGCGACCATACCAAGCAAATAGTCCCTTTTTATAGATCTTCTCTTCAGTACCTTTGATTGATGCTGATTCGCCCTTATACCCAGGAGCCTTCTCAAAATCCTTACCCATACCAAGCATTTCATACGTACGCTTATGATTTAAACGTGCGTTCTCCTGAACAGATGCCAACGCAAAACGCACCACAGCACCAAGCCCCATAGTTGGTAACAAATTAGTAAACGCCACCGCATGATCAACAGTCATACCAACAATTTTTCTACGCAAATACCCAAGAGACATTGAGGCACCCGCATATGCAGCTGATCGTCCATACTTGCGCTCAACTTTCTTTTCATGATCAAGCTCAACCTCTACCATGCGCATAAAGTCACCTGCCGACTTTGAGGAAATAGCATTACTCATAATATCAGCTCGCAATGCATCAGGAACCTGCCCCTCCAAAGATTCAACAAGCTTTACCAACTCAAGCTCTTTAAAACTAATTTTCTCTCGCTCGGCAGTCTGAAATGGATCATGTAAGCCAAAGAATTTTTTAACACCAGAAAATGTTTCTTTAATCTCTTTTCCAATCTTGGTGCGACCTTCTTCTGTTGTCACATTATTTAAAAGATTCCCCGTTGCTTTAATTGGTACATTTACGATTGTTGAAACCGTGTCACCAAAATCCTGTTTACCAAGCTCTTTCCAAAAACTCTTCTTTCCCATTTTCTGTAAGAGTGAGTGTTCTTTAGGAGGACCAAGCTTAAGATAATCATCGGAGAGTTCGTTCAAAGAACCAATAATCTTGCTTCTCACTGACTCGTCCGCAATTCCATCAAGAGAGTTTTCTAAATCTTCACGATCTGCAAAAGCATCACGCTTTGTATTAATATACGTATTTACAAGTTCCTTCATTTTATAGGTAAATTCATCTTTCAATTTATCTTGTGCTTCCCCATCAAATTCTGCAATGGTTGTCTTTACTCCAACACCAAAAAAGCGTTTGGCCTTGGCAAGCTTACCGAGCATTTTAGGAACAAAAGTTCCATCTTGCATCTCACCAGCATATTTATTATTACGAAAATCAATTTCCTGTTCACGCTCAAAGGCTGTCTTCATTGAATACAAGACTTTCTTAAGAATGAGTTCACGATGATTTGATGGAATATGTTCAAGGTCAGGAATTTCATCAAGTATTTCCTGTTGAGTAAATCCATACTTTTCATATGATTCGGTAATATCAAACGTATGTTCCTCTTTTTTGAGCTCAGCTTTTTTAGGTTCAACCATTAGAGGAGTCTTTCTATCAAGAGGAACGGGCTCTTTATCAGTATCAGCCTCTTCATTTTCGTCCAACTTTGGAATCCCCATGTGATCAATTGGTTGAGCATATAGTTTACCTATTTTGTTTACAACCTTATTCAAGAAGCTCGGTTTTTTTTCTTCATCCTCTACATCATCTGTAAGTTTTAGATCCTCCTGCTTAATCTCTACCGAAAGTGGATACGGATTAGTACCAACAGGAGCAAATGGCACATTCCCCATCTGGTTAAACATCCTATTTAAAAGACTTGGCTTCTGTTCACCTGCTTCTACTGGAATCTCTTCTTTTGGTTCAATAACATCGTCCGGTTGTGAGACTGAATAAGGAACATATCCCACAGGAGAAAATTCAACATTCCCCATTTGATTAAAGATCCTATTCATAAAACTTGGCTTTGACTCACCTACCTCTAGCGGAACTTCTTCTTGCTGCAACACATCACCACCTGGCTCAAGTTCGCCACCTTCTGGAGATGGAGTAATAAGCATATGGTCCACAGGATATCCTGACATATCGCCCACCTTTTGCACCATCCTACCAATTCGCGTAGCATTTTGTTGTGCAATCTTTTTTTCTTTTTGTTTTTCTTGAAGCAGGCGTTCCTCTTCTGATCCAGGCTCTAAAAGATTATTGTTATCAGAATCATCCTCCATTACTACGTTTTCAATATTACCAGTGGTAAACGGTGCCATAGATCTATTGATTGAAACAAATGCATCCGTAATTGGCGTCGCTAGATTCATATGGATAAAACTAAAGAGATCCCTACCACTGTCAGGAATTGTATTTACCGTTAAACCGCCATTTTTATATTTTTCATAAAATTCTTCTAGCTTTTTCTGCTTTACAAAACCACTCTGGATTCCTAATTCCAAAAAAGATTTTGGAAAATTGAGGTCTTCGTAGAATGCTAAAACATTCGGCGCAAGCTCGAGCTTCTTGCTTTCTTGTTCAACAGAAGCGCTAATTAGCTGAGAAAAGATACTTTCTCTTTTTGTTTTATTATCCTTAATATACTCATCAAAAATTACTGCCTCATCGGTAATATTGTATGCAACAAATACGCGCTTTAGATTTGAAGGTATCTCATCAGCCTTGTTCACATCTGTAACTTTTGCAGCTGACAATAAAAGCACCTTGCGAACTAAGTCTTTATTATTAATATCAATATACGACGCAAGCTTTTCAGCAAATAGATAGAATTCAGCGTTATTGTAATAATCTATACGAGAAGCGATCTGTTCAAAAGAAAGAGGGCTTTGGGTATTGTTAAGAACATTCTGCAGACTCGTTGCACACTCACTTTTTTCTGCCTTTGTTTTAGATTTGTACCCTACGAGTTTACTCAATAAGCGTGCCCACACAATAACTTCATCGTCAATTGATATATTATCTTGTTTTTTAAGTTCTTTTATAAACTTAAGCACACTTTTTGATTCCCATAATACATATTGTGTTTCTTTCAAAAAGGCATCCAGATAGACCCCATTCTCACTTTTTAATTTTTCAGCAAAAGCAACATCAAAAGGTTTAAATTCTTTTTCTGAATCCTTCCGAGACTCTTCTTGATTTTTTTGCGGACCATTCTCCAACGACATGTTCTTAGTATACAACAATAACCATCTTAAAAGATGGTTATTGTTGGTATGAATACACCGATAAGCCGAATTCTGTAGTTTGTGTACATGTATCTGGGAGCTGTGTTACCACAACCCTCAAGCGGCACTCCGTATTGCTACGGCACGGCCTTGCATGTGCGTATGAATTTTGCCGTTTCACCTTGTATGTTGCCATACAAGCTCACCCACAAGGGGTGCCCGTTGATTGCTCTTGGGGCGTCTCTGCTCGCATCACTCATGAGTCATAGCTCATGGATGGGTATTACCCACTACGGTCCTCATGCATTACTGCATGACATGTTCGGACTTTCCTCTCCTTGCGGAGCGTACACATGGTGTGGTAGTAGTATAGAGAATTACCATGAAAAAACAAGGTGTAAAGATAGAGCCCGATCAGCTTCGCTGATCGGGCTCATTTTGTGTAAGTTTATTTCTGAATTGGTATCTCGCCGAGATTAGTTTCCAATACGTACTTAGCCGGAACTGGTGAAGAGAATACTTTTGGATATGAATCTGCAGGTACCGATGATGCACGGAATACCTCATGTAAATTCTCATCAATCCAAATAATATCAATTGGATACTTCATATCTTTCATCCAAAACCCATACTGACCAACTTCCTTGAATTCAAACAACATCCCCTTTCCTGCTGCCAAACTTGGCGTATTTGAAAGTCCTTGTTCGCGTAAGGCTTCCGTATTTGCTACGCATACGTGAATACTCTTTTGATGTAAAGTAAATTCTTGAGCACAGGCATCATCCCATCGAGGCTCTCTATGCTTAATATGTGGTATTGCAAATACAACTGCAATCCCGGCAACAATAACGAGCCCGAACCACCAAAATTTTTTCATACTACTGAGCACTCGCAGGAGCTTGTTGAGCTGATTTAACAATGTTGAGCTTAAGCAAAACAAGTTCAAGTACTTTTTTAAGTTCCATATCTGCTTTAATTAAATAATCCTGAGCCTTAAGATCCATGGCTCCCGCAATATTTTGAGCATCTCCAATATTGGTTAAAAATACCGCCGGTACGTTCTTGCCCCAATCACCTCCTTGTTCTCGAATTTCCTTAAGTGCCTGAAGTCCATCCTTTTGTGGCATCTGTACATCCAATAACAAAATATGCGGCTTTTCTGCGAGCCCTTTTGCCACCACTTCTTCACCATTCACACACTCAACAACAGAAAATCCCTCAGATGTAAAAAGATTTGAGAGCGTTCCGAGTAGCGTTCGCTCATCATCAGCAATAAGTACCGTATATTGATTCATAGTAAATATAGTATATACTAGTGTTACGCTTTTTTAAATAAGCTCAATATCTTAATTACAAAATTTCATTTTAAAACTTTTATCCAAAGCCAGTAAAGGATTAAGATGAGTACATGTAAAAAACACCAGTGAGTAAGGTATTGAAGGGCAAGAGAACAAATGTTTTCTTGTCCATTTTTTAATACAAATTTTAATACAAAAATTGAAAACAGCCGGACGATCGAAGATCGTCCGGCTGTTTTACGTTCTTGAGTCTTACCTCACCTAAATTATTTAGGTGTATTGCGCTTGGTCTTGCGGCGAGATACCACAAGGTTGCGTGAATACTTACGAGGGTTACGGGTTTTAACTCCGTAGGCTTGTTTTCCATAGCGGGTCTTTGGACCTTTACGGAGACCAATACCTTGTTTCTGTTCTCCTCCTCCGTGTGGGTGATCAACTGGGTTCATAGCAGTACCACGAACAGCTGGTCGAATTCCACGCCAACGACTACGTCCTGCTTTTCCTTTAGAAGCAAGTCCGTGATCAGTGTTTGAAGCTTCTCCGATAGTTGCAAAACAAATATCAGGAACCTTGCGCACTTCACCAGAAGGCATTTTAAGAAGAGTTGATCCTGCGTCATGCGCAGCAACAGATACTGATGAACCTGCAGAACGAGCAAGCTTTGCTCCTCCTCCAGCTTTCAATTCAATATTATTTACCAACATACCAACAGGAATGTATTTCAACATCATGCGGTTTCCAGTGGTAAGCGGAGCTTCATCAGCAATGATGAAGGTTGATCCAACAGTCATCCCCTTTGAAAGGACAACATAGCGGCGCTCTCCATCTTTAAAGAGGGCGAGTCCAATATATGCTGAACGGTTTGGATCGTATTCCACGGTTTCAATACGCGCAGGAATATTCTTTTTATCCAAAAGAAAATCAACTACGCGGTACAAACGCTTGTTTCCTCCTCCTTTGTGTGGAGCAGTGATGCGTCCGTGGTGGTTGCGTCCCATGTGACGCTTGCGTCCGAAGGTCAATTTCTTGAACGGTTCAGATGCAGTAACAACATCCTTGTGCTTCACCAATCTGGTGTGACGCAACGAAGGTGTTGCTGGTTTAAATTGTTTAATTGCCATAGTGTATTGTGTCGCTATCGGTGACACGCCATAATCTTATTTCTATAATTAGAACTCAATAGTATCTCCTTTTTTAAGGGTTACATACGCTTTTTTAGGAGTCTTAACGATTCCTACCTTGTTGCGAATGATGCGCTGTTCACGCTGATCGCTGACAAGATTTACTTTTGCAGGACGTACTCCATAGAGTGCTTCAACTGCAAGACGTACTTGAGTTCTATTAGCTCCGTGCGCAATATCAAAAACGTAAACGTTATTGCTATTGAGCTGTGCAGCTTTTTCAGTAATTCGAGGATTTTTAATGATTGAAGCAACTGAAGCTTTAACAGCATCTGAAAGCTTAGAATCAGTCTTTACAACTTTTTTTGCTCTAGGCATATTATTCACTTACTTTTTTAGTCATTAAATTATTCCATCGACCAAGCATAATATCTTGTACTGAATCTGCATCTGCAACTACTACGTAGCGAGCTTTTGCAATATCATACGCAGACACGTTTCGTGCTGTTGTGATCTTTGCATACGGAAGGTTTTTAAATCCTTGAAGAATTGCTTTGGTTGCAGCTGGTACAATCACGAGCATGTTGTTTATGTTCTTTTTTGTATCAAGTGTTCCAAATCCTTCAACGGTTTTCCATCCTCCAACAATCGTTTCACCTTCTTTGGTCTTTCCTTCTACTTTTTCAAGTGATTCGGTAAAGAGTACGTTTCCGGTGCGATTCTTTTCTGAAAGGAGTGACACGAGTGCGCCGAGTCTCATCTTAGAGTTAATCTTTTGTGAGTAATCTTTTTCACTGCGTGGTCCGTGCGTGGTTCCTCCACCTACCCAGATTGGTGATCGGGTTGATGCATGACGAGCACGTCCGGTTCCCTTTTGCTTCCAAGGCTTCTTTCCTCCTCCAGCAACTTCTCCTCGGTCTTTAGTGTGAGCCGTTCCTGATCGCATATTTGCCATCATTGAGGTCACTACTTGGTGAACAAGGTCTTGCTTGAATGGGTTACCAAAAACTTCAGGAGCAAGATCGATAGCTTTTACTTTCTTACCCGCAAGCGAGTAGAGTGTAGATGTAAGTTTTTCCATATTACTTTACTGAGTTAATAGTAACGAGTGAGCCCGGACGACCAGGGAGAGCTCCTTTAATGTACATAAGATTTTGCTCTTTATTAATGAGCAAAACCTGGAGATTTTTTACGGTGATAGTATCTCCTCCCATACGGCCTCCCATACGTGTTCCTTTGAACACACGTTGAACACCACCAATACCAATAGAACCTGGCTCTCGTTCTGAGTGCTTTTGTCCATGACTACGGCGGCCTCCTTTAAAGCCGTGACGCTTCACAACTCCTTGGAATCCTTTTCCTTTTGAAGTTCCTGAAGCAATAACTTTAGCTCCTTCAACCATATCAAGTTCAAGAACTGATCCAATTGGAGAAAGTGCATCAACTTCTAATTCACTGATGTGTCTAAAGTTTCCAAGGCCATTGAATTGACCTTTTTGTGCATTGTTAATGTTTTTTTCTTGTTTGGTTCCATACCCAACAATGAGGGCTTGGTAACCATCTTTTTCAACAGTGCGATGACCAATAACGGTAAGGGGCATAATTTCTACCATCGTTGCTGGAGAAACTTTTCCGTCAGTACCGAACACTTGTGTCATCCCACGTTTTGAACCGATTACGGTATTCATATATGTAGAGGTTCCCTCTTACCCATTTCTAAGCAAGAGGGAACGTGCGATGTTTTAGTTTGTAATTACTTACACGGTCTTAACTTTCACATCAACTCCTGATGGAAGATTAAGGTTCGTGAGAGCCTCAATGAGTTTTGGTGAGGGGTTGATAATATCAATGAGGCGTTTGTGTACACGGATTTCAAACTGTTCGCGTGCGTCCTTGTGAACGAAGGTTGAACGGTTTACGGTGTACTTTCTAATTTCGTTAGGAAGTGGAACAGGACCCTTAACAATTCCCTCATGCTTGAATGCAGTATCAATGATTTGTTTCACTGATGTGTCCAAGAGTCGGTTTTCATATGCACGAATGTGAATACGAAGTTTGATAGCATCTTCTGCTCCAGCCGCCTTTTTAGCTTTTGCTGTTGCCATATCTTAGTACGCCTTTATGAGACGGGGCAAAGCCCCGTACCACTAAGCGTTAATCTTGGTAACAACTCCTGCTCCTACGGTTCGTCCTCCCTCACGGATGGTGAATCGCTGTTGTTCTTCAACAACTACCGGCGCAACGAGTTCAACATTGAACTTAACAGTGTCTCCAGGCATAACCATTTCAACACCTGCTGGAAGAGTTACAGATCCAGTTACGTCAGTTGTACGGATGTAGAACTGAGGCTTGTAACCTGCGAAGAATGGAGTGTGACGTCCACCTTCTTCCTTCTTAAGAATATATACTTCACATTCAAAATTGGTGTGAGGCTTTACAGTCTTAGGAGCTGCAAGTACCTGTCCACGATGAATGTCTTCCTTCTTAACTCCACGAAGAAGAATTCCTGCGTTGTCTCCTGCCATTCCTTGTTCGAGTGACTTGTTGAACATTTCAACTCCAGTAACGGTAGTTGATGCAGTATCTTTAAGTCCTACGATTTCGATGGTTTCTCCAACTTTAACAATTCCACGTTCGATCTTTCCGGTTACCACGGTTCCACGTCCTTCAATTGAGAAGATGTCTTCTACTGGCATGAGGAATGGCTTTTCGGTATCGCGCTCTGGAAGTGGGAAGTATTCATCAGCAGTATCAATCAATTTCTTGATCTTTTGTGCCCATGGATCTTCAGCTGAAGTTGATTCAAGCGCCTTAAGCCCTGATCCGATCACGAAAGGAGTTTCCTTTCCATCAAATCCGTACTTGGTGAGGAGCTCGCGGATTTCCTCTACAACGAGTTCAATCATTTCAGGATCATCAACCATGTCTTCCTTGTTAATAAATACCATGAGTTTTGGAATTCCCACCTGACGAGCAAGAAGAACGTGTTCGCGAGTTTGTGGCATCATTCCGTCGGTAGCTGCAACAACGAGGATTGCTCCGTCCATCTGCGCTGCTCCGGTAATCATGTTTTTAATGTAGTCCTGGTGACCTGGTGCATCTACGTGTGCGTAGTGGCGATTAGGAGTCCAGTACTCAGAGTGGTGAAGAGAAATGGTAATTCCACGCTCCTTTTCCTCTGGTGCATTGTCGATGTTATCTACGTTTTCTACGCGAGCCCCGTACCCGTTTCCGAGCATATTAAGCACGTGAAGAATAGACGCAGTAGTGGTAGTTTTTCCATGGTCAACGTGACCGATGGTACCAATATTTACGTGTGGTTTTGAACGATCAAAACTAGACATAATACTTTGAGTTACATCCAATAAATACTTGCTTGCGAATGAGAGTTTCTAGTGCAATCTGCGGCCTGAACAGTGTTCAAGATGATTGTTAGACTTTGCTGCCACACCAACCAATACTTTATGAATGTTTTTAAATTATTTAATAACGCGCGCGTTTAAGGATTACTCCTTAAAACGTGAGCAAACTGTACCATAGTTTTCCTGATTTTTCAAGCGTTTTTGAAGGATTTGGGGAGTTTTTGACGGGCATTATCTGAAAGCTGTTTTACGTTAGTAATTTTGAGTGATTTTTATGAAAAAGAGAGGCGCGACCGAAGGTCGCGCCTCTCTAAAACCCTTATTTTATTAACTTTAATCAGAAATCGCCTCCCGATACGGATCCTGAACCGGCTTCTCTGATGCAATAGGTACCGATATGGTAGTGTGTGATTCACCGCCTTTCTCCTTAATTGGTACCACTAAAATATGATTCACCTGTTCAGACGGCTCAGCTTCTTTGAGTTTTTTGATCTCTGTATCACTCATTTCAGCAATAACTTTATATCCTTGGGTAAGATTTCTCAGTACTTCCCGCTCAAAATCATTACAAAATGTTCGAATACTTGCTTCCGATAATGAGGTCCGCGTTCGAGCTTCATTAAAAAAACTCTCTACACTTGATACACCCAACAGCAAGTAGCCTACCTCGCGCACAAGCTCCAAGCTGTCCTCTTCGCTAAAACCATGCCGATGACAGATTTCCAGCGTTGCATCAAGCCATCCTACCCCTTGATAAACACCCGCATCCAAAAGACTTTGTGCGTTTATTTTGTCATTTATTTTTTTTATCTCTTCAGTAATCATAATTTATTCGTAGTATATCAGTTGGTAATGCTATTTCTTCTTGTCATCCTTTTTCTCGTCCTTACCATCTTTCTTTTCGTCCTTTTTGTCACCTTTCTTATCTTTGTCGCCATCTTTTTTATCTTTATCCTTATCCTCTTTAGACTCTATATTAAGAGTTGACTTATTGAATGTTGTAGCCTTTTCATTACCATCCTTGTCAATCTCAATTCCTCGTATTCTATTTACAAACTCATCATGCTTCTCTCCAAATGGTTTCTCATTCTCCGTACCAATATCAAGCGCCCAGCTTGCCACATTAGCAGCTTCTGCTGCACCTCGGAATGTTCCCAACGTTGCAATCTCAGAAAGACGACGACCCATATCATTGAGCTCTCTACGTTTGTCTTCTGCATGCTTCTTAATCTCAGCAAAGTCTTGTTTGTTTTCCTCGCGCAACTGCTCTTCTTGTTTTTCGACAAACATATTTGCATCCTTGTATTCCCTATTCTTTTTCTCGTATTGCTTAAGCTGCTCTGCCATTTCATCCTTATCCTTTCCAAATTGTTTTTCAAGGAACTGGTCATATGCTTCTTCTTTTTTCTGACGCTCATTCACCGCTTCATCTGCTTTATCTTTAAGTTTTTTAACATCCTCAGCAAGCGTTTTCTTTGAGCCTTCAAGTGTTTCTTTTTGTTTCTTGATGTCCTCAAGATTCTTCTTTGCATCTTCAGCTTCTTTTTCTTTGTCTTTAAGTTCTGTATCGTTTGCAGCTTTTTGAGCATTAAGAGCAGCTTCATCTCCGTCAAAGCTAGCTAATCTCGTATCAAGACTAGCTATCTCAGCAATATTATCATCTTTCTCACGGTTCATCTTAGCCAATTCTGAAAAATCTGTTATACCAGGAAGGAGCTTATCGATAATCAGATTTCTCTTCTGAAGTTCATTGCGACGATCCTCTAGTTCGCTCTTCTTTCCTAATGCTGCAAGATTTCTCTCGATCGCCAACTTTTCTGCCTGCTTTGTTCGTACTTCACTTTCCAAATTAGTAACATCACGCTGTGCAGTAGATACATATCCTGCGCGGGTAACAGCACCTGTTGCATCAACCTCATCTTCAAACAGAGCAATATCCCTATTAACGTCAGCAATTTGAATATTCTTAGCATTTAATTGAGTCTTAGCATCAACAATCTTTTGAACCTGCTTCATCTTTTGATTCAATGAACCATTCTTCTGTTTGATCTCCGCTTCTCGTATTTTTTTATCTACCCCTTCAAGCTTCTTCAAACGAGAGTTATTAAGCGTAACTGCATCATCAATCACCCCACCATCTCTTGCATGCTTAAATTGATCTTCATATGCTGCAAGCTTAGCCTTATCATCCCTAAGTGCTTTCTTAAGTTTCTTTTGCTCTTCAGTATCACCAGCCTCATCAGCAACATCATAGCCTGCATTGTGATTAAACTCCTCAGCAAGTGAGGCCTTGGTTTCATTAATTAATTTAGTGAATTTAGTATTAGCTTCATCAAGCGCTGCTTGGCGAGCATCCCGCGCATCTCCAGCAGACATCTGATTAATCTCTTCCTGCTCAAGCATGAACATCTTCTTCTGAGCATCTTCAACTGCAAGAATTCTTTTAATAACACCGCTTAATGGATTTTTAATCGGATCAGCGCGATAGCTATCAATAGCATCTTTCAATCCTTCTTCTGCAAACTTAATCTCTGCGTTACTAGAATATCCCCCATCGACAGCATCAATAGCATTTCTTAATTTCTGACTATTTTTATCAAATTCGTTAAAGGCACCGGTGTTTCCATTAAACGCCATATCAATAATATCCTTGCGCTCATCTTCCATATTCTTTTTCTTTTTATCTCGCTCGGCACGCTTCTCTTTCATTTTTATATCAAATTCCTCTTGTTTATCTTTCTTAATTTCATCAAACAACTTTTGGAAATACTCGTCCACCTTGTTTCCATGCGCCATAACTCCACCCTTTCTACCTTCTTCAATAAACGAAGCAAGATTGTATCCGTACTTAGACGCAAAAGGAAGCGGTAGTTTACCCAAATCAAGATACGACTTTCCAAACAATTGAGCATTTTCAAAGTTAACACCTGTATCCAAATCCAAACCAACTCTTGAAAAAGGTTTCTTAAATCCTCCCAGTTTTTTACCAAGGTCACGGAAATCCCATGAACCTTTTTTCCCATAATTCTGAAGATTCCTCATCGTATTACCACGCAACAATGCAAGTCGATTACTAATCGCATTACCTCTACCTGTTGCCATATTCATACGAGCACGACGTGCGATAGCAGCACCTCTCCCAAGCGTCTTGCTTCCAGCAAGCGCAGCACCCAGTGTTGAGCGAGCAGCATAGCCTGCACCCCCTAACACTATTCCTCCAACCGCACCCACCACGCTCTTAACACCGGTCGTTAAAAACTCACCAAATGATGTTGAAAATTTATCAGTATACCTTTTAGTAAGAATAATAATTCCAAAGACCACTCCAAGAGGAATGAGAAAGTAAATAATAGTCACTAGCAAAGATGTACCATCTCCACCAAAACTCAATCGTGACTCTGGCACTGCAAACACAAAGAGGTTAAGTGAAATAACCGTAAGGTACATAAAAAAGCAAAAGATAGCTGGCTGAAATGCCATCTTAGCTAAATTTGAAAAATAAGCATCCCACCCAACATCGCTTAATCCCTTAGCTTGAAATATTTTTCTAAGCCATGGAATATCAACGGCAGATAAAAACGCCAGCGGAGAGGCTATCATTAAGAACCATAAACCTATTGTTCGAGCAAAAAAGTAAAATGCGATATTTAAAAACATATAGGTCAGGTAAACATAAATTGCCACACCAACTATCATGTATAAATATGCAATTATCCAATCACTATTAAACGCACCCATTGCAGCATCATTGGCACTGATCTGTCCTAAGAATTTCTGCATATTCGTTTTAGAGAGCACTGCAGCAGTAAGTGAGCGTACCTTAATGGGAAGATCTAATTCTGTCATCTTAACTGCCCCTCCATTCGGAGTCCGCAGAGTATCTACGGTTTCAAGATCCATTGCTCTATAAAACACTCTTGCAGTAATATTACCTCCGTCAATGATGACTTTTACAAAAAACAAACTAAAGTTAATCAGCAGAGCCGCAACTGCAACATTTATTAATTGTTTTTGCCATGATCCACCTTGCCTATTAAGAAGCATGTTACCTGCAATGGTAAGAAGAATCGCAATAAAAAAGATATTAATAAAATCTCGAACCAATGCCCATCCCTGAGTAACCCAACCTTGCTGATTATTATATGTCAACGATTCTAGGGTATATGCCAAAATAATATCCAATATCCAGCCGGCCAATGTAACAAATTGAGCAGAAATCCAAAATACAACATACAACAAACTCATTACAATACATTTACCTGGATTGCTAAAAAACTCATCAAGACCATCACACATTGGAACGCCTGCTTTATTATCAGCATATGCAACATTTGGCTTAAACGTAATATTAACACTACTCACCTCTTGATGGCTTTGGTTGGTTTGCTTAATCTGCAGGGTAATCGGAGCAAACATGAGCACCGCAACAAATCCAAGGAATATTCCTCCAAGGAATTTTGTTGAAATAATTTTTTTTAGTACTCCGAACACATTCATACCTATTAGTATATCATCGTGATCTAGCTATTTTATTTACTAAATCTAAAACTTTTTCAGCAATTTTATACTACGAATGAAACAACTTTTGAGCTATCTTCCTATTAGTTGCTCTTTTGAATTTTCTAGTATTTTTTGTTTTTAAGGCCTTTCTGTGGAAAACTTGACATTTTAAGTGAAATATGAGATAATAGCCCTAGAATTACAAATTAAATCTGTAACATCTTAAACGTTAAATAAATGAAAGCTTTATTGATTCTTCGTGCGGGCTTTCTTAAGCCCTTGTTCTGCTTGTTAATGGTGGCCGTTTTGACTACTTCTTGTGAAAAAATTGCCGATGAAATCATCCCTCCAGCAGATGAATTCAATACCCCCGATGTAGTATTTGACAATAGCCTAGCAGCACAAAGCAAGGCTGCGGCAACTGTAAATGAAAAAAGGGCAGAGTATTTCTATGAAATACCTACTCAAAACTCTACTGTATGGATAGATTGTTCATCATCGCCGTTTGCGATTCTGGCTATGAGCAAATTACCGATTATCATCGATGATAAGACTATCACCAACAAAGCTGGAAAAAGAGTTCGTCAAATTACCTTATGCACAATCATGACTGCCAGTTTCTATGCTGAGAGTAAGGCTTATAGCCCAAAAATCTATAGCGAGTATAAAACAATGAGATACTTTAAAATTAAAGCGGACATACACAGCGCTAATTCAACATGTAAACTAACAGGCTGGATTAGTGACCCATCTGCCTTTGAAGGAATTGGTGGTGTACGCATTATGAATTAAACAAATTTTCTTTTTCTATAAAAGCCTTTGATGCTCTCATCAAAGGCTTTTATCTTTTATTTAAATTTACTAATAACTTAGATTATAGGCACTTGGATCATAATCCGCAGTTGATTTTGTGGTATAGAACTTAGAACATGAGAATCCTTGGAAATATTTATTTGGTGGATTACGTGCAGTATCTAATTTCCCGCTAATACCAAACTTATCAGTTAGTGCACCCTTAAGATCTCTAAAAGCACCGACAAGGTCACCCAACCCTAACGCATTAGCGGCAACCTGCTGAATACCCATCACGGTGTCAAATATCTTATCAGCCTTTGCAGCCCTTACAAGTTCTGGTGGCGGCTTACCGAATTCAAGACCTGCAATATATGGTGCATTATCACCTGCAAGATACCCAGCAACACAGTAGTAAGATATTTCATTATCTTGTGCCTCATTTGCAATTTGAGTCAAAGAAGCAATATTTAACCCCATAATAGCTTTATCAATAGCACTATTATCAGTAGTGCGCACTGTTTGATATTCCCCACCAGATGTATAATTTCCAGATACACCTGTAGTTATTGTTCCGCCAGAACCATTAGCATCTCTTATACCTTCACAATATTGCTGGTTGGCATAAACCTCATTACCATTCCCGTCTGTTTCTTTTCTAAAGAAATAAGCTTTATCGATAGGAGTTGTCTCATCTGCCCATGGCCAAGGCGCCCCTGCAATAAGCGATCTGCAGGCTTTAGCGTCATTACTTTCAGGGTTTGCTGGAGAAATGGCTGATGCATTGATTGATATTGAATCTTTTGACCCATCAATGAGCTTGCTATCTACCTTGATAGTACCCGCCTTTAATAACTCATTATAATACACCTGAGCATCAATTCCATTTCTTCCATTTCCATAATATGATTCTAGATACGCAATTTGCTCAGGACTAAACGTAACGTCAGGGATCTCTCCTGGGAGTGGGGCGGTTGGATCAAAATTCAAACGTTTAAGAATTTCACGTGAATAGAGTTCTGAGTTTGGATTAATTGCTTTCCATGCTGAATAAATAAGTGCTGACTCGCGACTATTAAGATAGTTGTTCGCATTACGCTGCTTAATACAATCTTTGTTTGCCTTAATAACACTTGTTAGAAAGTCGAGTGTTTCAGCAAGCTGAGCTTCTGATTCTGCATTAGTTTCTGTATACCCAGAATAGGACTCAAGCTCTTGAAGAAGTTTTAAGGTGTATCGAGGACCAATAGGTAAATTAGTTCCTGGCTCAGTACCCTGTTCCCAGATACTCTTAATTTCAACCATGCGATCATACACCTTGAGATATCTACTCAACAATCCTTCTGCCTCTTTTTTGCGGGTAAATATGGTATCTGCTTGATCTACAAGACTTTTATACGATGATCCACCCCTCACCGACATCATATCGACAGGGTTATTAATTTTCTTTTCTATATATGCGTTAATATCATTAAAACCAGAATCCAGACGTTGTGCATACTGTTCATAGAGAGGCACTTGGTATGTTCCATCTGCATTTTTTTGAAGTGTTCCACCGCTCGTCTCAGCAATGCGAGCGGTCAAAGCATTTCGTGAAGTAGTATATGCTGTTGCAAAGCGACTTTCCCATCCTTTATCTGGACCCGGAATACAGATATCAAGCTTTCTTAGGTATGGAATCGCTTCTCCAATAACACGAGCAGCAATGTCGAGCTGTTCAATTTGCGTTTTTACAAGAGCAATCTTACTAAAGCCGCAGGTTTGACCAATACTTGCAAGGTCAGCATAGGTTTGTACATTTGATGGAGCCAGCTTATACAAATCTCCCAACGTAGCAAAATCACCCGTATTATACTGAACAATATTAGCATTGATTTCATCAATAAATGGCTTAGCCAATCCAGCCTCTTTGAGACATTTCTCCATTTCTGGTGTCATGGTTGTTTCCAGGTCCTCATCAATAGATTGTCCGCTTAAATAGATCTCATTTGAATCGTATGATTCTGGTGCTTCTGCAAGAAGTTTTTTGATTTGCTCTTGGGTAAAGATTTTTGCTCTATCAACCCCCTCCGCAACAGTCTTGCGTGCCCAATTTACTCCAAGACTAGTACCCTGCTTGGTCAATTCATCTGCAAGGGTTGTCATAGTGCTACTTAAAAGCTCATACCATGTATCAATGTTTTGTGCCTGTTCATTTGGAGTATCAGCAGCTTTTTTAAACGCAGACTCTACCAGTGATCCTGGCAATGTAGTTGCATAGACAGCACACTCTTCTGGTTTTGCATATCGTGCATTTGCTATAGCATTTGGATCAGCAGCATCTTCATTGCTTGGTATTATCGCAAAATTTGGTTTTTGTTGTCCATTTTCATCATATGTATAATCTCCTATTTTAATATCTTTATTTTTCTTTTTTGAAATTAACCTTAAACATTCTTGCTGACCCTGGAATCCATTATTAAGCTGAAGATTTTTATCAACCACCTGCTGATTAGCAACGATGGCCTTATTAATAGACTCTCTTGTTGTAAAGTATTCACCAAATAGATTACCTGAAGGCTTACTGAGTACCTGGTATTTTGACCAGAATCCAGTGAGGTTTTCTTTGCGAGCTTGAGCAGTAGGATTCCCATATCCCACACCTGTCAAGAATTTTGTCCATTTGGTTTTCTCCTGAATATTATTTCTAATGAAGGCATTGATCTTATTAGTACTTGGATTGGTTGACTTCCCCGTATACTCAGAAATAAGCCCTAGAAGTATTTTTTTTGTATACGCACTCGCATATTCAGCAGTTGCATATTCTTCAAGCTTCTGACGGAAGACTTTAGATTGTGCATTCTGATAGGTTAATTCCAAGTTCTGTATAAAGCTAGGTTTTCCATCAAAGCCAGTATATGCCCAAGAAACAACAGATTTAAGATTTTTATTGATGAAGCTCTGTGCAAGATTAAAAGCAATTTTATCAAATACTTTCAAGTCCAAAGAATTGCTTTTCTGCATTGCATTACTTGTATTTGCAAGCGCCGCGATTTGAGGAAGATATTTATCGAGAGAAAGGCTGTTTGAGGTTGATTGAGCAGTTGCAAAGCGCGTACCATTTATAATACCAATCACAAAAGCAAATAATGTTGTTGTAACAAGAAGAGACGCTATTGTTTTTTTGTAGAATTTATTATTCATATGCGTTATTGCTATGCTTCATTATACGCTATTGGGATTCACCCCACGTCTTCATGGCTGTGAGTAATGAAGAATATGCACCATAATATTTAGTAAAGGCCTCATTAATTGTTGCAAGTGAAGTAATAGAAAGTATTGGATCATTACTTTCTCTAAGAAGATAGTTGAGTTTTGTACGTACATCAACCACTGCGTTAAGCAATGCAAGATGTTGAGATACCCACATTTCTGGAGGTGTGCTTCCTACTAGTATTTTTTCTAGACTAAACAAGTTATCACGAACATATGAAAGCTTTTGAGCTGCTACTGCCTCAACAGATTCTGAGTTAATTGATTTAAAATCTTCTTGCGAAACAAAAGTAGACTGAAGAAACGGCATTGTAAGATTTATGTACTTATAAAATGATTCTCTGTAGTTAGATAGGTATCGTATATCAGCTGTTGTGTATACTTTTGAAACTTGTGTTGCTTTAATACTATCAACTAACGCCTCTGCACCGGTCTGAGGGTCTCCAGATAGTGATGGGTCTTTTGAAATCTTGAAAGTACTCATCGCAAATTCTTCAGTTTTATCAGGTTTGATTCCAATATCAGGTGCACTGTAATCAATAATATTATCTACAAAAATCTTATCACTTGTGCCTTCTCCAAAGCTTGATTTTGAGTTTGGATCAAGTCCATAAATATTCTCTTGCCAGTCAGGCACCCCGTCGCCATCAGTATCAAGGGTTTCAAAGTCAATAGAATCAAGCGCTTTCTGAATTTGTTCATCAAGCTTCTTGTCTTCTTCTGCAGAAATTACATCGGGAGTTGTTAATCCTCCTAAAATTTTTACATTACGCTTTTTGAGTACTAAAAAAACTGCAATTAAGATAATTATCGCAGCAATCCCCAATGTGATGTAGAGGAATTTCCTTGCAGTCTTTTTATCCATGCAATTAGTATATCACCCACTATCTATAAAATTTTCTTTTAAAATTACAAATCCCCAAGTGCGGTCACTATCTCATGTCCTGTTTCGGTAATGATTACCGTATGTTCAAAGTGTGCCGCGGGTTTTTTATCTCGCGTAATCACGGTGTATTGATCATCTTGAAAGATCACGTCTTCTGTTCCAAGGGTAAATTGAGGCTCAATAGCAATAACCATGCCAGGTACCAATAATTCTCCACGCTTCTTGCGTCCATAGTTAGGAATATAGGGATCTTCATGAATAAAGCGCCCAACACCATGCCCTACCAACTCACGCACAATACCAACGCGTTTATCTACAAACTTTTCAATTGCATAACCAATATCCCCCACCGTGTTTCCGGGAATCGCTTCAGCAATACCAATCGCTAGTGCATCTTCGGTAATAGCTACTAAATCACGTACTTCTTTAGTTGTTTTTCCAACAATTACCGTGCGAGCATGATCAGTAAAGGTGTTTTTCCATTTAACGCCACAATCAATTGAAACAACATCCCCTTCTTTAATTACGCGCCCACCGGGAATCCCATGTACAACTTCTTCATTTACAGATACACAGAGTGTTTTTGGATAGCTCTTAGAAACACCGCTCGGACGATAACCCTTAAATGCTGGCTCGGCACCATATTTTATGATTTCTGCTTCTGCCAAGGCATCAAGCTCGTCAGTAGTGATGCCAATTTTCACATTTTGAATCACGTATTCAACAACACGCGCCAAAATCTGCCCTCCTTCACGAATGGCACTTAGTTCTTCTGGGGTTTTGATGATGATTCCCATATTCTACACATCCTACACGATATAAACACAATCTCAAAATATCATTCTATTCAGAAAATAAAGCCTCGCTCATACTTTTAAACACTTCTTCCGGTGTTCCATTTCCATCAATCTCATGAAAATGATAGTTTCTATAGTCTTTTAAGAGCGAAAGTGCGGGCAACGTATGCCAATCAAACCATTCAAGACGGGTCATAATTCCTTGTTCAGTATCATCTTTCCGATTCCGCGCCTTCATGCGCTTCATGCAATTTTCTTTTGAGGTATTCAAATACACAATATGAATATTAAAGCGTTCAAAGAATTGAAGAGCTTGTTCAGCAATAAGCACCTCTTCTTGGCGACGGCAAAAACCATCTAAAATAATGTCTGATTCTTTTTTAGCACTCGTTAAAAGTTTATGAGTCCATGACCAGATAGGCAGACATGCTGGCATAAGGCGGCCATGATCAATATTAAATTTCACCAGATGTCCTCCATAGGTATCCATTTCAGCTGCTTCACGCAACAATTCTCCAGTTTCAACCTTTACCACATGACGTTTGCGCTTTTCTAGAAACTCTTTTAAAAGTTTTGCTTGTGTTCCCTTTCCTGCTCCTGATCGTCCAAATAACAAAATTGTAAACGGTTCCTGAGGAGACAACATATCAGATTTATTATAACAAACCATTTTCCAATAACTGGATTCAGCTCTGATTGTATTGCATGAATAACTAAATTCAAAAGAATCGATTTAGTTATTTTGCTTTAGGGCTTATATGGTTTCTGAGTAGTCGCGCAGCGGCTGATAGGGAGCGCTATTGCGCAGCTTTGGCGCGACCATATCAGACCGTGAGCGTAGGCTCGGTAGAGGCCGCTACGAAGAAACCATATAAGCTCATAATTCTAAATAATAACAAAAACCCCACTCTTTCGAGTAGGATTTTTTAGTTTCAATACAATTAGAGCTGTCCAAGTTCCAAGTAGGCATCAACCTTCTTGATAACATCAGTAATCACGTTAACCGCAATCAATACCGAGGTTCCTCCAATAGCAAACAACTGCATGTTGGTTGCGTTTTGGATGATAACTGGCAATACTGCAATGAGTCCTAAGAAGATAGAACCAAATACGGTGATGCGAGTAAGGATATTACCAATGTGCTCAGCAGTGTCTTCTCCTGGGCGAACGCCTGGAATAAAGGCACCGTTCTTTTGGAGGTTTTCTGACATTGATTCTACATCAACCGTAACAGCGGTATAGAAGAAGGTAAAGATTACCACCAACAAGAAATATGTGAGCGGATACCAAATATGAGTTTGAGAGAACATTTCAAATGCACGCAATACATTATATGCGGTTCCCGTAGTACTCGTACCTACAATAAGGCGCAAGATAAACTGTGGGAACAACAAGATTGCTGGTGCAAAGATGATTGGCATCACTCCGGTCATGTTGATACGGAGTGGAATATAGCTTGATACACCACCAAACATATTTCCGCTGCGTGTTGACTTAGCATATACAATTGGCACTGGACGTTCAGCCTCAGTTACATACGTAATACCTGCAACAATGATTACCAAGAGGAGCAAAAGCCCAATGTACATTGGCAACATTTGAGGGGTATATGTGAGCGACGCTTGTGAGACGATACGAGGAATTGATGCCACGATTCCGGCGAACACCAGCATTGAGGTTCCATTTCCAATACCGTACTCGGTTAAGAGTTCTCCAATCCACATTGCCAATACTGACCCTGCGGTAATGATGAGCATGTTTGAAAGCATGATCATCGGCGTCATATTTGGAATAACTCCTTGCTTAGACAAAAGCAACAAGAATGCGAGTCCCTGGATGAGTGCCAATGGCACGGTCAACCAACGCGTATAATTGTTGAATTTCTTGCGACCAATACTTCCCTCTTCGTGATACATCTTTTTGAGTGATGGAATCATCACCGTCATAAGCTGCAAAATAATAGAAGCGGTAATATATGGCCCAATTCCGAGCATTCCAAGAGAAAGGGTTGAAAGTCCTCCTCCTGAGAAGATGTTAATGAGTCCAAGGAACTGATTGGCATTCAAGAAATTTTGAATCTGAGATGCATCAATTCCAGGGATTGGAATATTTGAGAGCAATCTAAACGCAAAGAAACCAATCAAGATAGCCAAAAACTTTGCAAGAATTCGTTTATCGCGGAACATTGCGGCAATTTTAGAGGTGGCTATATTCATATCATTTCTTGGTTATTTATTCTGTAATGATACCAGAAGCGGCGATAATTGCATCCTTTGCTTTTTGAGAAACCTCAAGTCCTTCAAAGGTAAGCTTTTTGGTAAGGGTTCCAAAAGAAAGAACTTTTACCGGAAGGGTGCGAAGCTCTTTATAGCTTACGAGTCCCTTTTCGTAGAGAGTTACCGGATTTACGGTTTCTCCTGCATCAAAGTTCTTATCAATTTTTGAAAGGTTAATACCAAGTGGCTTTACGCGGATTGAGTTAAACTTGTATCCACGAAGCTTAGGCAAACGTTTAATGATATCACGCATTTCAGGACGCATACTTGCTCCTGCGCGTGCGGTTTGTCCTTTACCACCACGTCCCGAGGTTTTACCTCGCTTTCCTCCGCGTCCGATACGCTTAGAATCGGTTTGAGAGTTCTGTTGTGATCGAGTGAGTGTGTGCAACATACTTTCACTTTATTGGTTATCACCGCGTGGGCGGCGAGGTGCGGCTGACTTATCATCATCTCCTTCTGTGTAGGCAGTCATCTTTGGTGCACCGCGACTAATTACAAAAGGTTCAAGAGCCTTAATGGTTGCGCGAGCAATGTTGAGGCTGTTCTTTGATGGTGAGATAACTTTTCCTGAAACATCCTGGATTCCAGCAAATTCCATAACGGTACGAAGTGATGATCCTGCCACCAATCCGCGTCCGTAGTTTGGACGAAGCTCAACGCGTGCTGAGTTTGCTTTTGCTGATACAGAGTGTTCGATTGAGAAGTCATTCGTAAGCTTAAGGTTGATCATGTTCTTGCGAGCATCGTTATATGCCTTATCAATTGCAAGAGCTGTATCTTGTCCTTTTCCTACTCCTACTCCTACAGATCCACGCTTGTTTCCAATAATAAGCACGATTGAGAAACTAAAGCGGCGTCCTCCTTTTACCACACGGGTAACGCGACGAGCTGAAATCATTTTCTGATCAAAGTCCGGCTTTACCTTTTCGCGCGCAACTTTACCACGTGGTCCGCGTCGGTCACCATCTTTTCCAAGACGTGCGCGTCCGCCACGAGGAGCTCCTCCTTGTGGACGTCGTCCACCGCGAGCTGGTCCACCTTGTTGAGGTGCTGCTGCTGGGGTTACTGGAGCTACTGGGGTTGTTTGTTGTTCTTCCATATATTTAGAATTGAAGACCGTTTTCACGAGCTTTTTCAGCGAGTGAAGCGATTCGACCGGTATATTTAAATCCACCACGATCAAATGAAACAGTAGTGATCTTTGCTTTCTTTGCTGCATCAGCAATAAGCTTTCCTACCATTTCTGCACGTGCGGTTTTAGTAAGGGTTTCTTTTACTCCCATATCATTAGCTGCTGCAAGGGTTACTCCTTTGGCATCATCAATGATTTGAGCGTAAATAAATTTATTAGAGCGAAATACAGAAAGACGTGGGCGTGCTTCTGTCCCAGTTACCTGTGAACGGATACGCTTGTGGCGTCGTACTCGCTTCTCGGTTTTACTATTGTTGAGTTTCATACATTAGATTTACGAGAGAAGACTATACGTTCTTCTTTCCTTGCTTACGTCTAATAATTTCTCCGTCATAGTGGAATCCCTTACCTTTGTATGGTTCAGGTTTCTTAAGAGCGCGAATTGAAGCAGCAAACTGTCCAACTGCGGCCTTATCGATTCCAGTAATAGTGAGGTTGTTCTTTTCGGTTGCGGCAGTAATTCCTGCAGGGATTGGAACTGATACTGGATGTGAAAATCCAAGTGCCATATCTACATTTTTCCCTACGACATTTACCTTGTATCCGATTCCATCAAGAATAAGTTTTTTGGTGTAGCCTTTGGTTACTCCCTCAATCATATTGCGCACGAGCGCAGCATAGGTTCCAAGAAGTGCTCGTCCAAAAACAGTATTTTTGTTGAGCGTAAACACAACACCTTCTGCATTGGTTTCTACTGAAACTTCATTATGAATGAAAATTTGTTTGAGTTCTCCAAGAGGACCTTTTACCGTAATAGTTTTATCAGCAAGAGTTGCTGTTACTCCGGCAGGAAGTGCCATTGGCTTTTTTGCAAGACGTGACATAGGCTTACCAAATTTCAAACAAGATTTCACCTCCAACGTGTTCAGCTCGCGCTTGATCACCGGTCATTACACCTTTTGGAGTTGAGAGGATCACACGACCATATCCTTCTTTAATAGTTACAATATCTTTCACACCTGCATACAAGCGACGTGAAAGCTTTGAAATACGACGAACATCGTGAATCTTGTGATTTCCGCGATCATCGTATGCGAGAGTTACCTCAAGAACATCTCCTCCTTTTTTACGAGTTTTCTTCTCGTATGCTGAAATGTATCCAGCATCAAGGAGTGTCTTCATGATATCTTTCATGAAGTTGGTATAAGGAAGCAAAACAGTACCCTTCTTCGCAACACCTCCGTTCTTGAGCGTGATGATTGCATTAGCAATTTTATCCATACGCTATTAATTGGTCAGAGAGTCTACCATGATGACTTTCGTACTCCTGGAAGCATTCCTTCGTTCGCGAGTTCGCGGAAACAAATGCGACAAAGATCGAAATCACGCATGTATCCTCTACCACGTCCACAACGGAAGCAACGACTCTTCTGACGAGTAGAGAACTTTGCCTTCTTAAGAGAACGTACAAATACTGACGTTTTTGCCATAATTATATATAAAGCGACCGCACCCCTACTGTGCGTAGTGGCGCATTAATTGATAACAGAGACGATATCTTCGTGATAATTGAGAACTATTCAAGTGTTTCTGCGTGAAATCTTGAGTGAGTTTTCATGTGCCACGGATCCTTCTCTAGGGAAAATACTAACAAATTTAAGTGGTTTTGTCAAAAAGTTAGTCATGAGCCAACTTCTCAACCCTAGCCATGAGAGCAGTCGCGGAAACTGCCGATAGGGAGCGCTGTTGCGTAGCTTCGGCGCGACCATATCGGACAGTTGAGCGGAGGGCCGGTAGAGCCCGCTGCGATCATGGCCAGGGTTAAATTTGCTCATGATATACTTTCCTCATGAAAGCACATCATAAGGAAAATACGATTTATACCACCATTTTAATAATAGTCCTTGGAATTATCGCTGTTTTTGCAGTTTCAGCATCAAAAACCCTTGATAGTATTAATACCCCCCGAATTGGTAATTGGAGCCTCCTACCGCAGGTTATCAATGTGCCACTTTCAAAGGTTGGCGTGCGCGAAAAAGACCTTGCTCCATGTCTTGATAATCCAGAAACTCAACAAATTATTGCTCGCGATGCTGAAGAGGCTGGCCCTACCGGAACACCTCTCTTCTATATTTTCTCAAAGGATCACACTTATCGTATGGTTGGAGCAATTCCTGCAGCCATGCTCACTCAAATGATTGACACCCTTCAAGCTGGTCGTCCTATTGCTACCCCAGCAGAAGCCGAAGGTAATTTTCAAGAAATTTCTGCCGATGCTCCAGAAATGGCATATCTCAATCTTCGCCCTACCGATGCGCGCTTAAATGCAACACTTACAAACCCATCAGTAACAATCATTGAGTACGGCGATCTTTCATGCCCTGCATGTAAATATGCGCACCAAGAACTCAAAAAGGCTCTTTCAAAAGAAACTACTGTGCAGTATATATATCGCCATCACCCACTTACCAGCATTCACCCTGACGCACAAAAGCAAGCAGAAGTTGCCGTATGTGTGCAGCAACTTAAAGGATACAAGGCATTCTGGGACTTTGTAGATTACACCTACAAACAATAATCACTAAAAAATCCCTCACTAGTGAGGGATTTTTTAGTGTGTCTGCAAATATTATTTCTTCTTTGACTCCTCTTCTTTTTTGAATGGGAATCCAAGATAGGTAAAGAAGTCAGTTGCTTCCTTCTTGTTCTTTGCGGTTGAAACAACCGTAATAGACATTCCAAAAACATTTACCAAATCTTCTTCAACAGTTTCTGGGAATACGTTGTGCTCTTTGAGTCCAACGGTAAGATTTCCCATTTTATCAACCGTAGTTTTTGAGATTCCACGGAAGTCTTTGGTGCGAGGGAATGCAATGTGTACCAACTTATCAAAGAAAGCATACATCTTATCTCCGCGAAGTGTTACTGCATATCCAACGGTGTCTCCTTGGCGGAGTTTGAAACCTGCGATAGACATACGTGCTGAACGCTTGGTAGGTTTCTGTCCGGTGATCCTTGCAATACGATCTTCAACGATTGCTTGAATCTGAGGATAGGTTCGCGCGCGGCGTCCTGTTCCTACATTCAATACAATCTTTACGAGCTTAGGTGCCTGCATCTTATTTTTATACCCTTGTGATTCTTTAAGAGCATCATATGCATCGGCTACTTTTTGTTTCGTTTGTGTAATACTCATAGGCTTACTTGATTTCAGCTCCAGACTTAGCTACGCGAGTTTTCTTTCCGTCTTTTACTACGGTTTTAACACGAGTAGGCTTATCAGTCTTAGGATCCTTAATCATAACATTAGAAACATGGAGTGAACCTTCAACCTTTTTGAGTTCACCTTTTTCTCCTTCGGTGCGAGACTTTACGCTTTTAGTTTTGAGATTAATCCCAGAAACTACTACGCGCTCATTTACTCGATCTACCTTGGTCACCATTCCGCTCTTTCCTTTTTCTGATCCTGCAGTTACTACTACAGTATCTCCTTTTTTGATCTTCATATAATTCTTTTACAATTATTTAGAGAACCTCAGGAGCCAATGACGCAATTTTTTGGAAACCACGTTCTTGAACTTCGCGAGGAATAGGACCGAAGATGCGACCACCGATTGGCTCATTCTTCTTATCAATAATTACGACTGCGTTTTCATCAAAACGAATGTATGATCCATCCGCGCGACGATACGCATTTTTTTGGCGTACAATTACTCCTCGTGTAACTTGTTTTTTCTTTACGGTCTTACGAGGTTCTGCCTTTTTAATAGAAAGCACAACGATATCTCCGAGTCCGGCGTAACGGCGCTTAGATCCACCAAGGATCTTGAACACCTTTCCTTCCTTTGCTCCAGAGTTATCGGCAATTGCAACGTTTGTTCCAGCTTGAATCATAGGCTATGCTTTTGCAATTACTACAAATGACTTATCTTTAGAAATTGGCTTTGATTCCTGAATAGAAACCGCGTCGCCAACTGCGTATTCATTTGCTTCATCATGCGCTTTATACTTCTTCGACTTCTTGAAGTATTTCTTGTACTTAGGGTGTTTAACGAATCGCTCAACGAGAACAACTACCGTCTTATCCATTTTATCAGACACCACGGTGCCTTTAAGGATTCGTTTTCCGAGTGTTGTAGTCATATATTAATTTTTCACTGACAACGAACGGGCAATAGATTTCTTGAGGGCACGCATTTGATTTGCTTTTGTCTGAGCATCAACAAACCCTACGCGCAATTTTGCCAACTCAATTTTCTTTGCGTTCATTTCGTCTTTGGTGAATTTTACAATTTCTTTCTTCATACGATTACATGTCAAGTGATGACACAATCTTTACGGTTACTGGAAGTTTAGTTCCAGCCTTACGAAGTGCCTCCCGAGCGACCGCAGGAGTTGCGTTTGCTACCTCAAAAAGGATGCGTCCCGGAAGTACTTCAAAACAGTATCCTTCTGGGTTTCCCTTACCCTTTCCCATTCCTACCTGGTCGGCTTTCTTGGTAATTGGACGATCTGGGAATACGCGAATCCAGTAACGACCCGTCTTTCCAATCGTTCGAGAAACAACTTTACGAGCTGACTCGATTTGATTTGAACGGATACGTGCTGATGAGGTTGCTTTAAGACCGAATGTTCCAAACTGAAGATCTACTCCGCGAGTATCAACCACATCTTTTGAAAGGTTGCGACGCGCTGTTTGCCATCGGCGATGTTTAACTTTTTTAGGAAACAACATACAGATTATGCATTCTTGTTAGCAGGTGTTTGCTGAGGTGCCTGTGTAAGTGAATCACCTTTGTAGATCCAAACCTTGATTCCAATTACTCCGTAACTCATATTTGCACGCTCACGAGCGAAATCAATATCAGCACGAATAAATTGAAGTGGGATTGAGCCTTTGTGAATTTCTTCAACACGAGACATATCTGCTCCACCAAGTCGACCAGAAAGAACAATGCGAACTCCCTTAACTCCACGCGCTTGCATAACCTTTTCGGCCATTTGCTTCATTACGCGACGGAAGGTCATGCGCTTTTCAAGCATTTCAGCAATAGTTTGTCCAACGATTGCAGCATCAGCTTCTGGATTTTGTACTTCAACAATGTCGAGTACGATTTCCTTAGCTTCAGGGAGCTTTTGCTTGCGAATAAAGGTTGCAATGTCCTGACGGATCTTTTGGATTCCATCTCCACCGCGACCAATAATTGCACCGGGCTTACCGGTTTTGATAATAAGTTTAGTTTGCTTTTGAGAACGTTCAAACTCAAGTGACGCAACTTGCATACCCTTCATTCTCTTTTGGAGGAATTGGCGTACAAGTACATCGATTTTGAGAAGTTTGGTGTACTCTTTGCGATCTTGTCCAAACCAGCGTGACTTCCAGTCACGGAGTTCTACAAGACGATGAGCATAAGGATGAACAGAATGTGACATACAATTATTCCTTAATTCCTAGCTCAAGGTTAACTTGAGAGGTTCTCTTGTTAATACGAGCTCCACGACCGAATGCACGTGCTCGGAATCGTTTAAGGGTTGGACCCTTATCAACGGTTACTGATTTTACAAAAAGCTGATCAGTTGAAGCTTTAAAGTTATGAGAAGCATTTGCAACAGCAGAATCAAGGAGCTTTTCGAGTGGAAGAGCTGAACGCTTGATTACTTGGTGCAACACTACTTTTGCTTGCGCCACAGATTTTCCTCTGATTGCATCAGCTACGATGCGCACTTTGCGAGGAGATTGGCGATAGTTAGTAAGAGACGCTTTCATACTTATTTCTTAGCAGGCGCTTTTGCGGTGCTGGTAGTTGCCTTAGCAGCTTTTGCGGCTGCGATTTCAGCATCTTTTCTCTTTTGATCAAGTTCCTTTTGCATCTTTCCTCCGTGACGGCTGAACGTACGTGTTGGTGAGAATTCACCAAGACGGTGTCCAATCATGTCTTCGGTAACAAGCACATTGATGTGCTTCTTACCATTGTGAACGGCAAAGGTGAACCCAACCATCTCAGGAGAAATCTGAGAGGCGCGCGCCCAAGTTTTGATGGGTGCGGTATCTGCTGCTTTGCGACCCTCAACTTTCTTGAGAAGACGCTCATCAACATACGGACCTTTCTTTGTTGATCGTGACATATTTTAAGTGATAGCTTTGTGGCTGCGAGTGTAAAAGAAACGCAGAAAACTATCAAAACAAGAGACAGCTACTGTGATGCGAGTGAGAGCTCGCCAGCAGTGTCTAAAAATTAATAATATTTGCCAGAGACACACTCTTTTTAGGCTTACAGGAGTAAGCTATTTGGCTTATGAATAATAGCGAATTTTTAGGAAATAGTCAAATTTAGTAATAGAAAAACCCATCTAAAATTAGATGGGAGTTCCAATTGTAAAAACGTTCTTCTCTTTTACGGTTGAATGAGCACTGGTAGCTGATTTTTTAGAAGCTCTAAGTGAAACTTCAATAGCCCACCGGCGTTCAAATTATTAATGAAATACCAAACAGACATCCTACTGCCAGAGTTGGGAGTCGGCATCATGCCGCTATCTTCCTTCTCAAATTTTTCCCGGTTACGAAGCCAGAAACCTGCGGATTCTGTCATGTCTTTAATCCTTCCAAGAAAGATATTATCCAGTGTTACCTCTTGCCCAGGCTGTGTGCGATTCATGCCGTTTCTCCCAGCATACTTTATTACGCAATCTACTTCTTTTAAAGCCGCAATTATAGGAGCGATGCTTTCTTCTGAGCCAGTTGTTTTTATATAGGCAGTAACTTTATCAACAAAGCCTTTATCTTGCCACTTACTGGCGAATCTACAGAAATGAAGCAGTCTTTGAAGATTATTTCCGCTTTGGTCCTCTTCCAGAGCTTTTATTGTGGCTTGTGCCTCCTGCACAAATGTCTCCACAAGTTCATATAGCTGCTGTTCTCTTTCTGAGTCTTTGTAGGCATTATTAATGATTACAAGCATGGCAATAACTATTACCAACAGAACAGGCCCACCCATAGCAATTCCTATTTTTATTAGAACATACATACCAATTAGGAAGAAGGCGATACTTGGTTTTGAAGGTTTTTTCATTGTTTTATAAAATTTGAGGCTTTTTAGGCCGTTTTTTGTGAATATTTGATTGTTAATTTAACAGGTATATTATAACATCTTTAATATATTTTGTCAAATTACTACAATTTACTTCAAATTTGCCTTAGTCCATCGATCTTCTTCGTCCTGAGTACTCACTTTTTTAAATTTTGCCAACTTCCCTTTTACACGCGCTTCGCACTCTGTCCAAGTAGTGTGTTTTTCAAGCTTTCCATCAACAATTGAAAGATACCAACCACCTGCAGATCCAGATTTCTTGGCGGTTTTTTTTGACGTAGTCTCTGCCTTTACCATAAGCTGCTCAACCGTAAGGGAGTACTTACCGAGTGGTCCTTCATACAGGTCTACATTCTTTCCTTGTGCATATCCTTGAGCAATATCATTTACGCGTTCATTTCCGAGTACACCCACGTGACCATTCACATGAATATACTCAATAGGAAGTTTTTTAAAGAGTTGTAGCTCATCATTAAGAGCCATCCAGAGCTCTTTGTTTTTTACAGCCTCACCAGTACTCGTTATCCAATCATTTCTGATCCATCCTTTCATCCAGCTCATTACTCCGTTGCGAACATATTGAGAGTCTAAATATACATATATATGTACATCCTTATTAATTTTAAGATCACTTAATTTGCGAAGGCCTTCCAAGAGTGCCATCAATTCAGTTTCGTTATTGGTCGTTCGAGCAAGCTTATCACCAAGTTCATATACTTTTTCTTTTTGCACATCAACCACTAAAGTACCCCATCCCCCAGGACCAGGATTTCCTGATGATGCTCCGTCGGTATAGATAATGATTGATTGTTCGCTAGGCTTCATCATAAGGTATGATATCACGAATAAATAAAACGTACTCGTTACGGAAACTATCAAACTCTGCACTCCCCACCGCCTGTACGCGCTTTCCTATTTCAATTTTATTCTCGTCACCATAAAACCAAACTCCTCTGAGTGTTTCGGTTTCACCTTCCAGCGACACTTCATAGTGACTACCGTCTGAACCAAATGATTTAGTGCGCGCAATCGTAAACGGAATTGTTCCAATGAATGGCAACTTAAAGTCTTGCCCACACGGCTCAATTGCCTTAATTACTTCTACTAACTTTTGAATGTGATGCTTTTTTGCGATAAGAAAATCCACCTCCTCCGTGAGTTCTTCTGAAACTTTTTGTGACGGAAATGACTCAACTGCTTCAATCCATGGAATAAGATTCTTTTTATCGAGCGCGAATCCACCCGCCTGATGATGTCCTCCATAGGTGAGTAAATATTGTTTGGTGTATTCAAAAATATCAATCACACTTACTCGTGAGTGAGAGCGACACGATCCGCGCACAACCCCTTCCTCATCTACCGACCACACAAACACCGGCACCTCAAACATATCCAAAAGTTTTCCGGCAATAATTCCAACTACTCCTAAATGCCATTTCTTATCTCCGATCACAATAATATTTTTTTGGAGCAAAACATCTTTTTTCTTTTCTGTCGATCTCACAACTTTTGCAGTTTCAAGTTTGCGTGCTTGGTTGAGTGCCACCAACTTTCGTGCAAGCACATCCGCATCATCAGAGTTTTTTGCAAGAAATAAATTGATTGCAACATGTGCATGGTCCATACGTGATGCACTGTTAATGAGCGGCACCAACGTGAATGAGATGTCGCTATATGAAATGTTTTTTATCTTTGCATAAAAAAGAAGTGATGTGAGTCCGATGAGTTTTGTTTTTTGGAGCACGCGCATGCCGTACTGCGCCAAAATTCTATTTTGATTTTTGAGCGGCACCTGATCACCAAGTGTTGCAATGCACACCAAGTCAAGAAACCACTTCTCGCATCCTTCAATGAGTTGAGTGTTACCTCTCTCACGAAGTGTCTGATACAACGCACGACCAAGTTGCCATGCTACGGCTGCGCCACAGATCATGGTGTCACCCGTTCCGAGTTTTGGATTCACAATTGTGTATGCATCAGGCAGCGTGTCAGCTGGTTCGTGATGATCGGTAACAATCACATCAATTCCTTTCTCTTTCGCGTACGCAACCGTTGCATGTTCCTTGATTCCAACATCAACGGTGATGATGAGCGACACCCCATTCTCAATTGCCTCATCAACAGCGCGTGTATGAAATCCGTAGCCTTGAGTGTGACGATTCGGGATCGCAACATCCGGCTCAATATTGATATCTCTAAAAAATCTCAAAAGTGTTACGGTTGAGCACACACCGTCACAATCATAATCACCGGCAATCATAATGCGCTCTTTGTGATCGATCGCTTCAATAATACGTGTCACCGCCTTCTCGACACCACCCATCACATATGGTGACTCCAAATCATCATAGGTAAGATCAAGATGTTTTTTTGCAGGATCAATACTTCGCGTCTTAAGGAGGTGAACAATAATTTCTTCAGGAGTTTGATCGATGATATTCTGTTCTGGAAATTGATACCGCTTCATGGTTCAAGTATACCTGTGTTCATCCTGATTTTCCTTGACTCAATGACTAACAATTTTGTTATGAACATCTCTGGGAGTATTATAGAAATATATGACACTTTTTGAGAAAATTATTGCACGAGAAATCCCCGCACATATTGTGTACGAGGATGATCACCACATTGCCTTTTTAGATATTTTCCCTGACGCACCTGGGCACACATTGCTTGTTCCTAAAAAGGTTACACGCTGGTTTTATGAAATGTCCGAGGAAGAATTTGCAACCCTCATGACAACCGGACATAAACTCACCAAACACCTTAACGAGAAGTTGGGATCAGAGTCAGTGAAACTTTTAATCTATGGTGAGAAAGTTCCGCACACCCACCTTCACCTTATTCCTCTCTACCCAGAAGGTTATCCATTACCAACCGACACGCTTGAGCAAATGACGGAGCGGCTCAAGGTATAACCATCCCACAACTTGGTTAGCGAAACAGTGTTAACAAAAACCACTTTGTAGCAGTCGCGCAGACGGCTGATAATGAGCACGTTGTGCGAATATATCAGACCGCGAGCGTAGGGCCGATAGAGCCCGCTGCGTACAAAGTGGTTTTTGTTATTTAAGAATGTTTCACTATCTCAGCCCCTCAATCCCTACCAGTGTTCCGGTGCCAAGATAATCAAGCAATGCACCACCACCTGTTGAGACAAAAATATTTTTATGGTTCACAATCTCATCAGACAAGAATACCAGCGTATCACCTCCTCCCATCACCACCTTCTTATCAAGATTCATGAGAAGTTTCACCAACATATGAGTTGCTATACTATCCCCCTTCCCAAGTTGTCCATTCCAAAAAATCTTCTCAACATTTTTAAAACGTTCCACAAGAACAACCTCAAGTGTTTTCGGATCTGCATCCCAGATCATTTCACCGGCTCGAATCTCTTTTACTGACACCGCATGATCCGTTGCAAGATTAGTGCGCACCAGCTCCGGTGCAAACATGCGAGTGTCGTGCGGAATGTCGGCAAGTTTAATATTCTTATCGGTGAGTGAATCACCAATTGAATACCCAAGTGATTCATAGTACGGATGAGCAAGTGCACCACCAAGCATCAAAAACTGCAACAATGGATTTTCCAAAAATCCTTTCACAAGGGGCAGTTTGGTTGAAAGTTTATCTCCACCAATAATCACCCCAAGTGTTTCATCGCTCATAATGAAACTATCAATGGTGTGAAGTTCAAGAACCATTCCTTCTCCCAAATAGGCTGGTAACTTTTTTGCAATCCCCGAAACACTTGCGTGATCTCGATGTGAAACAGAAAACGCCTCATTCACAAACACCTCACCGAGTGATGTGTATAAATCAACAACCGCTGGATCATTGGTAGTTTCACCAGTAAGCGTGCGTACATTTTGAAGCAACAACACCTCACCATCTTCAAGGTTATTCACCACCTCTTTCAAACCTTCATCAAAACTTCCGTAGAAACTTGGATAAATGTTATAGAGTTCAAACAATGGAATAAGTGTCTCGGTGCTACGCGCACCATCGTCACCCAAGTGTGTCATCAAGATTACGCGTGCACCGGCTTCTGACAACTTATGAATAGTGTCCCGCGCACGCTCCAAACGAAGCAGTGAGATTCCTTTCTCTCCACGCTCCACAACTTCTTCTGGAATATTCCCATCAAAGCGCACAAGCACGCGCTTACCCTTACAATTTTTATAAAGATCGTGAATATTATTCATATATTATTTGAGTGAATTAATAAACTGAGCGAGCTCGTCCGGCTTGCGTGACAGTGATCCGATCAAGAACCCATCTACATTAAACTGCGAAAGTTCTTCTGCCGAAAAATCTGATACTGATCCACCGTAAAGCACCTGATCAAATCCAAGACTTCTAATATGTTCGATCGTGCGGATACAGTGTGTAACTACTTCCTCATGTATCATGCCAAACATATCATCTTTATTTGTTGAGATAAGCCACTGCGGTTCATATGCGACAAAAATCACAAAATTTTTTGTTATTTTTAGTCTATGCAAATTCTCTAATTCCTGATAGAGGGTCTCCATAATGTCTGATGTTGGCGTTGCCTCTCCAACGCAAACTACCAACGTTATTGTGTCTGGTGCAGCAGCAAGAATACGTTCAACTTCTTCTGCGGTCATTCCTGCGCGGCGTTCATCCGAATGACCCACCAATCCGTACTTAACGCCAAATTGTGAAATAAACTGAGGATCAGTCGAGCCGGTACCGCCTCCCTCACTCAAACGTACACCTTGCACACCAACCCCGACCTTTCCCAAAACCTCTACCCCAAGATTGGCAACCTTCTCAACAAATACTGGTGGTACAAACATCACCACCTCCTGCTGAATACCCGAATACCCAGCAACCAACTCCTTGTACTCCTCGACCGACTTCAACGCATTCTTTGGATTCAAAAAAATATGGTATGGTTTCATAACTCAAGTATACCCCCTTCTCTTTAAAATACCGATTCGCCCCAATCCAAAAATATGGTATGCTGAAATTGCGTCATGGTAGTCAACCGTGATTATTACAAAAATTAAAACAGGGCTCGTGCCGTCACTTGGCAACATACAATTTATTGCACGGACGCCTCAACTAAATATGATCGATCTTAAAGCATTAAAGGCAACACTCGAACTGCTTGAAACCGAGAAAAATATTCCTCGCGAGAAAGTTATCGAAGCCATCGAATTTGCACTCGCTGCAGCATTCAAAAAGGATTACGGAAAGAAGGGTCAGGTTATCCGCTGTACCTTCAATCAGGAAACTGGCGAGATGGACTTTGTTCAAGTTAAGACTGTGGTTAATGACACCACGGTTCGCCCAGCGCTCACCGCTGCAGATCTCGAAGCAATGAAAGAAGGAACGTTTGTTGAAGATGAGCCATCCGAGGATGGCGTAGAACCACTTCCCCGCTTCGATCAGGAAAAACACATTAACATAGCTGATGCTAAAAAAATTAAAGGAGGTGTTGAGCTTGAAGACGAAATTGTCTTCCCACTTGAAACCCCGGATGGATTTGGACGCATCGCAGCACAAACCGCAAAACAGGTTATCATCTCTCGCATCAAAGATGCAGAACGTGAGACCGTTGCACATGAGTATCGTGAAAAGATTGGAAACATTCTTCACGGAGTAATTACTAAGTATGATCGCGGAACGGTGTACATTGAATTCCCTCGCGCACTCGGAATTCTTGCTCGTGACGAACAGATTCCTGGAGAATTTTACAAACCAGGTCAACGCATCAAAGCATACCTTCAGGATGTTGAGAACAGCTACAAGGGAGTACTCCTTAAGCTCTCTCGCTCACACCCACTCTTTGTTGAATCACTCTTCACTCTTGAGTCTCCAGAAGTTGCCGGCGGCATTGTTGAAATTAAATCAATCGCCCGTGAACCAGGATCACGCTCAAAGATTGCCGTGTCATCAAATGATCCAGCAATCGATCCAGTTGGATCATGTATTGGTCAACGTGGAAGCCGCGTAAGCTCAATCACCACAGAATTGAATGGCGAGAAAATCGACATCATTCCATGGTCAGCAGATGCAACCGAGTTTATTGCAAACTCATTGGCACCGGCTCAAGTACTTTCTGTAACTATTGAAGAAGAGAATCACTTGGCGCACATTGATGTTGCTGAAGATCAACTCTCACTCGCAATTGGTAAAGGAGGACAAAATGTTCGCCTTGCAGTAAAGCTCACCGGATGGAGAATTGATATCAACGGAATCACTCCTGATGATAACTCAATCACCGAATTGGTTGACTCACTTATTAAAACCGATGATTCAGAAGAAGCAGAAGCTGCTGACGACGAATCTGAAGACGATAAATAATTATATGAATCTTTGGCATGACGTTACGCGAGGAGATAACTTCCCTCAAGAACTTAACACCATTATTGAGATCCAAGCAGGTTCACCTAATAAGTACGAGATTGATAAAGATACCGGACTTATTAAATTGGATCGTGCTAATTACTCAAGCGCTCCCTATCCATTTGATTACGGATTTGTTCCGCAAACATTATGGGATGATGGCGATGCGCTTGATGTGGTAGTGCTTACCACCTACCCACTTTTCCCAGGAGTACTCGTGAATGTTCGTCCGGTTGCGATTATGGAAATGATCGACAGCGGCGAATCTGATCACAAGATCCTTGGAGTTCCGGTAGATGATAAGCGCTGGGATGATGTGCATGATCTTAAAGATCTCAACAAGCACACCCTCAAAGAAATCTCTCACTTTTTTGAAACCTATAAGGAACTCAAGAAAGGCAAAAAAGGAGAAATTGAAATCGGGGAGTTTAAAGGAAAAGACGATGCACTTGCTGCGATCGAAAAATCTAAAAAGCTCTACGAAGAAAAGTTTGGGAAGTAATTTCCAGAACCACAAAACCCCACATCAATTGATGTGGGGTTTTGCATATTTAGATGCTATAGAGAAAACCACCCTTTCGGGTGGTTTTCGATGTGCGATATATATGTGCGCGCACGAACGAGACTATTTCTTTACTGGTGCTGCTGTTGTAGTAGCAGGTGCAGCTGGAACTACTGGAGTTTCTACGGTAGTATTGGTTTCCGTAGTAGTGGTTGTAGTTTCTGCAGGAACTCCTTCAACTGGAGTTGTAGTAGTTTCTGTAGTTGTAGTTTCAGTAGTAGTCTCAGTTCCTTTCTTTGATGAACGGATTACGAATACAAGGATTACCACGATCGCGATCACGATAATTACTGCGAGTACTGCGCTTCCTTTTGCTGATTTATTGATCATATTTGAACTTTAATCTAGTGTACAAAGAGAACCGATGTTCTTTTATAATTACACATCGACCGTGTACCATCCTAGTATACAATGCTTATTTACAAGGTCAATTTACTTTCCACATAACACCACACAATTATTACTCAATAAAGTCTTCATGTTGAGTCGCGCCTGCGGCGCGACTCAACCATATCCCATCTTTACATTTATAGGTTTTATCGGTACACTTCCGTAACTAATAACTATATATATGTCTATGAAATTCACCTCATCAAAAGCCGACAGCGCTACCCCATCACGTGTTGTACTTACGGTATCTATTCCCTGGAACGAGCTTGAATCGCTTCGTCCAGCAGCAATTAAAACCCTTGGTGCTCAAGTGCAGATGGACGGATTCCGTGCAGGACATGTTCCAGAAGAGATGCTCCTCAAAAAAATCCCGGCTCATCATATTTTGGGCGAAATGGCTGACAGTGCAATTCAAGCAGTCTATATTGATCTCATTAAAGAAAATAATATTACCCCGATTGGAAAGCCCGACATTAATCTTAAAAAACTCGCAGAAGGAAATGAATTTGAATTTACCGTTGAAACTGATGTTCTTCCAGAAATCACCCTTCCAAAAGACCTTGAAGCACAAGCAAAGAAGTTCTTGTCTCCAGAAATTAATGTTGAGGTTTCAGATGATGAGGTGACCCAGGCACTCAAAGAAATCCAAACGATGCGCTATCAACGTGACGGCCACGATGTTCCTGAAGAACTTCCCGAGCTTGATGACGCATTTGCTCAAACCCTTGGAAAGTTTCAAACGTTGGCAGAAGTGCGCGAGGTAATCAAAGACAATATTGAACACGAAAAAATGCACCATGAAATTGATAAACGCCACGGAGAATTCTATGACGCAATTGCAGATGCAGTAACCACAGATATGCCGCAAAGCATTGTTCAATTTGAAATCGACAAGCGCATTTCCCAGCTTGAATACGATGCTGCAATGGGAGGCTCAACGCTCGATGAGTATCTTGCATCTATTGAGAAGACCCGTGAGACATTACTTGAAGAAATGACTCCCGTTGCCACCAAGTCTGCAAAGCTCGAACTTATCTTTAACGAAATCGCCAACCAGAATAACTTAATACCCGATGAAAAGATGATTGAAGAAGAAGTACAAGCGGCCACAACTCGCTATAAAGATTCAAAAGATTTTGATGTTAACCGCGCTCGCGACTACTTCTATACCGTATACAAAAATCGCATGGTAGTGCACCACCTTGATGTTCTTGGAGGACTCCCTCACATTCATCATGATGAACATGACCACCATCACCACGACTAATTATTAGGATATAATTGAGATACATATATATGTTAATCCCAACCGTACTTGAAAAAACAGCTAATGGAGAACGCGCGTATGATATTTACTCTCGCCTTCTCCGCGATCGCATTATCTTTTTAGGAGATGCCGTTGATGATCATTCAGCAAGCTTGCTGGTTGCTCAAATGCTTTTCCTTGAAGCAGAAGATCCGAAGAAAGATATTCACCTCTATGTAAACTCACCTGGAGGAAGCATCTCTGCCATGCTTGCGATCATTGACACCATGAACCACATCAAACCGGATGTTTCTACGATTTGTGTAGGAATGGCGGCATCTGCAGGGGCATGGATCCTTTCAGCAGGCGCAAAAGGAAAACGATTTGCGCTCCCTAACTCAACCGTTATGCTTCACCAACCTCTTGGAGGAGCACAAGGACAAGCATCTGATATTGAAATTACCGCAAAAAATATTCTTAAGATTCGCGACTTGATGGTAAAAATGATGGTAAAAAATACCGGAAAATCAGCCGAGCAAGTCCGCAAAGATATTGACCGCGATTACTGGCTTGATGCCGAAGAGGCTAAAAAGTACGGTATCGTAGATGAGATTTTAAAATCAAAACAGAAATAATTGGCAAAACAATTAAAGCCCGACGAGCTTCACTCGTCGGGCTTTAATCTTATCTTCATTTGTCGTCACAACAAAATCTGTTATGATCAAGATGAGGACCTTCCGTCACGACTGATCCTCATTACTCAATAATCATTTCCGCATATGCCCACCCTACAGATTCTTGGTGGTGTGGTGGCAGGTATTGGAATTGGATACATCATTTGGTATATCCGCCACCAGCTTGCAGCAAAAAATGTCGATTTTGACATCAAAGCAAAAACCCTGAAAGCCAAGGAAGAAATTCAAACCATGATGGACGAGGCTAAAGAAAAAGCCGAGAAAATCATTACCGAGGCACGC
Organism: Minisyncoccota bacterium; assembly: GCA_036405175.1. Taxonomy (GTDB): domain Bacteria; phylum Patescibacteriota; class Minisyncoccia; order Phycocordibacterales; family UBA1006; genus DASWYC01. The sequence continues at coordinate 562,068 of DASWYC010000002.1, forward strand.
GACAAGCATGACATCCGTGAAAAAGAGCTCATAACGCTCCAGGAAAAGTTCCTCCAAAAAGAAGAATTGCTCGAAGCGCGCCGCAATGACATTACCAATCACGAGCAGCTCCTTAAAACCAAGATTGAAGAGATCGAAGCGCTCAAGGTTGAGGCTCGTCAAAAACTTGATGAACGTGCAAAAAAGATTGAAGATCTTGCCAAGCTTACCAAAGATGAGGCACTCGACCTTCTTAAGCATGAAGTCGCCAAAGATCATCAAGATGATCTCGCAAAGCTCATGGCAACATTTGAGCTTCAAAAAAAAGAAGAGCTTGGAAAACGAGCTCAAGATATTCTGGTTTCAACTATTCACCGTCTTGCTTCATCGACTGCATCAGAGATTACCGTAACCACGGTACAAATCCCGTCTGATGAAATCAAAGGAAAAGTGATCGGACGCGAAGGACGCAATATTCGTACGTTTGAACGCGTGCTGGGCGTAGAGCTTTTGGTGGACGATACTCCAGGAGCAATAATTATCTCATCATTTGATCCGGTACGTCGCCAGATTGCCCGCGTTGCACTTGAGAACTTGATTAGCGACGGTCGCATTCAGCCCGCCAAGATTGAAGAGTTTGCCGAAAAAGCAAAGTCTGAAATCCATGAAATCATTAAACAACAAGGAGAAGCCGCTTGTTTAGAGCTTGGCATCTACAACTTTGATCCACGCCTCGTTGCTCTTGTTGGTCGTCTTCATTTTAGAACCAGTTACGGCCAAAATGTATTAAACCATTCAATTGAAATGGCGCACCTTGCAGCCATGCTTGCAGAAGAACTTGGCGCCGATGTATACATTTCAAAAGCAGCCGCACTCGTGCATGATATTGGAAAAGCACTTGATCACGAATTCCAAGGCTCACACATTGAAATTGGCATTAAAGTGCTTCGCAAATACGGCGTTGATGAGCGCATCATAACCGCCATGAAATCTCATCATGATGATTATCCTCATGAAACGATTGAAGCAGTTATTATTCAAACCTGCGATATGATTTCTGGAGCGCGCCCCGGTGCTCGCCGTGATACCGTTGAGAATTACATTAAGCGACTCACTGATCTTGAAAATATTGCAAACAATATGGAGGGTATTGAAAAAGCATATGCCCTCTCTGCTGGTCGTGAGATTAGAGTATTTGTGAATCCACACGATATTACTGACATGGATGCATACAAACTCGCTCGTGAACTTGCCCAGAAGATTGAATCTTCATTAAGTTATCCGGGTGAAATTAAAATCACCTTGATACGCGAATCACGCATTATTGATTTTGCGAGATAATCAAATCATAGTAAATGCCTCTCATTAAAAATGAGAGGCATTTCTTTATTCGCCCAAAATCAAACCCCTTATCATGCCCACAACAACGAACTCTGCACCTACTAAGAGGGCAAGGAAAAGAATGATAGCAAAATTATTAAAACCCTTAGAGTATCCATATTTATATGTAAACCAGTGTCTTTTAACTCCTTCCCAAGATATCATAGCCACCACAGCAACATTCAACACAAGTAGCATGCTCAATATAGGCCACATATATTTTGTGTAATATATCTCAATATCTTCAGGTGTACTCTCAAAATAAAGTATTGGAATAGCTTCTAAAAAGACTTGGACCCCAATAAATACTGCAATTATAGCGATCTTTAGCCAATAGCGCTCTCCGAGCCAATAATGAAGTTGTTTTTTTCATTTCAGTTTTCTTTTAAATTAAGGATTATTTAAAAAACACTATACCAATCCACACAAATAAGTCAATACCACTTTTCAAAAACCCTTAGTTTATAATATATCTAGCACGCATCGATGTGCTTAAGCATAATTACCAAACTATCTAAGTATGAAGAAACAAGACATCATCAACATGTTCGCTGAGATGCTCGACATCACCAAGGTTAAAGCAACCGAAGTTGTTGAAGCACTCTTTGAAACCATTTCTAAAGAAATGAAGAAAGGAGGAAGTGTTGATATTGCAGGATTTGGTAGCTTCCTAGCTGCACCTGTAAAAGCTTCAGTAAAGCGCAACCCAAAGACCGGAGCATCAGTAAATGTTCCTGCGCACAAGAAGCCAAAATTCCGTCCTGCAAAGGCACTCAAGGAATTGGTGTACTAATTTGAGTCATCGACTCCCCTGCGGTCAACAGGGTCCTCTATATTTCTGGTGTAGTATCCGCAATACATATTACCCGCATTAAAATCCCTCGAATGAGGGATTTTAATGTACTCTATAATTTTAAGAGTTTGATATGGATTATTTAAGGAAGGACGAGCAATAAATAAAACCTCATTTGAGGCTTTATTTTCTGTGCGGGTGAAGGGAATCGAACCCTTGTCTTCTGCTTGGAAGGCAGACATTCTACCACTAGACCACACCCGCGTTGTTTCATATCATAGCAAAAAATGAACAAAAAGAAAAGAGCCTGTTTATGTAACAGCCTCTTGTTCTACTTGCAAAACAAACTCCTTCTCTAAGATTGGCCTCACCTGACCCCAGAGCCCTTCTCGGGTTGTCTCCTTGTTGTTATAAACAACATAGTCAGCTATTTTTTCTCCAAGATCAATTTCAAATAAAGCTCTTTTGAGTCGTTCATCAATTGTCTCTTCTGAAGTGTCTTGTCTTTTTACAAGACGATCTCTTAACGTCTCAAGAACATTCTTTTGTAGAGAAATGAAAATCACAATTACCTTGTCTTTATATCTTTGTTTCAGGTTTTCTGCCCCCTTTACATCAATATCAAGAATAGGAGTAGCTCCGCTTTCAAGGGTTTTATTAATTGCCTCAACGGAAGTGCCGTAAAAAACACCTTCGTAAACCATTTGCCACTCTAAAAAGAACTTCTTATGAACCATTTCAAAAAAAGTATTATAGTCACAAAAGTTGTATGTTGTACCTGCTATATCTTTTTTACGAGGCGATCTTGTGGTTGTTGAGACAGAAAACGTAAAAAGACTTTTGAAAAACTTAAATATCAGAGTAACCAATGTCGACTTTCCTCCTCCCGAGGGTCCACAGATTACAAGGATTTTGCCTGTTAATTCTGTTTTTTCCACTGTGTTATTAAAAGGTTTAGTTTGAAAAAAATTTCACCAACTATACCACACCTACGCAAAAACACCAGCTTTCACTGGTGTTTTAGATATCAACCACAAATCAATCCTCATTAAAAAGATATCGTGGTTTATGAAACACTATTACGCTTTTTTCTTATCAAGCCTATCGAGGCCCAACCCTTTAAATACAAAATACACAACGGCGGCAATAATGGCAAAGTCTACCATCGTTGCGATAAAGCTTCCATACTTAAGCGTTGTGCCACCAATATTAATAACAAGCTCCTTAAGATCTCCTGCTCCCCCCAAGATAAGTCCAATGAGTGGATTAATCACATCATCAACCAATGAAGCAACGATCTTTGAAACAGCACCTCCCAAAATAAATCCAACCGCAAGTCCCACTACCCCCTGTTCTCTAATAAAAGTGACAAATCCCTCAACACGTGATTTTGTTTCGTGTGAAACTTCAATGATTTCTTCTTTAAGCTCTTGTTTAAATTCTTCCATAACAATTCACGATGACTGATATATCTCTAGTATATAAGAAAAATTTGGCGTTTGGGGCTTTCCTATTCCCTGCTTGTATGCTATTCTTGGAATACCTACGGGGTGTGGTGTAACGGCTAACATGCTGGTTTTGGGTACCAGTGACTCCGGGTTCGAATCCCGGCACCCCGACACGTAAAAGATTCAGTTGAAAAACTGGGTTTTTTAATTTCTCAATAAAATAGCCCCCATCCTCTTGCTAAAAAGCCACAGTCCATAGTTCAATTTTAGAGAATCTCAACAAAGTCTATCTCCGGTATACTGTTAATGATCTTTACACGAGCCGCCACAAACCTAACAGGGATACTAGGATATTGAGGAAAAACCTTTTGATAGTAGACGTGACGCATGCGTTCTACTTTTTGTGGATTAACTGCAAAAAACGGATCATAGTCCATACTTCTCTCTTGGACAAGATGAGACTTCACCTCATACACATATATGTAGCGCCCCTTACGGCTCACAATGTCCAATTCCCCACCTTTCCCGTAGATATTCCGGCCAATAATAACGTGTCCATTAGAGGTAAGTTCTTGAGCCACAACCTCTTCCGCATATTGTCCTTTATCACGCGTACTCATGTTTATATACTAGACTCTGTCCTTTTGAGAGTCTAATACTTTCTAACGAACATTTTTGTCATCCATATAGGACATATTGGTCATATTCTTAAAGGACATCTTAAAAGTTATCCCCAGTTTAGTATGGTTATACACTCACTTATCCACACCACTTTCTCACTTTACCCTAAAAGTGGTGGATAAGTCTGTGGATAGTGTGATTTTATCGGACAAAGAGGTGGTTTTAAAGGACATAAAAAGTGCTCGGGGGGTTCAAAAGAAAATGAGCTTTATTTTTTATAGCAAATAGCGTATACTATTCTGCGTTGCGGGTATGGTCTAGTGGTAGAATGCGTCCTTGCCAAGGACGAGACAGGAGTTCGATTCTCCTTACCCGCACATTGAAAATAACAATATTTTCAATAGGCACTTATGGTGAAATGGATATCACGACTGACTTCGGATCAGTTATTCTAGGTTCGAATCCTGGTAAGTGCACCTGATTTACAATTATCAACAGACTAAATCTTATTCCTATATACTCTAGGAAGAACACTATGTTTACCCTTCCTCAAAAAATCAAAGAGCTTGCTCTCCTCTTTCATGCTCATAATTATGAGCTTTTTCTCGTTGGTGGTTCAATCCGTGACCTTCTTATGGGTAAACAGCCTAAAGATTGGGACTTTACCACCAATATTTCACCTGAAATACTCTTAGAATTGGCAGAATCAGTAGGTATTCGAGCGGTTTACACCAACACCTTCGGTACTGTTTCGTACGTTTTTGAAGACGAAGCGCTTGATTCTCCTCTCCGCGAGCTTCAGATTACCCCATTCCGCTCAGAGTCTGGCTATAAAGATGGTCGTCACCCTACCCAAGTTTCATGGGCACAAACCGTAGAACAAGACCTTTCACGTCGTGACTTCACCATTAACGCTATTGCCTATAATATTGCCGATGATACTTTAGTGGATCCATTTGGTGGACAAGCGGACATCAACGCTGGAATTCTTCGCACTGTCGGTAATCCAAAAGATCGTTTTACCGAGGATTACTTGCGTATCCTCCGCCTATTCCGCTTTAGCGCTACCCTATCATTCACCATTTCACGTGAAACATATGACGCCGTGGTGCCACTTGTGCCCAATATTGCTCAATTATCTCAAGAACGTATTCGTGATGAGTTCTTTAAAATCATTATGAGCCCTACCCCAGAGAAAGTGTTACACGAATTGCATGAAACAGGCATTCTCCAAATTTTCCTTCCCGAGCTTTCTGAGGGGTATGGATGTAGCCAATCACGCAGTCATATATATGATGTGTTTACCCATAACATAAAAGCTCTGCAAAACGCTGCGGATAACAATTTTGTGTTACACGTGCGACTTGCCGCCTTATTCCACGATATTGGAAAACCTCGTACTAAGCGGTTTGATCAAGCTCAAAACCTTTATACTTTTTATGGACACGAAGTGGTGGGTGCTAAAATGTCCAATAAGATCCTTGTACGCCTTAAAGCGCCCTTAGATCTAACGGACACCGTAACCAAACTTGTTCGTTATCATATGTTTCTATCGGACACGGAAAAGGTAACTCATAGTGCAGCACGCCGCCTTGTCCGTAATGTAGGGAAGGAGCTTGTCTGGGATCTTATTGATGTCCGCAAGTGTGATCGCAAGGGAATGGGGAAGAGTGAAGAACCGGTGCGTCTCCGCCAGTTTGAAGTACTTATTGAAGAGGTGATTAGAGATCCAATTTCTGTAGCTCAGTTGGTTATTGGCGGTGATGACCTTATGAATACCCTTAAAATGAAGCCTGGTAAGCGTTTTGGATGGATTCTTCATGGACTTTTGGAGGAGGTGATTGAAGATCCGGCTCGCAATACTAAAGAATACCTTCTGCAAAGAGCAGGGGAGATGGAGCAATTATCAGACACCGAGCTCCAAAAAATAGGGGAGCAGGGCAAGGAAACCAAGGAAATAGCTGATCAGAAAGAGCGAGATATCATTAAAGAAAGCTATCGAGTATAAGAAAAAGCCATATTTATATGCCTTTTTCTATGCTTTAAAGGTGATTTTGACGGGGCAATGGTCGGAACCCATGATGTCTGTTAGATGCTCACAGGCAATCACAGAAGGGAAGAGGCCTTGTGAAGCCAAGGCGTAATCAATGCGCCAACCCACGTTACGGGCTCGGGCAAAAGTTTTTTGATCCCAATAGGTGTAGGCGTCTAATTGTTCCTTGTGTAACACTCTAAAACAGTCCATATAACCAGTAGCCAACAGTGCATCAATCTTAGCTCGCTCAACAGGCAAGAACCCAACATTCTTTTCATTTTCTTTGGGACGCGCCAAGTCAATCTCGGTATGAGCAATATTTAAATCCCCCATGATTAAGCTTTTTGGATGTTCCACAAGAAACTTTTTTTGCCATTCAATAAAAGCATCGTAAAAATCTAGTTTATACTGGAGTTTTTCAGGAACACCACCGCCTCCATTAGGGAAGTAGCCGTTAATCAATGAAAAGTCTTTGGTGTGAACCGTTAATAAACGCCCTTGTTCATCTAATGCCTGATGCGGAGCGGGGAATGACACTTCAGATAAGACAATAGGAATTTTGCTATAAATTGCGGTTCCACTATAGCCTTTTTTATGAAGTGGACTATGGAATAATGCTGTATATCCTTCTCTTTGAAGAATCTCTGCAGTTAATTGTTCTTTATGAGCTTTAGTTTCTTGAATCAGCAATAAATCTGGTTGCTCATGAAACACCACATCAAGCGCACCTTTTGTTTGTGAAGCACGAATCCCATTCACATTCCACGAAATAATCGTATATTCTTTCATAGGTCTATCATACTATGAACATTCAATAATCTCACCTTGTACAAAAGCGCCTGACCGTACGGTCAGGCGCTTTTGTATCACGTGTACCATTTACTTTCTCTGATATCCAATAAAATTTAACACCAATTGTTCGCCGGGATCAGTGCGTGAATCATAGGTTCGTTCCTCATGAAACACCTGATCAAAATGTTTTAAGAATCGATTTTTCAGGAAATGCTCAGAAAAGATTCTATGAGGCACACCAAATTTAATAAATTCTTGTGATTGCAATTCATCTTTGCGCGGACGATATCCATACAAACTCGTTGTTTTAATTGAATATCCAATATGCAAAAAGAATCCATTTGGTTTTATTACACGCTCAACCTCTTTAACAACTCTAAAAATTTCTTCATCACTTAAATACGTAAAAATACCACCATCACTTACGAGGTCAAAAGCTTCGTCAGTAAAAGGAATTTCGTCAGCAGATGCCTCAACAACACCAATATTCTTAATCTTTTCTTTCCTGATCTGTTCTTTGGTTTCACGAATAACTTGAGGATTTGTATCAATACCAAATAATTTATGACGTGTATTCTTAAGCGGTAATAATGAAAGCGCGCGCCCAACACCTAATTCAAGAATATATGGATGTTCTCCCGGCATTGAATCAATATACTGTGCAATTTCTTGATGATAGGGAATATGACTCCAGACATCTGATCCAGTTCTGTATACGTTTTCAAAATACGTACGTGACATGATTCTATTGTACCTTACGTAATATATGATGTTACACATATATTCATCACACAAAAATCGCACCGTATTTTCTATATATAGTGCGATTTCTTTATATAATTCGTATACGTGTCATGTGAAACGTTACCGAGAGTGGAATTTTTTATGAATATCCATCAAATGTTTATCCGTAACGTGCGTATAAATTTGTGTTGTTCCAATATGCGCATGACCAAGCATCGCCTGTACACTTCTAAGATCCGCACCGTTCTCTAATAAGTTGGTTGCAAATGAATGTCTAAATACGTGCGGTGTTACGCGCTTTGAAATTCCTGCCTTCACGGCATAAAATGCAACGAGTCGCTCGATAGAACGTGGAGTTAATCGTCCTTCAATGGTTTTATTAAGTGTTCTATGTGAAACGTCTCTAAATAAGGGCTCGGCCATATCTTTGCGAGCTTTCAAATAGTTTTGAATCGCAGTACGCGCTTCATCAGACACAAATACCACTCTAATTTTTTCTCCTTTTCCTCTGATTGAAAATTCTGAACGAGATAAATCCAAATCTCTGTTTAATGAACATAATTCTGAAACACGAAGGCCGGTAGAGTAGAGAAGTTCCAAAAGCGCACGATCACGTAACCCCTTTTCTTCTGAAAGATCTGGCGCATCCAAGATACGGGTTAATTCTTGAAAGGTAAGAAAATCAATATCACGCTCACCAACCTTAGCTAATTCAATCATTTCAGGGCGCGCGGCAGAAATACCACGTTTCATAAGAAATTTGAGCAGCATTCTCAAGGCAATTAAATAGTAGTTTTGGGTCTTTTTCTTCATCGTATCCTGTGTTTGACCCTTTCTTGAAGCACCTTTTTTACGATTTAAAATCCCACGGAATGCACGAATCGATTCCTCGGTAATATCTTTGGTATTTTTAATATTCATCGTAGCAATATATTCACGCAAATAGCGTTCATAGTTTTCAAGAGTTTTCAGGCTGCGACCCTTTTCGATCTCCAAATATTCAAGAAAACTGCGCAAAGCTTGATTAATATCCATATTGGTAAGTATATCGTATTGTGCGACGTTCCTTATTTTGAGATTTTTCCCTTATTTCGTAAGGCTTTTACGGCTCCACAGAATTACTTGACAAGCATATCTCAATATGCTATATTATATACGGCATGCACGGCTTAGGCGGAAGGTGGGAGTGCCTTCTAGAGTCTGTGCGCTATGTATACGAAACCCTTGATCATAGAGATTGAGGGTTTTATTTATAACACCCTCTTATTATTAAGATCCTAAAGAATAATATCTGTTCCCATATTTATATTAACGGGCTTGCTTTTTTTTCAAGAATATGGTAGTATACTGGATATGCTAACTAAGCGAGTTAAGTCACAAGTAATCAAGAAATTCCAGGTTCATGACGCTGATACTGGTTCTGCAAAGTCACAAATTGGACTTTTGAGCCGCCGTATTGATGAACTTGCTCTTCACCTCAAGAAGCACGCTAAGGATCTTCACTCTCGAAGAGGACTTATCGGACTTGTTGCCGACCGAAGAAAACATTTGAAATATCTTGAAAAAACCGATAAAAAAGGGTACGTAGCTCTCACTAAAGAACTCGGACTCAAAAAATAATACTCGCTCAGCGAGTATTATTTATTAATCATATTTTTGAGGGACACGCGCACAACCGAGCGTTCATATTTACGCATCACAAATTTTGCGTTTCATATTTTCATCAGCCCTCACACAGACAATAAACCTTGTCTGATATACTTTTAACTAGTATTTATGCTACAAACTCATGAACGCGTCGTTTTCTTAATTGACGCACAAAACTGTTATCACACAACTCAAAATCTCTATCATCGTAATCCAAACTTTTTGGGAATCATTAAAGAAATTCTTGGTGATCGCCATCTTTTACGTGCACTTGCATATGTAATTGCAACGGAAAAGGGGGACGAAACCGCATTTCTTGAAGCACTTTCTTCAAACGGTATTGAGCTCCGTAAAAAAGATCTTCAAGTCTTTTACGACGGCGCCAAAAAAGGTGATTGGGATGTTGGAATGGCTATTGATGCGGTTATTCTTGCCGAAAAAGCTGACACTATTGTGTTGGTTACGGGAGATGGAGACTTCGTTCCACTCGTGGATTATCTTCGTCATAAAGGTGTTCGCGTTGAAATTGCATCATTTGTACAGCGCACCTCGCAAAAACTTGTTGATGCGTCGCACCGATTCTTTAATCTTTCAGAAGCACCATCAAAATTTGTGATTGGAGGATTGGGCAATAACGGCCGTAAACATGCCGCAAAACGCCCACGTGCAAAAGCAAACAATGCTAATAGTAATAGTGCAACAGGAAATACCACTCCGGCAGCACCAAAAAAGCAACAAGCGCCTGAACAGGTGAAGCTTACCAAAGCGAATAGTGTTAACTAATATAAAAATCGCAGAGCAATCTGCGATTTTTATATATTTCTAAAGAATAAAATCTTTTGAAAACTTTTTTGTATAGGCTTCAGCTTTTTTAATATTCCGTGAAATTCTTAGTTTGACTTTGTGATTTCCATTAACCAACTCTGTTACACGAGCAACCAATTCTTTTTCTGTATCCGATGTTTCATAAATGCCGTCCAAGTCTTCAGCAAAACCAACCGTAAATTGAGCTTCAAAAACATAATCACCCAACACATTCACATATTCATATGTAGGAATTTTATAATCAAGGCCCGTATTAATAGAAATAAAATCTGATCGATACTTCTTTGCAAACAACAAATCATTTTCTGTATCTTTTGCAACACTTACACATAACCTACGCTTATCTTGATTAAATTTATTAAATACAGCCTCTTCACTTTCTTTATGGGCCACCATAAACCACTCGTGGGGATCGTAAATAAAAACTGGTCCGTTTGTTTCTGAATATGCCTGCAAAAAGTAATGCGCCCAGATTCTGTCTGTCTCCAAAGGATTAAAGAACGAAAGTGCAATAGAATCACCCTCTTCAAGATGGTTTGGAAGAATATTTGACGGAGAGAGGGAAGCAATGAGCTTTTCTTTCCATAAGTTATTTATAAGGAATTGGGTACCCTGTTTAAGCACCACCTTTTCTTCAATCAGATTGTTGAGGGATTTATACATTCCTTGTTTTGAGTATTTAGCTTGTTTATTTATTGAACCTAAAAGATCTTTTCCTGATTGAGGGGATATTTGAAGAAGCGTATCAATAATAAGTTCTTTTAAATGTTCTGAGCGAAAGAGATTCATATGTTATTAATAGTATAAACCAATGGTTTACTATTTTTATATTCACTACTCTTACTAAGCAGATCTACACATTTTTAAACTTTTTCTTTACAAAGTGACCAATATTTGACTATTTACTGAAAGTATTGCAAATATCAGATACAGTATCCTAGAAATCATTTAAAAAACCTGTTTACTGGTTACCCTAAAATGGAAAACCTATGCTCATCCTACGCTTAAGAAATGGATAGTAAACATAAACCATATACGAACATGTCACTATTAATGTTTATCATTATCGCAGCCGTTATTCTTATCATTAGCGCATATTTCATTATTGGACAAATGTCTATGATGCCAAAGATCTACCCTGAGGCTATTGCTAAGCATGGCGATATTGAGCAGCTCAACATCAAAAAGGACAGAATGGCAAGGATATTTTTTATCATAAGTATTATCTTTTTTATAATAGGCTTACCCACGTACTTCTTGTTTGAAACTTTTGGTGCAATGGTACGCTCAGAAGCAGGGAGGGCTTCTCTTCTTGCACTAGAAGCATTGGGTTTTTCTATGTTCTACCTTATGGTTTACTTAAAAAATCTCCACGATGACGAAAAAGTCCTTACGAATGAGCCCGTTGATCTGAGCCAGATTCCCAATACTGCACCAGATTTTATAGAGGCTATTCCAGGGGCTTCTAACCTCACATAGAAGTCTTTAGCGTTTTTCACAATAAGAGTAATTATAATAATTACTCTTATTTTTTTATCCACCTTGGTAAACCTTTACTTTACAATCTATTAATTATTTACATATTTTAAGCAATTTTGTCAATAATCTACTAGAATGGTTCTTGAAGCAACTACCTGTTTCATTCAAACCAAAAACTATGAAAAAAGAACTTATCATCATTGTCGGAGCAAACGGAGAAATCGGAACTGAATATATCAACTCCTTAAAAACCAATTTGAATATTGAAATACTTGCTGTTACACTTTCAAAACCTTATCACGATCCTTCAATTAACAATATTAGAGTTGACGTGCGAGATTATGAGGCGATTGAGCAGGCACTTGCTCACATTAATTTACAAGACTACTTACGCGTTATTTATCTTCACTCTATTGGAACAGACGTATTTGAGTGGACTAACTACCCTCAAAAGCTTTATCGAAAAACTATTCCGGAAAGCGTTTATGATTCAAACGTAAACACCTTTAAATATCTTTTACGATATTTATCAGAAAAGCTAAAGCGCACCAATACTGAACTTAAGGTGGTACAAATTGCCGGAGTTGCTGATAAATATGGATTTATGGTGATTGAATCGTTTCATGAGTGTAAAAAAATCACGAGAGCCTATGCGCGAGACCTTTGTGATCTATATCCAAACATTTCAGGGCTTACAATTAATATCACCTCTTGTATCACCAAATCAGCATTGGAAGTGCGTCCTTTTGCGGATACTTCAAAGGGATGGCTTACACCTCAGGAAGTTGTATCTGAAAGTATTTCTTCAATACTAAGTAGCGAATGTGGATATCAAGAAATAAATATTCTCAAGCCGCTTCCCAGCTTTAATCCTCAGGAATATTACGAGAATCAAGATCGTATATATGAAAAGTGGGCTAAAGAAATTGGAATCAAAAAAGCCATGTAATTTCATGGCTTTTTTATATAATTTCTTTTTTAATTCTTTTCCAAATTTTCTGTTGTTTTTGAGAGTTTTTGTAAATACGGAGCGTAAACTTTGAAGGATTATCAATTACCCTATTAACAATATCTCTTGGTGTACCAGATTCAAAAAAATCAGTCATCATATCCATCCACTGTGAATCATATGTAGTCTCAATCATATAATCATCAAACAAGTTAAACCCTACATATTTATCAAGCTTTTCGTCAAACACCACCTGCACACCCAGAGATCTAATTTCCGAGATATCAGCCATCATGGTGTCATTAATAGCAGGAAGAGAGACCCAAACGATCGAGTATCCAAAACTTTGCAAGTGCTTGATAAAAAGTGTTGCCTGTTCTTTTGAGTACCGGAAATACATTGAATACGGCTCAAACAAACAATAATATCGCTTTTCTTTCTGAGACTTTTTTAAAAGGAAAGCTGCATTGTCCCAAAAGTTATTAAGATCCTTAAAAGTTTCAAATACGAATGACACCTTGGAGGTGTCTTTAATTTCCGGTAAAAACGCAAGAGTAGCATCATCCTTATAATAAGTTTTAGTGAGTGCTAGGTAATATTCTCGAATACGAGCAATAAATAATGCAGAAATAGCTAATATTTTTGCATTTTCGATAATTACTTCTTTATCCTTAAGCTTATTAATAATCTTATAAACACCCTGAGGAGTCATGGAAAGCTTTTTTGAAATATCAGAAATAAGTTTCTTTTTTATAATTGGTCCTTTTTCGAGTAGCTCAATTACTTCTTTTTCTGGAGAATCAAACACCATATTGAAATTAGTGTATCATATTTTAAACTCAATGTTTATTTTTTTAATTAAAACTACCCCATACACCACATTAAATGCAAAATTTGTTTATTTTTAAACTATTTATTTAAAATGGTGCTGTATTATTGACTTTTTCTGAAAGTATTGTGACTTTAAACTATACTGTTCTCAGATAAATTATTTACAAACCAAAAACATTTAAAAATATGAAAAATATATTAGTATACGGACAAAGAAACAGCTTCATTGAAAATGACCTTAATACAGGCTGGACTATATATGGCAATGTATCAGTTTTTGCAGCCTACAAAGGCATGCATCTATCAGAAGAAGGTGGCTTTGGTGAGAATGAAGTACAAATAGAGTTCTCTCAAAAAATGTCATCACACCTCTCGCTATCATTATTGATCATGCTTCAAGAATATTCTCATTTATTCGACAAAGTATATGTTTATCTTGATGGGGTAAGGTATACAACACTCATTGATGAGTTACAATTCCGCAATATCCCAGCAGATAAAGTTATATTCTTTATTATGCCCGACAAACAGTCTACACTTAAGAAAGAACAGTATCTGGAGGAGCGTGGGTATGGAAAGTCTGAAATAATTGATTGTGACTCGTGTGCGGTGGAAGAAATAGGAATACTTATAAACAATTTTAAAAAGGAGGTATAAAATGAGAAATTTTATTAGAGGACAACCCTGGTTGTCCTTTTTTTATACCCTAACCTCAAATATGATATAGTGCACTCATACAAGTAATGATTGTCTTTTCACGGAATTTGCTTTGGCCTCATAATCATATGAACCAGCCGAGTGCGTACGTGAGGAGATAATCTATAAATATGAAAGAAACTGTGTACACATTTACACATCCGCTCTTGGGCACATCGCCTTTGACGGTAACGTTTACGGATCTTGCCAATCAGGCAGATTCAAACATTCTTATCAGCCATAACGACACCGTGCTTCACGTTGCCGTTTGTACTGGTGATGATGCAGAAAAAAACCCAGGATACCTTAACTTAACCGTTGAATATCAGGAGCGCTACTATGCAGCTGGGAAAATTCTTGGAGCTCGCTACACCCGTAGAGAAGGAGCACCTTCAACACGATCAATTATCGTTTCACGTATTATTGATCGCACCATTCGTCCGCTCATTCCATCACATATTAAAAACTCAATGCAGCTGGTAATTACCGCGCTTTCACTTGGTGAAACCGACCCAAGTATTTTAGGAGTTATTGGAGCATCAATTGCGCTTACGCACAGTAGTATTCCATTTAATGGTCCCGTATCTGCGCTTTCAATGATTCAAACAGCACCCGATGCACCAAAAATATATTTTGCGCGCAAACCAGAAGGAACCGATGCATGGCATATTGATAGTATTATCTGCGGTAACGAGCAGGGAATTGATATGATCGAGGCGTCATTCAAAGAACTTACCGAGAAAGAAGTTGCCGCAATTATTACCGAATCTGAAAAATTCATTGAAGAGCTTAATAAGTGGCAACTCACGCTTCCTAATTTGTCTCAAAAAATGAAGTTTGCAGAAGCGCCAACCGATGAACGCATCACCAAATTCTTTGAAGATCAAGGACGCACCATGATTGTTGAACATTTATTTGCCAACTTTGAACTCACCACCAAAGCACGTATTAAAAATCTCACCAAAGAAGTCCTTGCAGCATTTGAAGAATCTGTTGGTGTTGAAGAATTTCCACTTCTTAAACGTTCATTCTTAGACGTTTTGGATACCGAGATGGATGTTGCGCTTCATGAACAGGGAATCAATAATAAGAAGCGTTCTGATGGCCGCAATCTTAATACGGTGCGCCCACTCTTTGCCAAAGCAGGAGCAGGATTGCCACGCGTTCATGGATCAGGAATTTTTTACCGAGGAGAAACGCATGTGCTTGCAACAGCAACGCTTGCTGGACCAGAAGGATATTTGTTTGAAGAGCACATGGAGCAGCAACAAGATAAACGATTCTTTTTGCACTACAATTTCCCACCATTTTCTGTTGGAGAAACAGGACGCATGGGAGGAATTAACCGCCGCAGTACCGGACACGGAATGCTTGCAGAAAAAGCATTGTTGGCAGTTATTCCAACTGAGCTTGAATTCCCATACACCATCCGTGTTGTGAGTGAATGCTTGGCATCAAATGGTTCAACTTCACAAGGAACTATTTGTGCAGGAACCTTGGCACTTATGGATGCGGGAGTTCCTATCTCTGCACCAGTAGTTGGAATTTCTATTGGACTCTTGTATGAAAATCCTAACAAATATGTTTTGTTAACCGATATTCAAGGACCAGAAGATCATCACGGAGATATGGATTTTAAAATTGCGGGAACCAAAAATGGAATTACCGCAATCCAACTTGATATTAAATTGTCTGGAATTTCTTCAAAAATCTTGATTGAAGCATTGAGTGAATCACGCACCGCACATACAACGCTTCTTAAATCAATTACCGATGTGATTTCTGAGCCACGTGCACAGCTTTCTGAGTACGCACCACGTATTGAAGTGCTTCAGGTTGCTGAGGAAAAGATTGGTAAGGTTATTGGTCCAAAGGGAGAAACTATTCAAAATCTTCAAAAAGAAACTCAAACTATTATTACCGTCAAAGACGATGGAACGGTAATTATTTCTGGTTCACAAGATGGGGCAAAAGCCGCGCGTAGTTTTATTGAAACGCTTACCAAAGAATGGAAGATTGGTGATAGAACTGAAGGAGTTATTGTGAAAATCCTTGATGAAATTGGTGCGATTGTTGAATTTGCTAAGGGAGTTGATGGAATGGTGCACATTTCTGAAATTGGAAACTTCCGCGTTCGTGCTGTATCTGATGTGCTTAAGCAGGGGATGACGGTGCCGGTAACCATTATTAATATTGATAGAGAACGTGGCAAAATCTCACTCTCAATTAAAAAAGATAATCCTGAATTCATTAAAATCAGCGAGGTTCCACAAGCTGCACAAGCACCTCGCAATGCACCCCAAAAACCAACTCAACGAGAACGCTTGCAAGAAGAAGAATAGATTTATTAAAGCTCCACATATGTGGAGCTTTAATTTTCTAAACAGATTATTGCAAGTGCTTTTAAGGTCTTCTCAAATCTCTATCATCAAGCAGTCGCGCAGCGGCTGATAATGAGCACATGGTGCGAATATATCAGACCGCGAGCGTAGGCCCGGTAGAGGCCGCTGCGCGATGATAGAGATTTAATATGAGCTATAATAAAACCACATGTTGATCAAACAAGTTTTTATTGTCACCGAATGCAATACTACCAAAGCAGAGGATCTTTGGTATCAAGATGTTGCTCGTCATCTTCAGGCGATTTTTGACATTAAATCTTTTTTGATTGATCTTACCCAGGTAAAAACAGAAGATGATCTTAAAAAACAACAACAAGAATTTGAACTCATCACTCGTTCAATGCGCGATCCGTTTTTAATCATTTCTCACGGCATTGGATCACGCATGGTAACGCAATCACAGATACTTACCCGCATGCCACATATTATGGTGGCGCCGTATTTGTATCACAGCTCTAATCATGAGTACGAAGCAATCGCGCAACCATTTAATTTTCTTCCATTTGGATGGCCAGAGCTTGAAAAATTTACCGATACGTTTCTTATTGAACTTGGTGGCGATACCTTAATTGACAAAATTTCACACAAGGAAGCAGGAACGTTGCGCCAACTTCACTTTCATTACGTGCCATATGATGGACACGGTGCAATAACTGGTTCACACAATGAGCAAATTCCTGATATCACCGCAGAAGTTATGCGTATTATGGTGCAACGTGGTTACGCATTAGAAAATGAAAAGTTTTTGCAATTCAAAAAAGAACTCACCGTGCATCCGCTCCATATCACACCAGCTATTGAAATTGAAACACTCAGTCGCGAGCTTGCGTTAGCAACATCAGAAACAAGCCCTGCAGCAATTTCTGCGTTGTTGCGTGAAGCGCGTGAAAAAGAAGCTTTCTATGCAAAAGTGACTCATGCTCGTAAAGATAAATTTGATAAGCAAATTGCAATCCTTGTGCTTATCTTTGGTATTTTTGCACTCATCATTATTTTATTAAACGACACAATCTCATTTACTGCACCAAAACCAGTCACTACTCAAACCGGAATCTATATACAGACGCCATATATTAAAAACGTACTCGCATCAAACGACACTGTTTTGTTTGAAACTTCAAAAAATTCACAAGAGATTTTTAATCGCAAAACATATTTAATTGATAAAGGAATAAGTGAAGCAATTCTTGTAACATCTGGGTTTGAAGATGTATACCTCATAGAAGCTCCAAAATCGCCTCGTACGATTCTTTTTGAGATAAATGACACAACTGCATATCTTTCTCAACAAGATGATCTTATGCGTGCTTTCTTGCGTGTACCGATGACTGAGAAATTAGATGTTGAGTTTAACCTTGAGCAACAACTCTATTCAATTACCTACAAAGACATAACCCTCTACTCAACCTGTGTTTCAGGAACCATATGTGGAATGTCTACCAACAAAGATTTACTCTTAAAAATGAAGTCTGAAATATTTAGCAGCGACACGATTAAAAAATAACCAAAAAATTGGTTATTTTTTACTTTACGTGGATTATTATTGAGCGCTAAGCTGTATCTGGAATCAGTTATTGGTCCACCATGTTTCCACTTGACTTACCGTCCTAGGTTGCTACAATCACCCCTAATGACAGCTAAACCAAACCCTAAGGGTACTCAAGGAAAAATGACTCGAGAAGAGTTTTTTCAACGACTTTTAAAGGAAAAAAAGGAGATTGAGGCCTTGATGGCACATTATGGACACAAGACTGATGGGGGAGAATGGGTAAGCAATGTTACTGAAGAAAACAGTGGATCTGAGGGTGATGATGCCGATCAAGCTGACCAGTTTGAAACTGAGGCAAAAAATGCGACCATTCTTGCAACCCTTGAGGAACGCCTTGTGCAAGTTAACGCAAAAATCAAGGAGTTTGAATCATCCGCTAAATAATTAATGACCGATAAAATTTCATATGCACGATGCTACACCATTCAACCAAGCTTGAGGGGTGGTAGTTTAGTGTGTGTAGAAGCTGACGTTACCAGAAACTTATTCAATTACACCGTTGTTGGACTCCCGGATAAAGGAGTTCAAGAATCCAGTGAGCGCATTCATGGTGCACTTAAAAATAGTGGACTTCCGTCACCAAAGCAGGGATCACTTAAAACAACTATTTCATTATCACCGAGCAATCTTAAAAAAGAGGGTTCGCATTATGATGCACCGATTGCACTAGCATTTTTATCTGCATTGGAAGGATTTCCAATTCCTGGTGATTGTTTAATTGGTGGTGAACTTACGTTGTTTGGTGAAGTATTGCCTATTCAAGGTGTACTTTCGTTTGCCTATGCAGCATTGCGAGAAGGGAAAACAAGGTTATTTGTACCTACTCAACATGTTGAGATTCTAAGCATGTTTAATGATTTAGAGATTTATGGATTTTCAACGATTCGTGAATTGGTGAATCATTTTAAAGAGATTGAAGTTATTCTGCCAGCGCACCCTACTATATTTAATCAAACAAATAATTCTATTCTCTATGAATTAGGAGATGTTGTTGGACAAGATCATGCATTGCGTAGTTGCTTAATTGCAGCATGTGGTCACCATAATTGCAGTTTTTATGGACCACCGGGAACCGGCAAAACCATGCTTGCCCGAGCACTTGCTGATTTGTTGCCGCCACTTTCATATACTGAAGCACTCGAGACCTATGAGATTTACTCCTATACTCATGAATCTTTTTCTCAATTACCAACAAAAGCTCCTTTTAGAACTCCTCATCATACTTCGAGTTATGTAGCACTACTAGGTGGAGGATCATCAGTTCAGCCTGGTGAAATCTCTTTAGCACACAATGGCGTATTGTTTATGGATGAATTTCCTGAATTTGAAACACGTGTTTTAGAAGCGTTGCGTCAACCGCTTGAAGATAAACAGATTGTAGTAGCACGCGTGAAACAAACCATAGTATTGCCAGCACGTTTCTTACTCATAACTGCATTGAATCCGTGCCCGTGTGGCTATAGATTTTCTGATCACAAAGTCTGCACCTGTACGCAACAACAGCTTTTAAAATATAGAAAGAAGTTGAGTGGTCCTATTATGGATAGAATTGATATGTGGATTCCGGTGCTTCATACATCGCTTCAAAATATTAGCACCGCAAAGGGGGCACCAAAAACTGCTGAATATCGGAATAGTATTCAAAAAACTCAAGAAGCAATTAAAGAGCGCTCTTTAAATCTCTTTAAAAAAGAACTTCACAATAGTGAACTTTCGCTTAAACAACTACAAATGCTGCCGATTTCTGACCGTGCTCGCCAAATTCTGATTGGTTCATGTGAAAAGTTAGGGTTATCGCCCCGCGTATTCTTAAAGATTTATAAACTCGCCCGAACCATTGCCGACATTGAACAATCAGCATCTATTCAAGAAAACCATGTTTTGGAAGCGCTCCAACAACGCAAGCCACCCCAACTTTAACGTGAGTAATTTTTGATTAAAAAATATAGCCAGAATTATTCTGGCTTTTTATATTCCAAACACTTCTTGTGGAGCAGTCGCGCAGTGGCTGATACGAGCGCCATTGCGTAGCTTTGGCGCGACCATATCAGACCACGAGCGTAGGGTCGTAGCCCGCTGCGACACAAGAAGTGTTTATTAACACGCTGTCATCCCAAATGATACACATGGAATTGGTGGACCGTTACGAATTTCAAAATGAAGGTGAGGACCAGTTGATTGCCCGGTATTTCCTGATTCTCCAATCACCGTTCCTTGTGAAACATACTCACCAACTGATACAAAGTTTTTTGAATGGTGTGCATACAATGTCTGTGATCCGTTTGCGTGCTCAATAACAATATAGGTTCCATATCCACCACCCCATCCACCTGATGAAGCAATGATTACCGTTCCACTCATTGAGGCAACTACAGGAGTTCCAACAGGTGCGCCAATATCGATTGCGCGGAAACGTCCATGATATCCTTGTGTTTTTACTCCTTTACCAGCAAGCGGATGTTTATACGATGAACTTCCAGCGCCAGAGCTACTTGTTGCTTTTTCTTTCTTAGCAATCTTTTCAAGCACTTTTGGTGTTTGTTTTGGCTTTACGGGTGTTGCAACCACAAGAGGTTCTGCTCCTGGAACAATGATTTTATCGCCAACCTTAATCGTTCCTTCACCGTCAATACTGTTAAAATCACGAATTTCAGATTCTTGTGCTTTATATAATTGTGCAATTTTAGAAATAGTTTCTCCTGATTTCACGACGTGGGTCACTCCATCAACTGGCAAAATTACCAATTGCTGCCCAACTTTAAGTGCATCTTTAGCATTTAAACCATTTTGCCATCGAATAGTGTTTACGGTTACGCCAAATTTCTGTGAAAGAGAAGAAAGAGTATCGCCAGTTTGAACCGTATAGGTGGTAATATCTCCGTATTCTTCATCATCAGGATCAACAATTCCTTCTTCAGAAATTGATTCAAATCCGCGAGAACTCAAAATGAGTGGCATCTCGGTTGGTGTTGGCATGGTATCTGCCGTTAAACTTTGTTTTGAAAGTAAATCAACGTGATCATTCACCACAGCATCTTGAGCCTGTGCCTTACTTGAATGAATTAAAATACTGATTCCAGCAAGCAATAAACACCCCACCCCAAGCACAAGGCGTAGGGAGAAGGTTTTTTTGAAGGTCCGCCTAGGCGGTACACGATCTTGAGGTGGTTGGAATAAAATAAGCCGTAAATAAGGAAATGTGTGTCACAATACACTCCTTAGCGATTCAGATGGTCGGTCATGACGGTCAAGCAGAGAGTTCTGAAAATAGCTCATTTAGCATACCATGCGCGTATTAGCGCACACATCTTTACCCGGCAATTTTTCTATGGTGTAACCGTATTTTCATGAATTTTTTCTTCATTTATAAGGATTATCAAAAATAACTGATTTTCTTGTGATGGGTCTGTCTGGTACCATAGATATCATGACTCATTTCCTAGAAACACTTAACAACGAACAACGAGACGCTGTAATGACTACTGACGGAGCCCTCCTTATTGTGGCTGGAGCAGGAACCGGTAAAACCAAGACCTTAACCTCACGAATAGCGTATTTAATAGAGCAGGGGGTTGACCCAAAATCAATCCTCGCAGTCACCTTTACCAATAAAGCAGCCAAGGAAATGCGAGAGCGTATTGCTCACTTAACAAATCTTGAATACTATAACTCACCCCTCCTGTTAACATTTCACTCGCTTGGTGTATATATTTTACGTAATTTTGGGCAACCATTTGGGGTGCCAAAGAATTTCCGCATCATAGATATTGATGATTGTGAGGATTTAATCAAAGAAGCACTTACCAAGCTTGGATACAACACCAAACAATACGATCCGCGCACCATTCAGAAATATATTTCTAAAATTCGTAATGAAAACAAGAATCCCGGAGAAATGGATGAGCAACGCTACGGCGGCCGGCCGCTGGATAGTATTGTTAAAAAAGTCTATCCACTTTATGAGGAATATAAAAAACGCGATAAATCATATGACTTTGACGATTTACTGGTGGTGACCCGCGATTTGATTAAGAAAAATAAAGATCTTCAGCAACAACTTAGTACTACCTGGAAATATGTTCATATTGATGAGTATCAGGATACCAACGAGCTTCAATATGAATTAGCTGACTTATTAGTACAAGGCCATGGAAATATTTGCGTAGTAGGAGATGGGGATCAGACTATTTATTCATGGCGTGGAGCAACTATTCGTAATATTCTCCAATTTAGCCAAGACTTTCCTGGAGCTAAGCAGGTGATACTTAAATACAACTACCGTTCAACCAAAAGTATTCTTGATGCGGCTCATGCTGTGGTGTCAAAAAATGTGGCTCGTATTGATAAGGAGCTCCTTTCAACCAAAGAAGACGGTAAAAAGATTCAACTTGCCATGTATCGCACTGACAAAGAAGAAGCAGAAGCAGTGCTCAGAAGTATTAAGGATTTACTCAATAGTGGAATTTCTGAACACGAAATTGCGGTGCTATACCGCACCAACGCACAGTCACGCGCCCTCGAAGAAGCAGCGATTCATGCCGGTATTAATTACTCAATTACCGGGGTTCGCTTCTTTGATCGTAAAGAAATTAAGGATATTGTTGGTTACTTGCGATTATTGCTTGAACCAACCAGTCTGGTTGATATTAAACGCGTAGTAAATGTGCCTACGCGCGGTATTGGTCCGGCATCGGTTGCAAAAATTATTTCCGGCGACATTAATGGTCTTTCTCCAAAAGCACGCGCATCATATGAAGAATTTAGCAATGTAATTCTTCATTCAAAAAAGTTCTTGCAAACCAACACCCTTCACGAAACAATTCTTGAATTGTTAAAGAAAGCAAAATTCCTTGAACAATACAGCGAATCAAATCCTGAAGATTTAGAACGCCTTCAGAACATTGACGAATTAATTAACTACGCATCACAGTTTGGCAATCTTCCTGGAGAAGAAGCACTCATTTTGATGCTTGATGAAGTTATGTTGATGTCTGGAACCGAGCAGTCACGCAAGAGTGATTCTTCTGAGCAAATTAAAAGTGTTAGCTTTATGACCATTCACAGCGCAAAAGGTCTTGAATTTAATGCGGTGTTTATTGTTGGACTTGAAGAGGGAATTTTTCCAAGCATGCGCGCAGAAACAAAAGAATTGGAAGAGGAGCGTCGGCTTATGTATGTCGCAATTACGCGAGCAAAAGAAGAACTCTTTCTTTCTTATTGTTCTATGCGCCGTATTTATGGGCAGCTCACATTTTCACTCCCATCTCAATTCATTAATGATATTCCTCACACACTTATTGAATCTCAATTACCAAGTAAACAAAATGATAAATCACTGCCAACCATTTATTTTGATGATTTTTAATAAAAGTATCCTAGAGAAAAACCCCAGAAACAAGGCTCCTGGGATTTCTTTAATCTATTTTATTTTGTAATAATCTATCTTTTGAGATTACTCTTGTTTTTTCTTTCGTCAAGTTAATAAAAAGAAGTGCTAGAAACTCTCTAACACTTCCATAATCAAACTCAAAACACCTATTGTTATTCTTCCTTTCTTTCTAATTTGTAATTTAATTATAGTTTTATAAAAATTTTTGTCAAAAATATTTTTAACATGCGATATACTAATACGTATGGATGATCAGCACGATGACAAATTAGCATATTCACTTCCACGTCGTGACACGATTGCAGATGAAGAATTAGATCTTAAAAAACTTCAGGAAGAAGAGTTGCTCAAATCTCAAGCACCTCTTTTGGGTTTCACGTACATCAATCTTAAAATTACTCCGCTCACCAACGATGCGCTTGGTGCAATTGCAGAAGATAGAGCTCGCAAAGCATTCTGTGCTGGATTTAAACTTATCAACAAAGATCTCCACATTGCTATTCGCTATCCATCATCAGATGAATGGAAAAATCTTTTAACTGAATTACAAAAAACTTATACGGTTCATCTGTATCTTGCTTCACTTGAAAGCCTCAACTTTGCATGGTCACACTATGAAGATATTTCACGTGCAACACGCTCACGAGAGTCTTTGATTGATCTTTCAGAAACCAGTATTCAAGAAATTGAATCAAAGATTTCTACCAATGCAGATATTATTGCACTCTTTAAAACTATTTCTGAACAAGATACTCAGCGTGTTACCCGCATGATTGAAATCTTGATGGGAAGTGCCATTGCAACAAAATCTTCAGATATTCACGCAGAGCCTACAGAAACTAATGTCCGCATTCGCTATCGCCAAGATGGTGTTTTACAGGATGTTTTAACCCTTACTCACGAAACGTACAAACAAGTTTTATCTCGTATCAAAGTGCTTTCTGGACTTAAAATTACTCGCACCAAAGAAGCACAAGATGGACGATTTTCTATTAAGTCTCACGACAAAGATGTTGAAGTACGTGTTTCTACCGTTCCAAGTGCATACGGAGAAAGTTTAGTAATGCGTGTACTTGACCCTGATGGACTTCAGGTTGATCTTACTGAACTCGGATTCAACGAGACTCTGCTTCCTATTATTCAACAGGAAATTATTCGTCCTGATGGTCTTATTTTAACCTGTGGACCAACCGGATCAGGAAAAACCACCACCCTCTATTCATTCTTAAAGCAAGTATATAGCCCTGATTCAAAAATCATTACTATTGAAGATCCAATTGAATATCACCTTGATGGTATTGAGCAAACTCAAGTTGAAACAGAAAAAGGATATACATTCTTGCTTGGACTTCGATCAGCGCTTCGCCAGGATCCAGATATCATCATGGTGGGAGAAATTCGTGACGGAGAAACAGCACAAACTGCCATTAATGCATCATTGGCAGGGCACATGGTGTTCTCAACGCTTCACACCAACTCAGCAGCAGGAGCAATTCCACGCCTTTTGGATTTGAAAGTTTCAGGAGGAACCCTCAGATCGTCGCTTCAAACTATTTTGGCACAGCGATTGGTGCGTAAATTGTGTCCGCATTGCAAAGAAGCGTATAAAGCATCGGAGCATGAAATGGATATTCTTAAAAAAATCATCACTAATGCATCACCAGCTAAAAATTTAAGTTCATACCTCACACAAACTGAAGAACCTTTTACACTTTATAAACATGTTGGCTGTCCGCAATGTGATGGAACAGGATATAAAGGTCGTATTGGAATCTTTGAAGGTATTCAAATGACACATGAGATTGAAAATCTTCTTGAGAATAACAATATTCCAAGTGAACGTGACGTATGGTATGCCGCTCGCAATCAAGGAATTCTTACGATGGGTGAGGATGGAGTCGTAAAACTCTTAAACGGAGTAACATCATACGATGAAGTGGAGCGTGTTGTTGATCTTACTGGATATGGAACCATTTATGATTCAACTATTGGTCAACCAATCGCATCAGCAACTGCTTCACCAACATTTGCACAGATGGAACATCACATTGAAGTATCACCGGATGTACCAACAATTACTGAAACTTCAACACCATTTGCGTTACTCTTAAATTATCTTGAACTTCTTATTACAGAACAAACAAAAAACCCAACAAAGAATGCAACACATCAAATTGAGTTGGTAAAAAAAGCTCTTGGCGAGCTTCAACAACAAAATAGTTTTACACCACGGCACAATGATGCATCGGGTGCACAAGAACTTAGTAAAATTTTAAATTTCCTTGATGCACTTTCAAATCATCAACAGCAAAATCCACATATTGGCGTAGAACAAGAACTCGAAAATGTAAAGTTGCATTTATCTGACTTACAAAAGTAATCTACGACAAGAGCGTGAGCTAAAAACTCTGATATACTTAATCACGTACAGCTTTGTACGCACACAAAAACCCACACACAAGTTTCTTGGCTACCCTACCCCTGAAGAGGTATTGAGAAAGTAGATGAGGATAACCACAGCCTAGGCCATGATGTCCTTTCTAAGAACTCAGACTTGCGCCGGTAACCAAGAAACTTATACGTGGGTTGTAAGTGCGTCTCCTAAAGATATAAAAAATCACATCTCATATTTTGAGACGACTACACCGCTATTCAAATTACAAAAATCTATCAAATGATCCTTAATTTGCTAACACTACTATCTTAGCATATTTTATTTCATTTGTCAAATAATCTATAAAAAGAGCTTTTCTGTCAATAACTTATACCACACGCCGTTTGGCGGTTTTTTTATTTGCTCGTATACTATCATCATGACTCATCTTAAAGATGTTACAAAAATTTCTGATCATGATTTACGCCCAACTACGTGGAATGATTACATTGGACAAGACATGATTAAAAAAAATCTCCTTATTTTACTTGAAGCCGCACAATCACGATCAGTTTCTCCTGATCATATTCTTCTCTATGGACAACCAGGACTTGGTAAAACAACATTAGCTCATTTAATTGCAAAACATTTAGGAACCAACTTAATTCAAACAACGGGACCGGTCATTGAAAAGGCGAGTGATCTTACCAGCACATTATCTTCTTTGTCTGCAGGTGATGTGTTGTTTATTGATGAAATTCATCGTCTTCCAAAAAGTGTTGAGGAAATTTTATATCCTGCAATGGAATCTGGAACGCTCGATATTATGATTGGAAAAGGTCCATCAGCACGCACGGTGCATATTGATTTGCAACCTTTTACCTTAATTGGTGCAACAACACGCTTATCTGAGCTTTCATCACCACTCAGAAGCCGATTTTCTGGAGGAATTTTTAAGCTTGAACCATATTCAAATAACGATTTACATAATATCCTCAAGCGAACCGCTCGATTATTGGACATTAATCATGATGAAGATGTTTTACTTCATATTGCTGAGCGTTCACGCCGCACACCACGCACCGCTAACTATTATTTACGTCGCGCCAGTGATTTGGCGCACATTCGCAATTCACAATTAACAGAATTACTGATCAAAGAAGCACTTACCTTGCTTGGAATTTCTCCGGAAGGACTTAGTTATACTGACCAGGAATACATAAAAGCATTACGCGATACGTTTAGCGGGGGACCAGTAGGGGTAAAAACTATTGCCGCAGCTATTGGAGAAGAGTCAAAAACGGTTGAAGATGTGATTGAACCCTACCTTTTATATGAGGGAATTATTGAAAAAACTCCTCAAGGACGTAAATTAACCACGCGCGGCTACACTCTGCAGTTTTAATATGAAAATCTTAGGTATTGATCCGGGCTATGATCGATTAGGAATTGCAATTATTGAATCACAATCACGTATTCAGGCTCATTATCTGAGTTCTGAATGTTTTACCACCAATAATACACTTGAATTTAATGAGCGCTTAGCACTCATTGTTGGACATATTGATGAAGTTTTCAAACAAGAACAGCCAAATGCGCTTGTTTTGGAACTTTTATATATAAATAGCAACCAAAAAACCGTTATGTTTGTGGCCGAAGTCCGCGGAGCACTTAAAACATTGGCTCATATTCACCGTATACCTATATATGAGATGAACCCACTTCAGATAAAATCAGCCATTACAGGACACGGACAGGCCTCAAAAAGCTCAGTAGCCTTTATGATTCCTAAGCTAATCACGCTTCCTACGCGTAAAATGATTGATGATGAAGTAGATGCTATTGGAATTGCCTTAGCCGGTGTGGCCCATTTTTCACTATTTTAATTAAAACTTAATGATTTTTGTAATAAGATCCATATACTACCGTCTTTATTGGGACTGTTTACATTTTCTGTATTCTGTTCTACATTTCCATGATACGATTAGAAAGAGAAATATTTCTTTTATTTATATGAATCAAACGCCAATCCACAAAAAAGTTCTCGTTCGCAAAAAGAAGCCAAATCCGTTTCTTAAATTCCTCGAATCGCTTGTAATTGCAGGGGTTTCTGGAGTATTTATCCTTGCGGGAGTGCTCTTTTTATGGATTTCTCTTCTCCAGGTGCCACCACTTGAAGGATTTCATGAGCGTATTGTTTCAAACTCAACCAAAATCTATGATCGCACCGGGAAAGTAGTACTCTATGATATTTACGAAAATGCACAACGCACCCTTGTTCCTCTTAAGGATATTTCTCCTTTAATCCTTAAAGCGGTTGTTTCTACCGAGGACAAAAGCTTTTATCAGCACCACGGAATTGACATTAAATCAACTACGCGTGCAATTACTTATACCGCACTCAACAAACTAGGAATCAACAAAAAGCTTGAAGTACAGGGAGGTTCTACTATTACTCAACAGGTTCTTAAGAATACTGTTCTTACGAGCGATAAAACCCTTACCCGTAAACTTAAAGAGTGGTTCTTAGCGGTTCGCCTTGAACAAAAACTCTCAAAAGATGAAATCATTGAACACTATTTGAATGAAATCCCATTTGGAGGATCACTGTACGGTATTGAAGAAGCATCTCAGACCTTCTTTGGTAAAAAATCAAGCGAGGTAACCACCGCAGAAGCAGCGTATCTTGCAGCTATCATTAACCTTCCAACCTATTATTCTCCATATGGAAATAATCGCGTTAAGCTTGATGCTCGCAAAAACTTTGTACTTTCAAACATGTTAAATGAGGGTTATATCACCAAAGACGAATATAATAAAGCAAAAGCAGAAGTAATCACCTTTCAGCCACTCTCAGAAACTCAATCAAAAGCTATTCACTTTGTACTTTCAGTACGTGAATACCTTGAAAATAAATATGGAAAAGATATGGTTGAAAACCAGGGACTTAAAGTAACCACGACACTTGATTGGGAGCTTCAAGAAAAAGCAGAAGAAATTGTAAAAAAGAATGCCGAAGCAAATGAAGCAGCCTGGAACGCAAAAAATCAAGCGCTCATCGCAATTCAGCCAAAGACTGGGCAAATCCTTGCCATGGTTGGATCACGTGATTACAACAACGACGAAGTTGATGGAAAATTCAATATCACCACATCAGCACTTCGTCAGCCAGGATCATCATTCAAGCCGTTTATTTACGCAGCCTCATTTGAAAAAGGCTATACCGACAAATCAATTCTCTTTGATGTCCCAACGCAATTTACCCAAAGCTGTGATGTAAATCAGTTTACGCAAAAGGACGGATGTTATTCACCTAATAATTACGACGGCAAGTATCGTGGAGCAATGAGTGTTCGCAACGCACTTGCGCAATCTATTAACGTTCCGGCGGTGAAAATGCTCTATTTGGTTGGAGTTCCTGAATCACTCACCATGGCTAAACGTCTTGGAATCACCACCCTTAAAGATGCAAACCAGTACGGACTTACCTTGGTGCTTGGAGGTGGAGAAGTAACACTTCTTCAAATGACGAGCGCGTATGGAGTATTTGCAAACGATGGGGTTCGCAACGCACCAACTCAAATCCTGAAGGTTGAAACCTTTGATGGAAAAGTTCTTGAATCATATACACCAAAAGAAGAAAAAGTACTTGCACCACAAGTTGCACGCATGATTACCGATATTCTTGCTGACAACGTAGCACGTACACCACTCTTTGGATCAAATTCATTCCTTTACTTTGGATCAGGAGTGAATGTTGCAGGAAAAACAGGAACCACCAATAACAATAAAGATGCATGGTTGATTGGGTATACTCCGGAAATAGCGATTGGTGTTTGGAGTGGAAACAACAACAACACCGCCATGAAAAAAGGTTCTGCAATTTCTGGACCAACTTTTAAAGAGGTTATGAATGAAGCAATTAAGCTCTATGGTGTAACCAACTTTATGCCACCAGAACAAATTATTACCGGCAAACCTATTCTGGATGGTCTTTGGCAAGGAGATACCGTTGATTCACGCCAAATTGGAACCGATGCTAATGGAAATCCTATTAAAGAAACCGTAGTACAACCAAATCTTCACTCAGAACTTTACTGGATTAACCGCACCGATCCAACAGGACCACGTCCCGCCAACCCAAGCGCTGCAAGTTCACTCTTTGCTCACTTTGAAGCTGGAATAATTAAATACTTTGGTTATAGCGGCGAACAAGGAGATGCTGTAGTACTTGGTGGCAGCGGAGCTCCTAAAAAGAATGGGAAAGCATATCTCTTGCTTGAAACTGAAAATAAGATATCTCGTTCAAAGCCAACCACTATTTCATTTGAAAAGGCTGAACCAGAAACTGAAATTGAATACGTAGAATTTACTGTTGGCTCAAAAGTAATCGGACGCATCACTAATGGCTCATACAGAATAACTGTTGATCCTGCTGATGTCCAAAATCTTGGAGAAACGAGCACTCTTACCGTCACTACCAAGCTTAAAAATGGAGAACTTTCTAACTTTGAGTATAAAGTAACCATTGTAAACTAAGATAAAAGCCTCAATTTCTTGAGGCTTTTATCGTATATGAGTAATATAAATTTGTTGTTTTCTTAGAGATTCGATAATTTCTTCAGTATGAGCAAGAAGATTTTGTTTTTGAGAGGGAAGAAGCTTAATAGTGAGTGCTGCGTGACCTTTTTTAACATGAGCTTGTGTGAAAGGCACATCAATATACTGCTGCAATGCTTCAAAAATCACCAATTCTTCTGGCTTTTTTATTGAAAAGTGCTGAAGGAGCTGAGGAATCTGTGCAGTAATATGATTCATGAATTAAGTATACGCCAACCAACCACCTGTTCATGAATAGCGATATACACATCTTGACGGGTTATTGAGTAAGTTTTTTAAGTTAAAAGCACATTACTGTGCTTTTAAGATCGCAAGGTATACCACTATGCTTGCATTGGCATGATTAAGTAGGTGAAATCTGGAGTATCTTTACCTCTAATGGTAAGCGGCTTCTTAGGAGAAATAGTAAATATCAACACATCGCTGTGGATTTTTGAAATTCCTTCAATTAAATACTGTTCATTTAAGGCGAAGGTGTATTCTTCACCTTCAAGTGCACCTTTAATAACTCCTTCTATTGAACCTTTTTCATCATTTTCTGTTTTCACCACCATTCCAACTTCACTATTGAGCGAAACAGTAAGCTTGCGCACTGAATTTGAAACCACGGAAGACAATTTAAGAATATCTTCAACATCGCTTTTTAGGCAGGTAACCTTTGAGACTGTTTCTTGAGGAATAATACGCTGATAATCAGGGAACGCTCCATCAATATGACGCACCATAAGCGTAGTTTTTGGTAGTGAAACACGTAACAAGTGCTCAGACACACCACATTCGCAGCTTTCTTCTGGTGTAAAATTGCTTAAAATCTTAACCATATCCACCACGTTCTTAATAGGGATTAAAATTTTTGGAAATCCTTGTGGAACGTTAATTTTCTTTTTAAGCTCTGCAAGACGAAATGAATCTGTTGCTACAGAAACTAATGTTTCATCAGTTTCATTTCTCCATAAACATACTGCAGCAATTTCAGGTTTAATATCCGATGAAGATGCAGCAAACTCCACCATCTTAAGCAGCTCACTAAATTGACCAACAGGAAGCGAAAAGGTGAAAGTGTCACTTGGTAATGGAGTTGATGGAAATTCTTCTGATGAGACAATTTTGAGCGTCACAGATACATCAGGAGATATAACTTTCATTATTCCTTTTTGAACATCAAGAGTAATAGTAGATTGTTTTGAAATTTTACTAATAAGTGCCGTAAGAAGCCCACCATCAACACATACTGATCCGGAAACTTCTACTTTTGCAGGCAATGCAACTTCAAGGGCGCAATTAAGATTGTTTGCGCGAATTGTACATCCGTCTTCATTGCATTCAATAAGATAGTTTGTAAGTAGTGGTGTCAAACTTTGCTTAATTGAAATTCCTGAGAGGATTCTCAAACTTCGTTCAAGGTCTTCCTGGGTAAAACTGGCTTTCATAGTTGTATATTACTGCTTTTTAAAAATAAATAAAAGTAATAGCAATAGATAACAGTAAGGTTTGTGGATTTTGTGAATAACTCGAAAAGTGCCTTAAATTTAAGGAAGTTTGATGACTTTTGACTGGGGAAATGCAAGGAATAACTCGGGGAATTATTATAGGAAAACATGGGGAGAATATGTGAATAGTATACCCGTGGGGGAAAACCGAACGTTATCCTGGGGTTATTGATAGGTTATCCTGAAGGAAATCCACGCATAATCCCCAGTTATTTGGGGAAACTGGGGATGAGACACTTGAATAAGTGTATATGAATATATGTATTACCGAGTAGCTAGGTGTCCACGAATGGTTTCAAGGTCGTGAATCATTTGCGCATCATTTTGAGAAAGATCTTTTACTTTTTCTACCGAGTGGATTACGGTTGTGTGATCACGTCCTCCAAATTCCTTACCAATATTAGGGAATGAAATATTATAGTCCTCGCGAAGAATATACATTGCTACTTGGCGCACATGCACTACTTCTTTCCTGCGCGTTTTATCAAAGAGTTCTTCTGGTGATTGATTGAAGTAGTTGGCAACAATCTTTACAATATCTTCAATTGAAACTGATTTATGGGCTTTTTGGCTGTTTTTAAGAAGATTTCCCACAAATGCTGGCGTTACTACTTCTGGCCGGGTCTTCATGGTGGTAATCACTAAATTACACATTCCTTCAAGTTCACGAATATTTCCCTCCAATGCTTCAGCAATAGCAGAAATAATCTCTTCTGGAAGCACTACGCCTTCTTTTTCAGCCTTTCGTTTAATGATTACATAGCGAGATTCATAATCCGGAAGACTTACATCAACCGTCATTCCTTGTTGGAATCGTGATGTCATGCGAGATTCAAATCCCTGCAAGAGTGATGGGTGCTTATCTGATGAGAAAATAATTTGTTTTCCTTCGTTGTGAAGTTCGTTAAAGATATTAAAGAGAATTTCCTGCACTTTTTCTTTTCCTCCCACAAACTGAATATCATCAACAATAAAAACATCATATTTTGTATAGCGATTTTTAAGATTGTTAATACTATTAGTGATGTTTGGATTCACAAATGAATTAATGATATCAGTGATAAATTTATCAGAACTTGTATAAAACACTGATAATTCAGGATGTTTTTCACGAAATGCATTTCCAGTTGCCTGAATAAGATGCGTTTTTCCAATCCCGGTAGGTCCAAAAATAAAGAGCGGATTGTATTTTCCTGGTTCATTTACCGTTGCAACAGCAGTGTGATATGCAATTTCATTAAACGTACCTAAAATATAGTTATCAAAGGTGTAGCGTGTATTGAGATTGCTGAGTTTGTTTACATACAGGTCAGAAATAGGTAATTCATTGCCAAGTTGTTGATGAATAGGTTTCTTTTCTGATTTTGGTTTGTCAGTAATGGGGTTTTTGCGTGAAACGGTAAATTCAATAGCACGAATTGAGTCATTAATTTCTCGTAAAATGCGGAGCAAGGTTTTTTGGAATTTAGTAGCAAGCCATTCTTTTACAAATTCATTCGGTGTTCCAAGATAAACGGTACCCTCATGATCAACTGAATCAATAAACGTTCCTTTAAACCATGTTTGAAATGCTGCTGGTGAAATTTCTGTTTGGAGTTTCGTCAATGATTCTTCCCATAATGATTGTGTATCAAGTGATGAAATTTCCATAGTTGAATACTATTATACGTGGATACAATTTTGTGCAAAACCAACAACCATACTACAGGTTATCCACAAAAAGTTGTAAAGACTGTGGAGAAATAGGAAAATAAGGGGAAAGACCTGTGGATTAGTGTGGATAACTTTGGGGATTAGATGTTGAATAGATGAAGGTCCTAAAAACTCTTGCAAAATAGGCCGAACTTTGATAGTATTTCTGTACTATGTCAATTACGTATCACCCACGAAAAAAGAAAAGAAAGACTACTCACGGATTCTTGGTACGCATGAAAACCGCGAATGGACGTTCTGTAATCCGTCGCCGTCGTGCCCAAGGACGAAAATCATTGAGCGTGTAATACGCTATAGTAGGCATATGATACCTAAATCATGCCGACTCAGTTATCAAGACATTTTGATAGTAAAAAAACAGGGTATTAGAACACGGATTTCGTGGATTTTAGTGCAGTCTATGCCTGTGCCGCAAGGTAATTCAGCTAAATTAGGAGTGGTAGTAAGTAAGAAAATTGCATCAAGCTCAGTAGCTCGTCACCGGATAAAACGTATTTTATTGGATGAACTTTTTTCTACGGCTCTTACAACAAATAAATATATATTAGTGAGTATTCAACAACTTCCTGAGGGTGTGGGAAGTTTAAGAACAGTTGCGGAGCGGCGTGTTTTTAGAGAGGAAATTGGAAGAATCGCTGAAAAGCTTATATAAAGTATGGGAGTTCTTAAATCAACTTATAAATTTATTCGTATTATTACCCAAACAGATTATGTGGGGGAATGCCGCTTTCACCCTACCTGTAGTGAATATTGTGCTGAATGCTACAAAAAATATGATCCATTTAAGGCTACAGTAAAGTCTGCGTGGCGATTATTACGATGTAATCCATGGAATAAATCATATGGAGTTGATGTGCCGTAATGTAGATTAATAAAAACAGCCCGATCAGCGAAGCTGATCGGGCTGTTTTACTGTAAATTTAGACCACAGATAAATATAACGATTACTTGGTAAAAACGGAATTTCGTTTATACTAGAATCCATGTTTAAGACAATTTTTGTTGCACCGCTTTATAACGCCTTTATTTTTATTACCTCACATGTAGGAAATTCTGCAATTCTTGGGCTTATTATTATCACTTTGATAATCAAACTTATTTTGCTCTACTTTACCTACAAAACCACCATCTCTCAGTGGTATCAAAAACTCCTTGAGCCAGAAGTTGAAGCTATTAAAAAGAATGTTCTAGATACAATTGAACAAAATAAACAAGTTTTTGCACTGTATGGGCGCTACAATATTAATCCATTTTCAGGATGTCTCCCTATTTTGATTCAATTACCAATCATTATTGCGCTTTATCAGATTTTTTATCGAGGAATTGATGCCTATAAAGAACTTTTATATGTGCCATTTGATTTAACTACGATTTCATACACAATCGCTGGGCTTGATTTCTCTCATTCGGTACCACTGTTTGCAATTCTTGCTGGAGTTGTGCAATTCTTGTATGGATATTTGAGTCAAAAGCGCCTTGATACTATTCAGAAAAAAGTAAACCAAGGAATTGTTAAAGAAGTAAATCCAGAAAATCCTCTTGATATGTCGAATATTCTTAAGAAGCAAATGCTCTATTTGGCACCAGCGATGATTATTGGATTTGGATTGTATTTGCCAGGGGCAGTAGCAATCTATTGGATTATTTCTACTGGATTTAGTATGCTACAAGAAGCAGTGATGTGGCGCCGCTGGAAGCGTAAACATCTCGCCTAATGGTATGAATACTGAACACCACAAAGAAATTGCTCAAAAAATACTCGCATATTGTGGTGAAGAAGTACTTGCGGTAGAAACAACCATACGAAGCGATCTTGGGGTAACCTTAATTAATTTCCGCCTCACCGACGGTAAGAAATTCATCTATAATCAAGGTGAAGCATTGCGTGCGTTCAATACGGTTATTCGCTCAATTGTTGAAAAAAATGTTGGAACACTTAAAGAGACTGCGTGGCTGATAGATATTAATAATTTTTATTTTCATTATATTGAGGATATTCAGCAAGGAACACGGCACATTATTGAAAAAGTAAAAAAGACCGGAAAACCTCATGACCTGCCACCTCAAAATCCGTTTGATCGACGTATTGTGCATCATACGGTGCAGAGTGATGGTCACGTAATTTCCACCTCAGAAGGAGAAGGGTTTGAACGACACATTGTTATTTCTTTGAAGGAAAGCGGTGAATAAAAAAGTGGGAGGATTGATAAGAGTCCGATCA
The DNA here is from genome assembly GCA_036405175.1 of Minisyncoccota bacterium. Classification (GTDB taxonomy): domain Bacteria; phylum Patescibacteriota; class Minisyncoccia; order Phycocordibacterales; family UBA1006; genus DASWYC01. The sequence goes on from DASWYC010000002.1 coordinate 598,045, forward strand.
GCTTCGCTGATCGGACTCTTATCAAATTGGATAGTTTTACTTCACAAAATCAACCAACGATACCATCCAAGGTTCCATAGTTAAGCGATTAATGAATCCAAAGTATTTATTTTCCGAACTAACCACTCCCTTAAATACATCTACTTCTTCTGTAGGTTGAGGAAGACTAATTAGAATATTATCTATGATGCTATACGCCTTAATTTCATCATTCGTACTATAGCCCTTAAGCCACTCGTCGGGACTTAATCCACCATCAGCAGGTATTCCGCAAATAATATATTTTGAATCATGGGTCCAAGCGCATTTATCAGGAAGGGTAACAAATGGAACTTGTATAGAAATGAACGTTGAATTATTAAGGATATAAAGTGTTTGGTGATCGTCACTTTCTGAATAGAGGGTGTAATTCCCATCAGGGCTTACTAATGTCATAAGTCCGGGAATATTTTCTAATAATGTAGTGCGAGCGCCAGTTTTTACATTAAATTTATATGAAACACCGTCATATCCTGTTGCGGGGCGGGCTGTTAGTATTAAGGTCTCTGAGTTTGGAAATTCATGATTAAAATCAGTGAATGGTGATGTAAAAATTTGATTATAGGTTGCTGGTTTTGATACATCACTTATAACTCCAAAGGAAATAGAGTCGTTATTAAGCAAAAGAATGCTTCCCTTAGTGTCTGTGGGTGACAATAACATATCATTTACAGTATTGCTTTGGAGTTGATATGTAAGGAGATATTCTGGTATTTCTTCACCACTTGCTCTTTTTTCTTCCTTGATGATGTCTGAGCACGTATTTGAAAGAAGATTTAATGTAGTTTGGTCAAGTAAGCCTGTTGGTTTTTTAGAAAGACTTTTTTGTGTTTGAAATACCTGAATAAGACTTTGAACATTTGTCTTGTAGTCTGTAAAAGGAGGAAAACTTGCTGGAATTATAGAGTTAACTTGAAGTAGTCCGTATATTTGCTCGAGTTCTTCCTGATTATAAATATTTTTTTTATTAATTACCAGAGAATAAGGGCAATAATTAGTATTATTTTTAGTAAGATAGCCAACACGATGACTCAAGCTGGTAAGTGTTCGCGAACGGGCAATAATAGTTGAGAGATTATTTCCAAAACTCGCATCAAACAGCTCTGGCGTATCACCGCTCGCAAAAAGCGTTTCTTGAGGCTGGGCATTTTTAAAAGCTATGCGTTTAATAGTTCCATTTTCTTCTGTAATTAAACGTGGAAATGGAAGAAATTGCGGAAGATCTGGAGAGCTTGAGACTATAGATTCCTCAGGGACGCTAATTCCCACAGTAGGGGTGGTAGTTAATTTAACTACATTTGGAATACCTTGTGAATCATTATTAAAATCTTTAAGACTATTAGGAATTATTTTTTTTGTTTGTTCTCCAAGATATTCCGTAACGGTATCAACGGTTTCGCGTGTAAGATTTTTAATACCTTCAAAAAGAGTAGGATTTCCCTCGCTAGTCTTAGGTTCTCTGCTTTTGAGCGCTGTAACCACAATAATGATTACAATTAAAATACCACCAACAATAAGAAATAACTTTCCGCGAGACTGTCCTGAATTCATAGAACTAGTATAGCAATATAATTTAGCTAATTTATACGTAAAACCGGCTTATGGCCGGTTTTAATTTATTTATTTTGACTTTCAAGCATAAGTTTAATATCTGCTTCTGCTTGTTTTGCTTTTTTAACCACTGCATCTCCATAAAATTCATTTGGTGGATTTCTACCCGGAGTACATGGGCTACCAGAATAATATTTACAAGCAGCATCTCTTAGTGAATCATAAGAAGTATTTGCGCCATTTAGCATATAAAGTATCGATGCTCCAAATATTGCCTGTCGCATATCCCAAGGGTCGGTTATAGAAATACCAAGTTTTGAAGCAGCTTTGGTTACCGATAACCACGTTGTTGGTATAAATTGCAGAGGTCCCATTGCTCCTCCGCGTCCGCCGCCAGATGGACAAGAGAGGGGTTGGTTTTCTTTCTTGCGATGAAGAATGTTATCCATTATTTCTATATAAGCTTTTTGATCGGCTTGTCCATTAGTGCTATTTCCCATAATTGTTTGCCAATTAGGTGTTCCAGCAACATTACATTTTCCAATATTTCCCCCAAGTGCACTTTCTTGTTGAAGGGTTGCCATGATAAAAGCTGCAGGTATCTTTGTTATACCCTCTGCTTCTTTTGCAATTTTATATGCGTCAGCAAATGCAATCGTTTGTTTTTTTCCGGTTACTGGGTCAAATGATGTATTAAACTCAATATCAGGGAATCCTTGCTCGCTCAAATTGAAGTTTGTTATTCCAAAGTCAACATCAGTAAGTTTTGGGTCAATAATTGAAAGAATGAGGTATGAACCCAATAGAATAGCAATGGCAATAAATACACGCGAAAGCCATTCCTTAAGAACTTTAAGTTTTTCAGAATTATCTCTATTTGATGCAATTGCAATACCAATGTAGATAAGGACTGCTACTGAGATAAGACCAAAAATCCCCATAAATAACTTAAAAAGATAGGTAACAAAGTGTCCGATATAAAATCTTCCCACAATTACCGTCTTGAAGATTCCTGGAATAACTTTTCCGTTCTTATCTCGTGCTTCTAAATATCCGACTTGATCAGATACGGGGTCTGTAGCATTAAACTTAATAGGAAGACCTGAAAGAAGGGTGTAGCATTCATCTTTACCTGCAGCTATTTGTTCGGGCTTTAAATCTTTAATTTGTGTTTGTTTTGGATTTTTAAGGTCTAAATATGTCACCATTTTTTGAGTTTCAGGATCATAGCAAGGATCCCAAGAAAATCCTTCTTTAATTGTCGTTGATCCAAAACTTCCCAAATCTGTTCCAGGTACGTCCGATCTAATAATAACTGCAGGAATTTTATCAAGCTCTTTATTTATCGGAATGCGAACTTTATAGGGATAGAAATCTCCCTGTTTGAGTATGTTTCCCGTAGTGCTCTTTGCAAACACTGCAAGGCTACAATTATAAACTCTATATTCTGCCTCTACTGATTCTAGACAATACGTTTTATCAAAAGGAGGCGTAAAGTCAATGTAATGATCAGGCTTAATTATTTTAATTTTATTTTCAAAGAGTTCTAGATCCTTACCAGTGTTTTCCCCTCCAACACCTTTCATATACACATAAAGCGCAATGGTTTTAGTTAGACAATCATTGTTAGTGTGAATAATTGCTTCATAATAATGATCTTTTGGAAGCACTCCATCGGCATTAGCTGTAAAAACATTACTTCCATTGTTGCTTGTAACGGTAACTGAATTCACAGAACAGTCCTCAGTATTTCCGGGAGGAAGATTCTTACCGTCAAAAGATGCAGAAGGAACTATTTTTTTAAATGCTGCAATAATCTCATCGCTATCAAGAAGAATGGTTAGGTCAAGCGGAACTGTTTCAACAAGAGTTTTCCAGTTATTTACACCATTTACTGTTTGTAATCCTCGTAACATGATATTGTCACATTGCCAAGCTGCTTGATATCCAGGGGCTGAAGACGGTTTACATAACTCCGGTCCAATAACTCCTGTAATGGTATGAATTGCTGATGTCACAGTAAGGGTTTCAGACTCAACATATTTTCCTCCTTGCGCCAAGCTTGCCTTATAGGTAATTGCATTAATACATTCTGGGGTGAACTTAATAGGTAAAGAAATTACTACACCAGCAGAAGAGACATTTTCTACTTCAACTGTTGCCTTTAGTCTTCCGCTTGAGGCTTTAACAAGAGTTCCTGATGGACTAAGCTGTACCTCATTCTCTCCAGGGTTTTTATTAGAAATAATCTCACATTTTGAAATATCATTTTGGGCGAATGATTTTGAGGGTATAAACAAAAAACCAGCTAAAAAACTAAAAATTATTAAAAATACTAAAGCAGATTTTTTCATAGCTATAGTGTAGCAAATAGAAAAATTAATTTTTTAGAATTTTAGTAACTTATCCGAAAAGGTTTAATGGTTTGCTGGGATAGGGATTGTGCTGGATTAATATCAACCATAATATCCGCAGTTCCTGACGTTTCAGGATTATCATTTTTAAGAGGAAGTGTTAATTTATTTGTATAGCCGGGAACTTCTTCACCGTTTATATACCAAGATATCTCTGGGTTTTTTAGGATTGATTTATTATAGCCAAATGGAAAAGCAATAATTGAGGTAAGAAGCTTGCCCTTGTCTAATTCAAAAAGAGAAGAAGTATGATGAAAGTTAGGATTATCATTTTTAGTAAATGTATAAAACTCAACATTTTGACCTCCAAAGACAATGTCTTTATATGATCGAACACGACGTCGAGTATTAAGATCCTCAAGCGTTATTCCAACAGTTCTAAAGTCAGTAAAGATATCAGCAGGGATAGTAAAATAATTATTGTTTGTACCAGAAACTTCCGGAAGACCATCAACATAATTTTTGTCCCAGGTAAAGATTACTAAATCTGAAAACGACTCATCAGGAATTGCTACTATTTTCAAATCTTCTTCATTTGCTGGTGTCTTTCGGCCTCTGTATCCAGGAAACACCGTTGTGGTAGGTGCTTGCTCAAGAATAGCAACACTACGTCCTTGTACATATACTGTTTTTTCAACAATTCTACCATTGGTGGTAATAAGAGCTTTTACAATATGATTTTTTGAGCGATCCATAGGTGATATTACGTTAATACTAGTTATTCCGGTTCCAGATGAGACAGTTTTATCATCAACTTTCCATTCGATCTTAAAGGTATTTAGTTCATATTCATTACTAGAAAGAAAAACACGAACGGTGTCCCCTGGTGCAGGCATAAGAGGATCAAGAGAGATGTTGAAATCCTGAGAAAGTGAGCTAAATTGCGCAAAGCTTGTTGATGGTGAAAAAATAAAAGTAACTAAAAATAAAAAAACAACAAGAAAAACTTTTTTCATACGTATAGTGTATCAGATACTCGTTTTAAAAATGCTACAATAGTAAACAGTATGGGACTATTCTCTGACCTTTTTACACCGCCCTCAAATGATAAGACAATGCCATCAAATCGTGCAAAGCTACACGAAGAAGCAATCGCTTCGCTTCAAGATATTATTGCACCCTCATCTATTGAGGTTACACGCGATGGGCTCAAACTTGATGGAAAGGTAATCAAGACTTTTTTTGTTATTTCATATCCTCGTTTTTTAACCGATGGATGGTTGGCGCCACTCGTAAATTTGGACCGTGCACTTGATATTGCAATTCACGTTACCCCAATTGCAACTGATGATTTGCTTCGCGAATACCGCAAAAAAGTTGCAGAAGTTGAGAGTCAAATTATTGAACGCCGCGAGAAAGGCTTAGTGCGCGATCCGATGCTTGATGTTGCGTATCAAGATCTTGAGCGTTTGCGTGATGAGCTTCAGCAGTCAACAGAGCGCATGTTTAGTGTTGGGCTCTATATAACGCTCTATGCAGATACAGAAGCTGAACTGCAAAAAGCTGAAGATGAAATTAAATCAATGTTTGAAGAAAAGCTTATTTATATTAAGCCGGCAATTTTCCAACATGAATTTGGATTTAAGACCACTATTCCGCTTGGAATGGATACATTAAACGTGACCACCAATCTTAATACGGGTCCACTTTCCTCATTGTTTCCATTTATTTCAAGTGATTTGACTCAAAATAAAGGCATTTTGTATGGAATTAACCGTCACAATAACTCAATGATTTTGTTTGATCGCTTTACACAGCCAAACTATAATTCAGTAATTTTTGCAACGGCAGGAGCCGGAAAATCATTTGCTACCAAGCTTGAAGTATTGCGTTCGCTTATTTTTGATACTGAGGTAATGATTATTGACCCAGAGCGTGAATATGAATTTCTTGCGAATGCAGTTGGTGGACGCTATATAAACATTTCTCTCTCTTCAGAGCACCACTTGAATCCATTTGATTTGCCAAAACCTCAGGAAGATGAAAATCCATCGGATGTGTTTCGTTCACATGTTATTAGTTTGGTGGGACTATTTCGTATTTTACTTGGTGGATTAACGCCAGAAGAAGATTCTTTGGTTGATCGTGCACTTACCGAGACCTATGCGCTTCGTGATATTACCCCAACAACTGACTTTATTAACAAAACACCACCACTTATTTCTGACTTTGAAATGGTGCTCGATAGTATGGAGGGAACCGAGTCGTTGTTGCGTCGTTTGAATAAATATACGCAGGGAACATGGTCAGGATTTTTAAATCAACCAACCAATGTGGCGCTTGATAATAAATTGGTAGTGTTTTCAATTCGTGATATGGAAGAAGAACTTAAACCAGCGGCAATGTATATTATTACGCATTTTATCTGGAATGCAGTTCGTCGCGAAATTAAAAAGCGCCTTTTGGTGGTAGACGAGGCATGGTGGATGATGAAGTCCGAAGATACAGCGTCATTCTTGTTTGGTATTGCAAAGCGTTGCCGTAAATATTATTTGGGACTTGCAACGATTACGCAAGACGTTGAAGATTTTCTTAAGTCTCCGTACGGAAAACCAATTATTTCCAACTCATCGATTCAGTTGTTGATGAAACAAGCACCAGCATCTATTGAATTGCTTCAACAAACATTTAATCTTACGGATGAAGAGAAATTCTTGTTACTTGAATGTGGAAAAGGAGAGGGAATTTTCTTTGCAGGTAATCAGCATGCGGCAATTTCTGTTGTTGCATCGTATACTGAGGAGCAAATTGTTACTTCAGATCCATCACAGATTTTACGTATTAAAAACGAGCAACTACGCGCACGTTCATTGGAGCAAGAGAGGGTTTTTTAGATTGATTTATAAAAGACAGCGGGCTCTATCGGCCCTACGCTCGCGGTCTGATATATTCGCACGTACGTGCTCATTATCAGCCACTGCGCGACTGTCTTTTATAAATCAAACTGAAGTTTCTTTAATTAAAACTTCACACTCTTAGAAAAAAAATCAGGTTTACAAAGATTACATACTATATAATAAAAAGAATGAAACATGAAGTGCCACAATTTATTGATGTGAAAGATAAAGTAATCGGACCATTTACGTTTGATCAATTTCTGTATTTGTTAGGAGGTGGAGCACTCGCATATTTGAGTTTTCGTTTTATTATGCAGCCATTTGGATTTTTAGTTGCTGCTGCATTGGTTGGTCTTGCCGCAATGTTGGCGTTTTATAAAGTAAATAATCGTCCATTTATTGATTTTCTTGCATCACTCGTCTCATATTACACGCGCGATCGATCATACTCATGGAAAAAACAAGAACAAAAAGCTGATCAAAAGAAAGTTGAAGTATCCACACCAGTATCTTTAGAACCTCAAACACGGTATGATATTACTACAGTAGCTCAAGGACTCGACGTTCTTGATCGAAGTCACGAATATGAGCATCGCAACACAACAGTTTATTGATATCAAAGAAATTCGCGATGGAGTAGTTATCTTACGCGATGGTTCTATGAAGTCAGTAATCATGACGAGCTCAACCAACTTGGCGCTTAAATCTGCTGATGAGCAGCGTGCAACATTAATGAACTTTCAATCATTCCTTAATTCGCTTGAATATTCAACAGAAATTTTGGTGCAATCACGCAAGCTTGATATTTCTCCATATCTTGAAACGCTACAAGAACAAACTCGTAAAATTACCAATGATCTTTTGCGCATCCAATCACGAGAATACATCGATTTTATTCAACTTTTAGGTGAGCGCATGAACCTAGTTACTAAATATTTTTACGTAACAATCTCATATTTTCCTTCATTTTTAACGCAAAATAAGAAGGGGGTGATTAATAATATTACAAGTGCGCTTACGGGGCCGGGGGATCAGCAGATGTCATACGAGGCATTTCAGGTAGAAAAAGCGCAATTAGACCAAAGAACAGCCGTAATCGTGGGTGGTTTGGAGCGTATGGGACTTACTTCAAAGGCCTTAAATACCGAAGAACTCATTGTTTTATATCAAAATGTCTATAATCCTGGACAGACCCAAAAAGCAATTTCTCAAAAATAGCCTTTAAAATAAGGCTACTTTTAGTACTCTTGACACTTGACTTTAATATTGGATTATGATATAATATATACAAATTTTTTACAAACAGTGTTCTTGATCCACACAACGGACAATAAGAACTCAAAAAACCTTAAATATATCAAATCATGTTAAGAAAATTCTTTTTGTTGCTTCTCCCTCTAATGGGGTTGATGGAGCTAATCGCTGTTAAAAGTCTTTTTGCGCAAGCCCCGCTCGGTATAACAAAAAAAGACGGAAAAGATAGATATTTGTATGTTGATAGCCCAAAATTCGACAAAGTTGTCGAAGTTGACGGGTTCTACAGCCAAAATGAAATTACCCCCGGAACTTCGCCACAAGACGTAGTTAAGGGAAATAGCGCTTTGGCTATAGGTAGCGTCCAAGGTCTCATGTGGACATTTCCTGATGGCAAAAAGTTTCCGGTAAACCAAATCCCGTTTAAAAACGAGATTTCGGCAGGAAGTAGGCCGATGACTCGCACAGTTCTTTTGTTAGATAAGGCCAAAGTTATTTATGTGAAGGAGACAGGTCAACCGCTCTATATAGCTGACTGCAATCGTTGCACTGCAAATTGTGATGATGAAGCTAAGGCAGTATGGAAAAACAGACCAAACCGTCTTCGCATGGTAGACAATGAAGCCTATTGGCGAGAGTTTATTGGTTTGGTGACCAGTCAAACACAAGGAGGTCCGTCTGGTGTTGTTACTGATGAAGGTCAGGGTAAGGTTGTTGTTATTCAAAATAATACAACACCCCCGCCTACCAATAATCCTACAACCCAACAAACAGGACTGATTACTCAAGCGTCTGGCATGGGTTTGGTTGACTACTTTGCAGCTCTTGAATTGGCGCGCATTGAGGATGTTAAAAGACTCATGCATGAAAATATCGTCATTGATATGAATGGAAAGAATGCTGGACTTGCAGCACAATATCGTGCACAGGTACGTGTCTTTGATGGGGTTGGACAGGCACCACAACAAGGTTCCATGATTACAACTTCTGTTTATGCTCAGCAACAAGGTCAGGGAAGAATGTATAGTGCTGAAGAAGTACAAAATATTCTTGCTCAACAAAACCAGCAGGCACAGAGAGACGATTATTGGAGGCAGCTTGAGTTTCAAGAAAATAAGAAGGCTCGCAACTGGGCTATCGGGACATCGATAGTTGGAACTCTTGGGCAACTTTTTATAGGAGGGATGGGTCTTTATCAGACAAATCAATTCTATAAAGCCATGGCTGGAGGAGTCGGATACAGTGGCTCTTCATCTGGTTATGGGCAAACACCTGCTATCAATATTTACAATAACAATAGTAATAAAAATAGCAACAATAACCCATTTAACTGGACACCTGCGCCTCCTTCGCAACCAAATACAGGAGGTAAGCCAAACAATCCTACAAGACCTCCATGGGTGAATCAGCATGAAAATTGGATGCCAAATGTAGGTGGACCTCTTTGGCAAGGAGATCCCTCATACAGACGTCCATGGACAAAATCCTCAGATGGACTTTGGGTTACTCCGGCCAATAACGGTCGAATCGGATACAACGATTTAGGTGAACCAGTAAAAGTAAATTATACGGATCCCGCTGCATATACGTGGCAAAACCCATATAATTCAACAGGTGTTACTCCAATTGGAAGTAATACCCAGGTTAAATGGGGTCAACCTGATAGCAACGGAAGCTTTTTTATTCCGCCAGTTACTACAACTGGAAATGGTAACTATATTCCACCCAAATCCAATTGGGGGAATTAAAAATTAAATTTAGTGTTTTACCATAAAAGGGCCATCTCATAGGAGATGGCTTATTTTTTTGTCTAAAAGTAGGGGGTACGCAGCCTTAGATATAAATATATGTAGCTGAGGCATGTTAAAATCTAACAAGAGACCAGTCGCTTTCCAAAAGTTGAGCGGAAACACCTCAGAAATGGCCAGTAAAATAAGTCAAAACTAAACATGAAAACATAATTAAATCATTTGACAAAATTGTCAATATATGATATATTTCACCTAGTCATGAAAGTGACTGCTAAATCACACAGTTTTATCAACTATAATGAATAATGTATGAAAAAATTTATCTTAGGTTTGGTGTTCGTGGGAATTACCTTTTTGGGAGCCCAACATGCCAACGCACAAGTTTTTAATACCTATCCTGGAGATTGTCCAACAATCGGAGTAACTACGCTTGCTAATGCAAGTAATGGTTGTCGAGACTCTTCTATTGATGGTGTAAATCCTGGAGATATCCTTATTGTAGGGGTATATTTTCACAATACTTCACCAATCGATACAAGCGCAATCGTAAGAATGTCAGACCTCCAAGGAGGATCTGGTAAGTCTGTTCCTATATACGGAACCATTCAGCCAGCAGATGGTGCAGGGGCTGGTGGGCAAGGAATGGTGCATTTTAGTCAGACATCACGTCTTGAATATATGTACACTAAAGTGTACTGGAATGGTCGTGATTTTGGTGGCGGTGGTGTTGAAACCGACCGTACCGGACGCGTATTTACCAGTGGAGAACCTCTCTATCTTGTTCCTGGAATGTGTTCAAATTGTGCCGATAAATTCATCGATCAGGGTGTTGTAAAAGCATATTATCGTGTTATTGGTCTTGATGCTGCCCCAATTGAGGAGGCTCCACAGTGGAATACTAACGGATATCCGCGTGTTGTATGTGCTGGAAACAACAATGGAACCGTTACGGTAAAAGCTTTTGGAAATGGAAAGCAAGTTCAATTTAAGAACTACTTTAATGATAATTGGGTAAATGAATCAGGAAATAACGAATATACTTGGTATAACGTTCCAAACGGAACATATAACACCGCAGTTCGCTTTGCGGGTTCAGGTAATTCACGTGGAGGTTCATTCCAAGTAAATTGTAATGTTAATAATCCAAACCCTGATCCAGATCCAGGAAATCCACCAAGCGGAAATTTTGAAAACTTTAAGGTAAAAAATAATACAACCTCTGATGGAATTGTGATTCGTTACACCAGCCCAAGCGGAGATAAGACTTTTGGTCTTAGTGGAAGTTCTGCTGGCGATGGAAGTCATATTAGTCCATGTATTACTGGTATCAAATCATCAGTAGTAAAAATCAGTGGAGTATCTTGGGCTTCATTTAGTATTATTTCGTGTGATGGCGGTCCTTCAAATCCTAATCCAGATCCAGAGCCTCAACAAGGAACTCCTGAGTGGAATACCAATGGGTATCCTCGTGTAATTTGTAATAACAATGGAACTGCAAACGTTACTATCAAAGCATATGGAAACGGAAAGCAGGTTCAGTTTAAGCATTACAGCAACGGTTCTTGGGTAACCGAGACAGGAAATAATGAATATACATTCTATAATGTTCCTTCTAAATCGGGAGTATATACCACAGGAGTTCGTTTTGTTGGTTCAACTAATGAACGTCAAGGATTCTTTGCAGTAAGCTGTAACGATCAAGGGCCTACTAATCCCGAGCAAGCTCCTGACTGGAATGTAAATGGATATCCACGTGTGGTATGTAATACTAACGGAACTGCAACAGTAACCGTTAAGGCATATGGAAATGGAAAACAAGTACAATTCCGTAACTACAACAACAATAACTGGGTAACTGAAACCGGAAACAACGAATATACCTGGTATAACGTTCCTTCTCGATCACAGGCATACGCAACTGCTGTTCGCTTTGTTGGTCAAACTGCTGAGCGCGCGGGATACTTTGCCGTAAATTGTAATGATGAAGGTCCAACCAATCCAACTAACCAGTGTGCTATTTCTGATGCAAACTGGGATACTGCCGGTTATCCTCGCGTAGAATTCCTTTCTGCTACTTCAAATGATGTAAGTGTAATTGTAAAAGCAAAGAATACTGGCGGAAAAACCGTTGAATTCTTTAACGCAGCAACACAGCGCTATGAAGTTGCTAACATGAGTGATAATCGTATTATCTGGTCAAATATTATTGCTACCTGGCCAATCGCTGGGCAAAATGGAAACAAGAAATTGTACAGCACCTGGTTGCGATTCCAAGGATGTACTGAGCGTGTACAAGGATGGTTTGAGGTAACTCCTCGCGAAGTTAGTGATAACACCACTAAACCAAGCGTAGAGACCCGTAGCCCAGAAGATGTATCACGTAACTCAGCAACTATTGTTGGAAACTTGCTTTCAAAGGGAGGTCTTTCAACTCAAACATACTTGTATTGGGGACGTCGTCAGGGAAGCACCTGTACCGCATCGGATCTTATTTATAAGACTCCAGAAACCACCAACGCTAATACTGGAACCTTTAGTCGCTACATCTCAGGACTCTCAGCTGATACCTGGTATTGTTACCAAGCCGCAGCATCAAATAATAAGGGAGAAGTGAAGGGTGACATTCGTTCATTCAAAACAACTACTGATTACACACCAAGTGATGTAATTCGTATTGAAACTACGTCAGCAACTAACATCTCTTCAGAATACGCAACACTTCGTGGAGAAGTAGTTGATACTGGAGATGCTAATACTGTTCGTACATGGTTTGAATTTGGAAACAGCTCTAGTACCGTATCAAACGGAAATGGAACTCGCTACTCTGTATCAGGGGACTTCTATCGTGGAAATTCAATTTCACGTAGCGTAAGTGGACTTCAGCGAGGAACTCGCTACTACTTCCGTGCGTGTGGAGAAAACACTGTAGGTCAACAAGACTGTGGAGATGTTCTCAGCTTTGTTACTGAAGGAAATAACTCAACTATTCAAGTTGATACCGAACAAGAATCAGATGTAAGCTATACTGCTGCTCGTATGCATGGACGTGTACGCGAAACTGGACGAAGCACTCGTCTTCGTACTTGGTTTGAGTACAGCACCTCAGAAAACAATGTATACAACGGAAATGGATCACGTATCTATCTTGATAACAACTATGGATACTCACAAGGTCAGTCATTCTCACAAATGGTAACCGGTTTGCAAAGTAATACTCGTTACTTCTACCGCGCTTGTGGAGATAATACCGAAGGGGAGCGTGACTGTGGTGATGTTGAATCATTTGTAACGCTTTCAAATAACTACAATCCAGTTCAACCAGAACGCCTTGGAACATTGGTTACTACACTTGCTGCAAGTTCAGTACGTCAGTACAATGCTCGCTTGAATGGATCATTCAATGCTCGTGATTGTTCTTCTGAATTGTGGTTTGAATACGGACGCACCAGCTCTCTTGGAGAAGTGGTAAATATTGGAACTCGTTCAGCATATGATCGTGGAGTGGTTTCTGCTGATATCTCAGGATTGAAGCCAAACACCACCTACTACTTCCGCATTGTTGGAAGTGGCTGTGGATCAATTGTTCGTGGAGCTACCAAGACCTTTAAGACTCCAAAAACTACCACAACCGTAGTAAATCCTCCTGTCAAACAAAAACCAGTAGTAAAAGTTATTCAAGTTAAGGAAGACGTAAATGTTGCTGCAGAAAGCATCTGTTCTCCTGATCTTGATCTTAAGATTGATAACAATCGTGATACTATTGGAAACCGTGAAGAATTTGATTACGTAATTACCTATCAAAATCTTACGCAAACATACGTGCTCCGCGATATTGAAATGCAGGTAGAAATTCCTCCACAGCTTGAATTTGTAAGCTCATCACGAGGAACCTACAACAAGGCATCTCACTCTCTCTTTATTTCACGCATGGATCTTAATCCATCACAGCGTGAGACATTCACCGTAACGGTGCGTGCTAAGAAGGGATTGGTAGAAGGTGATCTTATTGTTGCATCAGCAACTGCATCATTCATCAGTCCAACTACCGGAATCAACGATAGTTCAACCGACTTTGATTCTGATGAATACTTGAATTCTCGTAATTCTAATGGATCATCAGACAATAGTAGTGATCGTTCACTATTTGGAAGTTCAGATAATGGTGGAAATGGATTCCTTCCATCAAGTCTTGTTGGATGGTTGTCACTTATCTTCTTGGTATTCCTCTTCATTGCAGCACTTCGCTGGCTCTGGTTTGGAAAGAAGGGAAATGAATACAACTATGCCTACGGACCATACGGAGTTCCTCCAACCAACAATGTGTATGGCGCACCGGTACAACCTGTAGCACCCGTTGCTCCGGTTCAACCAGTTCAGCCAATCTACGTTCCATTTAATCCAAATCAACCAAGATAATTAAATAGAACTAAATAAGAGAAAAGAGGCGCGACCTTCGGTCGCGCCTCTTTTCATGTCCATTCAAAACCATGTTGCAAAATTAAAAAGTACCTGGCACAATATGAATGACCTCGATAAGTGAAGAAAAGGTTATACATTAAAAAACGACAACAAGGCTGATGCGCGTATTGCATCGGTCTTTTTGTTTATCTTAACAAAGTTTGGTATTCTAAAAACATGTTAACGATTACTACTAACAATTCTGGTGAAGCAGCGAAGTATTTTTTTGACACTATTCAGCATCAAGTTGAAACTGATGGGAAAGTAATTATTGCTTTAAAGGGTGATTTGGGGGCAGGAAAAACCACATTGGTGCAGGAGTTTTGCAAAATGTGTGGCGTACAAGATGTAGTAACGAGTCCAACCTTTCCCATCATGAATGTGTATGAAGGAGAAATTAATGAACAGAAAACAGTGATTCATCACTTTGACTGGTATCGCTTGGATTCTATGGCTGATCTAGGAGTGATTAATTTGCCGATGATTTTATCTCAATTAGGAATATTTTTTATCGAATGGCCAGAAAAACTACCGGAAGTATTAGGCGATTACGAACACTATGTACTTTCAATAGATATTGAAGGAGAGAGTAGAATTTATAATCTTGAGAAACACAATTAAAACAAATTTAAATTCCTCCAAAGCAGCGCCTCAAGGGCTAGCGCTCGACGATTATTATAGTCGGGTCCAAAGCCCACCCTCCTTAATAATCGTCTGCGCGACTGCTTTTTTGGAATTTAAATTTGTTTTAGAGATTCCCTATTTTCATATATACTAAACCCATGAAACCAGCCCCTATTGTACTTATTGATGCCTACGCGTTGCTTCATCGCGGATATCACGCATTTCCTCATCTTTCTACGCCAGAAGGCTTTCCAACGGGAGCACTCTATGGATTTACGGCCATGATCGTGCGGATCATTGAAAAATACGATCCAAAAGACGTTTTGGTGTGTTTTGATATGCCGGAGGAGACGTTTCGCCATGTTGCGTATGAGCAGTATAAGGCGGGCCGTCTAGAGACCGATGAGTCTCTTAAGGTTCAGCTTCAAGAAGCACATAATCTTGCGCGTGCGTTCGGTTTTTTAGTCTACGAGAGCCCTTCTTTTGAAGCGGACGATTTACTTGGAACACTCGCTGAGCAGCTCAAAAAATCGTATGACGGACAGATTATTATTGCCACCGGTGATAAAGATGCTCTTCAATTAATTGATGGCGAAAAGGTGGTGGTGTACACCTACAAGAAAACCACCAAAGATACTATTTTATATACCGAAGACGAAGTGCTCAAGGACTTTGGCTATACACCGACACAAGTTCCCGATTATAAAGGTCTTGCAGGAGATTCATCAGATAATATTCCCGGCATCAAGGGAATTGGTGAAAAAACTGCCTGCAAGTTGTTGCAAAAATTTGGGAGCATTGAGCACATGTATGAAGTGCTTGAATCAGGCGATGAGGAAGCATTTACCAGTATTGGGGTAAAGGGTGTTTCTCTTCAAAAGGTAAAAGAAGGTAAAGAAGATGCGCTCTTTTCAAAAGTAATTGCAACCATTCGCAGAGATGCACCGGTGAGTTACTCGGAAACGGTAACGTGGAAAGAGCGTGCAAAACCTCAGGAAGTATTTAGCTATCTTGGAAAATACTACTTTAAATCAATGCTTAATCAATTTAGAACCTATTTTGGCGAACAGTCTGCTGCAGCAGAAAGTTACGATATTGATCCGCTGCTCTTTAAAAAAGCTCAGGTTGCTTATTGGCTTTTGGATTCTCAGCAAACCAATCCAAATATTTTAGACATGCAGTTTTTGACCCACAAGCAAACTGTCGAAGAAATTCTTGAAGTGCTTGAACAAAAATTAAAAGATCAAAATTTGTTTGAAGTCTACATAGAAATTGAAGTGCCACTTATTCCAATTTTGGCAGCGATGAAAGAGCGAGGAATCATGATTGATAGAAAACATTTTGAAGATCTTAAAGTTGAATTTGAAACCAAGATTGCAGAATTAGAGCAGAAAATTCAAAGTTATGCCGAAGGAAAGATTATCAACATTCGTTCACCAAAACAGGTAGGGGAATTGTTGTTTGATATTCTCAAATTACCTGCTAAATATGTTAAAAAAACAGCCACCGGTGAGCGTTCAACGAATGAAAAGGAGCTTTTAAAGATGAAAGACGTGCATCCGGTAATTGATTTATTGCTCGAGTATCGCTTTGCGGAAAAAATGCGCTCAACGTATATTGAAACGTTGCCGCAAACTGCTGATGAAAACGCCGTGATTCATAGTGATCTTATCCAAACAGGAGCATCAACAGGGCGTTTTGCATCGGCAAACCCAAATCTTCAAAATATCCCAATTCGTAATGACTCGGCAAAACTTATCCGTGGTGGATTTATTGCACGTCCTGGCTATACGTTTTTAGCAGCAGACTATTCTCAGATTGAGTTGCGCATTGCGGCTATTTTGTCGGGTGATTCTAACTTAATTGAAATCTTTAAACGCGGAGAAGATGTTCATGCGGGAGTTGCATCGCGTGTGTTTAATAAGCCGCTTAATGAAGTGACCCTTGATGAGCGTCGCAAAGCAAAGGTGATTAACTTTGGAATTGTATATGGAATGGGTGTAAGTGCGCTGATGGAAAATCTTAAAACTACTCGTGCGGAGGCTCAGCTTTTCTATGATCAATATAAAAGTACGTTTCCGGTTTTGATGAGTTTTATGGAGGGAACCAAAAGAAGTGCCGAGGAAACAGGGTATACACTTACATTCTTTGGACGCCGCTGCAACTTTAAAGATCTTAAATCAAAAATGCCGTATGTAAAAGCAATGGCGGAGCGCATGGCGGCTAACGCACCAATTCAAGGAACGGCAACCGCTGATCTTATTAAATTGGCGCTTAGATTTGTATGGGAAGAAATCACTCAAAAGTATGGGGAAGATATTTGTATGCCACTTCTGCAGATTCATGATGAATTGTTGTTTGAGGTACAGCTTGGCAAAGAAGATGAGATTGGAAAGAAGATCAAGGAAGTGATGGAAAGTGTTTTTGAAAAGTCGTATAAAAAGTACAAGTCTGTGGTGCCAATTTTGGTTGATGTACATACGGGAACCTCGTGGGATAAGCTTAAATAATATATGGTGTTTTATAAAGATCGCGCATTATTAGCAGGGAAGTATGGTGTTGCCTTTGGTGCTCGTGTAATGAGTGAAGATGTGAGCGTGCAAGATATTGTTCATGCACTTCAAGAACAAGATATGTTTGGAGAACAGCTTTCTTTTGATATTGAAAAAGATTTTGTTGAATGTACTGATAATGAGATGTTGATGGATATTTTGAAAAGTACTTCGCACGCCATTTGGTGGTACTCATCAAAAAAGCCAAATATTGCAGGAATAACGTGGCTTGAAGCAGCTCAGCAAAAGCCGTCATTTAATATTTTTGATTTTGTAGATTTGGTGGTAGCTCGTAATAAAAAAGATGCATGGTTGTATTATCAGCATCATTTAATCCATCAAGAATTAGCAGAAGTAATTCCAAGTGTATTATGGGGATTTAAATCACTTTTTAACGTAATAATCGGCGAGGCGGAGGGAATGAGTCCATTTGTGATAAATAAAATGAAAAAACAAAGTATAAAATGGACCCCAGAAGAAGTGGTAAAAAAACAAGCTGAAATGATTGAAATATATGAAGGAGAAATTGAGGGTAAAAATAGTGCTCGCATGTTTGAGCAGTTTCTGCTTACTTTATAGGCATCATAACGTATTCTCACTCAGGTAAAATCCATAATGAGTGAGAATAATATGCATGATGCGTCCAACATCATGAGGCTCAAAATTTTGAGGCAAAAAAAATCCTCGATATTTAGCTAAAATAGTTGAGGAAGTTTTTTATAACAAAAAATAAATACTAGAGCTCAAGGAGTTCCTAAAATCATGTTGATATCAGGAGGTCGTCACATGTTGGGCTTTAAGTCACCTTATTAATTTGTATAAAGAACTTCACTAAATAACTAAAACCGTTGTAAGAATTAATTTATATGGCCAAAAACGATGGCGTCGTTATTCTCACTGAAGCTTTGCTTCCTTAAGAGTATAGCAAATAAAACTTGGAGTGTAAGATGTGGAAAAAGAAAATCACCAGCTTACTGGTGATTTTCTTTTTAATATCCTAAGTGGAAGTATTCTTTTAATGTTTTTTCCCAAGTTGGATGGAGAGTAACCATAATAGCCATTGCGGGTACTACCAAAATAGAAAGAATCACAAACACAATAAGTTTCCACGCAAAGGTAAGTGCTTCAATAATAGGATTTTGAGGATCTTTTGCATCTGCCATACCGCCTCATTATATATCAAATAAGCGATAGAGCACAATTGCGCCCGCAACCGAGACATTGAGCGACTCCTTTTCTCCTCGTTGAGGGAGTTCAAGAATAGTTGTTGAAGCTTGAAGAAACTCTTGTGAGACACCTTCAACCTCTGCACCCAACACAAGAGCTATATTCTCTGAAGGCGCATAAGACTTATAATCAATTGAGCGATCAGACTGCTCAATGCTCACAACCTCATAACCGTGGGCGCGAAGAGCCTTAAGTAATTCCTGAGCAGTTTCAAAATAATGAGTCTGTACGGTATTTTCTGCGCCAAGTGAAATCTTAATAAAGTCTTTCCGAGGGCGACCATATCTGTCATAAGGAGGAGGGGTTGTGCCAACAAGGCACGCTGTAAAGATACCCAAGCAATCCATGGTGCGGTACAGCGATGCCACATTTTGTACACTGCGAAGGTTGTCAAAGACCACAATCGGTCCTTTTGGGTTGAAATTCATGCCCTTTTGTTGTATAGTAAACAGCGACTCACGTCAATGTCCCTATAGCTCAGCTGGTAGAGCAGCGGCCTTTTAAGCCGACGGTCGAAGGTTCGATCCCTTCTGGGGACACACTGTATATACAGTAGAATATGGAAAACAGCATCAACGATTTTGCTTCTAAAGAAAAACCAATAAAAGTATTCACTCAAAGAAACAGTAATACCAAAATTACCTGTGAGTTTTTTGATAAGTACTTTATTTATCAATTTAAGGAGGATTATGGCGAAGAAAAGACGCTCAAGATTTTTTACGCAAGTGTTGATATTCTCACGGGCCCTACTACTCAAACACAAGTGAATAATGCTGCAACGTTGGTGACGCTTGTGTTATTTATGACCGTTATTACGGTTTCACTCTTAGATCCGTTGGAGCGCCTCGCTGAGGGAAGAGGACTCTATTTTATGATTAAGATTGCCATTTTATTGTGGTTTTTGTTACGTTGGATTACGCGAACGAGTTCGTATCACTTAAGCTATGGAGAAGGAGGAGGAATTGTCTTTTTTAGAAATGGTGATATTTTTAGACGCAAAAAGTATAAAGAACAAGCACGTGACGCAGTGAGTTTTATCATAGATAAGGCAAAAGAAATTACCAAATCAGATCTTTTGGAGACCTATCGAGATCAGGATGATCAAAATGCCAAAAAGCATATTCTTAAAATAATGAAGAATAATGAGTTGATTACCGAAGAAGAGGTGGCGACTTTGGAGGCAGAGAATAAAGATATTAAAATTTCGGGATTTTCACAAGAATAAAGATGGAGAATTGACAAAAGGAATGAAGGATTTTATAGTATCTAAAAATTCTTTAAAATAAATCATTCACCCTTAAAACTTTTTGCTTATTCATGAAAGATAGAAGCCCTAGTAGATCGGTAAAGAAAAAGTACTTTCCACCCTTTGTTGCTGCCGTAGAAAAACTTCAAAATATGCCAGAATTTTGGCAAGCACTGGATAAGGGACTTTATAAGAAGGAAATAGTTAATGATTTGAATCTCTTTTACTTGTTTACAGAATATTCTGAAAAAGGCATTTTATTTCTTATTGGCGCTGCCTTGCAAGGAAACAGTGATCCTCAAAAAGGTATTTGCTTTGAAGGTATCTCTAAAGATAAACAGGAATCCTATAGAAGCTTGGTGGCTAAGAGGGTTTCAGGCACACAATCATTTATCAACAACATCAAAAATCCTGGTTTTAAAAAGGGTGCACCAGCAACTTTTCAAGCATCATATTCTGGGGTTAGGGCTCGGCAAGGGTATCGGCTATTTCGAGGAATAGAAAATAAGTTTCTATTGGATTGTTTAAGTAATCCACTATATAGAAATCCTCGAGGTCTGTTATCTATTAAGAAGATAACTAACGAATTAAATAAAAGATACAACAGCACCATGCCGCGGATTAAAAAAAGCATTGATTCGAAGCTGACCAGAATAAGAAAGAAAATAAAAACACAAAAAGCGAATGCTGCCTGATTTGTTAGAAAATAGCCACGACACGACGGTGGTTATTTTTTTGTGCCGTAACTATATCCGTTAAAGAAGGGGCACTGTTGACATGTACATATATATGTGATAATATATTTTTAATCTTGTTTCATGACGACAAGTAAAAGATGTGGTGTGTGCCATATCCGCATGTGATTAAAAGCATACGAAAGTCTAATCTAAATTAAAAATTCAATTTAAAAATGGAAAACAAAACTTTTCTTGAAAAACTAGGCTTCTTTTTGTGGCCTATCGCTGCCAATCTGGGTGTATTTATGTATCTCCAAAAGACAAGTCTTATCCCAGCTGTTCAATTCATTGTAAGTGGGGTAATAGGTATTCTTTTGGTATTAATTTCAATTCGTCGTAGAAATGATGAGTTGAATGAAAGTATAGAGTCAAGTCGAGCGGTTACTATCGCTGTTTTTGCCACCATGCTTTTATGCATTCTGGGGAGGCAATTTGTAGCCTATAAACCCATTAACTTATTAGGCGAGCTTGCTTTTCTGGGAGTTATCCTAATAGGCATTTGTTTCATTTTTGTCGCCTCAGACGAATCTGTCGAAAAAGACTATGGGATATCTCATTACCTCAGTAAATCTGCAGCAATATTTGCTGTTGTGGGACTAATTCACGAAGCATATTGCTACTTCGGAACTCAATTTATATGGGTGCCATTGATTTGTTTTTTCTGTTGCATGGTTCTTTTAAAGGGAGATGAAATCATCAATGATATTCTTAGCGACCATGCTCCAAAAATGATGACAATGCTAATTGCTATTGGTGTAGTTAGTACACTCTATCAGTTTTGGTTTACCAGGCTATTCTCAGGTCCAATGTTATGGGAGGCTTTACTTGGTATGGCCACCTCTATCATAATAGTTGGCATATTTCTGTTCATTGCTCGAAACATTCGAAGAAATGAGGAGAAAAAAAGAAAAGATAGTCTAAATACTCGTAAGCAGGAAGAAGATGAAAAGGATAGAGGGTTAAAGGAAAAAAAGAAGCAGGAAGATGTCGCTAAGTACTATGCTGAACTAAAAGAGGAATCTCCGAGTTGGGACAGTATTCTATTTATTGCAGCCAATGTTCAGTGGAGAAGTGACAGTGATGCATACCAGGTTCTGGTTGAAGCAATTAGGAAAAAGAGTTTATCTGTTTTAATTACTTCATCACAAGTAAAAGAACAAATGTTCTGGAAGGGTAATTCATTGGAAGATGCCCTGAAATTCGTTAATGATCTTTTTGACTTTTCATCTGATGATGAGACTCTAAAGATGCTCATAGAAAAGTATAAAGAATTTAATTCTTTTATTGAAAGTCACAAGGACCTGAAAGGCTATGAAGCCTTACAGAAAAACTCAGGCAATCTTTGCTCGTCAATTGTGAGTATCGCCAAGAAAGATGTTAAAAAAGAAGTTGTTGAAGTTTAATGTGAATTTATATTATTTGGAATAAGAGAAGCTATACTTCTCTTATTTTTTGTGCCCACGGGCGGAATTGAACCACCAATAACTCCTTAGGACGGAGCAGTTATATCCGTTTAACTACAGGGGCAGTAAAGTGAGTATAGCAGAAACATCTCTGGCATCAACACGGTTTTTCACTGTACGCAAGAGAGGTGAATTTACTATGAACGTATCCATAAAGAATCACCTCATGTTTTTAGCAAGGTTCTTCATTCCTTCACGCATAACCAACGAAAGCGTCATTGAATCATCAATAGACATATTGGTGAGCACTTCTTTAACCAAAGCTTCTTCATACCCAAGTGACACCAATGCTTCAAACGCCTCATGATAAAGCGGATTAGTAACGGTGTTGGTGATAGCTTCTTGGTGATCTTCGGCAAATGAGTAGAGCTCAATAATTGTTTTTTCTGCAGTCTTCTTACCGATGCCAGGTGTCTTGGCGAGCATGGCTGCATCTTTACCAATAAGTGCGCGCAGTAATCCTGAAACTCCCAAGTTAGACAAGATTGAAAGTGCGGATTTGGGTCCAAGACCAGAAACACTCATGAGTTTTTTAAAAACAGTTCGCTCAAAGCCATCAATAAATCCATAGAGTTCATGAGCATCATCTTTTATAACAAGGTGGGTATATAAATATATGTTTGAGGGAATAGTCGAAAGAGCGGTTTCTTTGGTGCAGAATACGCCGTAGGTAAGGCCTGATGGGGTCTCAATGGATATTTTCGAGGTAAAATCGGTATCAATAGCGATTCCAGCAATGCGTTCTATCATGGAATAAGTGTAGCAAAAAAGCGGCGGAGGTGCATTTGGAATGGCGGCTCATTCTTCTAAAATCGCAGTAAATAGAAGAATGAGCCGCCTGATATTTACAAATCACACAAAATACGGTACTCTAGTACTGTTCGCCAATGGTATAGGTGGCTTGTCTCAGCACCTATGCGTTACTAGGTAAACTAATATATTGAACCAATAGTATGCCAATTCTAGCATCAGGAAAAAAACGAAATCGCCAAAGCATTAAGCGTCGCGAGTCAAATGACAAGCGCCGTCGTGCAATGCGTGAAGCAGTTAAAGAGGTAAAAGATCTTACCAAATCAGCTGCATCAACCGCGGTTGAAAAACTTCCAAAAGCATTCAAGACTATCGACAAGGCTGCAAAGCAGGGAATCATCAACAAGAAAGCAGCAGCCCGCAAAAAGTCACGTCTTGCTAAAAAACTCGCAACAACTAAATAAGTTGCTGAGAATAGAAAAGAGTCGCACCGCCAGGTGCGACTCTTTTTAATTTCTCACCATTGACTTAGTCCATGGCTGTATTATGATGCAATTAATAAACCTTAAAATGATGATACAGACACTACTCTTTGTTACTTTAGTAATTTTATTATTGGCGTTTATTTACTGGTATCTTATTGTAGAAATCAAAAAATATTTTATTCGCCAACAAGTAAATCTACTCGAAGCTCAAGATTCATTTATTGGGCTTACTCCTGAATATATTAACCACTTAAGATTCCAAGAAGATAAAGCATTGGGTATCTTGGTTAATAAAAAGAAGATGTTACTTTTATTAATCTTTATTGCGGTTGTATTGCTATCTCTTGCGGCATTCATAGCATTACCGTTAGTGGTAGATGATGCATTCAAGGTGATTAATCTCATTTCCAAATCTATTTACTGGAGTATTTGCGCAAGCAACATACTAGCCTTTAGTGCTATTTATGATTATCATATTCGCAACTTTCCTCGCTATATGAAAGAAGGTGAGGTGAAGTATAACGAAATGCTTGAAAAAGCGGAGCAAGCCAAAAAACAAGTAAGTATGGAGTCGCTGTTTGGAAAGCCTTCCAAAAATGAAGATGAGGATCTGGCAGAGTTTTGATAGGGTGCATTGTAAGATGTGCCTTTTATCTTGCTCATTTTTTCATAAGTATGCTACGCTTACTTCATACTTATATAACGATGAAATCTATGAATTCAGGAACTAAAGCAACCCTTATTACCGTGCTTGTACTTGCAGTATTGGTAGGGCTCTATTTTTATCTTACCCGTCCGGTGGCCACCTCGGATACACCCGTAACACCATCAGAAAATCTTGACACTACGAGCGCTACACAAAAGAAGCTCAATATTGTATCTGCAGAATCAAGCGCGCAATTTACCTTAAACGAAGATCTTCGCGGCAAAAAAACTAAAGTAATTGGAACTACCAATCAAATTGCCGGAGA
Source organism: Minisyncoccota bacterium (assembly GCA_036405175.1). Lineage (GTDB taxonomy): Bacteria > Patescibacteriota > Minisyncoccia > Phycocordibacterales > UBA1006 > DASWYC01. The sequence goes on from DASWYC010000002.1 coordinate 622,404, forward strand.
AATTATTGTTGATACCAAAAATCCTGCAGAAATTACCATTGGAGAAATTAAAGTTGATGCTCGTACGCTTAAAACAGATAATGAGCAGCGCAATGGGGCTCTTGCCCGTTTTATCTTAAAGACCGAGGAGACTGGTAATGAATATATTACCTTTAAGTCAACTGCGGTGACCGATGTGCCTGCAGTAATTACTCCAAATACTCCATTTAATTTTAGTGTTGTTGGATATTTGACCGTGCGCGGCTCAACCAAATTGGTAACCTTTGAGGCAACGGGTGTTTGGAAGGATGACAATTCATTTAGTGCAACGGCAAGTACTACCGTTGCATACGCTGATTTTGGATTGAGTATCCCTGATCTTCCATTCTTGGCAAACGTTGATAAAAATACCACCCTTACTGTTTCTGTGGTGGCACGATAAGTGTACGTTTTTAGAGAGAAAATGCCGGGCGCCCCAAAAGGGCGCCCGGCATTTTCCATTCAATACAAGCAAAAAACCTTCCACGACGAAGGCCTTTTGGGCAGCCATCTTCATATGTCCCATATGTCGATGGCTCGGACTAGTATAAAGAGGAGCTCCTCAAGAATTTCTCAAGATGCCACCAAGGGAAAAATAACCAATTTGTTTGACACCCCTAGCGATATAAAAAACATGCGTGATATACTGACCGCATATGACCACCGCCTATACTTTTGCTAGCCATGACATGCTGTTGGATGAAATTCCATTTGGCATCAATAAAACGTATACATTTAAAATTAAGGATATGCCTGACGAGGATAAACCTCGTGAAAAAATGATTCGCAGCGGAGCAGGCGCACTTTCTGCTGCAGAGCTTGTTGCCGTGCTCCTTAATACGGGAACCAAAAAAGAAGATGTGATGAGTATGGCGTCGCGCATTGTTAAAGAATATGGTGAACGAACATTGGTGGGACACACTAATCCAACCAAGTTAGCAGAAGATTTGGATATTCCATTAGCAAAAGCCTTTCAGGTTGTGGCATCGGCTGAACTTGGTCGTCGCTTTTATGCACAACGTGAACATGGGTTGATAACTATTCGCACTGCTAAAGATGTATTTGAATATCTTCATGGCATGAGAGCTCTTCCTAAAGAACATGTTCGCGGACTCTATCTTAATACGCATCATCAAATCATTCATGATGAGGTAATCTCTATTGGAACTATTAACAGCAATCTTATTCATCCACGAGAGGTGTTTAAACCTGCTATTGAGTACGCGGCAGTTGCGGTAATTTTGGCACACAATCATCCGTCAGGAATTGTGACACCAAGCAAGGCTGATATTGAAATTACCCAGCATTTGGTAGCAGCAGGTAAGATGATCGGAGTACCTCTGGTGGATCATGTGGTCGTTACTAAAGATAACTTTATGAGTATTGATGTTGATTATTAATATGAATACAATTCCAAAAGTATATAACCTGTCTGCATATATTGGATTTATTAGCACCGATGGTGTTCCTCAACCGGTGTCGCCCATGGCATCATTTATGCTCCGCGATGCAGCTTCAGAAAAGACCCTTCAATTGGTAGATCATTATCACGATCTGTACCAGCTCTTTTTACGAGAGTTTGCAGAACTTGGATACGATACGATTTCAAGTGCTGAACGTGAGACACGTCTCCAAAAGATTCTTGAACAGATCTTTGAAGTACGCAGAATGCTTGAGGCTGAATCAATTCAAGCGTAATTCCAACAGAAAAGCCACAGTAGTTTGTGGCTTTTCTGTTGTTTGAGGGGGTAAGGAAAATATTGACATGGTATATAAATTATGATATAATATATAAGAAATTTTTAATAAAACAACTAAACACCCGTAGGGTACTACAATGTTAAAACTCAAAACAATTTGCACAGTCATAATTGCTGTGATTATTTTTTCTTGTAAAAATAATAAATCTCAAGAGCCGGAAGAATCAAAAACACTCTCTCTGAATGAAATTTATTATGAGTTGGTCGAAAGTGAAGGAATGGGCGAACGCAAATACCTAAGCTTATACGATACACTTGCTTTGTTGAAAAAAGATTCTGCTAAGATAATTTTAACAGAAAAACTTATTGCCTCCCATTATGACTTTGCTAATATAAGTATCTTTTGGACGCATGTAAATCTTACATATCTAAAAAGTCGTCCAGACTTTATGGTGTGCTTTAAAGATGGATTAAGCAAAATGCCACTCGAAAAGAGTCGCGAATTTCTTGAGTTTTGCACTAACGAAAAAGACTTTTTGGAAAGAGTAAAATATCCTGAAAAACTTCTTAATGGAGCCAACTTTTATCTTGATTTATTGCAACAAAGAGGAGACGCTGAGTTGCGACAAATGTATGTAGGTGTATTTCTTGAAAGCGTCTCCGATCGAGATATTGTTAAGGAGTATAAGAATGATGGGTATGAAACAACAGGCAATATGGGCCTTCTTGTTGAGTCGGGAAATAGCCTAAGGATGAAGAGAGTTTTTAGTAAGTTGTCGGGCAATGAATTAATGAAGCTATTCTACGCACAAACCGATTCGACGACTCAAGGTGTTTGTATGGACATTGTAAGGAAATATCCTATTACCTCAATCAACCCCTCTTACATTCTTGAAACAGCAGCTCTCAAAAAGAATCTTTCTTTTAAGAGAATCCGTTCTTTGGTTGCAAATTATGGAGCCTATAATGTAGATGACATAATCACAGTTATCGGTTATGATCCGGGCGATGAACCAAATGATCCTCGAGAAAATAAGGATCGCATACTGGACGATGGCTTCATAAAGTCTTTAAAGAAAAAACTTATTTCTACTGTAAAGACTGTTGAGGATTATGAAACAGTTAGGCATTACTTTGTAGAAAATGAGGAAAACTTCTACCTTGACCTTCTAAGGGAAGAGAAGGCAAAAATGAGTTTAAAGTAGGTTCTTTAGTTTTTAATTAATAAAAGCTGTATCGGGTGATACAGCTTTTATCGTGTGCTCTCGCTAGGAATCGAACCTAGATCACGGGTACCGCAAACCCGCGTTCTATCCATTGAACTACGAAAGCAGTAGTGAAATAATACCATATTTAACCATTCTTTCAAGTTTAGCTCATGCAAAAACAGCCCTTCCGACTGTTTTGTTTTAGTACCCCAATCGCTCCAAAAAGATCGTAATTGCTGACTCTTTAATTTCTTCCATTGGAATATATTCAGCAAGAATATGAGCGATTTCTTCCGGGTCTACCTCTGGTGCAATGGGGACAATAGCAATTCCATCAAATTCAAGCGGGGTTTTTAGGAGAAGGTGATGAATACCTGCATTAGTGGTAATCATCCAAAAATGATCAATCTTTTCATATGGAAAGGCTTCGTGCCCACAGCGAACACCTTTATCTGAAATACTAATGGTTATCACCCCCGGCTTCTTTTGTGAAAAGTATGCAAAAAGTCCACCCACCAACACACAAATAATTGCAAAAAGAGGATTATCCAAAACAAGCGACAAAACCACTCCGGCTACGGTTACGGCTCCAATTCCAATAAACCATTCCTTGGGGCTTTCTACGTAAGTGAACTCTTCGGCTTGATAGGTGAGGAGGATGTCTTCATGTTGCATAAGCGTCAAACTTTGATATAGTGTATCATGTAATTTGTACATCAATCGAGGGAATTACCGGAATTTAGCCGCTAGACTAAACGAGAATCAAATACATTTGGAGGAGTGGCAGAGTGGTCGATTGCACCTGTCTTGAAAACAGGAGACCGGGGAACCGGTCCGTGAGTTCGAATCTCACCTCCTCCGCACTAAAGAGATGCTATAAAATATTTATATGAGAAATCAATACATTGGTAAATGGAAGGAATGTGGTTGGCAAGAAATCAATTTAGATTTTAATGTTGAAAACTTAAAGCTTTTATTAAAAGAAGGCTTGATTGTTTCAGGAGAATATACACATCAAGATATTGCTCAGTGGTGTAATCAGTACACGATGTATTTTATAGAAAGAGAAATTCGTGAAGAGGGGTGTGGTGTCGCAGAAGACGTGAGTATGCAATGGGATTTATTTTTAACAAACAAGTATTCTCTTGAAGAACTACAAAGTTTAGACTTTTCAAAAGTAAGATTACCATCTGAATGGTTTGAAGAATGGATCAAAGAGCTTGAAAAATAAATTATTATTAAACTATGAAAAAAGTATATCTAGCTGGTCAGCCAAATAAATATGAGAAGGATTGGAAAGAGGGATTTAAGAAACTTTCTGGTTTTGAATTTTATGACTGGGAATTTGATTCAGATCAAACATCACCGGATACATTCTTTCCAGATGATTTACATGCTGTTAATAATGCTGATATTTTAATTGCAAATCCTGGTATCGCGCCATCAGAATCAACATGGGTTGAGGTTGGGGCTTTTTATATGAAGAATACTCAACCTGGTAAATTTTGTGATCGGATAATAATTATTTGGCAAGAAGATCGTAGGCCAAAGTGGTCAATAGAATTTGTTAAAAAGGTAGGCAAGGTTGTTGGTTCGATTGAAGAGGCAATCAAAGAGCTTGCTTTACTCAAGTAAGGCAATCAGATTAATTATATGAAGCTTGATATTGAAAAAATTGAAGACATTCTCTATCCTAGAAAGTTTAAGTTTTTTAGTGTAAGTACTCAAATTGTTGCAGTTGTTTTAATTTTTATTAGCTACACTATTCTTGCTTACTTGGATTATGAAAAGACGGGAACTATATTCGGACTTCCATTTAGAGCAGGAATTCTTTTTGTTCCTATATTTGAAGAATTAATTTTTCGAGGTTGTATCTTGGTGGGACTTACTCGATACTATTCTGTTAAAAAATCAATCGTCATCTCGTCCCTTTTGTTTGGATTATGGCATTTTAAAAACATTTTTGTTATGCCTATCGATGATGTTGTCTCTCAAATGCTATATGCGGGCTTAATCTTTGGTCCAATTGTTGCATATTTAACCCTTAGATTAAAAAGTATTTGGCCAGGAGTTATTCTTCATTATTTAAATAATATCTTAGCTCCACTTTTACCAATGATATGGCTTTTACTCCAAAAGTAACGAATTTAATTTTCTCACAGTGTTTATATTTCTAATTGTTATCTGCTTGTAAACTTTACCCAAAATAACTTTTGGAACTTTGCTTTTTCCGTAATGCTTACGTTCAATATTCCATACGAGTGCACCATTAGTGTAGATGAGCGTTTCAATATCTGGATTAATAGGAAACTCCTTGAGAATCTTTTTGCTATCAATTTCTGGCCACAAAAAAATTACATCCGTCTTTATTTCGGTGTTATTGATCCAATCTTCAGGGGTGGCCCTAGAAATTGCTTGAATATTTTTTGCACTGCGCACGAGTGCGGGGATTGACAGCTGGAAGTCTTTTGCAATTTCGGCTTCGATGGTTTTTGCCAATGTGTCTTCTGAGGATGCTTTGGTCTCAAAGATAACATTTCCAGAATTAATATAGGTACGTACATTTTCAAATCTAAGTGACTCAAACGTTTGTTTGAGTTTTTTCATGTCTACCTTATTTCCACCACCAACATTGATGCCTCTCAAAAGGGCTATATATATCATGAGAGCATTTTAACACCATAAAGAAGTTGGGCAAAACAAAACCCATCTTAATTAAAAATTAAGATGGGGTATGAGTAATCGGAATTCAGATTTGTTTATTTCACAAGATTTTGAGATGCCCAGAGTAGAAAACTGAATTTTGAGCAATTTACTATGATTGGTAGCGATAGTGCTATTATGAACCCAACCATTTTAGTTAAGGAGAACTTTTCTTCAAGGCTTTTTTTGAATAGCCAGGCAGCTGTATAAAAGATAAGTACAAACACAAGATTTAGAGTTTCTCCTTCTGTTAATGGAAACTTTCTATCTCCATAACGATCGGTGCTGTAATCATATATTGTCGTTTCATTGTAATAACTATGCCAAAACTCGTACACAACTCCAGAGGGTGGGTTTTGAAGTTTTAGGATAGTTGTCTCGTAAGAGATGTTGTCTTCGTATGAAGAGGACTTTTTGCTTAGATGGAATGCGAACGAGGCAATAAATACTGCCGATGCAAACCAAACAAGCATTGTCCAATATAAGATATTCTCAAGTAATGTTAGACTTTTTTCTTCAGACGACGGAAGTGTTTCTACTAATGTTTCCATTTTGATTACAAATTATTAAAAGTGAATGATAAGTTTCTTTGAATCACCAAAAGGGAACTCAAAGAAACTTACAATTCTCTTAAAATCTATGTTAAATAACGCTTTTCTATAATATTATAGCATATATATGATATATCGTCAATAATCAAGAATCTTATTAAAAATGAGCCTAATTTCCCAATATGTATAATCTGACATACAATCAGCCTATGGAGCCGCTTGCATCGCAAATCCGTCCTCAAAACCTCAAAGAATATATTGGTCAACAGCATTTGGTTGGCATTGGTCAGCCGCTTGAAGTGGCTATTTCAAAGAAGCATCTCTTCTCATTTATTTTATGGGGCCCACCAGGGGTCGGAAAGACTACCTTGGCAAAGATTTATGCCGAAGCACTCAACGCGGATTATCATGAACTCTCCGCGGTGTCGGCGAGCAAGGATGATATTAGAAAGATTGTTGAGGCAGAGGCGGGACTCTTTGGTCCAAAGATTTTATTCTTGGATGAGATTCATCGCTTTAATAAAGCACAGCAGGATTTTTTATTGCCGTTTGTTGAATCGGGCAAACTTACCCTCATTGGTGCAACAACTGAAAATCCAAGCTTTGAAGTGATTCCTGCGCTATTGTCTCGTTGCAGGGTGTTTGTACTCAATGAATTTAATGATGAGGAGATGGCGCGTGTTCTTGAGCGCACTGGAATAGTGCTGGCTAATGATGCGCGTGATTGGTTGGTTGACATGGCAAATGGTGATGCTCGTCAGGCAATTACGATGATCGAAAACACTCAACGGCTGTACGGCGATGTGACTTTGGAAGCGCTCAAAAACACTTTGCAGTCAAAACATCTTCGCTATGATAAAAAGGGTGAAGAGCATTACAATACTATTTCTGCTTTTATTAAAAGCATGCGTGCGAGTCAGCCAAATGCGGCGCTCTATTATTTGAATCGGATGATTGAAGCAGGGGAGGATGCAAAGTTTATTGCTCGTCGCATGGTGATTTTTGCATCAGAAGATATTGGTATGGAAGATCCTCATGCATTGGTATTGGCAAATGCAGTATTTAGAGCTGTTGAAACCGTTGGGTATCCGGAAGCGGGAATTAACTTAGGTCACGGTGTAGTGTATCTTTCAAAGGCACCAAAAAGCAAAGCAGCATATTATGCATACTTGGCGGCAAAAGCTGATGCTCAGCAGTTTGGTAATGCAAAGATTCCGATGAGTATTAGAAATGCGCCAACTAAATTGATGAAAGATTTGGGGTATGGAGAAGGATATGAAAAGTACACAGAAGAAGATTTGCTCCCAGATGAGTTAAAAGGAAAACAGTATTGGAAAGAAAGTGATTAAGACGTGTTCACGAAGGCGAAAGATATATACTGATTATATGATAACTATTGATGATATTAAAACATTGAATCCAGAGCTGAATGCTATTCTTAAAGAAATGTGGCGGATTGATAAAAAGATTAATGAACAGGAAGTCCTTTCTGATGAAGAGCAAGCTTTTTATGATCAACATCTGGAAACTATTGTTCAATACTATATAAAAAGTAGCGAGTACTGGAATTCGCGCAGCAAGCTAGTTTAAAACACGGGTTCGTCCGTGCTTTAAACTAGAGGTTGTTGCTACAAACTTTCCGCATGCTTTTTAAAGTTTTCTAGAATTGCTGACCAGCCGGCGCGCTGAAGCTCTTCGGTGTTTTGATTTTCCATTGCAAAGGTTTGAATGATTTTTGTTCCGCCTTCAGCTTGGGTAAAGAGAATATCTACAGAACGTCCATCTCCAATAACGTATGCAATGTGATGAAGAGGTTCTACCGCGGTGTATGTAGCTTCAAAGGTAAAGTCATGCTGACCATCTGGTGACCCATATCCAATCTTAAGTATTCCACCTGTGCGTAGATCATTTTCTGCAAACGGGGTATTCCAGTCGTCGCTAGCATGCGACCATTGCATAATGTGTGCGGGTTGATTCCATGCATCCCATACGATTTCAATCGGTTTGTTGATCGTGGTTTCAATGGTAATATTTTTGAAATTTGATTGAGGTTCCATTTAGAAATTATACACACAATATGAGAAGTTTGTCAGTATTTTATTATTTATAATCTGCCGTACAATGGTGAAATATGGAACAAAACTTAGACAGCAAATTAGTAATGAAACCAAAGTTTGATATTGTATACAAAGGGAAAATGTTTGAAGTGGTACAGTGGGAAGGAAAGCCGGGGAAGATTTTTGAAGCCGCAGTGCGTTCGCCGGGAGTTCGTTTGTTGATTGAATGTGAAAAAGACGGAACACCTGCACTATTAATGACCAAGGAGATTCGTCGAGAAATGAGTGGTTTTGACTACCGTCTTCCTGGAGGGAAAGTTTTTGATACGTTAGATGAACTCAACGCCGTACGGGAATCTGGAGAAAGTATTTCAGAAAAAGCTCAAGCAGCGGGGAAGAAAGAGGGAAAGGAGGAGGCTGGAATTGAGGGCGGTACCTACAGAGAAGTTCTTATTTCAAAGGCAGGTGCTTCTGTGGAATGGGATCTTCATTATTTTACCGTTACGGGAGCTGAAATCGGGATTCAGGAGTCGGAAGAAGAGCGAGGAGAAATTGAATCTGTTATTAAGCTTACCGCTCAAGAAATTTTTGAAAAGTTAGTTGCTGGAGAAATTCAAGAAGGACGATCAGCGGATGTATTGTGGCGCTGGCTTGCTCAAAAAGGCTATATTCAATTCATGAAGAATTAGCATGCTACACTAATTTTATATGAAAGTAATTATTTTTATTATTGGTGTTATTGTTGCGCTCTTGGTGGTGGCATATTTTCTTCCTCGCGAAACAACGATTCAAGAAGAAATCATGATCAATAAGCCAGAGGCGCAGGTGTGGAATTATGTTAAATATATTAAGAACCAAGAAAATTACAGCGTTTGGGTAATGGCTGATCCAAACAGAAAACTTGAATATATTGGAACGGACGGAACCGTTGGATTTATTGCAAAGTGGGATAGTGAAATGAAGAGCGTTGGAAAAGGGGAGCAAGAGATTAAAGATATTATTCCCAACAAACGTATGGATGTAGAGATTCGTTTTGAAAAGCCGTTCAAGGGAACCAGCCAGGCCTCAACCGAGGTGGCAACGGGTGCTGAAAAGCGTACCAAAGTGGTAACCACATTTAAAAGTACGGCCAAGTACCCTATGAATCTTATGAGTTTCTTTATGCAAAAGGCATTGAAGGGGCAAATGCAGGAAACGCTTACGAACCTTAAGAATGTTCTTGAAAAATAAGCTTAAGAAAAAGAGAAAAGAGGCAAAAAGCTTCTTTTCTTGTAAAATTCTGATAATCATGTAGCATGGGTTTAGTTTTATTTTTTCATTTTCACCAAAACTCGCTAAGTACGGAGGGCGAGGATAAGCGGAATATGAGAGGTAAACAATTCATCAAACAATTGTATTGTAAAATAGCCCAGAATCTGGGCTATTTTCATTAACTAGTCTTATGTCCGTGCAAGAGCATCGAAACAGCATGATCAAATGAACCTGCACTGGTTATGTGTGTATTATTCACAAAGAAGATCTCATCGGCACTTTCAATCGTATTAAGGCGATGGGCGATAATAACACGTGTGGTTGAAGCAGGAAGATTCTTGAGAATATCTTCAAGAAGCTGTTCGGTAATGGTATCAATATTTGCCGTTGCTTCATCAAGAATAAGAATATCTGGCTTGCGGAGAATCGCGCGCATAAAAGCAATCAACTGCTTTTGTCCAAGGCTCATAGCATCTCCGGTTAAGCTCACAGCCGTATCAAGTCCTTCTTGGAATCGCTCCAATAACTGCTCAAGTCCGGCATCGTGAATAACGTGCGCGAGCTCGTCAGAGGTATGGTTTTGATACTCCTCATTTCCATATACAATATTTTCTCTGATAGTTCCTGAAAAAAGGAAAGGCTCTTGTAGGATGAATCCAATATGGCGAGCGCGCTCATCTGCTGAATACGTGCGAATATCATGACCGTTTAAGAAAACTGTTCCATTGCTTGGATCAAATAAGCGTGCCATTAGTGAAGCCGTAGTTGTTTTTCCTCCTCCGGTTGGTCCTACCAATGCATAGGTTTTTCCAGCTTCAAGGGTGAGGTTTGCATCTTTCAAAACTTCTTTGCCGCTTGAATAGGTAAAGCTTACCTTTTTAAATTCAAGACGTGCTTTTGATTGTACTGCATCTGACTTAGGAAGTGTGGCCATATCTGACTCCAAAGCAAGAATATCTGAAATTCTATCCCAGCCTGCCATTGCTACCTGGAAGTTTGCCCAGAGTGCTGCAAGTTGGCGAAGAGGGTTATAGAAGTTGGTGGCGTACGAGAGAAAACTAATCAACAAACCAACAGTAAACTCTCCTTGAATAATCATAAGAATCCCAAATACAAGTACGCCAAGGTGTGCGATATTTGAGGCAAATCCGTACACCGGCGTAAACAAATTGTTGGCATTTCCAGCTTTTACTGCAGTGTCATAGTTTTTGTGATTAACCTCATCAAAGCGATCTCTAAAATAATCACGACGATTAAACGCAACCACTACCTTAAAGTTTTCAAGACTTTCTTGAATCTCGGCACTGAGTGTTCCGGTGCTTGCTGAATTTGCGGCATTGCGCTTTTTAACCCATGGGCTCACTATCTGGTTAAAGAGAAGAATAAACAGCGCTGGAACTAAAGTGATTAATCCAAGTCGTACGTTAATTGAAAGCAAGAAGATTCCGGCACCAATCATAATAAAGATGCTTCCAAGAAATTGCATGAGCGATTGAGAAAAGAATTGATTTACTTTATCGGTATCGTTGTTAAGACGAGAGATAAGATCTCCAGCCTTATTCTGATTAAAGAATGCAATTGGCAACGACTGAAGTTTATTGAAGAGGGAATTGCGGAGTGCAAAAAGACTGCGCTGTCCAACACCTCCCATCATGCTGGTTTGCAGGTAACTGGCAACAAGCGCTAATAGATAAAGTCCCAGTAAAAGCCCTGACGAGATGAGTACGCCGTGAAAGTCTTTTGTGGCAATATATTTATCGATCGTTCGCCCAATAACAAGTGGTGTTGCAAGGTTGAGTACAGAGTTAGCAATGAGTGCAATAAATGCCCATATAAGCACGGTCTTTTCTGGTGCCACTAATGGTCCAAGTTTTTTAACCTTAGTCCACGTAGAAAGCTCTTTTTTGTTTGAAGTGTGATCATTAAGCGTGTAGTTCATAAGCGTGAGTGCTTTGTTGTGAGTTATAAATCTGAACGTATTCTGGAGAATGTTCCATAAGATATGCATGGTTTCCGGTAGCAAGAAGTTCTCCTTCCATCAAAAGCATGATCGTATCATAGTGTTCAATTGATGCAATTTTTTGAGTTACAGAAATGAGGGTAATATGCGGGTAATTGTGCGCGATGTTTTCAAGGATGCGCTGTTCGGTCTGAATATCTACGCGGGCGGTAAAGTCATCAAGTAACAGAATGCTAGGATTCATGGCAAGTGCACGAGCCAGCATAATACGTTGCTTTTGTCCGCCAGAAAGAGTGGTTCCTCGTTCAGATACTATTGTGTTAATTCCATCAGGAAGTGTGTTGAGGAAGTCATTGAGCTCTGCTGTTTTAATTGCTTTCTGAAGTGCCTCATCGGTTACATCTTCGGTGAAGGCAATGTTTTCCTTAACTGACATATTGAATATAATACTGTCCTGGAATACAAATCCAATCTGACCATGGAGTGCCTCTGGTTGGTAGGCGCTGATCGGCTCATCATCAAGTGTAATGGTTCCACTGCTTGGATGAATGAGGCCCGTTAATAAATAGAGGAGTTGGGTTTTTCCGGCAGCAGTTGGTCCAATGATCGCAGTCTTGGTGTGAGTTGGAATAGCAAATGAAACATCTTTGAGCGCTTGCTTGTCTCCATATGAAACCGTCACATTATTAAATGCAATAGTTTTGGTAATAGGCTTGGTGATTCCTTCAAGAACTTCTGGGGTTTTTCTATAGAGCACATCTTTAATGCGATCAAATGAAGCGGTTGCCTGAGCAATAAAAGTACTCATAAAACCAATCATGATAATCGGGTAGAATAGTACGGCAATGTAGGTATAGAATGCACTAAAGTCTCCAAGGCTCATTGAACTATTGATAACAAACTTTCCTCCAAGCAATAAAACACCCAAGGTTCCTAACCCGGAAATAAAGGTAATGATTGGAATAAGAGTTGCAAACATTCCAAGGATTTTCATGCCCGTGTCGCGAGCTTCTATGTTGATGGCACCAAACTTTGCATGCTCGCGGTTTTGTCCGTTAACAATACGAATCAATGCTGCACCAAGAATACTTTCATTAATAGTTTTGTTAAGTCCGTCAATAACTTCACGTGATTTCAAAAAGAGCACTTTTACCTTTGAAAAAATAATACCAAAGGTTATTCCAATAAGAGGAATGATGGTAAGCACCACAAGTGCTAATTTCCAATTGATAGTTAGGAGGAGAATAGCGGTACCAACAATCATTACGAGTGAGGAAATAATTGAGACGATCGCCTGAGAAACAAACATCTTGATTGAATCAATGTCGGCAGTAAGATTGGTGAGCAGGGTTGATGGCTGAGCTTTTTGAATAAATGAATACTGCTCGCGAGAAATATTTCCAATCATTTGAGTTCTTAAATCCTTGGCAACTCTTTCTGAAGCATATGTTTGGACAACGCTCTGCAGGTAGGTAAAGAGAAAGATCACGAATGAAATAATTCCAAGTTCGACAACAATATGTTGTAGGACAAATGATCCAGTCGTGTAGGCATCAATACTTTTTGCAATAACTTTTGGAATCAGTAAGTTGAGCAAGTTAGCAATAAAAGCCAGTCCAATGAGCAATGCGATCATGCCACGGTATGGCTTGAGCATGCTAAAGAGGGTGGGGCCCTGTGGCTTAGCAGGTTTTGTTTTAGGCTGCGACGTTTCAGTATTCATATATATGTATAGGCTACTGTATCATGATTCATGCTTATTGAATATAGTAGAAATGTGAGTTAGTGGGGTATATACTGGCAGTATGGACGAAGACGATAATCCAAACGTAGCAAGTAATAATCAGCAGGAAATTCCAGAACCCACTGAGGAAGAAAAACAACCGGAGTTGGTGGTAAATCCATTTATTTTTGATGGGCCACTTGGGTTGTTGACTATTTTTGATACACGGGCAGGGGCACGGATTCCTGAAGGATTTACCGAATCAATTGCAGTGTTTGATATGCAGCATCCGGAGCAAATATTGCGAATCCAAAATCTTATGCGAACACTTATTATGCCGCCGTCATCACCGATTGAATATGTTATTGCAGTGAACGGAACCAACTTAGCCGAAATTTATCATCGGGCACCCGTGAATCCGCAGCCGCCAGCAACTGTGTAATTCTCACCAGGTGTTATTTGCGGTTATGTAAAACTTTGCTATAGTGAATCTAGTTCCGATGATTCGGCTGACACCGATGAGGAGAAGAAAGAACATTTGCATGATATGTGCAAGCTAGTAGAATCTTCCGCTCCTACAGCGCATGTAGTAAAAGAACAAACAAGGGTGGTACCGCGTTTCTGACGCCCCTTGATTATCAATAATTCTTTTGCTGATATGAAAAATATTTTTATACAAGATTTGCAGCAACACCTTGATTCAGAAGCGTCGGTTAAAGCATGGGTAGAAACCGTACGCGATCAAGGAAAAGCTGGATTTATTCAACTCCGTGATCGCACCGGAGGGATTCAGTGTGGAACATTTGGCGCTGGACCATTACTTGATACGGTTAAGACATTACGTAGTGGAGATGTGGTTGAGGTGATCGGGCTCGTTAAAAAGCGCCCAGAACGTTCAGTTGCACAAGGTGTACTCAATGGTGATATTGAAATTGAAATCTCAGGACTCAGTGTGATTACTAAATCAGAAGTGCTTCCATTTGATATTGAATCAGACACCCGTGTGGTTGATGAAGATGTTCGCCTTGAAAAGCGCTACATTGATCTTCGTTCGGCACGCATGCAGAAAAATCTTGAAATGCGTCATAAGATGCAGCTTGAGATTCGCAACTATTTGAATGATCAGCGGTTTTTTGAAATCGAAACACCGCTCCTTACTAAGTCAACTCCAGAGGGGGCTCGTGACTACATTGTTCCGTCACGTCTTTCACCGCATAATTTTTATGCACTTCCACAATCGCCTCAACAATACAAGCAATTGTTGATGGTGTCAGGAATGGAGAGATACTTCCAGTTTGCACGCTGTATGCGTGATGAGGATTTGCGTGGAGATCGTCAACCAGAATTTACGCAGCTCGATATGGAAATGAGCTTTGTTGAGCGTGAAGACGTTATGGAGCTCAATGAAAAGTTGTTGATCCACTTGGTTCAGAAGTTTTATCCAGAAAAGAAGATTCAGCAAGTTCCATTTCCACGTATTCCATATGCAGAAGCAATGGAGAAATACGGAAATGATCGTCCGGATATTCGCGAAGACAAGGAAGATCCAAATTTGCTCGCATTCTGCTGGGTGGTAGATTTTCCTCAGTTTGAACGAACCGATACGTCTGATGATCCGTTAGCACAAGGGGAGTGGACCTTTACGCATAATCCATTCTCATACTCAATTCCAGAACATCGTGAGCTCTTATTGCAGAAAAAAGATATTGGCTCAATTATTGCTGCACAATATGATGTGGTTTTGAACGGATATGAAATTGGGGGAGGGTCAATCCGAAATCATGACAAAGATACCCTTGTATCGGTATTTGAAATTCTTGGTCACTCACGAGAAAAGATTGAAGAAAACTTTGGACACATGCTTGAAGCATTTACCTACGGTGTTCCACCGCATGGAGGAATTGCGTGGGGGTTTGATCGTTTAATGATGATTTTGCAAAATGAACCAAACATTCGCGAGGTAATTGCATTCCCAAAGACCCGTGGAGGAAATGACCCTATGATGGGATCACCATCGTTGATTGCCGATGAACGACTCAAAGAAGTTCACATCCAACTAAGAGAATTAAAGAAATAATAACAACCAGCTTCGGCTGGTTTTTATTATGAACTAAATGTGATATAACGTACCCATGACATTGATTGCGCTCGATATTGGAAAATATAAAACAGGATTTGCGGTAACCGACGAGTCGGAGACTATGGCGTTTCCAAAAAATATTGTAGATACCCCCAAGTTGGGTGAGGCACTCAAAAAAATAATTATAGAATATATGCCACGGATGATTGTGCTCGGGCATTCAGTATTTGAAGGGGAAGACAATGAGATTATGATGTTGGTATATGAAACGCGGGATTTTATTCGTGAAAATTATCGTGAAATTCCAACAACTCTACAGGATGAATCATTTACCTCAATGGAATCGCGCAAACTCTTTACCTATGTAGAAGGCATGAAACGTGGCACGGTGGCAACCAAAGGAAAGTCATTTAATGAGCATATAGATAATACTGCTGCCATGCTCATTCTTGAACGGTATTTAGCTAAAAACAAAAAACCTCAAATTCCTCGCGAAGAGAATGATGAGTCGTGATACACTAACCATAATGGAACAAAATGAATTACCTAGGAAAAGAATTAGTATATTAAAAATAATTTTAATAGTCTTTGTGGTGGGAATGATCGGTTGGCTTATCTATCGACTTCCATTTCATCCAAGGATTGGAATGACAGATTCGGTAACAATGAGCATACGAGATGCACGCTTTTGCAAGAAGGTTGAGCAGTATACCCCTAAAATAGAGGATTTTAAAACATATTCTGGAACAGTGGAAGAATTTAAACTTCCTAAAAATAAGAAAGGCTATTATGAATTTTATGGGTTTATTAATTTTGATTCACAGGGATTTACCGCAAATTACTCAGAGGCAGGTAAATGTAATATGGGATTCACGTTTGAACAATCTAAGACAATAAATGCGTACTATAATTTTGCAAAAAGTGAATTCATGTTCCTGGATGAACTACCTTTTTATATGGATGATAACTACATCTACGGAACAAACTCTCAAGGAATTACGATGCGCAATCGTAAGAATCTCGCAAATGTATATCAGATAGAGAGCAAGGAATGGTCTTCGTCGCAAAGTGCCAGTCCATATGAGAGTATGATGAATACCTATTCTGCAACCTTAACTGCCAATACGGATGTTCTAAAATTGCAAAATAATGTGGAAGATAATAAAAACGCATATCTTTCAATTTCTCAAAAGTCTTTATTGACAGATGGTTATGGCAAGATTAGCAATACAAAGGATCTGGGTTTTGGTTATTTCTACAAACCAAGTGAAAAAAGTTATTGGAAAGTTGACTGGGAAAGTAACAAAGTTGAGGAGCTTGGTAAAATACCATCCGATTACGATGTTAATAGTTCATTCATTCTTGAACATGACAATAAGTTTATCTTTAATGCCGTTAAGTACTTTGACTGGGAAAGAGATGATGGAACACCGGTGTCATCTTCTGTCGCATTATTTTATTTTTATGATCCTGTTCTTAATAAAGTGTCACAGTTTAATCCAAACAATAAGGGTGAATTCTATAGAGTTTTTGGATATGCGCCGTACTTGCCTGAGGACGATCATAAGATCGTTGGGCTTCACAAAGAAAAAAATGGTGATTATAGAATAGACTCTATTGTCTACAAAGACGGTAAGATTGTTAATAAAAAAATAGCCTCAGTTTCAAAAGAGATATTTGATAAAGTGTTTATCGGTTGCTCAGATTACGACATCCCAAAGTCCGCATGTTATGACGAAATAGATACAACGTTGAAATATGTAACAAAAGATTTATTAGCCATTCGTAATATTGAGAAAACAGAAACCACGTATAAGGCAACCATAACGGTTTTGGATTTTAGTAATAGTAAAATATACACTAAGGTAAAGCAGTACGATATTCCGATTGAAAATGTATATAATACTGATTTGGATATAATTATAGGCGAAAGGGCATTTAACTTGCGTGAAGAGATTCTGTATCCAGATCTTGCTTTTAAGGAAAATACTGAGGAAGAAAGTGAAGTTGTTGATGAGCCAAAAACTTTTATCGAAAAGTTAAAAAGCAAATTATTCCAGCTGATGCCAGGTTTAGCTATATACTATGAGTATGTTTACAACAGGACAGAAGAAGTTGGAGATTATGAAATTATCGTCAAGGGTGGACATAAAACAAACACTCGCATCCTTGAAAAGCCGGAAGTTAAGCAAAATCCTATTGATACTGCAACAGAAGAACAATATCGAGAAATCCTTAACAAAAACTTTGAAGTAAAAGACTTTAAAGGCACAGTAAAACCCTAACCTTTCTTATTAAAAGAAAATCTGTACAATAGAATCATGGAAACCATAAATTATGATGTCTGGAAAAAAGTAGATATTCGTGTGGGAAAAGTTTTGGCAGCAGAAATTGTTGAGAAATCAGACAAGCTCTACAAGTGCACCATTTCATTTGGAGAACTTGGTGAACGAACGATTGTTTCTGGGATTCGCCCCTATATTTCTGCGGAAGAATTTGTTGGGAAAAAAGTTTTATATATTGTTAATTTGGAGCCACGCATGATTATGGGAATTGAATCTCAGGGAATGCTCGTGGCAGTTGGTGGGGGAGATGAGGGAGAGTTTTCACTCCTGGTTCCAGAAAATAGTAATGTGATTGAGGGTGTTCGTGCTCACTAATATGAATATTAAGGCGCACATCGGCCGATGGATAAACTATGTTGCAGAATCTCGCTATGCACTTTGGCTAATAGGGGGTATTTCATTCATTGAATCAATTTTCTTTCCCATACCACCAGATGTATTTATTGTTCCGCTGGTGGCACAAAAAAAATATACCTGGATTCAGGTAGGGGCTGTTGCAGCAGTTGGTGCAACATTGGGTGCGTTACTTGCCTACGGTATTGGATATTTCTTTTACGATCAATTTGCCGGCGTGCTTCATTTAAGTGATTCGTCAGGATTGTTGGGGCAGATATCCGGAATTTACGATAAGTATGGATTCTTTGCCGTAGTGCTTGCTGCATTTACACCAGTACCAGATAAACTATTTACCTTTGGATCAGGATTTTTAAAGTTTGCATTATTGCCATATTTAATTGCGTACACGATTGGAAAAGGTGCACGGATGTTTCTCTTTGCGTACATTGGTGAAATGTATGGCCAGGCGGTTGCAGAAAAGTCACTCAAAAAAATAACATTTATTACCATTGGTGTTGGAGTGATTATTGCCATTCTGATTTTCTTGGGAACACTCTTAAGTTAGCGTATACTTAAAGAGTCGTTCAGTGTTTATTTATTGATAATACATTAACGCATATGTTTAAGTTTTTAGGATCATATATTATTGCAAAGTTGCTCGGAGGTGGAATCATCTTGGCCTTGATTATCTATTGGATTTTCTTTTAGCGATATATTAAAAATAACTTTTTCACGCATGAAAAAGTTATTTTTAATTACACTATTTTATATTTTTGTCTGCTTCAATATCGTTAATCGTATACATTCTATTGATTGAAAAATGTTTTACGAGCTTGTCGGCAATATATCCAATAACTCCCAGAATAAGAACATATACTACGCTTTTCCAGCTGAATTCCGGTGGCTGGGAAGTAAAAAGACCAATAATTGTTGCTCCAACACCCATAGATGTTACAATCGTAAGGTTTCCAACCGATGTTTCCGTACTTTTTGCTTGAATATCAGAGAAAAGCGTAAGGGCTGAAGCCACATAATTTTTAGTCATTGTCCAAACATGCTTTACATAATCAAGCGTGTCAGAAAGTGTTTCATATTTAAATTGGAGCACATCAACTAATTTTTCGAGCTCTTTATCTTTCTTCACAATATCTTCGCGAGTAATAATATAGGTGCCCATTTGATTAATACGTGCTTCAATGAGATTGATAGTTTTACTATAGCCTTCAATTTTATCTTTAAGTTCTCCAATCTGATTTCCTTTAATGACACCTTTTTCTTTTACGTCTGCAATCTTTTCCCAAATAATGCGGTGAAGATTGAGGTAGTGATGAAGCTGGTTTTTGAATTCACGAATAAAAACTTGCTCTTCAATAAATCGTTGAAGAACAGAATTTGATTCTCCTTGATTGTTGATAATATAAATTTGTTTTCCACGATAGATTTCAAATTTAGAACGCTTTACCTCGATGTGGCGCTCTTCTTTGAATGAAGACAACATTGAAGCTATTGTTTTGGAAGTTGCATTTTGAAGGAGGATAAAATAAGGATAAATGATTTGAATATTGGCGAGTTCTTTTGGCACAGGAGCGCCAAGGCTAAAAATGTAACCAAGAGCAGGGGAGAGCTTTTTCTCGTAATAATAGGTAACTTCTTTAATAAGATCTGCAATATCACCCTTTGCTTTGATATTAATAATGATTAATCCATCTTCAAAAATATTTGTTTCAATGCTACCTTCACTTAAAAATACAACCTTATCCAAATCTCCGGATACCCATTCTATGGTTTTGATGTCGAGTGACTTTTGAAACTTTTTTAGCTTACTTGATTCAAGAGGAAGAGAGGAACTTCCATCTTTGCAAAGATCGTAAATTTCAGAGAGGTGTAATGTTGTGCGTTGAAACCATCCACCAATTGATACTTGCTCAATTTTCATATTTTTATTATAGCAAGACGTTACGAGCCAAAATTAAAAAACTATGAATACAATTTTATTTTCACTCGGTGCTTCCACTAGGAATCGAACCTAGATCAAGGGCTTAGAAGTCCCCTGTTCTATCCATTGAACTATAGAAGCGATAGTGCAATAATACAACAGATTTGGGATTTTTCAATGAAATAATACAAAAAAATCTCATGCGTGAACATGAGATTTTTTTGCTTGGTGGGCGATAGAGGACTCGAACCACTGACCTTCCCGGTGTAAACGGGTTGCTCTACCAACTGAGCTAATCGCCCTAAAAATAAGAAGGCGGTTACTGATGCTGTTATCAATTGAGCTTTAGGGCGCAATTGATATTATCGCTCGACCAATTTCCTTCTTTCCATCCATAATAACCCAAGCCAACTTCTTTGACAAGAGGTGAAACACCGCTATACTGACTCCATGAATCCTGAGATCCTCTTTGATCATGAACATTTTGTAGTACTCAATAAGCCAGCAGGAATGCTCGTGCATAGTGATGGACGTAGTACGGAAAAAACCGTGGTAGATTTTTTCTTGCAACAATTTCCTGCATCTAAAGGCGTTGGCGAAGAGGGAACCGTAGAAGTTTCTGGAGAAACGATTGTTATTGAGCGCAGTGGCGTGGTGCATCGTTTGGACCTTGAAACATCAGGAGTTTTGGTGATGGCAAAAACTGCACAGGGGTATGAAGTTCTTAAGGACCACTTCCAAAATCACACTATTTCTAAACACTATAAAGCCTTTGTGTACGGTCATCCGAGCAAAGATCGTGGTTTGATTGATCGCCCTATCGGACGTAGCGCAAGTAACTTTAAAAACTGGTCAGCAACTCGTGGTGCACGTGGACAATTGCGTGAGGCACAAACCAGATATAACGTTCTTAAAAAAGGGTTTGCAAGAAGTTCTTGGGGAACCGAGAAGGTCGCATACCTTACATTACAGCTTCTAACCGGACGAACCCATCAGATCCGTGTACATATGAAAGCATTAAATCATCCAGTTGTGGGGGATGACCAGTACGCTGGAGCCTTGGCGCACCAAGAAGAAGGGGTTTTTGCGCTGGAATTTAAGCGTGTTGCACTCCATGCTCATACACTTTCTTTTGAATTTGAAGGGAAAACCTACGATTTTGAAGCACCACTTCCTGCTGATTTTGAACACGCACTTGCCAACCTCAAAGCAGAGGCAGAATAGTCTTCATCTTCTTGCAAAACAAAGGAGTCTGTGGTATAGTCAGGGAACTTTTATGAAGGCAAATACACTCGAAAATCAACTCGCACACATTGCGCCGGCGTTGCGCGCTCGTCAAAATCTTGATTTGCGATCAGGAGACACTGTTCGTGTGCATGTAAAAATTAAGGAAGGAAAGGATAAAGCAGGAAAAGATAAATTCCGCATTCAGATCTTTGAAGGTCTTGTGCTTGCCCGCAAGCATGGACGTGAAGCTGGAGCAACCTTTACGGTTCGCAAAGTTTCTAACGGATTTGGTGTTGAGCGTGTATTTCCTCTCTATTCTCCTAACCTTGAACTTATTGAAGTAGTACGCCGTTCAAACGCAGGGCGCTCAAAGCTTTACTACATCCGTACTCGTGTATCACGTGATATTCGTCGCAAGATCCGCAGTTTGGCACAGTTCTTTTCATCATCAAAAGATTTGCAGATTGAAGAAGAGCCGGTAGTTGCTATGGCTGATGAAACCCCAGTTGCATCAACTGAAAAAGATGTAATTCCAGAAGTAGTAGAAACTCCAGCAGCGGAAGTAACCGAAGTTGCTGAAGCTTCTACAGAAGAAGCTCCTCAAACTGAAGAAAAAGCTTAATATATTCTTTAAGAAAAGATCGAATCAAGTTCGATCTTTTCTTTTGCATTTTTTAAGAATTTTTGTATACTAGCTGGACGAGGAGTTCCGCAAGGTAGCCTCGTGATCGCATGTTTACATGCGGTTGCCCAGGTGGCGAAACTGGTAGACGCACTACCTTGAGGTGGTAGCGCTCGCAAGGGCATGGAGGTTCAAGTCCTCTCTTGGGCACAAATAAAAACCGCGAAAGCGGTTTTTATTATTGATAAATAAGATAAAGGTGATAGTATTAGGTAAAATATTTATCATCATCAAAAACAAAAATAGATTTAATTATGAAATACAAGTTAATAGGAGGTGGCATGGTTCATTCATGTCATATAGCAAGACCCTCATCGGATTTCAATGAAAAAGTTAAATATCTTGAAATTAATCAGCAGGGAGTAATTGGGAGTAAGTATATAGGCGATGAAAGATCCATAGGAATCAGAGAGATGGCATCATTAGGTGCTATGGGTTTATCGAAAAATATGCGTATTAAAAATATGCGGAAGGTAACAGCTATGTTTATGTCCGATTGGGTAGATATAGCCAAACAGGCGGGAATAGTCAGTAATGGAAATAGAGTTTCTTTTTGTTTGGAAAAAGAAAAAGAAAATCCAGGTTTTGAGACCTGTATTCCGATTGACTTTATGGCAGGAGCCTCAGGTGAAAACCTTGTTCTGATGCTGCACGAGAATTACACCTATATGGTTACCAGGGAAAGCTTACTAACATCTTTTTCTAATGTTCCGATAGGTACTATTGTTGTTTTTAAAAAAGAGGGAGAAAAAGTTCCAACAGCGAGTTTGGTTGTTACCGCACCCAATACTCCGTGTCATATACCAAATACTGAAATATATGAAAGGTTTAAGAGAAATACTACTTTAGAAGTTGATAAAAGTAACTTTGATTTCAATAGGTTAGCCCAGGGTAAAAGGGGTTTGCTTTTTGAGCCTTTTACTTCTGGAACTATTAAGCCTGGACAATCGTTTGAGATATGGATACCAGATACACTGCCTTAAAAAATAAGGTGGTGTATTTTTGTTTCAAATAATTATAATTTTCGCTCCATGGATATAATGAATCTCTGTATTCACGTGGTGAGTAACTAATGAATCTGAAGTAGGGTAAGTGTGTCCGTGAAAAAAGTGGCGAGGTCGTTTTTCTTCAAGGTACGTTCGCAGGGCATGGAATCCAATATGTGCAGGATCTTGTTGATCATTAATACCAAAAGGGGGACAGTGGGCAATAAAAACATCAACTTTTGGAAAGTCTTTCAATAATTGAGACGCTTCCTCTTGTGTATACATAGCTGCATGATTTGAATCTTTGTATTTCACACATCCTTCAAAGCCTCCGAACGTTAAGCCTTTATAGCTCCAGGTGTGCATATGGAGATTTATAATGCCAAGGGGTTCAAAGTAGGTGCGAGAGCAGTGATTTCCGTACACACCGATTTTGGGAATACTCGTGACTTCTTCTAAAAAAGAAATATCCGGCTGCTCAAGATCTCCAAGAGTTATCACAAGATCAATATCTTGATGAGATGAGAATATTGTTTGCAAAGGCTGTTGAGGGGCAGTATCTGCAAGGGCGAGGACTTTCATGTTAAAAGTTTAGCATGGTATGCGAATTTCTAAGAAGAAATATTCTCGTGTATACTATCTGCAATGGAAGGTGGAATAGATCATAATAAAAACCTTGAAGCAAAGATAGAAAAAGGGCTTAGTGATTACGAGAAACAAATAAGTACTTACGGCAAGACAAAGGAGCAAGCCTATGAGTGGGTTACAAGTGGGTGGTTTCAAGATTGGAAAGATGCTTTTGACAAAGCGCTTAGTGAGAAAGAAAGTGTTGCACAAGAAGAAATCATAGAAGAGCAGGAACCAGAAAAAGCTCGAGAGTCAATCGTAGAAATACCTGCTGAGTTAACCGATGAGCAAGTATTGGAAGGCATTAGAATAAATGAACAAAGAGAACAAGAAAGACTTAGGCGTAATAATAAGACAGAAGATGGAATTTCTCCCAACATCGAAGTTCCTAAAAAAGAGGTGGTGGGAGCTTATGAAAAAGCTGCACGGGAGCGTGATGAAAAAGCAAAAGCAGAGGAGGCGCAACGAGAGCAGAAGCGTGCTGAAGATAAGCGAATTCAGGATTTAAGAAATCAATTAACTGGCTCTCAGCAAGAAGAAGAGATTCTTGATGAAGATCAGAAAACAATAAGAAATATTAAAGGTATTATGGCTCAGCTTGTAAAAGCGGCAGCAAATATTGGAGAGAATGCTAATGAGAAAACTCAAGAGTTAGCTGCAAGGATTCTTGAAAATCCATTAGGTAAAGAAAAGATCTTAGAGGGGTATGGTTCAACATTTCGTGGATCTGTAGAAAAATTGCTTGCTGCGGTTGAACAACAAGAGAATGCTCTTAAGGTTATTCAAGGGTTTGAGCAAATTGATCAACTCTTTAAGATGCTTAATGAAGACTATTATTTTCTTACCCATATCACGCCACCTCAAGATGCGCAGGATATCTATAACAGTAACTTCTCATATTCTCTTGGAGGAGGATTATCAGGTACTATGACAGCCCTCAGTAAAGATGGGGTGATGCAGCAAATTGGCAAAATCATAGCAGGCGAGTCGCCTCATCGTGGATACGAAGGGATGTTTATAGTTGCAATTCCTAAGAATATTCTTCCTTCTGATCGGAGATTTGATGCAGAGGCATTCTCGGACTATCTTACCGATCACGCATTTAATGAAAATGGTACTGTGAACGAGAAGTATATGGACGGCTCAAATATTAAAATCCCATCAGAATTTAATCTTGGATATCTTAATAAGGATATATTTACCTACAATCCAACATTTATTAAAAAATAGGGTTGGTGATTTAAAAATCGCGCTAGTTTGATATACTCAATCCATACTGTTAATTCAGAGTAATATATGAAAGGATTTTTTGGAAACATCGAAGAACTTACCAAAGAGAATGAGAATTTTAGAAAGGTGCTCTATACAGCGCAGGGAATGCAATTGGTACTAATGTCACTCAAGCCAGGTGAAGAAATCGGAGGAGAGACTCACGACATTGATCAATTCATTCGTATTGAACGAGGAGAGGGTGTTGTAATCATGGGTGAGGATCAGAGATCAATTGAAAATGAATTTGCTGTTATTATCCCACGCGGCATGTTTCATAACGTGATCAACAAAGGTGACACAGCTATGAAGCTCTATTCAATCTACGCAACACCGGAACATAAAGATGGAACCATCCATGCAACAAAAGCTGATGCAGAAGTTGAAGAGCACTTTGATGGAAAGACCACTGAATAATCTTAAAAAGAAACCCTAGGGTTTCTTTTTAATTTAGATGAAATTTATACACATTTTGTTAACAAGAACTTATGGACAAATTTGCATTTTTTCAAGATTATTAGTGTATAATAAACAGTAATATGGTGAGCCAAGATGTTATTGATTTCATAAAAGGACAGCGCGAAGAGGGAACTTCTGATGAAGAAATTTTCAGAGCGCTTAATGTGATTGGTGGATGGGATAAAGAGGATTTTGACGATGCGGTGCGAGAGATTGAAGCACTTGAACGTGGTGCTGCAACACCTGCGCCAACGCCAATGCCAAGCGTAACTGAAACCACAACCGTGCAAACTACGCAAACTATGCCAGTGGCTGCAGCTCCATTTGAGATGCCTGCTGCACCTATGGGGGTGGTTACTCCCGCGGCGCCCGTACTCACCACAATGACTCATGAGGTAACAACCACTCAAACAACTCCAGCAGCTCCAATTGCATCTACCTGGACTCCTCCTGCTATGCCAGAAGTTGCTATACCAACTCCGGTTGCTGCTCCCATTGCACCAGTGAGTGAATCACCATTTACTGCAAATGCCGCTGCACCAATTTCAGTACCAGCTGTTGATGCTAAGCCAGCAACGCCGTTTGCTGCAAATCTTGATACCAGTCATCCAACATTTGGCATCTCATTAGCTAATATGGCTCAGAAGAGTAAGGGGGTAACCATGGCACCAGGAAGTGCTGCGCCGGCGGCACCGGCACCAGTCGGTGATCAAACGTTTGCATCAATGTATGGAGCCGCTCCTATGGCTACACCAGCTGGAATGAGTGCGCCACTTGGTGCTCCTCAATCAGCTCCAGAGATATCTTCACCAAGCCCATTTGCTGCACCAGGATCTCCTGCTGCAACCCCCGCATTTTCATATGTTCCTAAAACAGAAATGGGAGCACCTATGGCTCAAGCTCCTGCACCAGCAGTGTCAGCCTGGCCAACTCAACCAATTGCTCCACAGGCTCCAGCTGCAGCAACTCCATCAGCTGGTGGCTATGTAAATCCTAACTACGGTGCTGATCTTGCAAGTATGGCTACTCCAGGATTTGGACGTCACCCATCAGAAAACAGTGGACCAGCGGCAGCAGCAATACCGGGAACTCAGCCACCAACAACTCCTACAGGGCCAAACTACAAAAAGATCATTACGTTTATTTTCCTATTAATTGCAATTGGGGTTGCTGGATATTTCTTTGTTAAATCTCAAGAGGGAATGGCAAGCACATTGATGAGCAAGATTTCATTTCTTAATAACAAAGATCGTGATTTCTTAAAGAGTGTTTCAAATAGCAAGCTTTTTTCTAAATATCCTGCAATGATTGTGAAGACAAACTTTACCGGAGTACTTACCTTGAAGAGCCCAACCAAAGAGTCATTTGCAGCACTTATGGGAGTTTCTCCTCAGATGATTGATGATCAGCAAAAGATTTCATACACCGCAACGCGCGATCTTGTGCGATTTGGATCAACCCACCATGAGCATGCAGAAGGGGAGCTCACTATTGGTTCAGTAGTTATTCCATTTGAAATGGTAAAGATTGATCCCGTACTCTATATTCGTCGTACCGATGAGCCACTTCCAGGGCAAACCCATGGTATTGGAGCATTTCCATCAAATGTATGGTTTATGATTGATCCTCGTCACTTTGATGATCTTCAATTTGATTCAGTGAAAATTGCATCATTTACTGGCGATGCCTTGCCGGCA
This sequence comes from Minisyncoccota bacterium, assembly GCA_036405175.1. Taxonomy (GTDB): domain Bacteria; phylum Patescibacteriota; class Minisyncoccia; order Phycocordibacterales; family UBA1006; genus DASWYC01. The sequence goes on from DASWYC010000002.1 coordinate 649,219, forward strand.
CTCTTTAAGAAAATGCTCAAGACGCTTGATAAGCAAGGAGATAATGTGAACATTGCTAAGAGTGATGCAAATCCAAATCGTGTACAGTTTGTATACGATGGCGCATTGGCAACAACCGTTGATAAATTTACGCTCGGTGATTGGATTCAGGAAAACTTTGGATCAGCGGTGTCGCCAAGTCTTACCAAAGGACTTACTGATTTGATGATTAATGAAAAAGTTTCAAATATTGAAATGGGTGTAGATGAGTCAACCAACGATCCTCTTACGCTTAGCTACAAAACTTCATGGTCAGGAAGTCAGACATTGGGAATGACCATTGATCTTACGGGAACCGTTTCTCATACGATCTCATCACGTCTCCAAAGCACTAACTCTATGATCGATCAGCCAGGAGCGCCAACAAACAATGGTGATGAGCGTATCTATCAGTTGTTGCGTGGTGAGGCAATCGTAAATCCAGTAATTCCTACTGGTCCTCAAAAACCAGGAGATGCACCAGCTGCTCCAATGGGTGATACCGTGATTGATGTAATTGGTGCACTTACACGTAATCGTCAGTCTGATTTGGATAATCAAATCCAGAGCAATCTTTCAAAAGTAACAAGCTTGGCAAATGCGTATAAAAAAGAAAAGAAGACCTATGCGGGAATGTGTCAGGAAAATCAGGCACTTAAGCTCATCATTAATGACACCAAAAATATGAGCGACTCGCTTACCTGTGATGATGGAGAAACGGGGTATCGTGTAACGGTTGCGTCGGTAAAAAACACTGATCAACTCTACTGTATTTCTGATAAAACCAAGAAGGTGATTGGGATTACATCACCAGAAGAACCGTACACATTTAATTGTAAAAGTGTAGAGGTTGCAGCTGATACAGCCGCTGAAATAAAACAGGTAACTACAGAAAAGAAAGTATCGCCAACAGAAACAAAGACTATTCCAGAAACTACCGTAAAAGCCTCATAAACGAGGCTTTTTGCATGCAAATGGGATTGAAAAATCGACAGAATATAGTATAGTACATGGGCTGGTGTCTATGGTGTAACGGTTAGCACAGGGGTTTGTGGTGCCCCTAGCGAGGGTTCGATTCCCTCTAGACACCCATAAGAAAATCCCTCTGAAAAGAGGGATTTTCTGTTGCGTTTGAAGGTGGGCATTCAAGGATTATAATTATTTGTATGGCAAAAGTATATGTTGCGAGCAATGAGGTTGATCGAGCAAAAAGTGTAATGGAGAGTCTTATTCGAGCAGGACATGAAATAATATTTGACTGGACGATTGGAATAGAGGGTGAGCAGGATAAACAGAGCAAAGCTTTGGCGGAACGAGAAGCTGTTAGAAAATGTGATATTTTGGTCTACCTTTGGAAAGCTGATCAAGAAAGTGCTCGATTTGAAGCTGGAATGGCAATGGGGCTAAGAAAGAAAATTATTGTGGTTACGGATCATCAGGCTTGGTTTTTTACATTACCTGAAGTGATACAAGTTAATTCTGATGATGAAATCGTTTCAGTAATTAATCTGATATAGTTATCATATGGAGCAAGACTTTTCACGTAAAATGTCCATCGCTGTTCGGGAAGATATGGTCTCGTGGCAACTCACTAATACTATTGGGCACATTGCTGCCGTGCTGGGTAATAAGCTAAAAGATAATTTTGATACTGGAGAGTATTTTTCTTCAAAAGAAGGAATTCAGCTTCGTCGCAATTCTCAGTATGCCATTGTTGCTCTTAAAGCAAGCTCAAGCGAACTTAAAAATCTTATTCAAAAACTGCAAGAAGGTAATTTTTTATGGGTCGCTTATACGCAAGACATGATGGATCTTATTGATGATAGTGAGCTCGTCGGTGTAATAGGGGATAAAACCCTCGATGAATTGGATATTCTTGGGGTTGGTATATTTGCAAGCAAAGATGATTTAAAAACACTCACAGGAAAGTTAAGTTTGTGGAAGTAGGAAAGTCATAGGAGTATACTTCAGATATGAAATCGATCATTCTTGGCGGTGGATGTTTCTGGTGTATAGAGGCAGTATTCCAGCAAGTGTCCGGTGTTACTAATGTGACATCGGGCTATGCTGGCGGATCAATAAAAAATCCCACATACCGAGAAGTGTGTAATGGGTTAACTGGGCATGTTGAAGTGGTGAAGGTTGAGTACGATGAGTCGCAAGTTTCACTCAAAGAATTGCTAGAAATATTTTTTGAAATACATGATCCAACATCATTTGATCGGCAGGGAGCTGATGTGGGAACACAATATCGTTCAATAATTTTCTATACCGATCCAGAAGACAAACATACTATTTGTGAGACAATAACAGAAATCACCAATGATAAGAAGTTTGCAGATCCTATTGTGACGCTGGTAAAGCCACTTGATGAGTTTTATCCAGCAGAGGATTATCATCAGGATTACTACAATAATAATAAAGATGCGCCATACTGTGCGTTGGTCATATCACCCAAGCTAGAGAAGCTCAAAAAACTTCAGCACTAATTATTTATCTGTCAACTTTTGAAGAAGCTCTTTCTGGTCTTCAAGGTGCTTAAGGATAATTTCAATCTCTTGTTCAGATTTAACATTAACTTCGTAATCAGACTGCGCCCTAATCGCAGTCTGCTTATTTTCCAGAGTTTGCCCAATTAAAATAAGAGGAAGGAGAAAAAGTTGAATTACATTTGAAATGAAAAGCCAAAGGACAAAGCTTGGAAAGGTATCAAAACGGAACTCAGCTGGCGCAAACGTATTCCACCCAAACCAAAGAATGGTAAAGGTAAGAATAATATTAAAAAATCCAATAGTACCAATTTTGTTGGTTACTGAAAGGGCAAACTTTTCAGAAGGAGAGAGCTTTTGGCTATATTCCTTAAGGGTATCTCGTACCGGTTTGCGGCGAGAAATGACTTCATTAGTATCCGGAATGTGGTGCATATAGGGTTAGTATACCGTAGTTAAATGGTATACTTAAGGCATGTCGTATTACGATTCATTAAAACGGGTAACCATTAATCCTAAGTTTTTCCTCTACTTGGTGCTCGGGAGTGCATTTGCGGTATTTTTGGCATCACTTACTACGATTACGCCGCATTCTTTAGGGCTTTTACATAAAAATTTGTTGCTCGCATGGATTCCACTCTTTGCGGCACTCATCGGGCGACTCCTTAAAGAGGTGGATTATATTGGATATCCGCTTTGGTTAATTTCTTTGGTAATTTGGATTTTCTTTTTGCCAAACTCATTCTATGTGGTGACCGACTTTATTCATTTAGGTGAAGGACCTGGTGTGCTCTTCTGGCTAAAGAATTTAACACTCTATTTGTCTGCAACTATTTCTTTACTAGCAGGAGTATACTCAATTGAATTGGTTCGCCCGCAACTCTTCTCATTTCAGCGATTGCATCTATGGTGGTTGTTTAATATTGTAATTTCATTCTTGGTGGGAATTGGTGTATATCTTGGACGATTCTCGCGCCTTAATAGTTGGGATGTATTGGAGCCGGCTAAAATTGCTGATTCAATTAAAACATTACTCGACCAGCACCTGGTGATTTCTGAATGGGGATTTGTGGCTATCTTCTCATTCATTACGTTGATTTTTATTAATATTTTTCACTCACTCATTTCGCGAACAATTGGGGAATAGCAAAACGCCCTTCAGAAAAGGGCGTTTCAATTAATCTTAAAATCCTGTTAAATTTATACCAGTGAGCTTTTTACCTGATAGAGGAATATGGTGCCTATAAATTTAACAAAATCATCCAGCGAATCTTTAAGGGCGTTGAGTTTTGTAGTAAACCAAGTTTTAACATTTTTAAATTCTGACTCACTAATTACTTCGGTAAATGCAGTAATGAAACTTTCAAGTGAGGTTTTTGTTTTACCTAACTTCTTAAGAATGGTAGCAGCTAAAGCTTTTAGATATCCAACATCTGCTGCGTTGAACCTATAAGATGGTGTAGTTGCTACCAAATTTAATTCAAAAGTTAATTCTGATGGGCTATCGTAGAAAACTTTCTGTAACTTTTCAAAAAAGTTTGCATCCACCACATTATCACCTATCATGTAGGAGGTAGTTAATGTCTGATTTGCACTTTTTCCGGCTGCTACATTGGCAATGGAAGATCCAGAAGAATCAAATTGTTTTTTCATGATACACAAAAATAAATAAGGTTAAAAATTGATTGAATTTTTTACTCTCTCAAAAATCCTGTCTGCGGGGACAGCGCATGAAGAATTTTTAAGGATATTAGATTCCTACTGTACTACGCTTCACATAATTTGGCAATACCTGTCAATCGAGTCTGTTGAAAACCTTGAAAACTCAATACTTGCATGACATCCTCAACAATATTTGTTACTATTACGAGAGTATGAAGGATAAAAACACACCTATCACACCACGCGCTGAAGATTACAGTCAGTGGTATTTGGACGTTATCAGAGAAGCTGATTTGTGTGATTATTCTCCCGTAAAAGGATGTATGATCCTGAAGCCTCGCGGATATGCGTTATGGGAACAAGCAGTGTCATTTTTGGATGCAGAAATTAAAAAGTCTGGAGTACAAAACGCCTATTTTCCATTATTTATTCCTCAGCGCCTCCTTACTAAAGAAAAAGAACACGTAGAAGGATTTGCGCCAGAACTTGCAATCGTAACTCATGGGGGCGGTGAAGCATTGGATGAGCCATTGGTTGTGCGTCCAACCTCAGAAACTATTATGTATGAGACCTTTAAAGATTGGGTTCAATCATATCGTGATTTGCCATTGTTGATTAATCAATGGGCAAACGTAGTACGTTGGGAAAAGAAAACCAAGCCATTCCTCAGAACCACCGAATTTTTATGGCAAGAAGGTCACACCGTGCATGCAACATATGAAGAAGCAGAGCAGCGAACGTTGGATATGCTTGATATGTATCGTCGGTATTCAGAAAAAATGTTGGCACTTCCAGTAATTGTTGGACAAAAGACCGAGCAGGAAAAGTTTGCCGGTGCTCTTAAAACCTACACGTGCGAAGCAATGATGCAGGATGGAAAAGCACTTCAGTTTGCAACCTCACATAACCTTGGACAAAACTTTGCTAAAGCATTTGAAATTAATTTCTTAACTGAAAAAAATGAATACGAATTTGGATGGCAAACCTCATGGGGGGTAACTACTCGTTCAATTGGGGGAATGATCATGGCGCACTCAGATGATAAAGGATTAGTGATTCCACCAAATATGGCTGCAACAAAGGTTGTGATTATTCCATTCTTAAAGGGTGGAGAAGATGATGCTAAGGTGCTTGCATACGCAGAACAGCTTGCAAGTGAACTTAAAAATAACTCAATTACCGCAACTATTGATGTGACCGATAAACGTCCTGGAGAAAAGCACTATCAGCATGAACGATTTGGTACACCAATTCGTATTGAAGTGGGTGGGCGTGAGCTTGAGAATAACTCATTTGTATACATTGCTCGCGATCTTTCAGAAAAACAAACTGCAGAATCTAAAAATCTTGTAGAGACCATTAAGAATGAGCTTACCAATATGCATGGACGTCTTTTTGATATCGTGCAAAATCGCCTTGATACTAACATTCAAGATGTTTCAACCTACGAAGAATTTAAACAAGCAATTGAAGATGGAAAGTTTGTACGCTGTTTCTTTGACGGCACCGCAAAAACTGAAGAACTTATTAAAGAAGAAACTGGTGCATCAACACGGTGTTATCCGCTTTCAGAAGTCGAACAGTCTGGCATCTGTATTAAGACAGGTGTTCCGGTAACATCTAAGAAAGTTATCTTTGCGCGTGCGTATTAGCTTATGGATTTTGCAGAAATGTTGCTCACACATGACCTGCGCCCAACAGAAAAGCGTGTTAAACTCTTTGAATTACTCTATTACACCAATAAGCCAGTAACTATTGAAACGATTCATAAAAAGCTGAAGCGATTCATGGATAAAGTGACTATTTATCGCAATCTTGAACAACTCGTTGCTGTTGGATTGGTACAAAAGTCTGACTTTTTGCATGGTGCATCATATTTTGAATACAAAGAAGACGGTAAGCAGAATTATCATATTACCTGCAGAATCTGTGGAAGTGTGAGTCACTTTTACGATGAAAAGCTTGAGAAGGTGCTTACATCAATTCAAAAAATCCGAGGATACAGAGAAGTGACAGGTCATTCATGTGAGTTTTTTGGTGTATGTTCACGTTGTAAGGCAGACAAATAGCTGCCACTGTACGCACATAGTGAAAAGTGGCCTAATAGAAAATTCACTCAAGAAAAAGAGCTCAAATGCTATACTTATTCTATGGAAAAGAATAAAAATAAGATGCTCTTTACGATCTTTTTGGTGGTATTCCTTGATTTGCTTGGCCTTACTATTGCGATTCCGGTAATTACACCGCTTTTTATTGATCACTCTCTTGGACTTTTTGATGTTGATCTTCCATACAAAGCACGCACTTTTTATTTAGGGTGTATTGTGGCACTCTATCCGCTCATGCAGCTTTTTGGTGCACCGCTTATTGGGCGCTGGTCAGATAAAGTAGGTCGTAAGCGTGCACTGATGGTGTCATTGATTGGAACATTTTTTGGACACATCTTATTTGCATTAGGGGTTATTTTGCGCAATGTGCCGCTGTTGTATGTATCGCGTGGAATCGATGGGTTTACCGGCGGAAATATTTCTGTAGTGCAATCAATCATTGCAGATGTGAGTGAGCCACAGGAAAAAGCTAAAAACTTTGGAATTGTTGGAATGGGGGTAGGGCTTGGGCTTATTCTTGGGCCTGCGCTTGGAGGTGTGCTTTCTGATGCAACAATTTTCCCATGGTTTGGGCCAGCCTTGCCGTTTATTGTGTCGGGAATCCTAACAGCCATTAATGTGTGGTTTGTTGAGAAATATATTAAAGAAACACTGCATTCTAAAGTTTCAAAAGATGTCACACCACGTCTTAATATGTGGCAGAGTCTTAAAACGGTGTTTGGTAACAAGACCATCCGTTCACTCTATCTGACAACATTTTTGTTTATGGCAGGGTTTACGTTCTTTACTCAGTTCTTCCAAGTATTTGCAATTGATCGTTTTGAGTTATCTCAGCGCAACATTGGATTTATCTTTGCATTGGTAGGAGTATTTGTTGCACTTACACAAGGGGTGCTGGTGCGTAATCAGCCAAAACATTGGAAGAATTATAATATTCCACTCTCAATGCTTTTAATGCTCGGAACTATTTTTATTCTCTTGTCTGCATCAACGATGGTCTGGCACGTATTAATTTTAATTCCACCAATTGCTGTTGGGATTGGAATGAGTATGCCAAATGTTAAATCTCTGCTTTCTAACGCAACCGATGAAAATATGCAGGGAGAGGTGTTGGGAATTGAACAATCGTTAAATGCATTAGCAAACGCTATCCCTCCATTGATTGCGGGGGTGATTGCAGGAATCCAGCCAAATCTGCCAATGATCGCTGCGGGGGTTGTTGTGTTGTTTGCATGGATAAGTTACACACGCTCACGACAGCTTTATCTTAAGCGCTACGTTCATACACAAAAAACCAGCTAACGAGCTGGTTTTTATAATACTTTCAAAATAGTTATTCTCGCTTAAATCGTCCAAAGATTTCTGCTTCAACTTCAGCCCGTATGTGGCCATGTTTAAGTTGAGATAATTCTTTAAGCTTATCAATATTATCCCGATTACCTTGAGGAAGCTCTAGCGTGTGGATATTAAATGCTCGTTGAGGAACACCGCCAGACAGCATAGAAACATATGCATTTCGGTTCTTCTGTTTAATAATATCTTCCTTGGTAAACACTGGGTCAAGACGCTTTTGTAGCTGTTCTGCATCGTCAGGGTCAACACGGAAAATTGCCATGGTTCCAACGTTTCCAAATACTGCATTTCTAATACCATCATCAAGCTGGCGCAAATACTGGTGAGCAACATTCAATGACAATCTATATTTACGAGCTTCAGACAAGATAGATGCAATTGATGGAGTTGTAACATTCTGGAACTCATCTAAGTACAGATAAAAATCTTTATGTTGTTGTCCATATGCTGCACCAGCACGCCCGAGTGCTGCCATTTGGATTTTGTTCACGAGCACCAATCCAATCAAACTTGCATTGAGTTCTCCAAGGCGACCCTTAGAAAGATTTACAATTAAAATCTTTCCTTGATCCATGATCTCGCGAATATTTATTGAAGATTTTTGCTGCAAAATAATGGGGCGCAAAAATTCATTAGTAATGAATGGGTCAAAGAAGCGGGTAACATAGGGAACAAAGTTTTCGAGTGCTTGATCACCTTTAGCCTTTTTGGCATTCTCAAAGAACTGATTAATGATAGGATTTTTACATTTTGCTAATTTTGCTTCCCGGAATGCCTCATCACCCAAAACACGGGTAATTTCAAGCAAAGTGCTTCCAGACTCAGGATCTTCCATTACGAGCATTGCTGAGTTTTTAAAGTATTGTTCAAATGCAGGACCAGCTGTTGCTTTCATATCAAAGAGCTTGTTAAAAATCACCATAAGCTCATCAATTACTAACGTCTTTTGTTCGGGGAATAGAGGATCATATTCCAACATGTTAAGCCCCATGGGTCGTTCGGTATTTGCAGGATCAAAGTAAATCACATCATCAATACGATGCGGTGGAATCAAAGAAAGAATCGTTTGTGCGTCAGTTCCGTGTGGATCAATATAGCAAACACCTTCGCCGTTATTAATATCCTGGAGAATCATGGTCAAAAGCGTTCCGGTCTTTCCGGTTCCTGTTTGTCCAATTGCATAAAAGTGGCGCATGCGATCATCCTTTGGATAATGAATTTCAGTATCTTTACCAGCATTATTATTAATGCCTAAAAGAATTCCTTCTTGAACAAGCTCAAGCGGAGCTGGGGCAGTTTTTGCTTCATTGAATTTAACTTCTGGGATAAGGTTCTGGCTGAGTTGAGGGAAGTGGAAAATAGTTGCCAACTCTTCTGAGCTTAGAATAAATTTACTGTTGCCTCCAAATTCGCGGAAGATAAATTTGGTGATAAAGGTTTCCATGCTTTTATCTGGAACACGGCTCACGACATATGAGTTTCCCGAAGGGTGACGTAAGTGCATGATTGATCCACCAACTTCAGTAATCAGCGCATCAGACTTTTGCTTGCTTTGGGTACACACTACAATGTTCATTGAAACGCGGAACAAGTGGTGACCAAGTTTTTTCTGAAGGAGACCTTGGCGCTCAGAGTCATTATGATTAAGTGAATCTTTTTTGTCCTCATCAGATCTACCACTTAAAAAGAGGGAGTTGAGCGCTTTTGAAACAGCATGTTGAGACGCTTCTTCTATTGCTTCTTTCATCTTTTTTCCTTTTTGAAGCAACTTATTCACTTCTTCAAGTTCTTTTCGATCTTCTTTCTTTTCAGTTGCTACCGTAATTTGAATCGTGGCGCCTTCCGTTTCTTTTTCAAGACGAGACAACATATTAACAATTACCTGAAGCGGATCAGTTTCATAATCGTTATATGAGGGAAGGGTATATGATGAATGTTCTTTAAGGTGAACTTCTGCAGCTGCAAGATATCCAGACTCCAAAAACATATTGGTATCATCAAGAAGTTCTTTTACTTGAATGGTTGGGAAAAATCCAATGATCGATTTCTCAATTGCTGTTTTTGATTCTTTTGGTACGGCAACAAAAAACACAATTTGTCCACGTGAAGGAATGAATGAGATTTCAAAATTAATACTTTCGTTTTCGCCAAGCATTGAAGATATAGAGGTATACACTTGTTCCATGGTTGCAGCTAATGCTTTGTGAGATGTTCGTTCGCCTTGATGATCAGGAGCAATAGTAATTTCAAGAAGTGTCTTGTGAGTTGGTTCAAAAAAACGGGACTCAATCTTAAGTTCTTGCCCATTCATTTTTTGATATGCGCGAACATACTGGATAAGAAAGCGATGAAAATCATCTTCAATATGAGGATTATGAAGACCTTCAACAAGTGCCAGTGTTTTTGCAATGCCATGCGCTTCTAAAAATGAAAAGAGCACCTGCATGTTTTGGTCATGAGATTCCGGAGTAAGAAGCTGTTGAACTTCTTGAAAGAGTGGTTGATGCTGTGCAACTTGTTCCTGGGGAAGCTGAGGAATAGTTTGTTGAACAATCTCTTTTGATTTTACTACTTGTTCCTTAATGGGGAGGTTTTTAAATTGAGGCTGTTTAAATGCTTCATGATTACGATAGTATTCAAGCTCCTGTTGAATGTGTGCAGGAATTTTTTCCGGGGTGGGTGCTGATGGTGCGGGTGTAAAATTAGGATTAAGAGGAATCTCATTCATGCGTAAATTATATCATTGTGATTTAAAAAACTTTCTTGAAGCCAGCGCCTCAATGTTAACGCTTGATGATTATTATAGTTGCACCCAGAGCTCGTGCTCCTTAATAGTCGTCTGTGCAACTAGTTTCAAAAAGTTTTTTGTGAGATTTAGTTTTTGACGATAAGGCATAAATGTGCATAATGAGAACATTAAACCTTATTAAGATGGTACACCGAAAACTAAAGAGAGAAGCATCTCAGTTCAGAGCCTCAACTCGCAAAGAGAAAAAAGGAAGATATAGTAAAGCCGAAAAAGAGGATTCTAAAGACAACAGCTCAGCAGCAATTCAAACCGCTACAGCTGAAAATTAAATCTTTACAGATTCTTCAGAAGAAGCCCATGGATTTTGTCTATGGGCTTTTGTTGTATAAAAACCTAGATAAAAATAAAACCCCGTTAAGGGCTTTATTTGAAGCTAATAACTCCAGAATCTTTAAGGGCAGCAAGTGCTCCTTTTTTAGTGATAGTGCGAAGTCCGCGAGCTGATACCAAGAGGGTAACTTCTTCGTTAAGCTCTGGAATCAAGATAGTCTTCTTGTGGAGGTTAGCTTTTTTTCGGTTGATACCGGTAGGGTTGAATTTAGTAGCACGAGTTCTGTTTGAGTACCCGCCTGCCATAATGCTTGATTTTCCGGTAATTGCGCATTGCTTTGCCATAGTTCTCCTAAAATACCATATATTATATAAATGTGCAACTAAAATAGGTGATAGTTAAAAAAGATCGAAAATCAAGTTTTATAAAGAAAAAGCCTCTTTTGGAGGCTTTAACATTCAAAGCGGTTTCTTTTGGATTTTCTTGGGGCATCGCGACCTCAATTTTAAGAGAAACTTGGTGCGCAGATCACTTCTTTTAAGAGAGCCTTTGGGGCCTCTTACTAAATAGCGAACACCTTTGCCAACAGCGGACAAAAGGATGATTGACAAAAAGAGGATTTTCAAAGTTTCCATTACCTAAGTTGTGTAAAAATTCCTGACTGCTCTCATTCTCGGACATTTCACCAAAAATGTCAATAAAATTCATGAATTTTTCTGTAAGATTTGCTTGTCTGATCCGTTATACTATACACATATGAATAAGACCGAAACCTACAAACAGTTCCTTATGGTTGCAGGAGGGGTATTCCTTTCAATCGCAACAATTATTATCATTATCGCCGGAACCGCATTTGCGCGTAGCGCAAGTAATGCGCAGGGTAATAATACTATTACCGTAACCGGAACCGCAGAAGTAAACACTAAACCAGATATTGCTGTAATTTCATATACTCTTCGTGGAGAAGGGGCAACCGCAGCAGTGGCTGAAAATCAAATCAAGGCAGATATTGAAGCGCTCACTAAACAGCTTAAAGATGCTGGTATTAAAGACGCAGATATTAAGACCGAATCACACTCAGTAAATCCTAAATATGTATATACTCAAGGAATCTGTACCAAATACGGATGTCCTTCAGGGGAAAGCAAAATTACCGGATACGAGGTATATCACACTGAATCTATCAAAGTACGTGACCTTGATAAGGCTTCAGAATACTACGGAATTGTAACTGCTAAGAAAGTGTACTCAGTACAAGGACCAGATCTTCGCATTGAAGATCCTATCAAGCAAAAGACTGAAGCTCGCGAGCAAGCAATTGCTAAGGCACGTGAAAGTGCAAAGAAGCTTGCTAAGTCACTTGATGTTCGCCTTGGAAAGATCGTTTCATTCTATGAAAACGAGAACGGCGGATACCCTGTGCCAATGTACGCAAAGGCTGAAGTTATGAATCAGGCGTATGACGCAGCCGGCGCAACCCGTGTTGCAGCTCCTATCAATCCAGGATCAGAAACTACTACTTCAAACGTAACCATTGTGTTCCGTATCAAGTAACCCTCTTCGAAAAACACCGCTCACAAGGCGGTGTTTTCTTATGGACACTATCAAAATGTGATATACTCATGCGTATATGAAGACAAAGATTATTTTACTCATCGTTGCCGTGATTGTTGTGGGGGGTGTATTGCTCGCACTTCGTCGTGACAAACCAAGTATGGGGGTAGAAACCGTGTCGCCTGAAGACATGACAACATCAACCTCTACACAGCCTGCATCTATTGAAGATGGAAATTACAAAATCACCGACGATCAAACGATTGGTTGGAATGCTAAGAAGCGCGTTGGTGGTGGACACAATGGAACCATTGATGTCACTAAAGGAGAATTTACTGTAAAAGATAACTCAATTACGAAAGGCTCAATCGATTTCTCACTTGCAAGTTTGGTAGATCTTGATCTTGAAGACGGAAAAGCCAAGACTCAGCTTGAGAGTGATCTTAAGGGGGAAGGATTCTTTAATACTGAAAAATATCCAAACGGAAGCTTTTCAGTAACCAAGGCATCTCCAATTGTTGCCGGAAGCGCAACGCTTACCGGAAATCTTACGCTTAAGGGAAAGACCTCAGAGGTAAGCTTCCCGGTTATGGTTCAGGCAGATAAGGACATGATCACTCTTACTGGAACTATGACCTTTAACCGCACTAAATTTGGTATTAACTACGCTTCGGCGTCTATTCCTGGGGCGGTAAAAGACGTAATTATCGAAGATGAAGTGGGGGTAACTATTGCAAGTACCTTTAAGAAGAAATAGGCTTGACAAATAAGGGAGATTGTTGATTTATTTGACTTTTACCCTCAAATATGCTATGCTGGAGACGTACTTGAGGAGTAATTCTGAAGTGCGTTTTTTGTAAAATCGTACGATTATATAAGGAACTTTCTACCATCACGGATAGTTACGAGGAAGCTCAGATCCTCAAATATGGAACTTTTAAAAAATAGAGCTCGTCGTTTTGCAGTGGTGATGCTGAATCTTTCTGGAGTCATGTCTATGGGCCTTCTTCCAGTCTCAGTAAGCGCACAAGTGTTGCAAGCGACTATGGTTGGTGGTGAAGTTGTAGAGTCGGCATTAGGAACCAAGTCTTCTGAGACTGAAGAGCCTAAAGTTGACCCTCGTGTAGAGAAAATCCGAGCTTTCTTTGAAGCTCGTTCATTGCCTGCAGCAGAGTATGCGGAGGAATTCGTACACTATGCTGACATGTATGATCTTGACTGGCGGTTGGTACCGTCGATCGCAATGCTTGAGTCTACCGGATTTAAGCACTCATGTAAGAGAGTAACCTACAGTGGATTAGGATGGGGTTCTTGTAAAATCAATTTCGATTCATTCGAACATGGAATTGATGTTGTTACAAAAAACCTCGCCGGAAAAAATCCGCGTACGGAATCTTACTATGCTAACAAGTCAGTTACCGAAATTCTCAACACCTATAACCCACCAAGTATTCGACCGGACTACGTTACGATTGTAACTCGCACCATGCGGAATATTGAAAATCAACCAGTATAAGCTTTCTCTCAACATAGACAATATTGTTAAAAGCAAAAGCACTACCTCTTAGTCCAGGTGGTGTTTTTGTTTGCCTAAAAACTGAACAGGTTATGTTTTGCATTTTAGTTTCTATTGGTATACTAGGAATGTTATGTCATCAAACAACGTAGGAATTGCACTCATTGTAATTGTGGCGTTAGCGATTGCTGGCCTTGTATTTACTCATAACAAAAAAACAGCAACGACTACTACCACTCAAACAACTACCACAACAGAAACTCAAACTGATGCATTTAGCACAACACAACAAACATCAGATACTACTACTAATACCACTACACCAACAACACCTATGACTACACCTCAAGTAACTAAAGCCGTGTTTACCACTAATCTTGGCGCATTCACCGTTGAGCTTTATGGAGCACAAACCCCTAAGACGGTAGAAAACTTTGCCAAGCTTGTTACCAGTGGATTTTATACCGATACTAAATTCCATCGTGTTATCAAAGGATTCATGATCCAGGGAGGAGATCCACTTTCTAAGGATGATTCTCAGAAGCAATTGTGGGGAACGGGAGGACCTGGATACAAGTTTGAAGATGAATTTGTTAAGGAGCTTTCAAACGTTAAAGGAACACTTTCAATGGCAAATGCCGGACCTGGAACCAACGGAAGTCAGTTCTTTGTTAACACTGCAGACAATACCTTCCTTGATGGAAAGCACACTGTGTTTGGAAAAGTTCTTGAAGGAATGGATGTGATTGAGAAAATCTCAAACACTAAGACCGATTCGACCGATAAGCCTGTGACAGCTGTAGTTATTAAATCAATTGAGGTTCTTTAATTCAAAATTTAAGACTACTAAAAACTCCCGGGAGGGAGTTTTGATTTATTAGCAAGAGTGGTGTAGGATTGGGATAAGTAAATATTTATACAAACCTAAAAAACTTGATACATGGAATACGAAAAAATCTTTCAAATGATTAAGCTCTCCCTTGGTGACGAGCGGATATATCAAAAAGTTCAAAAACAGCTCGCTAAACTTATTGGGTCGTATGAAGAGACAATAATGTATGAGATGGCAGGTTTTGCTATGGTCTTTATTCAGGAGCAGAGTACTGAGAAGGCGTTTAGAAAAGAACTTGTTATTGAAGTTGAAGACTGGATGGCAAATAAAACAATCGAGGATTCATCCTTTACTGGCTATCTTAATAGCGATGAATTTGCTGAGGCTCTTTATGGAGATATTGAGCAGAAGATTGTGGGTATTGAAAACGAATTTGCTGAAATCAAAGAAGCTCTTAAAGATGAAGATGTTACTTCAAGAGTAGGCAATGCGCTTTCGAAGTTATTCCTGAAGCATGGTATGTATGAATCAACCCTAAAAGATCTTTTCCTGGAGCAATTTCAGAACTCTTTTTCATGGACTGGATTCAAGGCTTCCTTTATCGAACTTATAGAAAACGGTGGGCTTGATACCAAAAAACGAGTTCTCGAAAAAATTAAAGAAGGGCTTGGTGATGACGGTGAATTCTTTGCCGTATCGTATGGAGTAATTGAGGAAGAGATGTCTTATCCAAGATTAACCTTGCAAGAAGCATGATGCAGCGTGGGTCCTATCTAATTTAATATTGGATAGGACTTTAATTTTCCTAAAAACCTCTATTTGCCGTATAATGACACTATGAACGACGTGCAAAAACGGATGCGGGAGCTTCAAAAACTCCTTAAACAATATGCGTATGAATACCATACTCAAGATAAACCGTCGGTAAGCGATGCAGTGTATGACAGCTTGTATAATGAACTCCGCCAACTGGAAGACAAGCATCCAGAATATGTTGATGTATTTAGTCCAACACAAAAGATCGGAGGAGAGGTGAAAAAAGAGCTTGAGTCATTTAAGCACACGCATAAGCAGTGGTCATTTTCTAATATTTATAACTTTCAGGAGTTGTTGGATTTTAATGAGCGCGTAAAAAACTTTTTAGCAAAAGAAGGAGTGAAGGTTGAGGATGAGTTTTTAGAATTTGTGGTTGAGCAAAAAATTGATGGCCTTAAGGCGGTGCTCTATTACGAACAGGGGCGGTTTGTGCGTGGAGTAACGCGTGGTGACGGAATTGTTGGTGAAGATATTTCTCATACTATTAAAACCATTTCAACTATTCCGCTGGTGTTGCATGATGAAACTTTTACAGGCTGTGTGATCGGTGAGGTGTGGCTTTCAAAAGATGAATTCAAAGAAGTGAACAAAAAACGTGAAGCGGATCAGTTGCCGTTGTATGCAAACCCTCGTAATCTTGCAGCAGGAACAGTGCGTCAGTTGGATGCACGTATTGCAGTTGAGCGTAAGTTGTCATATTTTGCATATGATCTTTTTTCTGAAACGCACACATTTGAAACGCATATCCAGGAGTTTGATTTTTTGAAGCGCAATTTTTTTCCAATTTCAAAACATATAAAAAACTTAGCGAGTGCGCAGGCGATTGAAGACTTTTATAATTATGAAATTGCGCATCGTGAAAAGTATCCGTATACGACTGACGGTATTGTTTTGAAGATTAATAATAACAAGTATCACAAGTTGCTTGGCTATACGGCAAAAGCACCACGTTTTGCAGTGGCATATAAATTCCCGGAGGAAGAAGTGACGACCATTCTTGAAGATATTGATATCCAGGTGGGGCGGTCAGGTATTGTGACTCCCGTTGCGATTTTGCAACCAGTGCATGTTGCAGGCACCATTGTTAAGCGTGCAACACTTCATAATGAAGATGAAATTAAGCGTTTAGATTTACGCAAAGGTGACACCGTAATTCTGAAAAAAGCTGCAGAGATTATCCCAAAAGTTGTCGGGGTAATTAAAGAGCTTCGCACAGGAAAAGAAAAAAAGCTTACTCTAGAAGCGGTGGCAAAAAAGAAGGGGATTGAATTACGACTTGAGAATGAAAGCGGAACCAATCACTATTATGTTGTTGGTGGTGCGGATAATGATTTGCTCTCACGCCGTATTGAATACATGTGTTCAAAAAATGTGCTGGATATTGAAGGGCTTGGTGAAAAGATTATTGAGCTCTTGGTAGAAGAAAAAATCATTACCCATCCGCTTGATATCTATAATCTGACCGAAAAAGATTTTGAAGGGCTTGAAGGGTTTAAAGAAAAGAAGATCGGAAATATTTTGAGTTCAATAAAAAATAGCACCACTGTTTCTTTGGCGACATTTATTATGATGTTGCAGATTTCTCATGTAGGAGAAGAAGTGTCGCGTAGAATTGCAGAAGCATGCGGAACGGTTGAAGGATTTTTGCAGGCAACAGAGGAGCAACTCACCGCTATTGATGGCGTGGGAGATATTATCATTGAGTCAGTTATTGTATGGCGTGAAGAAAAGGAGAGTAAAGAATTTATTAAGCGAGCACTCAAAATTTTTACGGTAACTGAAACACAAGCGGTAAAGGATGGAAAGTTGGAAGGAAAGTCATTTGTATTTACCGGAACACTTTCAGCTATGTCTCGAGATGAAGCAGAAAAATTAGTACGTAGCTTGGGAGGCTCAACACCATCAAGCGTTTCAAAAAATACGAGCTATGTTGTGGTGGGTGAAGGTGGCGGAAGTAAATATGAAAAAGCGCAGAAACTTGGAGTCTCTACGCTCAGTGAGGAAGAATTTTTAAAGCTGGTGAGTTAATTCTTCCTGAAGAATTTAAACGTCAAACAGTCGTACAAAAACTCAATATATAGTTTGCCAAGATCTTCTCCATTTCGAGGAAGAGAAGCCCCAATAACTACAATCGTGCTGAATCCCATAATGATTACGGCAATCACATACAAGAGATAGAGGAGGCTAAATATGAACAAACCCAAAAATATAATGAGCTCTGCGCCTACGAGGTTGGGAGAACTCAAGCCTGCTGCTATGCATAAAATACTAAAGCAGATAGGCAATAGAATTATTAATTGGCTTTTCATTAAACAAGAATTTAAATGGTTCAAATAATTTATACTACTAAAAAAGTACAAGTCAAGAATCTGTTTATAAAACTTTGTTATGATAAAAGCCTATGTTCTGGCCACAAACATTTTTTGAATGGATCGTTGTTGCCGCGATCGTGTTTTTTCTCATTCAAGCTTTTCGTATATTTAAAAAAGATCATGAAGAGGAAGACATTTTTGAGCCGTTATGGCATGTGAATAAACGAGCTCAAGAGGAAATAAAAAACTCGCCAAATCTTTTGCAGAAAATTATCCGCAGCTGGATTCAGGGGAAAGATAGAAAAAAGAGATAAAGTGTGATACTCTTTGGAAGTTATTGTTAAATAAAAACGCGTATGTCAGTAGAAGAAAAGTTGATTGTAGTTCATGAAGAAGACGGTGAACCAACCGGTGAAGTTGTATTCCGTAGTGAACTCATAAAAGATAAAAAGTGGGGACGTAGTACCAATGTTTTTGTACTCAATCCTGAAGGAAAGATTTTGTGTCATCAGCGTTCGTTTAAAAAAGAACGATATCCTGGAATTTGGATGACACACTTTGGTGGTCACGTAACAGAAGGTGAAAGTTTTAAAGTTAATGCCCTTAAAGAAATGGAAGAAGAGTTGGGAATTAAAGTTCCTGCTGTTCAGATGATTCCATGGCGTACCTCACGAAAAGACGCTCAGCGTTTGTGGATGCGTGACTTCTTAACGATTTTCTCTGGAGATATCTCTACTCTTGAGTTTCAAAAGTCAGAAATTGAACAGATTAAATGGTTTAGCGCAGAAGAAATTCTTGAAGCACTTGATGCTGATGATCTCCCGGAAGATGAGAAGAAAGATTGGAAAGCAGGTATTTATCACTTTTTCTCTGACTATCAATGCATGCGTGCAGTGTTAACAGCAGCGCTTGATATGGGAATTGTGGGAACAGATTATCATCCACTCCACAAATGGCAACTTGAGAAAAAAGCAAAGGTATAATAACAACAATTGTTGTGGTTATGAAATGAGCGGC